>NZ_JBDOIO010000003.1:3149162-3898324 GCF_039831995.1 Paenibacillus pabuli
CCATCATATATTTGATCGATTGGACAAGCTGCGGACTGGCATCAAAGTGGAACAAAGGGAGAAGATGGCGATATAGAACAGTCGCCTCCCGAACTTTGCCTTGTCTCGCCAGATTGAATAACTCCACTCCTTCCTTAGGAAGAGCATTTGGCACGCCTGAAATCCAGCCCGTTGCCCCGCACAGCGCACCTTCCATAGCCAAATCGTCAACGCCGATCATCACTTCCAGATCCGTATGGGCCAAAATATCGTGCACGCGGCGGATGTCCCCGGAGAATTCCTTCACGGCCACGACATGTTCAAGCTCGGAAAGCCTGGAAAGCAGCTGGGGAGTCAAATCAACTTTGTAATCATGCGGGTTGTTGTAAACGATGATCGGCAAACCCACCTCATTCACCGCTTCATAATGAGCGATGACCTCAGACTCAAGTGGCTTGTAATTGATTGGTGGCAGTGCCATTACGCCGGCAGCTCCCGCGTCCTTGGCATGCCGTACCCAATCTGCCACTTGCTTGGTGGATGGCGCCGCGGAACCGACGACTACAGGCACTCGGCCTGCCGCGGCTTCGATGACCGTCTCCACAACCTTGGCCCGCTCCTCCCGCGTTAATGTCGCATATTCGCCTAATGATCCAGCCGGGATCAAGCCGTTCACGCCTTGTGAGATAAGGTCATCGCAAAGCTCCGCCAGACGTTTGTAATCGACCTCGTAATCCGCTGTAAACGGTGTGACAAGCGCGACATAAACTCCTTCAAATGTTGCCATATTGACATTTCTCCCTTCAGCGTTATCCATTTCAATATCAGCCTCGATTCAGTACAGAACAAAACCTTCCGGCAGCGAATCTGACGGATCGAGCAAGAAATTCATGAATCCCAGGATGTGAGCGGTTCCGGTGAGCCGAGGAATGACGGCTCTATACCCGTGAATGTCCTTTTCCCCTTCGATGCTTCCCACGATTCGCGCGCCAGTGATCCCTTCATAAACGATCTGCTGCCCTGGCTTCAGCGAACCGCAGGAATGCAGGAATGCCATGTGAGCGCAGGTGCCAGCCCCTCCTGGCGACCGGTCAAGCTGCTCTCCGGCAAATGCAGCCGTGCAGCGATATGCGAGCCGGTGGGGGGTTCGGTCATCGCACGATGCATCTCCCCTTTGATAAAAAAAGACGCCGTGAATTCCGGATATCCAGTCCAGGTGCGGATGCTTCACCTCAAGCCGCCGTTCGATCTCCTCGCGGATCACCCTGCCCCATTCACGCAGCTTTGGAAGGTTGAACACATCTCCGTCTCCCAAAGCTGACATATCGACCACAGCATAAAACTCACCGCCAAAAGCGACATCGACCCTTATCTCCATGCCTTGAACCTTCACCGCAAGCTGCTCGGCATAAATGAAGCTTGGGACATTCAAAAAAGAAACTGACCGGACTTCATGCCCGTCGAAATCGGCAAAGGCCTTGACCGTTCCGGCCGGGCAATCGATCAGAACGCCGTTGGCAGCGTCCGAAGCAGATAGCTGTCCCGTCGACGCCCATGCCGCAACGGTGGCGATGATTCCGTGGCCGCTGATGGCCGAAAGGCCTTCCTGGTTCAGAAATAACAATCCAAAGCTCGCTTCTGGCGTTGTCGATGCCGTTACAATCGCTCCCGTCATCTCACGATGCCCTCGCGGTTCAGCCAGCAGCAGCTTCCTGACGGAATCGAAATGCCGTTTGAAAAATAAAGACTTCGCATGCTGAGAGGAGCCATTGATCTGAGGCACCCCCCCGGTGATGATCCGCAGCGGCTGACCGCAGGAATGCGTATCGAGCGCCGCATACCACTTCGTTGTTTCCATAATGCCGCCCTCCGGTAAAATTCATTAGAGCAGGAAAAATCCCTGACTCAACGGATCCTGCTCCTGATAAACAAACTGATGAAAGCCCGTAATCCACGCTGAACCGGATATTTCGGGAATGACTGCCGCCAAACCGCCCACGGTCGTTTCTTCCAATACTTTTGCCTGGAACAAGGAGCCTACGATGCTCTCATGCACGAACTCCTCCCCTTTTTGCAGCTCCCCCTTGGCGTGAAGCACGGCAACTTTCGCAGAAGTTCCCGTGCCGCATGGAGAGCGGTCAATGCCGCCAGGGGGTACGACAACCGTATTCCGACAGTTGGCGGACGGCGAGACCGGGTCACTGTAAAACTCAATATGAGTGAGTCCGCGAATGACGGGAATTTCGGGATGTACCACCTCGATTTCGCGATTGATCGCCTCCCGGATCTTGATCGCCAGCTCCACGATCTCCGAACCCCGTCCGGGAACGAGTGGCAGATGAAGCGGGCGCGCGTCCACAAGCCCGTAAAAATTGCCGCCATACGCAATATCAACGGAAATGACGCCAATACCCTCAACGCGAACCCGTACATCCGATTGGTATAAAAAAGAAGCGATGTTTGTGAACGAAACCTTCTTTACCTTCCCGTCCTCCACTGTAAGCTTTGCTTTAACCATTCCTGCTGGCGTATCCAAATGGATAACGTCTTTGTTCCCGGGGTAAATTCCTCCCTCGATCAGTGCCGTGCATAGGCCGATCGTGTCGTGTCCGCACATCGGCAAATATCCACCGCTTTCGATAAAGACAACCCCGATGTCTGCACTTTTGTTGCACGGCGGAGTCAAAATGCAGCCTGACATCACTTCATGCCCCCGCGGTTCCAGCATTAGAGCCCGGCGGAAATGGTCGTAATGTTCGGACATGTACACCATCTTCTCGGTCATTGTACGGCCGATCAGCTCGGGTGCTCCGCTTGTCACGGTCCGGGTGGGGTTCCCCCCCGTGTGGGTGTCGATTGTGCTCACCAGCTTGGATATTCTCAAAAGATTACCTCCTGTCGGCCCGCCTCGTGGCGGAAACGGTCATAACGCAGCGGATCAACCGGAATACAGGTCTCCGCTCCGTTCAGCATTTCGCTAATGACTTTTCCCGTAACGGCAGCCAGGCTGATGCCATCACCTTCGTGTCCGGCCGCGATGTAGAACCCGGGAATTTCATCAACGGCAGATACAATCGGCAGATGATCCGGTGTCCAGGGACGTAATCCCGCGTAGGTTCGAAGCAGCGGAATCTGTTCCAGGGCAGGGAAAAAGCGAATTGCCCTTTCGGCCATAAGCCGGATGACCTCCTGGTCCACGCGAGCGTCCATCCCTACAAATTGGCGGCTCGATCCAATCAGAAAATTTTGCGATGCGGTCGGTTCGAATACAAGCGCGATCCCGTATTGTTCAAATTTCGGGTCAACGCTCCGCTTTCCGCCAAACTTGCTGATCAGGTAACCAAATTCCATCACCTTTCGCTTCCCGATGCTTTCCCAGCGGGAAGCGACCAGAATGTGCCCTTTGCGGGGTTCGATCGGAATATCCAGCCCGACCATTTGTCCAATATGCTTCGACCACACCCCGGCAGCATTGATGACGGTCTGTGCATGAATCGTGCCGCCGGTGGTCTCTACCCCGCGGATTCTCCGCTGAGCATCAAGCATAATCGCCGTAACGGATGTATGAACCCGCAGCCTGGCTCCATACCGGCGAGCGGCGGATGCCAGCGAATAGGTGAGCAGCACCGGATTTACCGTGGAATCCGTTGCGCACTCTAAGCCGCCGAGCAGATCTTCGGCCAGCGCTGGCCATTCGCTGCGCAGATCTTTTTGGTCGAGCATGCGGAAGGGAAGGCCGGCCTCCCTCTGGCGTAAAACCCAGCTTTCGGCGGCAAGCATCTCCTCTTCCGTCTCGCAGACAAGGATGCTTCCGGGGGCGCGATACTCAAATTCCTCATCGAGCTCCCGGGCCCATTCCGCCACCAGTTCCTGCGATTTTAAGGACATCTGGCTGTCAAAGCCGGGATCCTTGTCAATCGCAAGAATATTGCCGTCGCATTTGGAAGAGGTCCCTCCGGCGAGTTCTCCCCGCTCCACCACAACCACATCCATACCTTGCCTCGCCGCATAATAAGCGATGGACATGCCGATAATCCCGCCGCCGATAACAACAACCTCCGCAGATTCAGCATTCATGAATCGATCCCTTGCCTCCCCTCTTACAGCACAATCAGTTCTTTATTCGATGTTGTCAGCACTTCGATGCCCGTATCGGTAACCAGAATGTTGTCTTCGATGCGGACGCCCCCAAAATCAGGCAGGTAAATGCCGGGTTCAACCGTCATAATCATGCCGGGTTCCAGCTTATCCTCCGTTTGTTGGGAAAACCGCATGGGCTCGTGAATCTCCAAACCGAAGGCGTGGCCGAGACCATGACCGAAATAATCCCCATACCCGCGGCCGGAAATATATTCCCTGGCCAACGAGTCACCCTCCTTCCCGGTCATTCCCGGTTTCAGCCCCTCCAGGACGGATTGGTTCGCTTCCAGCACAATCCGGTAAATCTCCCGATGGCGTTCGGTCGGTTTGCCGATAAAAACCGTGCGCGTCAAATCGGAACAGTATCCTTCGTAATTCGCGCCAAAATCCATGGTCACGAATTCATCCATTCCGAGTGGCTTGTCACTGGCTAATCCGTGCGGAAGTGCCGAGCGCGCGCCGGAAGCGACGATGATCGGATACGCCGACGACACCGCGCCGTTTTTGCGCATGAAATATTCCAGCTCCGCCGCCACCTCCCTTTCGGTAACGCCAGGCTTCATTACACCCAGAATAAACGCAAAGGCCTTTTCCGTAATTTCGATTGCTTTCCGAATACAGTGCTGCTCCCCCTCATCCTTAATGCCTCGCAGCTTTTCGATGACGTCCCCAATTGGCGTTAGTTCGATGCCGGCAAACGTGCGCTCGTACGTTTCATAGTCGGCAAAGGGAACATGATGTTTTTCAAATCCCATTTTCTTGACGCCGGCGGCGCTCAGTTTTTCGCGGATCAGCTCAAGCGGCTGGCCCCCATGCTGCACCACTTCAAATTCCTTGGCTTGCTGCCCCGCTTGGCTGACATAACGAAAATCGGTCACTAGCCACGCTTGATCCTGAGTAATTACAGCCCAACCGGCAGTTCCCGTAAAGCCGGTAACATATCTCCGGTTAAACGGACTGGAAATCAACAGTGCATCTATTTCCTGCTGCTCGATCACTTCCCTTACCTTGCTGAGTCGCTGAGCTTCCATATTTTTTTACGCTCCCTCCGTATTGTGACAAAGCCGAAATTGCTGCCTTTACAGCATGTTACAAAACTGAATTGAATTATATTCAATAATGTTGAATTATGGGTATGCCCACGCCCGAGTTACCCTTTCATTCCGGTCAACGTAATCCCTTCGATAAAATAACGCTGGCCTATGAAAAAAACCACGATGACCGGTAAAATGACCACGGTCGAGGCCGCCATCAGAAGGTGCCACTGCGCACTGTGAAGCGACTGGAACATCTGCAGGCCTAATGCTAGCGTGAACTTTCTCTCCTCATTCAAGTACACCAGCGGTCCCATGAAGTCGTTCCAGGAATTCATAAAGGAAAACAATCCAATCACGATGAGTGGCGGTTTAGACAAAGGAATGATGATCCGGGTGAAAATGGTCCACGGGCCTGCCCCATCCACATATGCGGCTTCATCCATGTCTTTCGGTATCGTGGAATAAAACTGCCGGAGCAAAAAGATATCGAAGGCAGAGCCCAACCACACCGGCAAAATCAGCGGAAAATACGTATTGATCAGATCGGCAAACCTCCAGCCGATAAAAGTGGGAATCAAGGTGACGGCGCTGGGAAGCATCATGCTGGCCAGCAGCAAGCCGAAGAAGAGCCGCCTTCCCGGCCATTCCAGTCTGGCGTAGCTGTAGGCTCCAATCGAGCTGCTAAAGAGTGCTCCAAACAGACAGCTGACGGTAATGAACAAGGTGTTGCGGAAAAACTGAAAAAAGTCGATGGTGGTCAGTGCCTCCACATAGTTTTGCAGCCGAAACGGCGAAGGAATCCACTTCGGAGGCATCTCAAAAATTTGCAACGAATTCATCATCGAACTGCGTACCAGCCAAAACAGCGGGAGTAAACAGAAGGCAGCTCCCCCAATGAGGAACAAATACACGATAATTTGCTGAATACGGCGGCTTTTCTTCACAGGGAGCTACACCTCGCTTTCATAGAATACCCAGGACTTCGATGTGCGGAAGAATATAACCGTAACCAAAAGGATGATGATAAACAGAATCCACGCAATGGCGGAGGCTTGCCCCATTTCGCCAAACTGAAAGGCCTGCCGGTAAATATAGTAGTTATAAAACAGGCTGGCGTTATTGGGACCTCCCTGCGTCATAATCAGCGCCTCAGTAAACACCTGAAAGGCTCCGATTGACCCCATGATCAAATTAAAGAAGATAATTGGCGTCATCATCGGAATCGTAATATGCTGGAATTTCCGGAGGGCACCGGCACCATCCACAGTAGCCGCCTCATACAAGGATCGTGGCACCCCTTGCAAGCCTGCTAGGAAGATGATGATCGTGCTACCCATTCCCCAAAGACTCATCAGCACAATCGAAGGCACCACCGTTTGTTCGGAATACAGCCAGTTGAGCGTGGGCAGATTCAACGCTTCAAGAACGCTGTTGAACAATCCCAGATCGGGACTGAACAACCAGAGCCAGATCATGGAAGAGGCGACAGCAGGCACAATAGACGGCAAGTAAAAGATCGTGCGAAAGACGGATTTGCCGCGAATGAATTGCATGTTCAGCAAAAACGCAGCCATAAAAGAGAACACAAGGCCCAGCGGAACACGGAGAATCACGTATTTCAAGGTGACCCATAACGAGTTGTAGAAATAGGGGTCCGTTCCGTCAAAGAGCCGAATATAATTGGCGAGTCCGATAAATTTAGGCGTGTTGACAATCCGGTAATCCGTAAAGCTGAGCAGCAAACTGGCAAGCATCGGCAGCATGACAAACAACATCAGTCCCAAAATGCTGGGTAGGGCAAACAGAATGCCCGCCATTGCGATTCGGCGTTTATGTTGAATATGAATCCCCCCTATCTTCAATGAATATCCTTCGAGTCATGAACAGAACGCGGTTTGCTGCTGCCCCCGGAAAAGGATCACCTTCCGTAATATCCCTCAATAAGCGGCAGTACTTTGGGCTCCACGCCTTTTAGTGCCTCTTCCGCTTTTTGTTTGCCCGTCCACACCAAATCGAGTGCGGGCGTGACGAGCGCGTTGATCTTGTCCAGATTCTTCACTTCAAAGCCGGGAGTGCGGAATCCGTTTTCAATGGTTTGTTTCATAAAGGCTTCCGTGTAGCCTTCCGGATGCGCTTTGTTCCCTGCTGCCCATTTGTTGATCAACTCGGGATTCGTGTACCACTCTTTCTTCAGCGGCATCCATAATCCGCCCTCGATCAGCGGCAGCACCGATTCAGGGTCCGTCATATATTTGTACAGCAGCCAAGCTTCTTCAGGATGTTTGGTTGATTTGAAAATGACTGTTGGCGCCCCGTCCAGCAGCGTGTTGCTTTCCTTCAGCTTTGGCAGGACCCCGACGCCAAGATTAAAATCCTGTTCCGCAAAGGCTTGAAGCGCCCAGTTGCCGGATACCGTCATGGCGACTTTTTTGGTCTGAAGCGCCGTGTCAGGCATGTTTTTGGTCTGCAGCGGAGTAGGGGAAACATGATGCACATACATCAGATCTGCAAGCTTTTGAATCGCTTCGATCGCTTCCGGCTGGGCAAGCCCGAAGCCTTTGCCGTCTTCGGTCAGGAAGTTGCCACCATTGGAGACTACCGCCGCCATCATGTTATACGGATCATATTGAAGGCCAAACTGTCTGATTTTATCCGGGTTAAAATTCGGATCCAACGCATTTCTTCCTTGATCGTCCAGCGTTAATTTTTTGGCGTACTCCACAAACGTGTCCCAATCCCATGCTTTGTTCGCATCCGTTGGAGGCAGCTCGACCCCAGCTTCCAGCAGCAAATCCTTATTGTACATAAGACCATAACCTTCGACGGCGGTACTCATCCCGATGATGTTGCCTGGTTCGATTTCATACCATATCTGGTCCAGATAATCCTCCTTTTTAAAATCAGGGTCGTTCTCCATAAACGGTGTGAGGTTCAGCAGTTTCCCGTCACGTCCCCAGCTCAGAGCGGCCCCCGATGACAAATAACCGAGATCCGGCGCAACGTTCCCTGCGACCATTGTTGTCATTTTGGTCAAATAATCCGCTGGAACATGCATCGGCTCTACCTGGATGCCGGTTTCCTGCTCAAAGCGCTCAAGCGCTTCTGTAACCGTTTTCTTTTCAATGGTGTCTCCCCAGAAGGAAAATTTAAGCGTGACCGGCTCCTTTTGGCCGTTCTTGCCACCTTGGGCTTCGGGACCTCCACTGTCCGAGCATCCCGACAGCAACAAGCTGATCGTCAGAACAGACGATAAAACCACTCCTGCGACACGTTTGGCTTTGTTCATCTACGAAACCTCCATTCATTGGCTGATGGTTTGTATATTTATTGTAAAAAAAAGCCGTTCCGAATAAAATTCCAACATATTTGTATTGGTGGAGTATTTTCACACGTTTGATACAGGAAGGTTGATAGTTACCGTTGTGCCCTGTCCTTCAACTGAAGTCAGCGTGACGCCATAGCTGTCTCCATAGATGAGTTTGATTCTTTTGTCCACATTCCGGATACCGATCGACTCTCCTTCAAGCTTTGCAAGCTCTTCTAATTTGTCTGGAGCGATCCCCGTGCCGTTATCCTCCACCGTAAAAAAACGCTCACCGTCGGCCATCCATCCCCGGATGGTGATCCTTCCCCCGCTGTGCAAACGGGAAAATGCGTGAACGATCGCGTTTTCGATAAACGGCTGCAGGAACAGCTTCGGAACTTGGTATGCATACAGTTCAGGGGCAAGACAAAAGTTGACGGTAAACCGATCTTCGAAACGCTGATTGGTAATGTAAATATAATGTTTCAGCCAGTTCAGGTCCTGGACCAAATCGCCGATGTCCTGGCTGTTCTCGGAGGTGTACTGCAACATGGAGGACAAGCTGACAATCATGCGGCTCAACTCTTTTTGGTCGTTTTCAAGCGCCGTCCAATTCATGATATTCAGCGTGTTGTACATAAAGTGGGGATTCAATTGAATGTTCAGCGACATGATCTTTGTTTCTTTTTCCCGCAGCTTGACTTTGTAATTCTCTTCAATCAAATTGTTGATTTTGACATTCATTTGATTAAATTTGTGGATTAAAAGCCCCATTTCGTTGTAGGATTCCACGGGTATTCGCGTGTCGAATTCACCTTCGCTCGTTTTTTTGATTGCCTGGAGTAGCTGATGAATGGGCCTGGTAATGGAATTGGCAAAAACATACGCGAGCAGGAGCGAAATAAACAGGAGAATAATGGCCAAATAGAAGGTATAAGATTTGATCTCTGGCAAAAAAGCAGCCACCATCGCTTCGGGCGAGATGGTGACACCCGAGATCCATCCCGTCACCCTAGACGTATCAAAACAAACGATGAGCGGCTTTCCATCCTGCATCACCGTCAAGGTGCCACTTTTCATCTCCGTCATTTCATCCAGCCAAGCGAGATCGATGCCTGCCATTTCATGCTCCATAGACGTGCCCGCCACAGGCTGTCCGTCCGGGCTGACCACAAAAAAAGAAGCTCCGGCGGAAGGGAGCGTGTCGGCGAAGCGGGAATGATAGATTTCCGGCCGATAAACAACGGCCAGCACGGGAAGCTCGGCCTTGCCCTGCAGTTCGACGACTTCGCCGTTATTGATATTGAACAGCTTCAGCAAGCGGGCACCCGCCAGCAGGCGAACATATTCGGGAGGCTTGGAGCGGCGGATATCCTGCTTAAACATCTGATCAAACGAGAAGGTCGGCACCCACTCCATTGCCCCTTCCCCCTGTAAAGCAGCCCGGTACAATGCTGTTTGGTTGAAGTTACTATACGGAATAAATGCGGAGGCGCCCGTTGGGCCAATATTGGAATAACTAGTAATGAGATGTATGGAATATATCTGCCCCAAGTCCGTAAAATACGTGTTTAACGTCCGGCTAACCTTTTTCTCCATCGAGATCATACTGTATTCATCTGCAGGGTTTGCATGCAGATACTGCTCATACAACGTTTGATCCGCGATGATGGCCAGGCTGCTTTCTTCCACCTGCGCGAGCTCGGCGTCCATGATTTCATTATTTTGCTTTACGATGGAATACAGATTTTTCCTGGCAAATTCGGAGACAAATTCCCGGCTTGAATGAAAATACATCCAGCTCAGGATGCTGAGGGGGAGCGAAACGATGAGTGCATAGGTCAGGAAAAGCTTGAACCTGTAGCTGAGATCCTTAAAACGCGGCAATAGACAACGTCCTCTCAAATGACATCCCTTCCTTTTAGAGAGTAGCGGATAAATGGCGATATTCTTCGGGGCTTGTGCCAAACTCCTTGCGAAACAGACGAATGAAGTACTTTGCGTCCTTATATCCTACGCTCTCGGCAATTTGGTAAACCTTCTGGGAGGTCTGCAGCAGCAGGCCAGCAGCTGCCTTCATTCTGGTATGGGCGATGTACTGATGGACGGTCATGTGGGAATGTGTTTTGAACAACATGCAAAAATACGAGGGATTAAAATGAAATTTCGTTGCCAGCGTGCTCAATGACAAATCGCCATCGCCATAGTGCGTATCAATATAGGCTTTGCAGCTGTCGATAATGGACTCCGCTTTGCACTGCCGCCGTTGATCCAGACGATCCGTCAGCTCGAAGATCCACTCCCGGGCCGCCTTTTTTAGTTCATCAACGGTATGACAGTGAAGCAAAGCTTCCTCATAGGCAGTGCTATGTAAGGGCACAAGCCCTTTTTCCATTAAAAGGGAGATGACTTGATCGATCGAGGCGGCGAGAACGTATTTCAATTTTTCCGGCTCGGGAAAGCCGTTCCCGGAATCCTGGCAAACAGCCGAATCCAGACAGGCTTCAATTTCCGGCTTGTTTCCAGACAGGACCGCTCGGGTCAGCTCGTTTACTTCAAGCTTCACGACGGCAGGCCGGTCTCCATTATTCATCTGCTCGGCTCCATACAGCGCCCCTCCGCCTTTATAAAATCTGGCTTTGAGCGCATGGCACGCCTGCTGGTAAGCTTGCCTGGCTTCTTGCCATTCGGCAAAATAACGTCCAAGGCCAAACGTTAATTCCGCCCCGTATGCCCGCAGGAAGTGTTGAATGACCTCTTGCATCTTGTCTTCAAAGCCGGCAGTCACTATGGAGGAAGACTCGGAGTTCATAATCAAGGCGGTGAGCATTTGTTCCTTCATGCAAAAAGCGCAGGAGAATCCGGATTTCTCCATCATCTTGAGCAGCTGGTCTTGGAGGCTGCTGAGCAGAAATTGATGGTCCTTCGCCATGCCAAAAACAGCGGTCAGAACGATCCCTTGCTTGAGTTCCGGGAATGCGCTCTCCAATAATCGATAATCTTGATTGGATGGGCATCCTTCCAACAGTTCGGAAAGTGCGGATTCTATGCATGCAAGACGCGCAGTGCTGGCTTTACGCTCCGCTTTTGCAAGCAGCGGCAGGATGTTCTGTTCTTCCACCGGCTTTAGCAAATAATCGCTGGCGCCTAACTGGAGCGCACGCTGGGCATAAACAAAATCCGAATAAGCACTTAGTATGACAACGCTTTCATTTCCTCCGCGGCGGGTCAATTGTTCCATTAATTCGATGCCGTCCATAACCGGCATCTGAATGTCCGTGAACACCAGATCCATCGGATGAGCATTCAAATTTTGCAAAGCCTCCTCCCCATCTCTGGCATGAAAAATGTTATACTCCGGTTTCAGAGCCTTCAGCATTCGGGACAGTCCTCTTCTGTGCTTCGGTTCGTCATCCACAACCAAAATGTTTAACATATTTCATCCCCTCTCCTAACCATTCGTGTCGGAGCAGAATACCGACAAATACTTGACTTCATCGGTCACCAGCATGTATTTATGGTTTTCCACCGAATCGAAATACAAGCTGTCACCGGCATTTAAAGTGTACTCTTCCTTCCCTACGTAATAAATCATTGTGCCTTCGAG
The DNA here is from genome assembly GCF_039831995.1 of Paenibacillus pabuli. NCBI lineage: Bacteria > Bacillati > Bacillota > Bacilli > Caryophanales > Paenibacillaceae > Paenibacillus > Paenibacillus pabuli. The sequence continues at coordinate 3,161,230 of NZ_JBDOIO010000003.1, forward strand.
GACAAAGATAAATTCCTGCCCGACATGGGAAATCGTTCTTTTACCCGTTTTGCCTTTCTGTGCAACAAAGTAAAACGGCTGCATCAGTTTTTCCGGCCGTTCGGCCGCTATGGCGGAAAACAGATACCCTCGATCCGTCTGGACCATTTTTTCCATGCTCCTGGCTTTTGGCGTGTACACCGTTCCGTTAAAATCGTTATCGTCCAGCAAAATGGAAATTTTGGTTCCAAGCGTTTCGGCAATCTTGATCAGCGTACCGATGGGAGGAACTGTCTTCCCGTTTTCGATTTTGGACAGCAAGCTTTTGGTAAATCCACAAACCTTTGCGATGTCATCTTGACTCCGGTTTTGTTCCTTTCGAAGCTTTCGGATTTTACTTCCCAGTTCCATTCCATTGATCTCCTAACTAAGGTCATTCAACATAGTTTAATCATATGAAACAACATCAAATCCAAATTGTCAATAAATTTTAACAAACAGACCTAGACAACTTAACATAGCTGTGATATTAGTTATGTCGAAATCTTAGGTGGCTTGGCCTTGCCCACAATCTACTCAAGAAAGCCACGATCACGGAAAAACGCAAACGAGACGAAACAGAATAGACCTCTGCTTCGTCCCGTTTGAATATATCTGTGTTACTGCTCCCAACCGATATGTTTTTTAGAGCTTTTGAGGACAACATCCTTAATTTTTCTATCTATGACAACTATTTCCACACAGCTTTTAAACCGCCAAGTCACTTTGCCTTCTTAAAATCAGCCTGCTGCTGTTCATAGATTTCATAGAAATCGTCCCAGATCAGGACATTATCCTTTTCTTTGCTCCACCAGTCTTTGTACCACGTTTCGATCTCCGGTCCGCCGCCTTGCTCCCACTTCTGCTGGGCTTCTGCCGCGGCTTGTTCAACCGTATATTTGCTGCCTCCGATGATAGACCGTGTGAAGATGTCGTTGATGGCTGTCGTTACATTGGTTAGCTTCACTTGAAGCTCCTTCGGCAGCTGCGGCATATGTTCTGAGTGGGTCACGCCCTCTCCCACCGGAAGATCCGTCATATATACCTCCCGCGCTTCCTTGAAGAGTCGCAGCCCTTCCTTCTGGGACGGAATCTCCTCGCTGAACAGCATTTCGGTATACCCGCATTTACCTTCCTCCAGGCGGCTGTACATCATGGCATAGTCCCCGGCCCAGCTGATCTCCTGTTTGTATTTTTCCTGATCGGAGATGCGCGGACAACCTTGATCGTTCAGGGTGTAATGCGTGCCTTCAAATCCATTTTTGAAGGTTCGTCCTGTCTCTGTTTTGGTTAAAAAATCAATATACTGCATGACCGCTTCCGGATTTTTGGCGCGTGCATTCACAACCGCCGTCATCTGCACCGGGTTGTTCCATACCATCGTGTACTGTCCGACCGAAGTCGTCGGCAGGGCGATGACTTTTAGTTTGGCCTCCGGGACATTTTGCATCAGCGTATCCAGTTCTTTCGCCGCAAAGCCCGTATAATCCGAAGTCATGGCAGCATACATGCCGATTTTGCCATTCAGGAAATCCTGTTTCGCTTTGGCGCCGTCCTTATCGGTTAGAAAATCCTTATCCACCACGCCTGCTTCAAACAAGGCTCGTTTAAAAGCAGTCGCTTCCTTCATGTGGTTGGGACCAACAACGATCTCTCCATTCTCAACATTGACCCAATTGGCGTTAAACATATAGCGAAACAGACCCGCTGTATCCCCAAATTGAAACCCGCCGATGCCATATGTATCATTTGCTCCGTTTCCATCGGGGTCATTTTCCGTGAAGGCTTTGGCTACGGCCAGCATCTCTTCCTCGTTTGTCGGTACCTCCAGATTCAGCTTCTCCAGCCAGTCTTCCCGGATGAAAAAGCTCGTTAGCGGAAACACCTCGTTCATGCGCCCGACTTCGTACAATTTGCCATCGCTTTTGATACCGGCCTTCTTCAGCTGAGGATATTTCTCCATCAATGCTTTGTATTCTACGCTGGAGTTCTCGATTAAGTCATCCAGCGGCATGAGCTGTTTCTGGTTAAACAGGGTATTTCGGATGGGCGTACCGAATTCGAAAATGACATCCGGTGCACTGCCTGAAGCAAATAATACGTTCAGCTTGGATTGGGATTCCCAGCGGGGAACTGCCGTATATTTGACATTCACCGGACCATTCTCGTTAATCCACTTGGACCACATATTATCTTCAATCGTACCCATACCGCTCGGGACCGCCCCCCGATCGTAGATGGTTGACGTGATATTTCCTCTGCTGTCTTCGCCTTCCGCTTGGTCACTGCCGCCTCCCCCTGTGCAGCCCGCCAGTATTCCGCCGATCAAGCCCAGAACGAGACCCGACTTCACCCATGCCTTCATCGTTAACGCCATAGATAAGACCCTCTTTCTCTCCTGTAATATGACACCCACGCAATATGACCGACTTCCTGCTTGCCTGTCTTACCCTTTGATCGAACCAAGCATAACCCCTTTGACAAAGTACTTCTGCAAGAACGGATATACCGCCAAAATGGGAATAACCATCACGATCACGGCTGCTGCCCGGATACCTTCCGGCGTCAGATTCGAAATCATCGTAGGATCGGTAAAATCCTGTACGTTCAGATTGGACATAATCATATTCTGGACGAGCACGGTCATGTTGTATTTGGACGTATCGTTGATGTAGATCATTACGCTCATGAACGAATTCCAGTACCCCACGCCGTAAAAGAGGGCAATCGTCGCCAGCAAAGGTTTGGACAGCGGCAGCACGATTCGGAACAACAGTCCCAGCTCACCACAACCGTCAATGCGGGCAGCCTCGTCTACTTCTCCGGGCAAATTTTCAAAATAGGACCGCATGATCAGCATGTTATATGTGCTTACCAGTCCCGGCAGCCAGAGTGCACCGTAGCTGTTCACCAGCCCCAGATTTTGCACCACCAGGTAAGTCGGAATGAGTCCACCATTAAAAATCATCGTGAACACCATCGCCATCGTAAAAAATCGGCGGTGATAAAAATGCCTTCGTGACAGCGGATAAGCCGCCATAATCGTCACGGCCATGCTGAGCCCTGTACCAATTAACGTAATCTCCACACTGTTCCAGAACGCATTCAGAATCGGCGTCCCCGTAATCAGGCTGTGATAGGAGAACCAGGTGAAATCAACTGGCCATAACCCCACGTTACCGGACACGACGGCTCTAGCATCACTGAACGACAAAGCGATGATATTCAGAAGGGGCAGGATACAGCTGACGGCAACCAATGATAACAATACATAATTGATCAGGTAAAAGACTTTTTCTCCTCTGGTTTTTCTCATGCTGTTCTCCCTCCCTACCACAAACCTTCGTTGAATCGGCGTGCGATGTAGTTCGCACAAAAGATGAGAATAAAGGCCACCAGGGATTCGAACAATCCCATCGCCGTCGTCAGGCTGAACTGTGCCCCCTGAAGACCCGTCCGGTAAATATACGTACTGATAACATCAGCAACCTCGTTAACATTGGAATTCTGGAGCATATAGACCTGGTCGAATCCGACCTCCATCACCCTCCCCATCGACAGAATAAGCAGAAGGATAATCGTTGAACGTATTCCCGGAAGAGTCACATGCCAGATCTGTCGCAGTTTGCTCGCCCCATCCATCTGTGCAGCCTCGTACTGGCTCGGATCAATGGTCGTTAGCGCTGCCAGAAAAATGATGGCATTGAAGCCCATGTCCTTCCAGATTCCCGATCCGACGAAAACTGCAATCCACGAGCCCTTGTTGTACATAAACGGGTATGGTTCACCTGTCCATGCTTCGACCCAGCGGTTTACGATCCCGTTTTCCAAAGAGAAAACCGTCATGATCATCATCGCAATAATGACCCAGGAGAAGAAGTGTGGCATGTAGACCACGGTCTGCACCGTCCGCTTGAAGGCCATGTTTCGCACTTCATTGAGCATAATGGCCAGGATAATCGGAATGGGAAATCCGACGATGATGCTTAACAAACTGAGGAACAAGGTATTACGGATAATCTCCACCGTGCGCGGATCGCTGAACAGTGTCTGAAAATGCTGAAAGCCTACCCATGGACTATGCCAGAGCCCGTCATAGAAGTTATAGTCCTTGAAGGCCATGACCAGTCCTCCGATCGGTGCATAACGAAAGGTCAGGTAAAACAGGATGACCGGAATAAACATCAAGATTAACGGAATATTGGTCTTGAACCGTCTCAGCCGCTGCTGCCTGATTCGATGCTTCATTTCATTATCCGGTGGTTGTAATCCGGACGGCGTCCCAGCGGCCAGCTCCCCCTTCATATTCATCACTCCTCTCTGCTGCTGATGTGCTATAGCTGTTATTTTAGATAAAAATGTAAGCGTAAACATTTGTTATTTAACGATCCTTTTTAAAATTTCTACGCAAAATAACCCCACATGGTGGGGTTGTCCTAGGAAACGAGGCTGTGCATACAGAATCATTTTGGCTCTTTTCTGTAAAACTCATAAAGACTAGATGCTACTCGCTGTGATCTCCAGCCGCCTGCTTGCGGTATTCGCGAGGGGACAATCCGGTCGCCTGTTTGAATACGGTTGTGAAGTAGCTGGAGTTATCGAAGCCGGTCTGTTCTGCTATATCCGCCATGCTCTGCCGGGTGCTGTGCAGCAGCAGTTTCGCCTTCTCGATCCGGCGTTTATTGACATACTGGCTGAAGCCCTGTCCGGTCTCCTTTTTGAACAAATGGCTCAAGTAGTTTGGCGTCACATGCACATGGGCAGCAGCGGCCTGCAGCGTGCAGCTTCCAGCGTAATTCATCTCAATATATCGAATGACACGTGTGATCACATGATCCTGCTGTTCCCGAGTCAGACGCATCATCATATCCATCCACTCTTCGCTCTTCGAGCGAGCCCATGCAATGACTTCAGGCACGGTATGAATCCACAGCAGCGGATCTGGACCAAAAACGTCCATCCCACCGGGCTCCTGCGGCTGAAGCTGCTGTGCAAGCATATCCGTCATGATTTTCATGAGCATATGGATCTCGGATTTGCATTGTGGCAATGGCAATCTGGCAGCTTCCTCCAGTAGCTCCTCCACCCGAATGACCATCTCCTCGAATTGCTGATGGAGCAGCAGTGAAGCCAGTTCTTCGCGCCATCTCTCGGACCGGTCCACCTGAATGTATTGTTCCCTGATTCGGATGTCCGACTGTTTCCGGCGATACCGTTCATGTGCCTTGCGCAGTACCTTGCACGCTTCATCGAGGGAAAACGGCTTGAGTAAAAATTCAATGGCCCCATAGCGGATAGCACGCTGTGCATATTCAAATTCACGATACCCAGTCAAAATGATAATCATGATATCCCGCCCGCTCTCATGTATGCGCTCAGCCAAGTCCAGACCATCCATTACAGGCATGTTGATATCCGTAATGATCAGATCAGGCGTACAACTGTGCACCGCTTGAATCGCTTCTTCTCCATCCGCAGCTTCCCCAACAACCTCCCATCCGAGAGGGTTGTTCCGAACCAGATGAATCAGCCCCTGACGGAATAACGCTTCATCATCTACCACAAGCATACGTCCATTCACCGCACCTGCTCCTCTCTGTCATCCGAATTCCCAGGCATGATTCCTTCTCCAATCTGATAAGGTAAACGAAGGCGTACAAGCGTCCCTTCATCTACACCAGACTCGATCTGTACTCCATAAGGCTCACCGTGAATCAGCTCAATTCTTCGGAGTACACTTCGAATGCCGATATGCTGACGCTCCTCCTCCGCAGGGGCAACTGGCTCCATAATACGTTCAATGACCGGTGCATCCATGCCGCAGCCGTTATCCGATATTTCAATAAGCAGCATGTCCGGTTCCGTCTCATGCCCAAGTTGCTGTGAACCACGAATCTCCAAACGGCGATTGTCCCTCTTGTCTGCGAAGGCATGAACAAATACATTCTCGACAATAGGCTGGAGCAGCAATCGGATCACCTGACAGCGAAGCAATTCCGCAGGAATTGAAATCTCTATCGATAATGCTTCCTGATACCGGGCCTGTTGGATTTGTAGATAATGATCGATTTGCGTCATCTCATCCTGAAGAGTCGTTAAGCGCTGCACGGGTTCCAGTGTATATTGCAACATTTCAGACAAGGCCGTAACGAGGCGAGCGGATTTCTCGTCACCAAGCATATAGAACTTCCAGAAAAACATACTTAATGTGTTATATAGAAAATGAGGATTCAACTGTGCTTGAATCGCTTTGAGCTCGGCTTCCTTTTCACTGAGTTCCCGCTCGTACACTTCATGAATCAGCGTATCGATCCGGGATGCCATCGCATTGAACCGTTCACCGATGAAGCCCAGCTCATCCCTAGTCTCAATTCGGACCCTTGTATCGAACTGGCCATCGCGCACTCGTTTCATCGCATTGACCAGGCTTGCCAGCGGACGCAGCAATCTGCCGCTAATGATGGTGATGATGAACCAGGAGCAGAGTACGCTGGCGGCCGCAGAGAACACGGCGACTTGTAGGATGAGCTTCCCCTTGTTCTGAATCTGTGCGAGCGATACCTTGCTCACCAGTGTGAAGCGGGCCTTGTCCGAGGTTTGTTTGGTGTACAAGTGGGTGGTTCCCTGCTCGTCCCTGATCTCGGTTGCCCCCAGGCTGAGCTGTGTAAGCGGTGGCGGGTCTGCATCCTGATTATGAAATGCATATAGGAGCTGTCCTTCCGCATCATATAGATACACGGCAACTTCCTCATTCAATCGCAGGTCCTTGAGATACGATTCGAACAGCGAGGTGTTAAACAGGATTAACATCACGCCATACGTTTCCAGATCAACCGAGCGCATTAATCGTCCAGCCAAAATCCAATTGGACTGCTCTTCCTGAAGGAAGGCATCCGGACCCAGACGATTCCATACATATTCACCGCCCGTCCCTTCCAGCTTATGAACCATCTCGGCCAAATAGGAAGGATTCATCTGCTGAAACGAGCCGGCAAAGGCGCCGAGATTAAATATATTTCCCTTCAGATCATAAATGCGAAGTCCCATGATCTCCGGTGCATCCAGCCTTACCTGATACAGCTGGTCATCCAGTTCATCCTCAAGCTTCATCTGATCATAGGAAGAGATGCCTGCAGCCTGTGCCTTAATGGCATTTTTCACGGAAGGATTCAGTGTGATGTAATCCGTGACCTTGTACATGTCGTTGACCCGCGAATCGAGCCGTGCAAGAACCTGTTCTGCTGTAAGGCTGTACTGTCGACTGACTTCTTCGTTGAATAGGGCAATATGTATGCGATACGTGACCAGCCCTGTGATTCCCGAGATCAGCACCGTCGCCGCGGACAAAAACAAGACTAGTTTTGTCCTGAATTTAAAGCGTTTACAAAAATTGTCCCACCATATCCTGTGCACGCACCTCACCCTTATCCCGTCCCCGTCTTATGCTTAAAAACATATCACACCCCTGTTCAAAAAAACAGAAAAACCCTGACCCCTGTCTGCAGTGATCAAAGTTATCTGCTTATCTTTATGGTGCAATCTATATTCGATGTATTTCCTTCTGCAGATACTCCCGGCGCTCTGCCACATAAGTACGTATCTTCTCGGGCTCACCATAGAAAACATTCATGGGCCACTTCATATAGGGATCTTGCTCCACCGCTTCACGAATCTGACTATGCAATCGATACACCACCGGCATAATCCGTTTCTCGGTGAAAACGTTCATCAGATGCTGCTGCATCATTCTCTTGTACTGCTGACGAAAAAGGCGGAAGGCAAGCAGGCGACCGGTCAGTTTGTTATATCCCTGAATTCGAACAAGATTGGGGTTCACTTTTGCACCATAACAGTTTCTTCCCCAGGTTCCCTCATAATCCCACGGCAAAATGCCATACTTCCGAGACTTGCTCTTCTCATACCAAGTGTAATTCTGATGGAATCCATCGAAATTGCCTGTAAGTACGGCACCACTCAGCCAGCGCAAATAGTTATCCGTATCCATTCTGGCCTGCAAAAAGCGAAGCAGTTCCAGCCTGGACTTCGTATTCAGCTGCTGGATAAAGTTACGGAGCCTCGTTCGGTCCTCATCCTTGCCACGAATCAGCGTGTAGCCGGACAATAAGTCCCTGTTCGTATCATCAGAACTCGAATCAAGCGCGAATCCGGCATGATCGTTCACCGCATAGAAGATGCTTCGAACAGGTATTTTTCGTTGCCGGAAAAAGAACGATTTTACACCCTCAATACGCAAATAGACACCCTTTAGCTCTCCATTTAGATACAGGACGCAGTGCTGGGTCGACGGAGCCGGAACACGAATGGATTCAAAGAAACGGAAAGAGAGTGCATTGCGCAGCAGTGAAGGATCATCGTACTCGGCATTGAAATGGAACGTCCGGCTGGACGTACGAATCTCAAATGATTTCTTGACATAGCCGCGTGTGTGTCCTCCCCGGTATCGAATTCGGATTGGTAGCTGTTTGCCGTCCATCAGCATCATTCCGCTCACAAACGTATCGGACCATATATTCGAAGTTAACTGTTGATATTCGTTATCGGACACTGTGATGTGGTAGACAGGTAGAGGCATTTCCATCCGCCTTTCGAAAACCCGTAAGATTGCCCTTAGGCTGTTACACCATCCTATGCAGGAGCACAGCAGGCCGTAAGGGCAGATGCACAGTTACCTTCATAACCCTGCAACTTCAACTTTCCGGGATGCGGAATATTCGTGCCATTAATCTATGAAATCATCATCTTCTCATAGATTATAGCCAAAATAGTATGGAAATGGTTGTCCGGCTAGTCCCCCTAAATAGCATGTTACATATGATTAAACTACAGACAGACACGAATGACGAATGGAAGGGATCAATAAAACATCCGCCATTTTTGTCCATCTGAACTTATATCACGGAAGGGGCACAACACAATGTCTATGAACGGTCAAGGCATGAGAGGTTTGTTGGGAAGAGAGATCAAGATAAACCGGGGAGGTCCTGATGCAGTACAGGGCACACTGATCGACGTACGCTGGGACTACATGGCGATGAACTGCAAGGAAGGCATCGTCTATGTTAATGAGACTCATGTCAAAAGCATAACAGACACAGGCCGTTCTGGTGGAAACAGAACTGCAGCCATGGGGAACCCTATCCCATCCAACACGTTCCTTGGGGTTATGCAAGCACTCCGCTTCCGTCGTGTTCAGATCAACCGGGGCGGTCCTGAAAAAGTCGAAGGCATCCTGGCCGATGCCAATCAGAACCAATTAATTTTGGCTTTGAAAAATCAGGAGATCGTTCGTATTCCCCTGCAGCATGTGAAATCGGTATCCATTGTACGCGGTAGTAACAACAATAATAGCAATAGCAATAACTCTAACAACAGCAACAACAATGGTAATAACACGAGCCAAGGCAACCAAGCTGCTCAAGGCAACCAATCACAGGGTAATCAGGCCGCCCAAGGCAACCAGTCCCGTGGTAATCGCTCCCAAGGTGCCCAACAAGGAGCTCAAGGCAATCAATCACGCGGCAACCAGGGCAATCAGTCCAAGGGCAACAAGTCTGGCGGTAACCGTTCCCAGGGAGCTCAAGGCAACCGTTCGCGCGGTAACCAAGGCAACCAATCCAAAGGAAACAAGTCTGGCGGTAATAAATCCGGTGGCAACAAATCCGGCGGTAAAAAGAGATCTTAATCTTCACGTAAAAGCTTAAGTTATCAACCAGTTTAAAGGGGGGAATAATCATGTTGATCTTCGTTGCCGTTGTCTTAATCGGTGTGCCTTTATACTGGCTTGTTGTACCTGGAAGGCCCGCTCCAACCCACGAACATTCGATTCAATCTCCACCAGGACTTCTCCCCCTGGGAGGTGAATCACAGTAAATGCCTGATTACCAGTTGTGGTTAACCTTCGGGGTATTTATCATCACTGTCATTTTCCTGATGTGGCGGCCCGGCGGATTAAATGAATCCATTCCTACCTCGCTCGGCGCCCTTCTTCTCGTTATTACTGGTGTGAGCAGCTTCGCTCATATCGTTGGCATCTTCGGGATTGTTTCCGGCGCAGCCGTAACCATTCTCTCTACCATTGTCATGTCAATCATTCTCGAAAGCATCGGTTTTTTCCGCTGGATTGCCATCAATATGATCGAAAAGGCTCGAGGCTCCGGCTTCCGATTATTCTGGCTGATTCTACTACTCTGTTTTCTCATGACAGTCTTCTTCAACAACGACGGCAGTATACTGATTACAACTCCGATCATTCTCCGGATCTGTTCCATACTTCGGCTGAAAGTGCATCAGCAATTACCTTACCTGATCTCAGGTGCGCTCATCGCTACAGCTTCCAGTGCGCCGATCGGACTTAGTAATCTCGCCAATCTGATCGCTCTGCAAATGGTAGGATTAAACCTGAACACCTATACCCAGATGATGTTTGTGCCTTCGATGCTGGGTATTATTGTGATGACTGTACTGCTATTCTATTATTTTCGCAAAAGTATTCCCAAGATAATTCATCATTACCCTATGTCCATGCAATCCACATCGGGTTCCGCGTATCATCCGCTGCAAACAGGAGATCAGGAGACAAAACCAACCGATAGTGGAAAAAACGTAGACTGGTGGTTGTTCCGTGTCTGCATCGGGATTGTTGTATTCATTCGTGCAGGATACTTTCTCGCTGAGCAATGGGGTATTCGTATGGAGGTTGTGGCCATCACCGGTGTTGTTCTGATGCTGGCTGTGCGTTGGTATCGCACCCGGACTGGACTCAAGGATGTAGTCACACAAACCCCTTGGCATATTCTGCTCTTCGCCTTCAGCATTTATATTATAGTGGATAGTCTTCACCGGGCTGGAATGACAGCTACCATCGTTCAATGGATGCAGCCTCTGGTAGAAGATGGTAACGCCAGTCTAATTGCTGTATCGGGTCTTATGCTGACTCTATTATCCAATCTGTTCAATAATTTGCCTTCTGTAATGATCGGAACATTTGCTGTAACTGATCTTCAGTTAAGTGATACCCAGCTGCATCTGGCTTACCTTGCCAACATTCTGGGAAGTGATATTGGCGCTTTACTGACACCCATAGGTACGCTAGCAACCCTGATCTGGATGTATATTCTCAAGACTCACCATGTTCGAGTCTCTTGGAAACAGTATATGAAAGTGACCTTCATTGTGATACCAATTAGTCTAATTGTCAGCCTATTTTCCCTATATATTTGGACGTCTATTCTATATTGAGAGGAGGTATACTGTGAAATTCCCAACAATGTGGCTTGGAAAATCCATTGAATTGGAACTATCCGGCTGTAAAATTCCAATTCAGGGTGAAATTATCGATATGGGTCAGGACTTGATTGTGGTTTACGGAGACCAGCGCTTCACCTATGTGCCTCTTCATCACCTTCAGTCCATGCACATGACCAAAGGGGACGATGCCAGTTTCACTTCGAGCGTGCCTGCTCCTGATCCCGAGATGGATCACAACAATATATCGTATCGCAAAATATTAATGAATGCCCGTGGAAGATTCAGTGAAATTTCGATAGGCAGACGTACGCTGCATGGTTATATTACGAACATTATGAACGACTACTTCATTTTCTTCTCTCCGCTGTATCATTCGGTCTACGTCTCCATCAATCATCTGAAATATATCATTCCTTCTCCGACAAACAGCACACCCTATTCTTTAAGCCAGCAGCATTTTCCCATTCAGCCTGCATCCATGCCCCTTTCCCGCACACTGGACCAACAGCTTCAGAAAATGGTTGGTGAACTTGTCATCCTGAATCTTGGTGACAAGCCATATCGGGCTGGATTGCTGAAGGCTGCTGACAACAATTTGCTTGAACTGGTGGAGGCAGCGGGCAATACCTTGATTATGCATACCGATCATGTTCAAACTATTCATCTGCCTTGAATATAGAAAAAGGATCAAAAAAGGCCCATCCGCTAATCGGATGGACCTTTTCTTTATGTTGATAGATTGCTTGGGAACGTCCAGAACAGGACAAGCCACAAGCCACTCTTTTACTTTCCGTATGTTTGCTCCATACGCTCTTCCTCATTGGTAGACAGCAAAATGTTAAGCAGCCCCATGGCATTATTGGCATCTGTTCTCGCCGTTTGGTACTTCTCAGCAAACGATGCCTCATCCTGCTTGGGGTCCATCGCTGCCAGCTCGCCCCATGATTTGCGGGCCTTGTCGTAGAGCTGGCCTAACGTGATATCATATGGATGCTGCGCAACCGGTGCCATGGATTCGAATTTGGCGGTTACTCTGAAGAAATCCATGGAATCCTGGAACGATTGGCTATTGTAATCCTTGGTATTCATCGCATCTTCGGTGATCAGCAGACCTTCACGAGCAATAAACAGCGTCTTGACCATGGCCCGTTCGAGGTTTGTAGCTTCATCCCAAGTAATGTAAGTCACGTCAGGTGCCTGTACGGTTGTAAAAAAAGGAAACGCGTCATCAATCAGACGCTGTGTATTGGCATGAATCGGCACCTCCGCATTCATATCCACCAGCGTATCGCTGTAGTTGGCAACGTTAATATTTTTGGAACCTTCCTCACTGACCCGGCGAACCGGGTGATCGTCCAGCGGAATACGAATATAGCCAAGCTTGTCCGCGTATTCTTCCTGCAGTTCTTTCAGAGTAGACTCCGTTCCAGCCGAGGCTGGTTCCGAAGCGTTACTCTCGCTCTCTTCTGCTGCTGTATCAGCCCCGGACGTCTGAGTACTGTCCGCTGTTAATTCCGCGCTCGCCTCCTGAGCTGGCTCTTGGCTGGCAGCTTCCTTGGCCCCGCCGCCGCATGCGGTTAGAACCGCAGCCAAGCTGAAGATCGCGGTAAACATCCGAATCGGTTGTGTCCATCTCATGGTATAATCTTCCCCTTATCTTATGCGTGCATATAAACTACATTAACCATGGCATGTACTTGTTGAATTACTATTCACCCTATGATCTCCATTCGGGTAACATGCCGTATTCACAGGTAAGCATTGGTCTACATTCTAACATAAGTTAAATTCTGGGTGTATACGACGATGTACCTGTCTCCGTGAGCTGTCATGACCGGACGCCTCCGACAAAAGTACAAAAAACACTGTCATCCCGTAGGACAACAGTGTCTGCAATTTATATGCTATTTAATACCCTTGGCCTTCTCGATATGTTCTGCCCGGGTCTGAGGCACCGTGCAATTGGCTGACGACAGCAGGGAATAAATAGCCTGAATATCCTGCTCTTTAAACAACGTTTCAGGGAATTCTGCTTCAAGCTTTTCCGTTTTACGCAGAATGGTTTCGACCAATTCATGATCATAAATCACCAGTTCATCCGAATTCACATACCGTACCGCAGGATCGACACTGATCCGGCAGCGATTGGTAAAGGTCACCATGGAAATCAGGCGGATTCGCTTGTAATCTCCGAGGTGTGCATGAACCGCCTCGACATGACCCCGATGCTGCATCAGAGGATTATACATCTTGATTCGACTGGTACTGACCGTCCAATTGGCTTCTCTGCGGCCCCCCCGAATCTCGCCTGTTGTCAGGTTACGGGTCTCGATTACGAAGATTCCCCGTGGACCAATAACAACATGATCAATCTGTGAATAGCCTGAACGGGATTTCGGATTGGGAACGAGCAGATCATTCAGGACTTTGTATGGTCCCGAGAGACTATGCAGCCGTTCTGCTGTGGTCGGTTCTTCCGGCTCGCTGATCCATGCTGATTCGTGTTTGGATTTTGATTTGGATTTGCGTCTGCTCCGCACCAGTCGTGCAGGTGCGGGGCCGGTTGCCGGCATCGCCGGGGCGGAAGCCGTAATTGAACTCGCAAGCTCTGGCTGCGTCTTGAACAGAGACAGGATTTTTTTGAACATGGGCAAGCTCCGTTCTAAATATAGTGTGAGTTACAGGGGATCGGTTACGACGATTGAACAACATAACAACATTTTTGTATTTCCATTATGTAAACTTCTATTACTTATGTCGGATAGAGACGGGTAAAAATAAAGGTCATCAGGCCTAATTCTCTTACATTAACTAAAGTATACGAAAATATTTAACCAATATTGTGACTTTAGACACATGCGATCCAGTGAAAATTCTAAAAAAGCAGCGTATTCCCTTCCACTGAAGAAAAAGAACACGCTGCCGCTTACCACAAAATGTATTTATGCTTGAAGATAGTACGTATAGAGCACCTGCGTGCCCTTCTCATCCAGACCATTCCTGGATATTTCCTGATACAAGGATTCAGCCAGTGCCAGTCCTGGCGTCTTCATGCCCATGGCTTTGGCCGATTCAAGGGCGATCCCCATGTCTTTGATAAAATGTTTCACATAGAATCCAGGCTCGAAATCGCCTGCAATCATGCGCGGACCGAGATTGCTAAGCGACCAGCTTCCGGCTGCCCCGGTAGCAATGCTCTTCAGCACATTTTCCGCGTCAAGCCCCGAACTCTTGGCATACGCGAGTGCTTCGCATACACCCATCATGCCTGATGCAATGGCAATCTGGTTACACATTTTGGTATGCTGGCCTGAACCAGCCTTGCCCTGCAATACAATGTTGGTACCCATACATTCGAACAGCGGAAGTACCGCTTCGAATGCTTCCGAAGTACCACCGACCATGATGGACAACTTACCATCCCGTGCACCAATATCTCCACCCGACACGGGTGCGTCAAGCGCATGCAGCCCTTTAGCTTCTGCTGCCCCAAATATGCGAGCAGCCAGCATGGGACTGGATGTCGTCATATCAATCAGGGTTGAACCCGGTTTGGCATTTGCCACAAGACCGTCCTCGCCAAGATAAATCTCCTCTACATCCTTCGGATATCCTACCATGGTGATGATGACATCACACTCGGCCGCAAGTTTGCCTGGTGTGTCATGCCATACGGCACCTTCATTCACCAATGCTTCCGCTTTGGCAGCTGTGCGGGTATACACATGCAGCGGGTATCCCGCCTTCTGGATGTGACCTGCCATGCTTTTCCCCATAACGCCTGTACCGATAAAGCCAACTTTCGTCTCTCCAGGTGCCTTAGTCGTATTTGTCATCGTAGGTTTCCTCCTTGTTTCTCTATGGTTTGGTGAGGTGCTTGTCTTGGATCGCTATATCTGTATGTTATAGCTTTCGCACGCCGCCGTCTATCATTTGCATGAAATCTAGCGGACCGACATTCGATATTGATTGGGCGACATCTGAACAAAGCGCTGAAAGGCCCTATTTAGATTGCGTTCCGAATATCCCACCTGTTCGGCAATTTCTGTTATAGTGCAGTCCGTTTCCTTCAGCAATTGCTTCGCTTTTTGCACCTTCAGATTCATCAGGTATTCGATAAAGGATACCCCCATCTCCTTCTTGAAAAGTCTGCTTAGATAGGAAGGACTGACATTCACGAGTTCTGCACAATCCGATAGCGATTGCATTCCTTCGGGATGGCTGCTCAGATGCTCACAGACCCGCTGGACGATCAGGCGGGAAGAATTGGTGCGCAGATCCTGACTGGCCTCGATGCATAGTGGAAACAGTACTCCGATAAACCAGTCGTGCATTTCCTTCGATGTCTGATTCTCCTGCAGCTGATCGAACAGATTGCCCCCCAGTCGTTCAAGCATGCCGGGGCCCTTTGTCTCCATGGACTGGATAATGGCCGACAGCAGCATGTGATATCCCTGAATCATGACCGTATAGGATTCGGAGGCGCGTACTTTCTTGGAAAACCGATGCAGTGCATCCTCCGCATGTGTAAGCATTCCGTTCCATAACGATTCAAGAATCTCCTCTTCCATCTCCCGCGGATACATGAAGACCGGATTACGCTGGGTGGCCAGAATATCTTCATAAAACAGAACGTTCTCGGCATCATCAAATAGCCGATATTGCAGGGCAAGCTGTGCTTCCCGAAAGGACTCGGCTACCCCATCCAATTGACCCGGACGCCCTACGCCCACTGTAGCCGAGAAGGAAAGGTACTGATCCAGTGCGTGGTGGATCTCCTCTGCATAGTTACATACCCTCTGCCTTGCTTCACGCGGAGAAATCTCCGAATCGAAGTGCAGGATCGCCACCGAGTCGCTGTCATTTTTGTCCACGACGTACCCGTTCAGATCTTTGTTTTGGCTGAGCAGTTCATCCATGACGTTTCTCAAGGCAAATACGATGACAGGGCCTTCACTGGGCAAAAACCGTTTCTTTTTGACCAGATTTTCGACTTTGACCACCAGCACCAAAAATTGCCCCTCCGCCCGGATATCGTGTCTGGCACATTCTTCAGCCAGTCTGCTGCTGGTCCATGAACCGCTATATTGCAGTAACTTCTGCAGAAAACGATCGCGCAGGTCGGGCTGTATGCCCTCTATATACCGGTTCAGGGTCTCTGTCTGTTCATTAAGATAGCTGAGCGAAGACCTGATATATTCAATTTCGTTCCCATGCGGAGCTGACTCCTGCCCGTTCCTGCGCAAATGTTCCCCATACCGGAGCAACTGTTGAATGGGGTTGTAAGCCAGACGTGAACTGAACCAGGTGAGCAGCATGCCTACCAACACAAAAATGGTCACCGAGATCAGGATGAGCACCTTGATCCAATTCAATTGGGCAATCATCTCCTGCTCAGGGAGCTGGGATACATATGTCCTCCCCATGGATGCCGAAGTATATGCCACAAGCTCATTCCCATGCTCACCCTTCAATACCTCATGGCCCGACCTTTCTCTACCTTCTGCATATGCAATTTGCTGCAGCACATCATCCTCCGATGCACTCTTGCCGATCTCTCCAGGACCGTCCGTGTGCAAAATAATATGCTGGTCTGCATTAAGAATGGCGAGGGACTGATCTTCCAGGCTAACCGAATAGCTGCGCAGCAAGCTCCGCAGCTCCTGTTCTTTCACTTGGAGGATAACCACTCCACGCGGGTCTCCCTGGCCCATGACAGGCACTTGTCTAACATAGGAAATATAACCCGCTTCTCCGGATTGGGGGAGATAGTTCCAGCCCGCTGCTGTTTGGCCTTCGAGGGCAGCCTTCATGTCCTGCTGCTCCTTGTAATTTGCGAGCGAGACCAATCCATAATAGTGGGACAGAACCATATCCGTTTTAGCATCATAATAGATCATTTCTTCGATGAGGTTATTGGTGTTTTTGTGAAGTTGAAACAGATCGAGCAGATCCAGGTGGAGAAAGTAATCGCTCTCATAATGAGCACTGCCTAATGCATTTCGCATCAACGGGCCACTGGCGAGCTGCATCGATTCATGCTCAATATTGGTCAGAATATTCTCCACCCTGTCTTTGAGCAAGTTCAATGAGGCCATATTGTTATCCTGGAATTGTTCGGTCAGTTTGATCATCGAGAAATGATAGTACGCGCTTCCGGCAAGCACCACCGGGATGACCACCGACATACAGCCCAACCAGATCAGTCTTTTCAGATAACCATTCGTTGCGAACCAGCGGTCAAGCGCTGATTGGATGGTGTGCATTACCCGCCTCATGGAATCACCCCCGTATGCTGCCTTAGGCTCATTTTCGCCTGAATCTGTTCGGGTTCATTATATCAAGAGAGGCACCCGGACACACTCCCAAACGTCCAGCGCGGGAACACTAATTTTCAGTTCACTTCCGGCCCGTTCTGTCTTCAGCGTATTTCCTGCGATTAACGCTTCAGCTTCTCCTGCAAGGCTGCCCTCCCCTGAATGAACAGTTATCTCAATATCATGTATGGGGAGTACGGCTGACAACGGTCTGCGTCCGGCCCCGTTCACCAGATGAAGGAGCAGGTCGTTATTCTTGCGAAAAACAGTCAGCTGTAATCCTGGTGCTTCCGTGATCGATACCAGAGCTTTATGTTTCAGCTGCAAATGAACGGCATTGGCAAACAATCGGAAATGTTCCTCCAATTTAAATTCCTGTATCAGGCTGCTAAGTGAAAATGGGAAATATAGGGTCTGCCCTGTTCCAAAGGTTCTTAACAGTGCCAGCGGAAGATCCGTCTGTTTTACAGCCAGTGAGGCTCGTTCGGGAGGAGCCCCTACACTTTCCAATGGGGAGAACGGAGGGACTAACGTAGCCAGGACCTGCACATCCGCATCCATAGGCTGACAGTAGATGACCTTGCCTCGATGCGGTATGAGTTCCGTTTCCTCCAGCTTCCGCTGCAATGGATTCACTTCATTGCCCGCAAGATATTCCTGTTCAAACCGCAGATAGGATGCAACCAAATACTCGCTCTCCTGCATTTCCCCGGAAATACCAAATAGGTTCGTCAGCACCGGATCGGCCTGGTTTTCAACCTTCGGCAGCTCCCCCTCTGCAATAATGCTGCCCCCTTGACTCACATAATCGTGAAGCAAATCTGTAAAATTGGATGCATGCGAAAAGCCTTCAGGCAAAAGAATAACCGGATAGTGATGCAGGTTCACGCTGGCCACCTGTTCAGGTGAAATCACATCAAATGGAATATGCTTATGGATAAGCGCCTCCGCCAAGCCTTCTGCTGAACGATTGGCACTCCACATAAGCGCCACCTGGTTCACTGGCTGTGCCCCGTCCATATAGGCAGCAATCTTCGCTGCATCCCTGTTGACCTCTGTCACGGTTCGCAAAATTCGCTTGTCGGTAATCGTATCCGGAATCCCGGTTAATGAATGCCAGAGCTGACCACCATTGGCCGGAATCTGTGAAAGCCAGAACCGGTATTCCGCAGGTGGAAGCCCGGTATGTCGCCAGTCCATGCCGGGGCAGGAGTGCACAATGCCGAAGGGGTCCGGACGACCCGGAACGGACCGTCCCACCTTGATACTGAGCGCAGGCTGCCAGAACTCCGGGATACGGGTGTGACCCAGCGACAACACATCCTGTGGTTCAGTACAGAGCATATCGGTGATGGACACCCGTTTCTCCAGATTATCCCGATGCAGATTATAGTAGAGGATCATCGGTACTTCAGGCCGAACAGCCTTAATCTCCCGATACATCCGGCCCAGATTATCATCGAAGCAGCGGGCCGCAAAATCAGAAGCCATCTCAGCTGAAGTACTCGGCAGCTCTGTTCCATACATACCCTTGTATTTCTTCTGACAACTGGAGCATTGGCAAAATACATACCCGGGTGCGTTGAAGAAGACACCATCAATCTCATAACGTTCCAGTGCCTCCCGGATTACAGGAACCGCCAGGTCTTCGTTGCGGTAGCCTCCATTAATGCAGGTCGACATCAGAAGAGGCCAGGCCCCTGGGCGGGTGGCACCGATAATGTCCGGCTGCCCACCTTCCCTGCGGACAAACCACTGGGGTTTCTGCAAATAAACGGAGTCCTCTGCCTTGCTAAAATCAAAGCGGGCAATAAAGCGAATCCCCCGCTGATGACAGCTCCGGATGATGTCCCGCAGCAGGTCGCTGCCGCGGGGTAAGTATTCATTGTGGATATGAAGAGGCACATGGGATGGATACCAGGCATAGATTCCACCGGTGTTAAACACCATGGCATTCGCACCCATCTCAAGCAACTGATCCGCAAGCCGTTTTGGATCAATCTTCTCGGTGTCCTTCACCTGCATGTTGGGTTGAATGATGCGCAGCGGCTGCTGCCACCAGGGACGATGTTCCTTATCGCTCAGTATGGGAGTCTTCATCGCTTCTCCTTTACATCGTTATTGTTGATTAAATTGCTCATACGCTTTGGCCATTTCCTGATAGGCCT
The DNA here is from genome assembly GCF_039831995.1 of Paenibacillus pabuli. NCBI lineage: Bacteria > Bacillati > Bacillota > Bacilli > Caryophanales > Paenibacillaceae > Paenibacillus > Paenibacillus pabuli. Next base: position 3,181,001 of record NZ_JBDOIO010000003.1, read on the forward strand.
GCTTCATGTCCGGCTGGTTGTTCAACTTGTCTACATAGGCTCTGAATTCTTCTACACTGATCTGCCCAACAATCGTTTTGGTCATCATGGAACTGTACTCGTCTCCGTATTTGGGCCACGTCTCTCTCCAGGCTTCCGAGGTAATCACCCGGTAAAAGTCGATCTTTCCAATTTCGTCGAAATTCTCGACTTCCTTGATTTTGGCGTCATTATAGGCTTTGTCTCCAGAAGCACTAATGACTTTGCCCCACTTGGCATAGGCGAGCACCCCTGCCCCTTTGCTCGTTGTGTTCACTTCCTTGACGCCTTGCTCCGTCAGTACCTTCTGTCCATCCTTCTCTGTATAGTGCGTACCTTCGATTCCATAATAGGCAAAGTCCGTCATCTCCTGGGAAGCGGTCATGTCAAAATACTTCAGGAGCTGCTTCACCTTTTCCTCAGGCACCTTCTTGGAAATGTAAAATCCACCCGCAACTCCGGTCTCCAGACCGACTGCTGCATCGCCATGTGGACCCGTCAGAGACAAGTTCAATATTTTGGCGTCAGGCTGCCCGGATTTTTTCATCGCCTGTTCCCATTCATGATCCCACCAGATTGGACGTCCGTAAGAAGCGGCCCGGTTGGTCTTGAACAGTTCTTCGGCCTGACTTTCCTTCATGACGGCGTACTCCTTGGACAACAGCCCATCTGCATACAGTTCCCGGAACCATTCGACCATCTCTACATATTGCGGTGTTAAGCCAGGGCTCATGAGCCCGCCATCGTTATCGTAGGTCGGGTTATACGCCCCAAAACCCGCCTGGAACATGGCTGGTGGATTGTTGATGAATAACAAGCCGACCGTATCTTTTTTGCCATTGCCGTCCATATCACTGTCCACAATTTTCTTCAGGGCTTCTCTATATTCCTCAAACGTCTTGGGAATCGGCAGATTCAACTGCTTCAGCCAATCCTCCCGAATTTTCAGTCCGCCATCAACTCGGGAACGAGAGCGTGGAACGGCGTAAATGCCTCCATCCACAGACAGGTATTTGAGCGCATCTGGCGCCAAATTCTCCTTCAGGTTCGGATATTCACTAAGATCTCCGAGAAATGGAGCCAGGTCCCAGAACGCACCGTTCTTGATGGCGGTAATTAGCGTTGGGCGAATCTGATTCTGGTAGGCCACTACTTCTGGCAGATCACCAGAGGCAAGCAGCAGATCCAGTTTCGTATCCAGATCGCCTGAAGGCACCCATTCAATATCGAGTTTGGTGTTAGTGCGCTTCTCCCATTCGGTCCAGTATTCGTTGTTCATATCGGGAATTTCATTGTACAGGCCGGCAAACATCTTGATATCCAGCGGCTGATCTCCACCTGACTCTCCGCTATTTGTGCTGCCTGCCGTCTCACCTGAACCACTGTTCCCCGCACAGCCAGCCAGCAAGGTTACTGCCAGCAGCATGCAGAGCCAGGTCGTCCATCGTTTATTCCTCTTGTTCATTCGCCTTCATCTCCCTTATCGTCAGAAATATAGTAAGCGTTTGCATTTATACATAAAGCACTATTCCACTTCAGTTGCGTTCAACCTTTGACAGATCCAATCATGACACCTTTGGCAAAATGCTTCTGCAAAAATGGATACACGATCAGGATCGGCACCATGGCGAGTACAATCGACGCCATACGAATGGTCTCCTGCGGTACCACGCTCTCATCACTAGCCCCGGCCTGAGCTACGGCGACGGAATTCGAATCGATGACGAGCGTCTTGATGAGCAGCTGCAGCGTCCATTTGCTTGAATCGGATAAGTAGATCAATGCATTGAAATACGCATTCCAGTGTCCTACCGCGAAAAATAGGGTAAACGTGGCGATTGCCGGCATGGATAACGGTACAATAATCCGGAAAAATGCTGTGAGATCACTGCATCCATCGATCTGCGCCGCGTCCTCCAGTTCCGAAGGAAGCGATTCCAGAAAACTTTTGATCACAATCAGGCTCCAGGCATTCGTCAGTCCAGGCAAAATCATGGACCAATAGGAGTTCAGCAGTCCCAGCTCCTTCACGAGCAAGTAATTCGGGATAATCCCCGCACTGAACACCAATGTGAAAATAACCAATCCCATAATCCACTTATGCCCGGGCAGAGATCGTTTGGTTAATCCATAAGCCATGGTGAAGGATACGATAATATTCAGTATGGTGCCTACAATCGTAATAAACAACGTGCTTTTAAACGCATTGATAAAACTGTTGGTTGATAAGATATACCGGTAGGATTCCAGCGACCATTTCTCCGGGAACAGATAAAACTTGAGCGGCACATATACCTTCGGATCGGTAAACGAAACGCTGAAGACATACAGAAACGGGAATATGCATGCCAGCGAGATTAAAGCAACCAGACTGTAATTGATCCAGTCGAAGAGCGTGAGCCCTTTTTTCTGTACAACAAAGCTCATAACCTATCCTCCTTTCTGACAGACAACAACCCTCCGGGTTTAATAAATGCCTTCATGTCCAAGTCTTCTCACAATTTTGTTGGCCGCCACAATCAGGAATAGTCCAACCAGCCCCTTGAACAGCCCTACAGTAACTCCAATGCTGATCTTGCCTTGCAATATCCCATACGTATAGGAATACGTATCAAACACCTCGCCGACCGAACGAACCAACGGATTCATCATTAGCAAAATTTGTTCAAATCCCGTATCGGCCATACTGCCGAGGCGAAGGATCAGCAAAATGATAATGGTCGGGCGGATGGCAGGCAGCGTAATATGCCAAATTTGCCGGAACCGTCCCGCTCCGTCGACAACGGCTGCCTCATACCGCTGAGGGTCCACTCCAGCCATAGCTGCGAGGAAAATAATTGTTCCCCAGCCGGCTTCCTTCCACATGCTCTGAGCTGTAAGGAGCCCCCAGAAATAATTGGGTTCCGATAGAAATGAGATGGTATCCTTGCCACTCTGTGCAATCAGCTTGTTCACGATGCCCACGTCCGTCGAGAGCAGGAAAAACGTCATACTGGCAACGACGACCCATGACAGAAAGTGCGGTAAATACACAATCGACTGATTGATGCGTTTAAACGTCTCATGCCGAATTTCGTTCAACATTAGAGCCAGCAGAATCGGCAGCGGGAAATGGAATACCAGCGCAATCAGATTAATGGCCAGCGTATTACGCAGCATGATGTAGAAGTTGGAGCTGGCAAACAGCTCATTAAAATGCTTGAATCCCACCCATTCACTTCCCGTAAACCCGAGGAACGGATTGTAATCCTGAAAAGCCAGCAGCAGTCCCCAGAGAGGCACGATCTTGAACAGCAGGAAATAGAGGAGCCCCGGCAAAATAAGCAAATAGATCATCCGGTGTTTGTACATACGTGACAGAAGGCTGCCCGATTGCAGCTTACCTGTCGCACGGTTCACCGTCGTTATCTGGGGTTTCATCGGTTTATATCACCTCTTTCTTCAGGCCATGATCCATCTCGATTACAATGGCTTCATAACGTTTCAGGCTAGGAATGCTTAGTCTCACGTTGTTCCCCTCGACTTGAATGGGAAGAGTCTCAGTGGAACATAATGAGTACGCCCGAACAGGTACCCCTATATCGCGAACCTCAATCGTACGATTGTATATCGGTATCGCTTCCATGTATGTCGTTCCGTTGAAACCGGACAAGTTCAGGAGCTGGACGAGCACATGGCCTTGTTCCGTCCGATTCAGAAATAACTCCGTACTGGCAGGTAGATCGTTCTTCACCACATTCTCACCCGTCAACCGGGCCAAAATGTCCAACACGGCATGTTTGTGATCTTCGAAACCGTGTTTGTAATAAAGTACGCCTGGATTCCATGTGTAATAAGCTGCTGTACCGCCGGTTGCCGGAGTCGAGATTCCCAGCCCGTAACTGTCCCCCACCTGATGTCCATACGCCCGTTCAGGCGGACCGAACGATGCAGGTTCAATATACGGCATACTGCACTCCACACGTGAGGGGTCGAATTGTACGTGAGCGAACCCACCGCTAACCGTGATCCATTCCCGGTCCTTCAGACTGGGAAAACGATCAACATCCGCCACGTGAAGGTAGGCAGAGGGAAGCATGTCGGTATTTCCTGTATGCACAGCACCAAACCACTCTGATAATGCATCTGCATCCTCTCTTAAGGCATTTCCCGTGGCTAGCAGAGCTACGCCTTGCTTGAGCAATTCGATCAGCGTTTCCTTGGTATTGGCTTGGGGCCTTTGCAGACCAGGTAAGATGATCACCTTCACTGCGGCCAGCTTATGTGCCATGGCTGTAATCTGGTCTTCTACGATGACATCGAACAGCACATGGGCTTCTTTTAACATTTTGAACAGACCCAGATATTCGGTCCCTGCCTCTGCTGCCTTGGGTTTAATCAAAATGACCTCAGCCATGGAAGCCAGATTTCCATAGATATGTTCATGTGCTGCATGATATCGGAAAATGTTCTGGGCTACCCCAAAGTTCTTCCGATCCGGATATCCCTCGAACGCCCCTATAATACAGAAATCGAGTCCGGAGCCATTGGCGATGTTTTGGTATAACCTGACTTCCGTCTCATAGGGTGAGACTCCGGTGAATCGATAGGTCAGATCTATGGCATTGATGCTGCAATTGCTGACCCATTTATCGTCCCAACTGCTCACTACAGAGGCTACGTTCTCTGAGGCGGAATACAGCCATAAAGGCAAGCTGCGGGTTAGCGATGTGTTCGATTCCTTGCGAATGATATCAACCCTGTGCGGGTGATAGGTGCTAATGGCCACATCCGGCCAACGGGACTTCACCCGGTCTACAATGGTATCCAGGATTGCCCTTGATGTTACCTCCTGAAAATGAAGATACGCTCTATGCAGTTCATGCTCCGGACCCATATAGTCCAGCAGTTCGGCCCCGCAGATCTCCTGGAAACGCCGCCTGCAGCTGTTGCAATAACAAGGTCCATAATGGTTACCGCTGTAATCCCAATGCTGGTACCCGAACATATTGAAGAAAATGCCGTCCACCGGATACTTCTCAAGCACTTCCGTAATTGTCTCAATCGACTTTTCCTGCTGATACTCCCCATTCAGACACGTATGCACAATTCCGTAATAGTTCACTTCCTGCCCGTTACGGTCACGATAAAACCATTCCGGATGGGTCTCAAAGAGTGATTCGTGTGCCTTGCTGAAATCAAAGCGGGCAATAAACTTCATTCCATGCTCATGGGTCTTCGATACAGCCTCTTGCAGTAGATCGGTCTGAAGATAAGGCGTGACATATTGATGCTCCAGTGCAGATGGATAAAAGGCGAAGATTCCTCCCGCATTCATCATCAGCACATTGGTTTGGAACTCCTGCAGCTCCTTCATCAACAGGTCCACATTCATGTCCGCATCAATCTCGCGAAGATTATTTTGAATCAGGCGAAGCCGGTTTGAAGACCACCAGTTCATTCGCATCATCCTCCTCTTGTCTGCGATGTACCTTAACGGTATACCTTGGGCGACAGGCACAGTAGGGACATTTTTTGCAGATGCGGAGCAGGAAATTTATGTCCGTTCTAACGGAGAAAATGCACAGCGTTACGGCAAACGCTTCGGAAATGGAGACAAAAATTGTCCGATCGCTATGCAATGGAACGTTTTGCTACAAAAAGCAGATTAGAGGAATCGAAACACCACACGCTGTACAAGCTAACGGAAACTTCCTCGTACGGAAAGGAGGATTCCCATGAGCCGTGAAAAGGGAGAAATCACGATATGGCTGTCCTTTTCGATCATCTTGCTCAGTGCCGGACTGGTATGCCATGTTTTATCTATTCCGGCGATTCTGGACAAGGCTGGCAGAGACGGCTGGCTATCTGTAGCGGCGGCTGCACCTTTCTTCATGCTTTTTCTATGTATGATGTTCGTCATCATTCGCCGGGTAAGGGGTCAGCGCCTGACCGACTGGATCACGCGGGAATTCGGTGCTGTACCTTCCTGGATCTTCCGTATTTCGGCCTCTCTTCTGCTGCTTGCACTTGGGACACATACCTTATATGAGACCACGAACTGGACGGTATCCACTTATCTGCAATTCACCCCGCCATATGTGCTAGCAGGATGCGGAGCGTTGGTTGCCGCCTGGGCGGCCGCCAAAGGGATCCGGTCCATTGCGATGACATCAAGTATCCTGCTCCCTTTCGTGATCCTGCTCGGATATTTTGTGATGTCAGCCAACATGAAATACAAGGACTACGGCCAGCTGTTCCCGATCATGGAATACGGTGCCGGTCCCGTCCTGAAAGGTATGATCTATTCACTCGCCGGACTAATGGAGATCTGGATATTGATGCTGTTTCAGCACGATGTCAAAGGCAAAATCCGCTGGTGGCATCTTCTGCTGCTTGGACTATTCATGCTTAGTATGGCGGCTGGCCCCACGCTGGGAGCTATTGTTGAATTCGGTCCGGAGGAAGCAGCCAAGCAGCGGAATAGCCCCTATGAACAATGGAAGCTGGTGAATATCGGAAAATTGCTCCAGCACGTGGACTTCCTATCCATCTATCAATGGCTGAGCGGTTCATTTGCCAGAGTCGCCATCTCCATCTATCTCATTGTGGATCTGCTTGATTTTCGCAGGCCCAGGAAGAGATACATTGCTGTATTGTCAGTCACATTCATTATGTGCTTCGTAGCTATACAGTGGTGGCGAATTGATTACGTCGATTATTATGTGAACCGCATTCAGTTTCCCGTGATGCTCGCTTATGTATCTGTTGTCACTGTCCTGTTGACCCTTGCCGCATTCATACACAAAAAAGACAAGGAGGCTCCTGCCCATGCCGATCACAACCACGCCCACAAAGGTCCCTCATCCGGCTGAACCTTTTCGAATCAATGAGCATAATTTGACGACGTTCTTTGCCGGATCGGACGATGTCATCATCAGCAGCCATATGATCGGGGAGTCTCCCGCACAGATCGTCATCGTGTATTGCAGCGGTATGGTCGACAGCAAATCCATATATGATATTATTCTTCCCGAATTGACGCGCGCTTACGAGCGCACTCACTTCCTTCGTACATCGGATATTGAGAGATCCATTACCCTGCAATGGACCCTTATGGATCTAGAGGACAAGGCATTCGGTCCGAAACTGATGTCCCTCCGAGTATTCGAAGGTCATATGCTGATCTGCATACCATCACTGCAGGTGATGTGGAGCATGGATATCTCCAATATTCCTACACGTACGCCGGAGGAATCCACAACGGAAGTGTCCATCCGGGGAGCAAGAGACGGTTTTATCGAACGGATGTCCGTCAATATTACGTTGATTCGTACACGTCTGCGTACAGCCGATCTGGCTTGTAATATCGAATTAATCGGTTCACGTTCAGTGACCAAAGTAGCTCTGATGTATATCAAAAATATTGCCAACCCTGAACTGATTAATGATGTCCAGAATCGGCTGCGCAAGATTGATACGGAACGCATCATGACAGCCAACGAGCTGGAGGAATTGTTATCTCCATCGAAGCTCACATTGTTTCCGTTAACCCATTACACGGGCCGACCTGATTTTGCAGCAGAATGCCTGTTGAATGGCCGTTTCATTCTCATCGTGGATGGTAATCCCAGTGTCATCATCGGTCCGGTAAATCTGTTTCTGCTTCTCAAATCACCTGAGGACGCCAGTTTTCCGTTCCTCTCGGTGAATATGGGCCGCATGCTGCGCTTCATCGGACTATTGGTAACCATATTCCTGCCTGGCTTCTATATCGCGCTGACTTCATTTCATATGGACCAGCTGCCGTTTCCGCTTGTTGCCACGATCTCGGTTGGACGGATGGGTCTGCCGATGGAATCGGGTGTGGAGATGTTTCTCATTATGCTTCTGATGGAGTTGTTCCGGGAAGCAGGAGTACGGCTTCCCAGCGCCATTGGTCAGACGCTGACCGTTGTTGGTGGTTTGATTATCGGGGATTCAGCCATTCGGGCGGGAATGGTCTCTCCGCTCATGATTGTCGTCATTGCCGTAACGGTAGTCGCCGGGGCAACCATCGTGAATCAGGTGATGACCAGTTCGGTTCTGATTCTGCGCTTTTTCTGTTATGTACTTGGAGCTTCCCTTGGCATATACGGGTTCATTCTGTCCATTATCCTGTTCCTGATCTATCTGACCGATCTCAAGTCATTCGGCATTCCTTACCTGACACCACTGACACCGCTTAATTTCAAACAGGCCCTGGCTTCTCTGTTCAAGCTCCCGAAGGGTTGGATGAAACGCAGACCCGTCTATCTTGAAACGCAAAAGCCGCGCAAAGAAGGTAACGATCGATGAAACGGCATATGCGAAGGTGGTCGTTAGGACTACTAAGCCTTGTTCTGTGTCTAGTGACCAGCGGTTGCTGGAGTGCCTATGAGATTCAGCAGGTTGACTATGCCAAAGCGATCGGCGTCGATTATAAAGACGGGATGTATCACGTGTACGTTCAGACCATGGACTTTGCCAGTGTAGCCAAGAGTGAGAGCTCGACCAAAAATGAGGAACCCCCTCCCATATGGGTTGGACATGCAACGGGCAAAACATTGAACCTGGCTATAAATGAACTGTTCCGCAGTGCCCAACTCCATATTGCCTGGGGTCATGTGACGGCAATCGTTATGGCCGAAAGCATTCTGACAAGCAATCATATCAAGGGTGTGTTTGATATGCTCGGACGCTTCCCGGAATCCAGATATACGACTTGGGTGTATGGTACTCGTGAACCGCTGGAGGATATTCTGAGCGCGACATCCATCTACAACATGTCGCCGCTGGACAGCATTCTTCATAATCCACTCCCTACATTTTTGGAGGAGTCGCTCTTTCCTCCGGTGCTTAGTTTCAAGCTCATTGCCACCCATAACGATCCGTCCACGACAACCTATCTGCCGAGTATTGCCCTGAACAAGGAGCATTGGTCGCAGAACAAAAAGAAACATGAACTGTTTGTCATTGAGGGTGCCTTTTTCGAACGAACCGGGGTTAATTTCGAATATTTGTCTCGCAGTAAGCTTCCAGGATACCACTGGCTGCTCAAGGATATGCGGCGTGCACCATTGATGATTGAGAAGGATGGAACCATCTATGGGGTCCTCAGTGTGGGCCTGCCCAACCTTAAGATCAAGCCTGTTGTTAAGGGGAATGACGTTCACTTCAATATCGATGCGAAGTACCTGACCGCCTTGTACGAATATCTCACCCCCATTTCCTATGATGAAATGGTCCAGTTTAGCGAGAAGACGTTACGGAAACAAATCTTGCAAACGTACCGTGAAGGGCTGCGGCGCGGAGTCGATGTGTATGGACTTCAGGAGAAGCTGTACCGTAAGAATCCAGGTCTGTGGCGTAAGCTATCGAACAATGGTTCCAAGATGATCCTGACGGAAGACTCCATTCAGAACCTGAACATCAAGATCACCATTCCCTATACGGGTAAATTCCGAAGAAGAGTATAGCAAAGGTGAAGCAGTAAGCCCCCTTGTTTGGTTGAAACCGGACAAGAGGGCTTATTCGGGTGTTAGGTTGGATTGTTTGCAGGTAGGAGAAGGAAGATGAGAATGAGCTTTATGAACTGCTTTTGCGTACGCTCCGTTCCATCAGCCAGCCAATGAATATAGACAATGACAGTCCGAACAGCAGGATTGGAGAATTGTAATAAAGAGTATTCGTGTATTGGTTCAACCAGCCAAAACGGTACACGGCCGAGCTCGGATCATTCGTGAAGCCGCCCAGCTGCGTCCGCAGATTCTCAATCATTTGCAGCTCCAAAAAGACAGACAAGACACACAGCAGCACAGCAAGCAAAGGCACTATGACATGCACTTTATCGCCCCACCGCTGACGCTGATCATAAAGCCACCACTTGGACAACGACACCGTCCAGATACACTGGATCAGAAACGTCAGAAGGGACGGAAACAAAATGAGTATCCCCGGGTTACCATTGCCGGAGACTCCTCTGCCAGCTTCATGCTGAAATGTTAACCCATGCACGGCAAAGATCATAAGTACGTTCCAGAGAAAGAAAATGACATAGGGTACGTTTAATCCCTTTAGACGGTTCATTTGTTCCCTCCCTTACATTGAAACGCTATGTATAGACAGACTATCGTAAAAATGGTACGTCAGATAGTGCTTCTCCTAAGTAAATTACCAATATCCAGGCCGCAATCCATAACAGAGGCAGCTGCATGATCCAGTAAGGAAAGGTGTACCTCCTCGCATGATACGATACCCAGCCCGCAATCAAGGCTGCAATAACACTGATGGGATACGTCATGAGTAACGCACCTTCCAGACGGCTTGCGACCTCATATTCGGGAGGTGTTGGCGCAGCGAGCGACATCCCCATGGCAAAAGCAATCAAAGGCCAGAGCAGCAACGTCAATCCGTATATTAAGGTAAATATCATGATGTATAAAAAACTTCTTTCTTTGCTTCGATCTAGATCTTTATTTGGCAAACTATCTCTCTCCTATACATGAGTTAAATGATCTAAGAAGAAGGCAACCCCCCACCCTCTCCTATCTCACTTTTTATTCAAATAATTCATGATCCGCAAACGGGTGGTTAGGATCAGCGCCTGCGGAATGAGTACGAAAACGATATATATGACCACAATTAACCATAAATGTGCCGCAAAATGTTCCGCACCGAACGACGGTTTCGGACGCTCAATAAAATACCACCAGCACGGGATAGCCACAAACCAGGTCAATCCGGTCGAGATGAACATCTCCTCAATCCCGCTCCACAGAAAGCAAAATAAAGCTACAAAGATAATGGGGCCCACCCACGAGTCCAATATGGGGCCCCAGCTCTGAAAGACGAAAATAATGGCGGGATACAGCAGCGTAAAGGTCCAGCGCCAAATCGGGTTGTTGTAGATGTGCATCGTTCCTCCTTAATGCCCGTTTTTGGAATAATTACCTCTTATTCAAATCAATTCATTATAAATCAAGTCCACATGCCCGAAAACACAGGTCAGCAAAAATAAGCTAAAAGTCTGCAATTTATGACATCGAAGTATCATCACTAAAGAATTAACGTAGGCTGTTGTTACCTGAATTTTTGGGGATATGCGTCATTTCAGGAAAGGAATTCTGCGGAATAGGCATGATTCGATATATGTTGGCTCATACTACCTTCAGGAAAAAATAGAAGGAGTGACAACATGAGCTTGAAAAGCATCATTGCAGTCGGTGTAATCCTGACCTGTTCATCGTTAATATGGGGATGCGGGAATAACGGGAATAGTGCAAACCAGGTATCACAGCAAAGTGAACCAGAGGTTCAAGTTGAAAACTGGAATGACCCCAAACGGCTTGAGGCTTCTCATCTTGAGGCATTGGAGCGCATGGAGAAGGATCATATCCACCGAATGGTCTCATTAAGTGCAAGTACCGATGGGGATCAGGTGATGACTACACTCGAACGATCCAGTCAAAAGCTAGAGGAAATGAGACCACTTGCTGAAATGCTTCAGCATGAAGGGCACCCAGCATTGCTGCAGCGAATTCAGGAAATGTCAGGTGATATCGAAGGATCCAAATCGGTACTGACCGAGATGAAAAACAATCCTGGAAACGGTAAGATCAAAATTCAGTCATCCAAAACCGATGCTCTGCATCATATCAGCAGTTTCCGTGAATATCATCAGTATGTGCAAGGGCAAGTGCAGCCTCTGGAACAAAAACACCCGCAAGAGTCACACTAGAATAAAGTTAACTCAGAGAACCGCTAACCATCGGAATGATCCATTCTGATGATTTGCGGTATCTTTTTTTCCACTAATTAATTCCAAATGTACTTTGGATATGTTATATATAAAAATGGTTGCATCAGTGTTAATGAAGAACAGGAGTGTTTTGGTTTTGATTAGAAATAAGGAGTAATGAAGTGAACATGCTCATAAAAAAACATCTTACATTCTCATTTTTATTCATATGCATTTTTTTGTTTTCCGGATGTATATCAAGCGAACAAAAGGAAACTTTAGAGAAAGCCCAGCAAGTGAGTCTCACCTATTTTAAGGAGAACTATGGTGTGGAGGTAGAGTTCACAGATTACAAATACCTTCCCGCTGACCTGAGTCATAATGTGAGTTTGAGCGGACATGTAAAAAATAATAAAGATACGGGGATCACGATTCTCGTCAATTATGATACTTTTGAAGTGCAGAATGCGATCGTTCCCAAAGAGATTCTTGATCAAAAGAAGTAGAATCCAATTACATGTATACGTGAGGTTAAAATAACCACTCGATCGTAATGGAGTTTTTCAGCAGCAACCTATACATACAATCTCACTCGCCGCAGCCATAACTTCAAACCCCCTATTCCTCTTCGCTCGCACCCAGATACGTTAAGAATGCTGCAAGCGCAATGACGACGTAAATGTTAATCCATACTTTGGCCGCCCCATAGGTCATATTGAAGAACCCCAGATACATAAAATCTTCACCCTGTTTAACCGATTGAAATACAAGTAACAGACACAGCAATATGCTGTAGACCACAACCGTTAGTGCGCCGATTCTCAGTCTTCTTCCTTCATTAATTCGAACGATCAGCAGAGCACTGAATATAATGGCAACAAAAAAAACTGCAAATAACATAAGTACCTCCCTTGTCTCTTGATGTCAATCTCTTGCTTCTCCCCTATACAAGGTAGTTACCCTCTCTGCTTCAATCTCATTCCACCCACAGCGACACCCATATGAACATGCTAAATAACAGTACGGGCGTAAGTGCCCCCGTCGCTAAAATAAACCAAAGTGTTACCGGTTTTACATTTTGGAAGTAGTTGTCGAACTTATGCATTCGTCCTTTTCGCCATTTGGCAAACTTGAGCTGTCTGATCATTCGATTCAGGACTCTTTGCCGCTGCTCGCCGTCTTCTACATCTTCCAGTTCACGCCTCAACTCTTCATATAATTGTTCCTCTTCATTTACTGTGGTTGTAGTCATCCTTCACACCCCCCCTTGTCAAAACTTACTGAAATATTCCTCTGTTAAATGTTAAGTACCATCCAAGCAACGGCCCGCCGTTTCTAACCCTCTACCTAATCAACACGTAAATCATCTTCAAAGTTTGGACTTTAGTCGAAATTAAAATAAACCAAAAAGCCCGGGCAGGCCCGGACTTGGTTAAACACTTATTTATTCTTCTGATTCGTTTGTTCACGTTCTACAATCATTTATGTTCGAAGCGTTACACGTTACCCATAAATTTAATGCAATTATGATTTTACGCCTAGCCGATCAATTCATTTAGACACACTGCACCCTGTGCCCGCACGTTCACGACAATAATTGGCGTTTCCAGCATACCGTGCATCCAGGACATGTACTCCTCAACTTTGTCGTTTGGAAGGATGGTCAGGATAACCCCTGCGAATCCACCACCGTGGATACGGCAGGCGCCATCGCCCAGGTTTTGCAGATAGTTTTCTGTCAGTGCCAGCGCAATCCCAATCTCCTGCTCCTTCACGGAACCACTTTGGTACACATTCTGGAGCCACTTCCAGGACGAGTTCCCTGACGCTGTAATCAAATTCAGGAAGTCTGCAAAACGTCCATCCCGCAGCGCCTGCACTTGGCCATCTACCCGGTTATTCTCCTCCAGGAAATGAAGTGCACGCAGCACCGCACGATCTCCCGCAGCTTCACGGACCTGCTTGAGGTTCGCGTAGATGTTCTCGGCTGTAATCTCACGAACATACTCTTGGCCCAGCGCCTGAGCAACCGCTCTCATCTCATTCGGCACGGCAGCGTAATCTTCGGTCAGATCGGCGTGGTTTCCGCCTGTATTTACAATCACCAGGGAGTAGCCATTCTGTTGGAAATCCCATTGCACAGGTTCAATGACAGGCTCAGCCGGATTCGCAAAATCAATCGCGATCAGACCACCATAAGCACAAGCCATCTGATCCAGCAAACCGGACGGTTTATTCCAATATTGATTCTCCGCATACTGACCAATCTTGGACATCACCACAACATCCAGCGTTCCTTCGTTGTAGAAATGATTCAGAATCGTACAGATCAGCATCTCGAAGGAAGCCGACGAGCTTAGACCCGATGCCGAGAACACGTTACTGGAGATGTACGCCTGGAAGCCGCCAACTTTGTATCCAAACTCTCCGAATCCCGCAGCCATACCGCGAATCAACGCCGTCGTACCGTCGTCTTCTGCTTTCGGCGTCAGTTCTGTGAGATCGATTACATATTTTTTGTCATAACCTTCCGAATAAAAGGTAATCACGGATTCCGCGGTTGGTGCCGCCACTGCAATCGTATCCAGCGTAATGCTGCCTGCCAGTACCTTACCATGGTTATGGTCCGTATGGTTACCACCAATCTCACTGCGTCCTGCGGCGCTAAACAATTTACTGCCCTCTTGTACACCAAAGTACTCTTCAAAAGAAGCGTTCAGCTTCGTGTAACGTGCAGTCTGTTCCTCGACCTGCTGCTGTCCGTACATTTGAGCAAGCAAGGCCTGGCCTTCTGCGGACTGGATCAGTTGTAATGGTTGTGTCGTCATCTCTACTCCTCCTATGGGTGTGTAGCGTTTATTTGTGCTGTTGGTGAAGACTGTTTTGCCTATTGTTTCTTTGCCATATTCCTCTCCCATTATCTCAGCTTCGCACCTGAAAAGGTAGGGTAGAATTCAAAGTTTGCAAGCGTTTTTTGAAGCTACTTAAATCTGAGTTCGATAGGTCCAACCTCAATCTGCTAAGCCAAAATGAATACGTTTGGCTTGCCACTGACTCACCTCATTTGAAATCAAATAAACGCTTCTGATTTCTTCGCATTCTAAAGCTTACAAACTGCTCTTTCTGATCCAATTGGAAATAGATATTGTTTTGCACCAACTCCTCGATCGTATGTCCGGGAGAAAGACCATATGAATGGCCAGGATATATACGTGTAGAATTAGGAAGCCCGTTCTTGATCAACTGGATGCTGTCATACATTTGCTCAGCAGATCCTCCACTAAAATGACATGCCCCGCAACCTTCTGTGAATATCGTATCTCCCGTGAATAGGGTAGAAGGTAGATAGAAACACATCCCTCCAGCCGTATGACCTGGAGTCTCTAAACACGTGATTTGCATCTCTCCTATGTCAATTCGATCGAGGTGCTGCAAGGCATGCAAATTATCGCACTTGAATTGATAGTAATCAATTTCGGTCTTTGACATATGTACGTTGCATTCAAACCTTTCAACTAGCGGGTCGGCGAAATGAACATGATCATAATGCGAGTGGGTCAGTAGAACAGCCCGAAGCTGGACGTCAAGCTCATCAATTCTGCGTACAATGGTATCCAGTTCCCAGGCAGGATCAACGATAAAAGCTTCTCTCGATATAGGGTCCGAAATGAGGTAGCAATAATTAATGAATTCCGAAGAGCTGGTTCGCAATATATCTATTTTATAGCCATAGTCGGTTGTCGATATCATTCTCATCCTCCCCCTTCAAAAAAAGCGTCCCCACGAGTCTATTAGATTTCTAATAACTTATGAGGACGCACCTTAGTATTTGATTCATGCACACAACGGTGTTATTTTGAATACCGATAGATCATATCCACTTAGAGAGCCCTTAACTCCTCTAAAGCAAAATAGCCGTTATAGCCTTCCATGTACACGGCTGCCCTGTGGCCAAACAGCACCATTGCTTTAGTTCTTGTTATCAAAACATCCTCATACCCTTTGCACCGTACCTTCGTTCCGATTGCATAGGCTTGATTCCAGTCCGCCGTTTGCTGATAAGCGGTATCGATCTTTTGTTTGAATGCAGCTTGGCCTTCTGTATCCTCTTCCTTGCTCTCTATGGAGTTCGTCATTCCCGCACTGACAGAAACCTTCTGCTGAGCGGCCGGAGCTTCCACTTTAATCTTTGCAATAATTTTAGTAAGCACACTCCCCGGACCAAGTTCTTCAAACTCCATGCCCCCTTGGCGAATCAAGTACCGTATGCTATCCGTCCATCTGACGGATGAACGCAGTTGTTCAGCCAAATTGGGTACGATTTCGGCAGGATTATAAGGTCTCGCGGTCACATTCGAAATAACGGGAATCGTAAGCTCTGAATAGGAGAACTCTTTCAGGTACTGTTCAAACTCATCCTTTGCTTCCTGCATGTGGCGGGAGTGGAATGCCGCGCTAACATTCAGCGGGATATAATCAGCGCCTTCTCTTTCAAAATATGGCTTTGCACGATCGATATCGTCCTTGTGTCCTGAGATGACAATTTGCGTCGTTGTATTCAAATTCGCAATATCAATTTCCGTCAATTTGTTGTTTACTAGTACCGCTTTTATTTGATCTTCGGTGAGGCCAACTACAGCAGCCATTGCACCACCGGAGGCCCGGCTCATCAATTCCCCTCTTTTTTTCACCAGCTTTAGGCCTGTTTCGAAATCGAAACCACCCGCCGCCAAAACGGCATTGTACTCACCCAAGCTATGCCCGGCCAGAAAATCCGGCTTCGGGTTTCCATCTCTAATTTTTTTCAAGTACGACAGTGCATTGACTACATATAAGGCAGGTTGCGTATATTGTGTGAAACGAAGCTTTCCTTCGGGATTGTCGAGACAAAGTGTTCTGATCGAATAACCTAGAATTGCATCGGCTTTCTCGACCAAATCAGGGAATGCTTCGAAGAGACCTTCTCCCATGCCTTTCGCTTGCGAGCCTTGTCCTGGGAATACATAGGTTTTCATATGTGCCTCCTTTTTCTTTGTCATTGATAACTTCGAATATTTGAAAAGCTTCTAATCGATTAGGCCAGGAATGATGTAATCCTCTAGAAGCTCCCAACGGTCGATAATCATTTTGTCCATCTTAGAAGCAACGATGACGACCAGCTCTTTCTCAGGCATGCAGTAAATATATGTACCTCCTATTCCTGCCGCTATATATGTGAAAATGCCGTTATCTTCCCGTAGCCACCATAAGTAGCCATAATCCTCAAGATGTTGTGACAACGACTCTTCTATCCATTTCTCCGAAACAATTTGTTTGTCGCCCCATTTGCCACGATTCACATACAAATAACCGAAGCGGGCCATCTCTCTTGGTGTTAAAGTCAGCCCCCATCCACCAATATTGTAATCCTGGGGATCTTTGATCCAGCCGGTAATGTTTTTTCCAAGCACGTCTTCTTTCGAGAATGACTTCATTTTCTGATCCGGAATTTCTCGAATGCCGAGCGGGCGAAATAAATATTCATTCGCATATTCGCGAGTCGAAACGCCTGTGCTTCGTGTTAAAATGGCCGACAGCAAATGTGCGCTAGACAAACTGTACTGAAAATCACCGGCTTTTCCTTTCTGGCCGAGCATTTCGAGAATAAACAACGTCCAGTTCTTTTGCCTCCGAAGTCGATCCAAAGGATCGCTCCCCTTCCATGCATATGGCGCCGTCATCGTGAGAAGATGCTTAATGGTCAGCGTACTTTTCAATAAAACGCTTGCTCTGGCGGTTGCCTCCGGAAAAAAGTCGATAATTTTCTGGTCAACACTTTGGATATGACCTTGATCGATCGCAATTCCGATCAAGGCAGAGATAATCCCCTGCGTAACCGAAGTCACATCATGAGGATCCTCCGGTCCAAAGCCGTGAAAGTATTTCTCATACGCGATGCTTCCTTTTCTAACAACGATGACGCTATTAATAAATCCAAGCTGGAAGTTCAGTCCGTTATCTAGCTCTTTCAACTTCTCTGGATTGATGCCAACTGATTCAGCATCTTTCGTTTCCCAGTCCATTAGTTGATTCATCTCGCTAATCCCCCCAATTTTATGAATGAAGCTCCAAATATTTGCCGGTGATCGAATCAGGATTGTTTTTTAACGCTTGAGGTGGCCCTTCTGCGATGATCCGTCCTCCGCCTGATCCACCTTCGGGACCAAGTTCAATAATCCAGTCACACGATTCAAGTACCTCATGATTGTGTTCAATGACGATAACGGAATTTCCGTTCGCGACAAGCTCGTTCAACAGCTTAATGAGCTGAGCTGTATCATATAAGCTTAGACCAGTTGTTGGCTCATCCATCACATAGAGGATATTCCCCTTCCTCTTTTTACCGATTTCTTTTGCGAGCTTGAGTCTTTGCGCCTCTCCTCCGCTCATGGTCGAGGTCGGTTGTCCCAGCGTGATATAGCCCATACCAATCCGTTCCATGACTTCCAATGTAGCAACAATCGCCTTATGCTCCTCAAAGAAGGAAACGGCTTCCGACACTTGCAAATCGAGGACTTCCGAAATCGTTTTGCCTTTGTATCGAACCTTCAGCGCCTCATCATTGTAACGTTTGCCTTTGCACTCTGTGCACGTCGTATAAATCTTCATCGTCGCGCCTGGAAAAACGGCTTTACGGCCGCTACCACCGCACTCCGGGCAAGCGCCATCCGAATTAAACGAGAAGTGTCCCGCGGACAAGTGGAGCTGCCGCGCTTCCGGTTGCTCGGCAAACAGCTTGCGGATTTTGTCCCAAATTTTTATGAAGGTGATCGGGTTAGAGTTAATATTCCTTCCTATCGGTGCCTGCGAGACTTCCGCAAATCCCGAAAGGTATTCTACGCCGTCCAGACTCTCTGCTATCGTTTCGATAAGGGTGGAATCGTCCTCGAAGTCGTTAGAGCTATCTTCCATATTAGCTGCACTGCTACCCTTCGATTGATCCCGGAAATAGCTTCTTAAAAAGGGGACTAGCGTATCTGAAATGAGCGAGCTTTTCCCACAACCAGAAACACCGGCGACCCCAACAATAACGCCTAGCGGAAGCGATACAGTCACATCTTTCAAATTGTTTGTTCTGGCATTCCGGATGGTAAGCCTTGGGGATGCATCATCCTGGAAAATATCAGATTTCAACCTTCGATCCGGCATCTTGGCTCTACCGGACAGATACTGACCAGTCAACGAGTCTTCACATTGCAGCAAACCCTCATAGCTGCCCTCATAGATGACTTTACCGCCTTCCACCCCTGCTTTGGGCCCGATGTCGATAATATAGTCCGCCATTTCTATTGTGCTTTTGTCGTGTTCCACAACGATGACGGTGTTGCCCAATTCCTTGAGTGCATAGATCGACTTAAGCAACTCGGCCTTTTCCGATTCATGTAAACCTACGGTCGGCTCATCGAGAATGTAAATGAGCGACTCCATCTTCGATTCCAGATGCGAGTTAAGGAATAACCGCTGAATTTCACCGCCACTTAAGGAAGACATTTCTCTGTAAAGGGACAGATGCCCCAGGCGAGCATTGATTAACGAAGATGTCTTACGCAGAATATCCCGAATCAGGTTTATCCCAGACTGCGTAAAGCGTCCTTGTTCCAACACAGAATCGAAAAATGTCTTCAGCTCTACAAGGGTCATCTTGCCTACTTCTCCGATATGTCTACCGTTGATGAATACTCTGCGTGCTTCTTCTCCAATACGGAACCCATCACATTCGGGACAGGCAATTAATTCGTACAAGCCATTCATATATTCGCCTTTTTTATGACGAATCTGCAATATTCTGGACAAGCAGAAGCTTTGATTGGCACTATTATTATTAATATAGTGGCCATTGATCACTTCATCTTTAATCTCTTCTGACAATTGCGAGTACGGCATATCCATGTTTGATTTGAGGTTTCTCTCAATTACTCTACCGATGCCGGGTGTTACGCCGATCGAATCAAAAATTTCACGAACCGTAATTCTATCGTTAGGAACCAATTTCTCCATATTGACATGATAGTAAGCGCCTCGTCCGGAGCACTTCATGCACATTCCGTTGGCGTTGTTGTGTGAGAAGTAGCTCATTTCCAGCCGCTCCTCTTCATTCCCGCATTCGCTGCAGGTTAGGCCATTCTCAATGAGTGCCTCGCATTCGGAACAGGAAATTTGGCCTTCGCTAGAATAGAGGAGACCGAGAAGGCCCAGCAGCTGTGTCCTTGAGCCGACCGTTGATCTGGGATTGCTTTGACGAACAATGCTTTGCTGAACAGCGACCGTAGGTCCTATGCCTGAAATACTGTCGAACTTTCGTTCGTCTTCAAGTCCCGCGAACATACCGATCGATTGAAGATATTCCCTGCGCCCTTCCTCGAAAATGATATCGAACATAAGACTGGATTTGCCTGATCCACTAACGCCTGTCGCAACAATTAACTTGTTTTTAGGAATAGAAATGTCGATTTCTTTAAGATTGTGAACACGCGCTGCCTTAATGTCTATACTCTTCATTTATTCATCTCCCATTGCTGTAGAATACTTCCTTTCTTGTATACATTATACTAAAAAAAGAATCAAGCTCCTTTGTGAGCTTGATTTAAAATAGGTGGATGAGAGGAAGGATACAGCCATGAATAATACGCTATTTTCCTCAAACAGAAAGAGCTATAACGCCCTACAGCAGCTGCGATCAACTCAAAAACTACAGACATATTCCATGTGTGCTACCTCGTGCTACTGTAGGTTTCAATGGCTATCCATCCGCCCCCCACCCCTCTGGTAGATTCCTCAAAATGCGATTAAAAAGAGAGCCCGTTTTTAGTCGATAGATAACGATTTTAAATAGGTATCGGGTATAGGCTCATCGGAATATAATTTCTCGCAAAATGTAACAATCCGTTCCTGTGACTCAGGCTCCGTCAACAACGTCAAATGATTGGATGCCTCTACCTTTAGAACAGTTAATGCAGGCATCTTCTCCTTCCACTTCGCAGCAAAGCTTACGTAATCATAGACTCGTCCTTTATCGACGAGACGGAAATAGGATTCGTCTTCTCCAAATAACGTCCCCGTTGGGTTACAGAAGTAATAACACGGTACATTGTGGGGATCAGACAGAGGC
This sequence comes from Paenibacillus pabuli, assembly GCF_039831995.1. Classification (NCBI taxonomy): domain Bacteria; kingdom Bacillati; phylum Bacillota; class Bacilli; order Caryophanales; family Paenibacillaceae; genus Paenibacillus; species Paenibacillus pabuli. Next base: position 3,201,904 of record NZ_JBDOIO010000003.1, read on the forward strand.
CATCCGTCATAAATAGCCGTGCTCATATCAAGCGTATCTAATATTTTCTCATATTGAACTACAGACTTACGCAATTGCTGAGGAGACTTCGTGATGCCTTTTTGTTCGGCCAGCAAAACGAGCTGATCGAGGAATGCCTCGTCGGAAACGTCTGTTTGGACTTCATGATCAGCAATGAGTACCAATTGATCGGCTGACGAGAAAGCTAACAGAAGGTTGATCGCTCTTAACATTCGATCTTTCTTTAAGTTACCTTGTGGTATCGTCAGCCAATCCTCTCTCATCGCTTCGTCTACATATATCGATTCCAGCATGACGATTGAATTCACCGTCTCGCCCTGCTCTTGCATCTGGCGTGCCACTTCATAGGCGATCATACCACCCAAAGACAAGCCACCGAAATCGTACGGACCTTCCGGCTGAACCGATTGAATCATCTGGACATAATAGGCGGCCATCGCTTCAATTCCCTCGATTGGCTCATGGTCAGTCATATATCCTTTTGCCTGAACGCCGTAAAAAGGGCGCTCTATTTTATTCGAAATTAACCGATAAATTTCAACGCCACCAAAACCGCCGTGGAACCAAAATACGGGTCTTTTCTTATTCGACTTGTTTAATCTGATCAGCTCCGGATACTCCAATCGCTGGTCGAGCTGAATCGGCGCGGAAGACTCTATGTGCTCTTCCTGTTCGTATGCTGGTTCCCTAACGGTAATCTCGTTTTCTGGATCTGCGGATTTAGAAATGACGTCAATGATCTCTCGAATCGAGATGCAATTATATATGGTCTCAAAATCAATGGACGAATCAATGGATTGCAACTGCTGCAGCACTTGCGTCAGAATGATTGAATCTGCTCCCATTTCCACCATGGATTGATCTCTATCGATTTCGGAAGCATTGACGCCTAATAACGAGGCAAATAGGTTGATGATCCTGTTACCAATCGAGATGCGGGTTACGCCGCTTTCTGTAATGCTGTTTATGCTCTCTTTTACTGCAACGATGGTTGCTGCCTGCCGATTACCTGATTCCTTATCCACATGACGCACCTCTGGGTTTGAAATCTGTAACCAGTGACGCTGCCGCTCAAATGGATAGGTCGGAAGGGATACGCGCCGAGGATTAGCGTTTGGATAGAGCATGTTCCAGTCTAGAGCCAGACCTCTCACCCATAAACTCAATAACTTGTTATACTCGCCCTTTTTGAACCATGCTTCAATGACATCCTCCATGCATTCATCTTGCGCCAGCAGGGCAAGGACATCATCACGTTTGTTAACCTTCCCCTGGAATACCGCGTTACCCCGGATGTTATCCCCCTGAAGCCATGTTGAAAGCTTCATCCAAAGTTCATCGATGGAAGCTGCGGTTAACGCCAATCGTTCCTCGTGTGCCTCGCGCCCGACCTGCAGCGTGTAAGCGATGTCCAGCAAATCCTCATCTTGGAATTGCATTTTTCCCATCGCGTCAACCAGCTGCTTGGCCTGTTCAGTTAGACGTCCTCCATTGGCTGCGGATAGTACGATGAGGGCGGGACTTTCTAGCCTGATCTTCTCTCGTGGCCGGTCCGGATGCTCATCTATATACTCCTCGATCATGACATGTGCATTTACGCCGCCAAAACCGAATGCGCTGACTCCTGCTCTGCGTGGAATATCCGGCTGAATTCGATCCCATGGCGTGCTCTTCTCGTTGATGTAGAAGGGGCTTTCGGATAATTTAATATATGGGTTCAGCTCTTTAAAGCCCGGCATACCCGGAATCGTTTTGTTTTTCAACGAAAGAAGCACTTTGATGACAGCACCAATCCCTGCAGCTGTTTCCAGATGTCCGATATTCGTTTTCAGCGACCCTAGGGCACAATGAGGCTGGAATGATGAAACACCATTCTTGCTGTACAACTCGTTGAAAGCATTTTTTAGACCGGCAATCTCAATGGGGTCACCTAACCGAGTCCCTGTGCTGTGCGTTTCAATGTAACCGATGGTTGTCGGATCCACTTTTGCCTTGCCGTACACATCTATTAATAGGTCAGCCTGTGCGTTCGCATTCGGAGCGGTTAAGGATGCACTTTTACCTTTATGATTCTGTGCTGAGTTTCGAATGACCCCATGGATGTGATCCCCATCAGCAATGGCATCGCTCATTCTCTTAAGCAATATCGCGCCTACGCCTTCACTCCGAACCGTACCGCCAGCATCTTTGTCGAAGACATTACATTCTCCGTTATCACTGAGCATCCCCGCCTCGCTGAAATAGAGATGAACCGAAGGCGTTAGGATCACATTAACGCCACCGGCAATCGCCATTCTGCACGTGCCTCTACGTATCGCTTCCGCTGCTTTATGCAGCGCTACAAGCGAACTAGAACATGCGGTATCGATAGGCTCGCTCGGTCCATGCAAATTCAACATGGAGGAAATCCGATTGACAAGCATGAAAGGTGTTCTTCCCGTAAGCGCATACGGATTATGCTCGGTCAAATGCTGATCGATAAGCTGAGCATAATCCTGGGTACCGATGCCAACAAAAACTCCGGTGTCTGTTCCCGATAAATCGGATGGCTTATATCCCGCTTCTTCAATCGCGCCCCATGCAACCTGAAGGAACAGTCTATGCTGGGGGTCCATTACTTCCGCCTCGCGAGTGGATATGCCAAAAAAGGCCGCATCAAATTTATCGACCTCCTTCATAAACCCGCCCCACTTGACTTTGGGGTCGCCAAACGCTCGCCAATCGAATCGTTCTTCAGGTATTTCAGTAATTAGCTGCTTCTCCTGTACGAGATGTTCCCAGAACTCGTCGAGATTATCGGCTTGTGGGAAAATTCCGTTCATGCCGATAATTGCGATCGGCTCTTCCACATCCTTTGTGTTCTGATGGACGGGCACGTTTCGCTCGGAATGACTAAACCGCATTGGTGCTTTAGGTGCTTCCGCTTTGAACAGTTTATTATCTTCGAAAGAAGAAGGCTGTGGGACCGGATCCGACATCACATTCGCAGCTCGATCGGCTCTAGCCGTAACGGCACTGTCTACGAGGTCATGCCGGTAATAGTGACGAAGACGATCAGCATGCTTTTCGCACAAATGCTGTATCAATGACCGGATCGTTGGCTGCTCTAACTCAAAGATGACCGTCGGCATCACATCCAGCTCGTACAGATCGTTAATTTTATTAGTGAATACTGTAATGCTAATGGAATCAAAGCCGTACTGCATCAGGTCATGATCGATATCCATGTTCTGCATTTTTAGTAATCCGCAAGCGATCTCCACCAAATCCTCATTAACCTTTTCGAACAGTGCTTTATTATCTGTTCGCACTACAGGCGGATGGTCTGCTACTTGCTTCGGTTTGGCTTCAACCGGTTGAAACCCTGAATTGCGTCTAATCTTAACTGGGTCGCCATGATAAACCATGATTTGATTATTGCTTTGTAACATGGCTTGCTGCAGTGCATGTAGTCCGACTTCGCCCGTAACCGGATGAATGCCTTTTGTTGTTTTGAGTAGCTTGATCGTTTCTTCACTTAGTCGCATTCCGCACTCCCCCTTCTTCCCAGTAGGGCCAGTTTATACTGATTGTCTTGCCTGAACGTTTGTCACGAATCTGAAGATTCTCACGATATTCCGCAAAGGAATTAAGGAAGCTGTTGGCATAGGCATAATCTGACTGTCCGACATTACCCAGGTGCGACACAGATGAGAATAAAACAAAGAAATCTAACGATTCCTCTTTGGAAGCCTCATCTAACCAAATGGTGCCGTTCACTTTAGGGGCTAGCACAGCCTTCATTTCTTCGTAAGATTTATTTACGATTAACTTGTCATCAAGGACACCTGCACAATGGATGATACCGTGCAGCGCCTGGAATCGGGCTCGTATTTGGGCTAGCGCACTTTCGACCTCTTCATGTACGGACATATCTGCCTGAATATAGAGAACTTCCGAACCTAACGATTCCAGCTCCTCAAGTAAAATTTGTTTTTCGTCGTCCAGAGACGATCGACCAATCAGCGCCAATTTTGCTTGTGTCGTGCTAGCAAGATGCTTAGCCAACACAATCCCGATCCCGCCCATCCCTCCGGTAATAAGATAGACGCCGTTGTTTCGGAACGGCATCGGCTTATCGGTGATCTCTTGTTCGAAATTCCCTTCTTTTAAACGCTTCACGAATCGACCTTCTTCTGTGTACCGAATTTCATCGCCGTCCTCCGCTTCGAATTCGGCTGCTGCAATGCTTTCCGGAAGAACAGCTACCGATTGAAGCCGGACAATTTTGTAGGCTAATTTCGGATACTCCAGCCGGACGGTTTTGGCAAAGCCGCTTATCGCTTCGCTGAGAGCCGAAGCAATGGTGCTCTCCTCGTTATAGATGAGTAGGAGCTTCACTTTTTCGTACGGAGCGACTTCCGTTAGAGACTTCGTCAAATAAAACAACGAGTATATCCCCTCGTTCATCACCGCATCCAGCTCATAAGACGACGAATGATGCGACCACATGTGAATAATCTGACTTGGCAGCCTATCTTTCTGCTTAAGATCAGAGAGAAGCTTGCGATAATCGTCTTGTCGCTCCGGATTAATCACATAATTATCGTTGGGGCCATCTTTGAATGCTTCGCCAGGCTTCACGAGAATGATAGGAAAATCCGATTTGAAGGCATCCCACGCTTGTTCGCTGTTGGTAAAAATAAGTAGCGGCCCGGATATGTTGCCAGGATGTAGCTCCAAAGTCGCCTTCTCCCAAGAGTTGTGATAATACAAGGTTTCCAGCTTATCTGAAGTTGAAGAACCCGTTTCCAACGTAGTCGTAATGGTTCGAATCGAATAGTTCCGAATGAAGGCCACCATACGGCCTTGTGGATCATATAGGTTCAAATTGAACTTTGAAGCACCTGTCTTGTTAGAATCTTGATCGGCCCGTGTCGCATAGACGTAACATTGCTTCGGGAATGGCCGTATCACTTCAACCTCATCAATGGAGAACGGCATGAAAGGCGAAGTATCTCTTCCCTGTAGCAGCCCGACGATTGTCTGCAGGCACCCTTCCAGCAAGGAAGGGTGCAGCGTAAAGGCATCGAAGTTTCCTTCTCTCTCAACTGGCAATTCGATTCGCGATATCGCTTCGGATTCGTTATAATAAAGCGCCTTAATTGGCCGGAATGTCGGGCCGTATTGGTAGACATCCGCGGAAGCATTCGATCCATAGAAAGCGGTATGCTCGATACGATCTGAGCATCTTTCCAGGCAGCTTTCTATATCAAAGATTTCATGTGATTCCTCGATATTCCACTCTGTATCCATATCCGGGCGAACTTCAAGCTTTCCTTGCGCGTGAATGACCTGCTGTTCCTGTTCGTAGGTACATACTTTAAATTCGATCTCATGATCAAGTGGGGTAAGTACAATTTCCATTTCACGAGACGTCTCCACAATGATGGGACGTGCCCACACGATCTGCTTAATCTTATGGATTTTCCGCTTTGCCGCCAGCTCACCGGCTGCCCTACCCATCTCGATGTAGGCTACGCCTGGCAAAACCTTTTGATGATGAATGACATGATCCACAAGGAAAAATTCGTTACCTGTTAGTGTTGTTGTATATTTCTGCGCCATGAAATCCGACGTATTACGGTCGATGAACGGATGAAGCTTTTGAGCTGCTTCCTTTGCTATTGCCGCCACAGGCTTACGAGAGGATTCCGTCTTCCAGTACCTCTCTTGCGCAAACGGATACGTCGGAAGACTGACGCGGCGAGGACGCGGGGCATTATTATAGAATAAGGTCCAATCCAGCTTCAGCCCGTTTACCCACAGCATGGCCAGTTTTTTCTTTTTATCCTTCATGATCCATTTGCCAATCAACTCAGTTGAATCCTCATCCCGCTCAAACCATTGAATAGATGCTTCTGCCTGCTTGGCCTTCTTCTCAAAACAATTATCGATGTTCATCTTGCCTTCCACATAAGCCTCCAGCTTGCCGATTAAATCTTCGGCATCGTTGACCAGAAAGATAACTCGGCTACTCATCGTTTCGCGGCCAACCTGCAGCGTAAATGCGATATTCGATAAATTCGGATGGCGATTGTCGCTTCTCATATAGTGAAGGAGCTCAAGCGCGTACGCTTTGAGACGATCGTCGTTTCTGGCTGATAGCGGAATCAAATAAGAACGACCGCAATTTGATTCTGCAAGGCTTTCAACCGGGTTCATCTCGGTATATTTCTCGAAAATGGCATGAGCATTTGTCCCTCCAATCCCGAATGAACTGAGTGCCGCCCGGTATGGATGAGGACGATTCTCCAAACTTTGCAGCTGATCTACTACATAGAAAGGTGAGTGACGTAAATCGATCTCACGATTCGCTTCCTTGAAATTCAGTGACGCGGGGATCTGATTGTGATACAAGCTTAATGCCACCTTAATACAACCTGCCAAGCCTGCGGCAGTATCCAGATGTCCAATGTTCGTTTTAACCGATCCGATTCCGCAAAATTGCCGTTTTGTCGTGTATTGATTGTAGATTTGGCTGAGTGCAGCAATTTCGATCGGATCGCCCAGCTTGGTGCCCGTTCCATGCGCTTCGATGTAGCTGATGGTTTCCGGGTCGATCTTCGTTGATTCCAGCGCACTTTGAATGACGTTGGCCTGCCCTTTTATGCTGGGTGCATAAAATCCAACTTTGTCCGCCCCGTCGTTATTCAATTTAATGTCTCTTAACAGTGCATAGATATTATCCCCGTCTTCGATGGCCTTCTTCGCAGACTTCAGTACGATGACAGCGGCGCCTTCTCCGCCAATCATCCCGTCAGCCGAAGCATCAAAGGCTTTCAAATGACCGTCTCCCGAAAAATTCAGACCTGGCATATGGACATAGCCAGCACTAGTTGAAGAGTGAATTGTCGACGCCCCGACTAAAGCGTAGTCGCTCTCCCCCGAACGCAGGCTTTGAAACGCTGAATACATCCCAGCTAAAGACGAGGAACAATTGGAATGGACAGAAAAGCTCGGTCCTTTCAATCCCAGCTGGTATGAGATCATCGTCGGAATCGTCCCCGCTTGGCCTAGTATCCACGATACATACGTACCGGCATCATCGACGACATGAACCTGTTGCGGATCGTCTGGCGCCTGATAGAAGTTGTTGCTTGAGGACATGTACACGGCTGTGTTTGGAATATCCTGAGCACGGTAACCAGCATCCTCTACCGCTTTCCAGGAATGAAGCAGTAAAAGCCTCATCTGCGGATCCATCATTTCCGCATCCTTAGGCGAGATTTTGAAAAACTCGGGATCGAACAGTTCTTTGCCATCTATCGTTAATTGGATAGGCACATACGACGGATTCTCGATAAGTTGTTTGTCGATGTTTAACTCGTTTAACTCTTCTTCGGATAGTAGACGAACACTTTCTTTTCCTTCCCGCAAGTTCTCCCAAAATTGACGGTAGTTGTTGGCATCGGAAAACTGACACGAGATGCCTATGATAGCCATGCTATCTTCAACATACGCCGGATAGTTGTGTTGCTGGTTACTGCCCTTGCTGTTTTTATCTGTGGGGTACAACGGAGTCTGTATGGCTTCAGGAGGACTCTTCACTTGAACATGGAGCTGCCCCTCACTTTTTATATCCAGAATAAATTTACTTAGCTCTCTAACATTGGCATGCTCAAAGAGGTTCGTTACCTTGATTTCGCAGTCCAGCTTCCTGCTAATCCGATCCGCTGCCGTTACAGCAGTGAAGGAGTCTCCGCCTGCATCAAAAAATCCGTCTTCCATGTTAATTTCATCAACGCCGATAACGTCTTTCCAAATCGCCACAATAATTTGTTCGGTTTCCGACTCCGACATCGTATTCATTGCTACGCGGTCCGGTTGTACTTCATTTCGTTTGGATAGCTCCAATCGGTTCACTTTGCCATTTGGCGTCAGCGGGATCGACTCAATCTCCGTAAAAACGCTCGGAACCATATGAGCAGGAAGCCATTTCTTCATATACCTACGCAGCTCTTTCAGAACGAGATCACGGTGGCGCTCCTGACCACCGCGCACATAATACGCTCTTAGCTGCACATGCTCTTGATGATTGTGAATGACGACGGCACTTTCACGAATCCCCGGATACAGATTGAGTCTCGTTTCTATTTCGTTCAGTTCGATCCGGAATCCATGCAGTTTCACTTGGTTGTCGATCCGTCCCAAATATTCAATTTCGCCGCCTGCGAGCCATCTTGCCGAATCTCCAGTTCGATAAAGCTTGGTACCTGGTTGAAAGGGATTCTCGATGAACCGTTCTGCCGTAAGCTTAGGCAAATTTAAATACCCTCTGGCTAATCCATCTCCGCCAATATAAAGCTCGCCCGGAATGGAAACAGGAACCGGCATCATTCGGTCATTCAAAATATAGATTTGCGTATTGGCGATCGGCTTGCCGATTGTGATCGGTTCATTCGGTTTAATCTGCTTGAGCGTAGACCATATCGTCGTTTCCGTCGGTCCAAACATATTCCAGACTTCGCTATTTGTTTCCATAAAGAACTGCTTTAACCGTTCCGGTAGAGCCTCGCCTCCGCATAGAATTTTAATTCGTTCTTCGTTCCGCCAACCATAAAGAAAAAGCGCCGTCCACGTCGCGGGCGTCGCTTGCATTATCGTAGGTCGAACCGTTTGAATTTCCTGCTGAAGTAACTCGACGTTCTTTTGTTTAGCCGTGCTGCAAATATAACAGGCCGCACCGCAGATTAGAGGCAGGTACAATTCCAAGCCGGCAATATCAAAGCAATACGTAGTTACGGCGAGCAATTTATCTTCGGACGTAATAGCGGGCTTCCGTCCCATCGATTGCAAGAAATTAGTCAGAGCGACATGCGGAATCATTACTCCTTTTGGGTTACCTGTGCTTCCGGACGTATACATCACGTAGGCTAAGTGATCTGACCCTGATGGTTTCTGAATTACCACCTGGCCACTTGCCATTTTCTCTATGGTCTCCCAATACGTATCCAGCGGGATAGCTGTAACTTCATTACTTAATAGTCCATTCAACTTGTTCATTAATGCGGACTGACTGATAACAATAGATATCCGGCTGTCTTCGATCATATAGCTCAAGCGTTCAGACGGATATTCCGGATCTAAAGGAACATAGGCGCCACCGGATTTAAGAATCCCTAGCAAACCAACGATCATATGTAATGATCGTTCGAAGCTGATCCCCACCAGGCTATCGGGCTTAACCCCTTGTCGCTGCAGATAGATCGCAAGCTTCGTGCTTCTCTCGTCCAATTCCCGGTAGGTGAGCGACTCGTTCTCATAGATGACTGCGGTCGCCTCGGGCGTTTTCCTAACCTGTTCTTCAAATAATTCATGTACGCATTTGTTCTTCGAATACGTGATCTCTGTCGCATTCCAATTCAAGAGAATGGTTTGTTCTTCTTCTGCTGAAAGTAGCGGATATTGTCCAAGCGCACGCTCCCCGTTACCGATCACTTCTTCCGTTAATCGTACAAAGTATTCGGTCATCCGCTTGATCGTTGAGTCATGGTAAAGGTCAGGATTGTACTTCATATTAAGTTGGTAGTGATCGCCGTGCTCAAATACTTCTAACGCAAGTTCATATTCTCCTTCCTGATGAATCTCCTCCACTAGCTCAAAATCAAGAGCGTTATGATAATCCGCAAACTGCTTCATCTGGCTGGAAGAAATAAAATTTTGATAGAAATATCCGACCTGGAATACCGGCGCATTCGATATCGAACGAGGCAAATTCAGTTCTCTTACCATTGCAGAGAACGGATAGTCCGAATGATCCATTCCGTCGAGCATCGTCAACTGTAACTGCTCAGCAAACTTCGTAAAGCCTTCCTCTTCGTCAATTCGACTACGAATTGGAATCATGTTGATGAAATAACCGATTAACGACTCGAATCTCTCTTCCGGCCTTCCTAAGCTTGCCATTCCGACAATCAGCTCGCGCTGATTTGAATATTGATGTAGCAGCACCTTAAACACAGCTAGGAAAAAAACCGGCAGACGGATGCGCTGAAGTTTGGAAAACGATTTGATTTTATCTTTAAGCTCGGACGGAATAGAAACGCGATGCGTCTTCCCTTTAAATGTGGCTGCAGAATGACGCGGCAGATCGGTTGGGAGGTCTAAGACCGGCAGCGTACCCGACAATTGCTGCTTCCAATAGGCACGGTGCTCTTCCCCTTTCCTGCTTGCCAGCATTTCCTGTTCCCAATCGATAAAATCATAATAGTGTGAGGAAGAGGAACCGCTTGTTAGCGATTCCCCCTTTGCAAGAGCAAGATAAGCATCCAATAAGGACTTTACGAGAATTGCAACTGAACTGCCGTCAAAAATAATATGGTGGACATTGATTAACACCCAGTGCTCGGTCTCGGATCGCTCGAACACATGAACTCGCATTAATGGACCTGCATTAAACGAGAAGGACTCGCTAGCCTTCGTACGAATAAATGGGATAATCTCTTCATAAAACAGTTGGGAAATATCCTCTCTCGTGATTGCTAGTTTCTGTGATTGCTGAGAGGTTTGAAAAGGAATACCGTTCTCCTCTTCAATGACAGTCTTTAATATCGGATGCTGCTCCAACATATACTCCAGCGCTTGCCTGAACAAATTAACATCCAGTCGTTTTCGAATACGGAAGCAGATCGGCAGATTGTAGGCGCTCATGCCGGGTGCTACTTTCTCTAGCATCCATAGACCCTTCTGTCCCTCAGATAGCGTTTTTTTCGCCAAAAATTGAGGGGTCAGCTCTTGAAGCTTTTGGCGTAGCTCAGATGTTGATAATTCGCCTTCTCTATACTTGTCCAACAACTCTTTCGCTATCATTATCCATCTACTCCTATACATTTTTCTAGATCATCAAGCTTGATAATGCCTTGAATAAACTTCTCCATCGCTTCGATAACTTCTAGATCTTTGTATTCGCGCTGCATGTTTTCTTTAGTATCCTGATCGTTATGTTGACTAATTCCCAGTTTTGGAACCAAGTATGCTGAAATGGAACGAATCGTCGGGCACTGAAGAAGTTCGCGACCTGAAATCGTGAGATCGTAATGTTGTTCGACATTCCGAATTAATTTCATCATCAGAATCGAATCTACACCATAGTCTTGCAGGTCACGATTCACGTTGATACTTTGTTCAGCGATTTCGAGCTTCTCTGAGAAAAACCCGATGAGATACCCCTCGAACTCTTCCTGAGTTGACATCTCGACGTTGACCAAAGCATTATCATCCACTCGAACTTCCTCATTCGACTTATCACGCTCCGTTAAACGTCTTTTCGTTTCCGCTGGAATCCAATAACGTTCCTTTTTGAACGGATAGGTCGGTAACGGGATGATCCGCGCTCGATCCTCATTAAATAATGAATTCCATGCCACTTTGCCGCCATTTACCCAGTGTATGGCGATGATGTCGAGATTTCCGCTCTGAACAAACTGTTGTACCAGCGACTCTTTTTCATTCATAAAGGAAAGCGCTTTTACTTGTAATGCCTCCTCTGCGTTGCCGGTAAAAATCGGAACTACGCTATTGATCTGTTGACTGCCCTGATCGGATTGCAAATAATCATTCAGCCCCTGAATAAGTTCTTCTTTGCCTTTCGTTACAATGGCTAACCGACTCGGCATCGCTTCCCTTCCAGATTGAAGCGTATAGGCAAGGTCGGACAATGAGAGATGATCAGCCATGGAAATGTGATCATGCATCTGCTTCGCAACGGCATGAAGTCTTTCACGATCTGCTGCCGAAAAAATAAAAATTTGGCTTTGATCTTCAGCGATAGGCTTATTCGATTCCTTCGAAGGATCGATATACTCTTCTATAACAGCGAAGGCATTCGTTCCGCTATTCGCGGATGTACTGATCGCACCCAGGCGCGGTTGATCAGCGCATCTATTCCATGTCTGATCGCTTCCACTCGCCAGAAACGGCGCTTTTGAAAAATCGATATCAGGGTTACTCGTATTGAAATTATGCAGACCCAGCATCGTCTGCTCTCTCATTGCCATCAGCATCGTTATTAAACTGACTATCCCCGAAGCAGCAAACGTATGTCCGATTAACGGTTTAATTGAACTAATATAACCTAATGGCTTTTCAGAGGAATAGCTCCCAAACGCTTTGCGCAAGCCGTCAATTTCTGCAGCATCTCCCAGTTTGGTCCCTACGCTATGCGAAATCATATATTGGATACCTGAAGGATCGATCTGGTATTTATCCAGCGTGTCGCTAATCAGCTCCGCTTGCCTGATCGGATTTGGCGCCATCATACCATGGCCTTTCCCGTTATAGTTGACACCACTGCCTTTGATGCAACCGTAAATATGATCCTTGTCGCGAATGGCCTTAGATAAAGGCTTGAGCAAAACGGCGGCAACAGCTTCACTCGGCACCATACCGTTTGCGCGGTCATCAAATACATGAGACTTCCCCGTAGGGGAAATCAAATCTAACATACTCATTCCGATATGCGCTGATGGTGAGACGAACAGGTTGATACCACCAACTAGAGCCATTTCGCAGTCGTCCTGGCGCAAAGCTTGGCAAGCTTGATGAAGGGCAACCAGACTGGAAGAACAAGATGCCGTAATCGATAAATTGGGACCTTTCAAATCTAGTAAATAGGCAATACGAGCGGATAGAATGGCATTCTGATTGCTGTAAAACTGTCCCTGCTGCTTCACCATAAATCCATAGTCACCTTCTTCAACCCCTACGTACACGCCGCACGATTTCCCTTTTATTCTCTCGTCCATATACCCTGCATCTTCTAGCGCATGCCACGCCTCTTCCAGAAACAAGCGCTGGCATGGATCCATGATATGGGCTTCCTTCGGTGAAATTTTGAAAAATAACGGATCGAAGCGATCGATATCGGTAAGAAATCCTCCCCATTTCGAATGACTTCTTCCAACTTCACCCGATGCTTCTCCATCATAGTCCCGCCAATCCCACCGATCCTTCGGAATCTCAGTAATGCTTTCTTTACGATGCTTCAGATTCTGCCAAAGCTTCTCCACCGAATCCGCCTGAGGGAATCGCCCACTCATCCCAATGATGGCGATCGGCTCAATTAATTTCTCCATGTTGGAGTGGATGTGGTCGAGATCCGATCCTTTATCTTTGCGCTCTTGTGGGGTATTGTCACTTTCGATCTCAGCTTTCCTTTCATTCAGTTCAATTTCCCCCTGATAAAACCGTTCGAGCGTTTCTTTATGGTCCTGCACCAAATATTCGCTAATCTTGCCGATCGTGGAATAACCGAGCAGTGAGGATGGCGTAATCTCAATGCCGTATAAGCTCGTGATCCTTCCAGCAAATTCGAACAAATTGATGGAGTCAAAGCCGTATTCTAACAAATGCTCGTCCACGTCCAGTTTCTCGACAGGCACATGATGCAGCTGGCTGATTGCTTCTTTCAAGTCCCGCTCCACGAATCGCACGACGTCAAATGCTTCATTTGCTACGCCGTTGCTGATGTTTGAGACTGCAGGAGATTTGAAACGAATGTTTTCTTGCTCCTGTTCCTGCTGTAATCTTAAAAATTTGTACACCATGCTCCTTTGGCCTGACATAATCAAGTGTTGCGATTGAGGCGCCATCAAGATTCGTTCAAAGATGGACAGTCCCTCTTCAGTTTCCAAATAACGCTGGCCGCTAGATTTCAGATATTTTTCGTTATTGTCCTGATCAAATCCCATGCCACCGTCCCGCCACAGCGGCCAGTTGATGACAACGGTCTTGCCCAATACTTCCTGCCTCGCCTCCAGCTTGTTTCTATAGCGGGTATAGGCCATTTGAAAGCGGTTCCCGACAGCATAGTCGCAAGTGCCGAAATCTCCCATAATAGCGGCAGACGAAGAAAAATAACAGACGAAATCAAGCGGTATCCCCTGCAGAAGTTCATCCAGCACGAGCGTTCCATTAATCTTAGGAGAGACGACCTGCTCAAAGTTTGCAATCTCTTTCTTGAAAACACTTTGAGGATCAACTAGTCCTGCGGCGTGGATAACACCGTCCATATTCCCGAATTTTCGTCTCGCCGTCTCCAGCCCCTCATTCATCCGCTTCTTGTCACAAGAATCCGACTGAATATAGTGAACTCTGCCGCCCATATTCTCGATTTGTCGGATGAGTTCCAGCTTTGCGTCATTCAGCTTCGACCTTCCGCTCAAGATCAGATTAGCATTGTAATTCTGTGCGAGGTGTCTTGCAAAAATAAGCCCAAGCTTGCCGAGTCCGCCGGTTATAAAATAGGTGCCTCCGGCTTTCAGCGGAGCTGTCCCCGGGGTTATGCTCGTCTCTCTCATTTTGCATTCGTATCGTTGCCCTTCTTCATACAGCACGCTTTGGACGCTGTCCGCTGCCTCGAGCTCTTTGTATAGCCGCATCGTTATGTCTTCAGTTAGCTCTTCTGGTTTCACATGCTCTTCCTGCTGGATGACTGCCTTCACGCGCGTCTTCGATACCATCGGTCCGATAGACCGTTCGAAGCCAATCCACGACTCAAGATAGCAACGCTCACGTTCATTTCTATACGATGCACCCAGCAGAAGCCTTTCTGGCTCCAGTTGAGCAAATGCGATCGCTTGTAAAATATAGACGATACTGCTGTAGTCCTCTATACATGCCCGATCTTCATACGGCCATAGGTAAAGAACGGCAGAAATTTCGTTATATGTGGCTCTTATGCTACGGAATGCTTCTTCATAAGCTTGCTTTTTATTCCTGTCGATGTAATACGTCTGCTCATAATTCCGAAGACCTGTGTGTTGGGACAAAAACACGATATTGGCTCTTGGATTCCGAGTTTGAATGTACTTCTTGATTCTGTTCTGATTATCCGGCTCCGAGAGAAAACATACGATAGTGTTCAATTCAATTGCCCGATAATCAAATAAAGGATTTTCTTCCCAATCCTCGGTAAACAACATGGTTTCAACATGTTCTTTCTGCTTGTCATCATTCATTTCTAATAGTGCTGAATCGGAGGCCGAGCAATGACGGGCAACAACTTCCTCGGTATTGCGCTTGCCCCCCTCTTCATTTGTCTGAATCCAGCATCGCTTTTTGGCAAACGGATACGTAGGCAATGAGATCCGCTTCGGCTTCCCGTTACTGTAGAAACGCTCCCAGTCAATTTTTGCGCCATTCACCCATAGATCCAATAATTGTCTCGCGTCGCTGAGCTCTAGATACCGATCTGCTGCATCAAGTATCTCTCTACTTGCCACCAACCGTGCCGGTCCGCCTTTTAACGCTTTGGCCGGACTGCGGTAGATATCCTCATTGTTTTCGCCACCTTCCAGATAGCGCTTCAACTTGGTCTCCAGCTCATATAACGAGGTTGCCGTCACTGCCAACCGGGCATCCATACTTCCGCGACCAACCTGCAGCGTATATGCGATATCCGCCAAGTTCTTATTCGAATACTGACCCTTTTCCAAAACCTGAACAAACTGATGGACATATTCGTTTAATCTGCTGTCGTCCTTTGCCGACAAAACAAACATCATTGGATTTTGATCTTTGCTGTTTACTCTAGAATCAGGGTTGACCTCTGGGAGGTATTCCTCAATGACCAGATGCACGTTCGTTCCGGTTGCCCCGAACGAATTGATCCCTGCGCATCGCGGTTGATTCGATGCCGTTTCCCACGGCTTTAAAGTTGTATTTACAAAAAAGGGACTGTTCTCGAAAGACATTTTGGAACTTCCGTTCTCATAATTTAAGGTCGGAGGAATTTGCCCATGCTCGATCGATAACAGTACCTTAATGAGCCCTGCAATCCCAGAGCCGAAGAAAGCATGACCGATATTACTTTTTAAAGCCCCCAGCGCACAATAGCCCGTGTTTGAGGTGAATTTCCGGAAGGATTCCTTCAGCGCTTCATATTCTATGGCGTCGCCTAGTTTGGTACCCGTTCCGTGTGCTTCAAACATCGTGATACTCGCCGGATCGATATTGAATTTCTCGTATATACTGGTTTGAAGCCGGCTTTGTGCCAATCCGCTCGGAGCAGTCATTCCATTCGTTTTGCCATCCTGATTCATGCCCCAGCCCCGAATAACCCCGTAGATATGGTCATTGTCTTCAATCGCCTTGTCGAGTAGTTTGAGAACAACAACCCCAATCGCTTCAGCAACTACGGTCCCGTTTGCCCGCTCATCGAAGGTGTGGCAGAGACCATCAGACGATAAGAGCAGGGATTGACTTGAACCTATCATGACATTCGGTGTTGTATATACCGAGCCACCGCCAACAATTGCGCTTTCACAATTGCCCAATACGAGGCTGTCGCAAGCTTCCGCAACAACCGTTAAGGTCGAGGAGCAAGACGTATCTATCGTCATCGCCGGTCCAACTAAATTCAGCAAATAGGAAAGCCGACATGCGGAATACGAATCCGTCGGAAGGTAATAGGTTGGGATCTCTTGTTGTATCGTCATGGAGTAATCCCCTTTGGCGCAGGCAAACACGCCCCAAGGCTTGCCACTCAGATCCTCTGGACTATAGCCTGCATCTTCAATCGCTTTCCACGCCTCTTGAATAAACAAACGCTCACTAGGGTCCATCAGCTCCGCATCCCGCGGCGATATTTTAAAAAATAGCGGATCGAATTTATCGATATCCGTTAGAAACCCGCCCCATTTCGAATAGGTTTTACCCGGTGTTTTCGGATTAGGGTCGTAATAATCGTTTATATCCCAGCCACGATCGCGAGGCGCTTCCCGTACACTGTTGCGTCCGGTTTTCAGGTTTTCCCAAAATTGCTGTACGTTGTCCGCATCCGGAAATCTTCCTGACATCCCGACAATCGCAATGGACGGGAGAGAAGTCCGTTTATCATTGTCCGGGACGGGTCTTCCCTCATGCAGGGATGCATGCATGCGTTTCGTAAAGATGTTCTTGCAATGATCATAGAAAATCTTTACGCTTCGATCTTCATGCAAAATATCGAAATGGTTATCTCCAGCTAAAATCGTCGTTTTCAGCTTGGGCAATAAGGAAGACCATCCTTGAAGAAGCGGCATAAACGATCCCATTTCATGCTGGATTCGCTCCAAATAGTCCGGGTTCCAGAAGGAATGGGATACAGCATCAGCAGATTCCGTTCGAAACAACACGGCTGTCAGATCGTTAGGTCGTGGCAGCTTCTGGACCTGGTAATTCTGAATAGCTAGCAAATTGGATTGATGCACCTCCGACATAGAGCGCAATTTGAATGCCAGTTCTTCTTCAGACTGCTTCAATCCTTTTTGTTTGCAAAGCTTGACGACATGCGAGACCAGACCATCATCAGAAACATCACGAATATCATGGTCCGTCATTTGATAGAAGTTCCAATCGATCGCAACGTCAGGTCGCTTCCCTTGGAAAGCTTCATTCCGATTCAAAAGTGTGAGTAATAAGAAATTCGCATTCATTAATAGATTGTTTCTGAAGGTCGTTTGGAAAAGTTCGGTCTCCCTACCTGTAATACAGGGCGACTCCACAAGAAGTAGCGAGTCGACTTGTTTGTCCTCCATTTGCAATTGCCGTGTCATTTCATAAGCTACGGTCCCGCCAAATGAAAAACCGGCCAGGTTGTATGGCCCTTCCGGCTGTACGGCTTTCATTATTTCGCAATAGTATCGAGCCATGTCATGAACCGACGTGAAGGGTTGATGCTCAGAGGACAGAAAGCCACGTGCTTTAATAGCAATAATACGGAATTCGCCGTCCGTTTGGCTTGAGATTCGATTGTAAATGCCTACATCCCCAGAAAGCGGATGAATCCAGAATGTGCATGGCCCGTCTCCGTCTGCGGATAAAGGTACGATTTCCGGATATTGCCGAATAAGATGGCGTAGACGGTTTTTTAACGGTTGATCGGCGGATGCAGAAGGTGGAGCATTCTCTCCGTCGCCACACAACCAAAGAAGTTCACCCAAACTTCGATCGTTGAGATCATGGATCGATATTGCAAGTCCGATCTTGTCGTGCATAAAGGTCAATACTTCTGCGAAGTCCAGGGAATCGAGACCAAGCGTTTGTAGGCTCTGCCGTTCATCCAGCTGCGTGGTATCTAATTTTCGATAGAGCAGCTCCAATAGTTGTTTTTTGGCTCCTGGTTGTTTCTTTTCCTGGCTTCTTACCGGTAACTTCCCGCCCCATGGTCGATGATCAACGTCGTATTCAATAAGTACACCATAACCTTGATTCTCATCATCCTTCGGTCTGTAATTATCCAACAATCCTAATATCGTTGCCCCGTGCAATTGATGAAATTTTAATATTGGATCGTCGAGCAGACCGTTCCGATGAATCCGAACTAAATATTGCTGAAGGGTAGCGCAATTCGATTTCAGAAAATCACGGCAGCGCGTGACTGCATAAACATGATGGATTTCTGGATGTAAGGAAAAATACTGTAGGATAAATTCAAGCAGCTCACTGCCCCATCCTTTATCTTGATAGAGAGGCATAATATTGAGCGCAATAAACTGAACGCATGGACCCCTTTGATTCCGAAATGTTGAAACCGTCATCGATTTGATTTTTTTGATGTCGTCCTTCCGGATTCGCTGCGTATAAATGACGCCTCTTACGATTCCCTCATATTCCAATACAAACGTGAAGCAGGCCGGATCAACTAATCGCTGCTCGATTTCCCCCCGGTCAGTTTGAAGAGGAACTGCCCAGCAGTCCCCCTCAATTTCCATTAAAGCTTCAATATCTTCCGGTACCGCTAGACGGATACAATAATCGCGTCTAACAAAATAGTCGTCATGGTACTTGTCGCTTTTCAGCTGGCTTTCGGCGCTGACATCGGGAAAAAACCGCTGCGCGGAGGCATGCAGCAGTTTTTCGTTTGAATGTACGTTAAGCATAGCTTTCATTTAACCTCCTCGGTTTCAAATGCGTAGCCATATAGTCTGCGAGCTTGGAAGTGGTGGAATAATCAAATATGATCGTATCATTTAATGACAGACCCAACTGACTGTTTAAGGTATGGATGAATTTCCCGACCAGAATGGAATCCAACCCAAGTTCCATAAAATTCGCTTCAACATCAAATTCATCGAGATCATCCAAGTATAAAAGGTCAAATAGAATATCCTTGATTCGTTGTTCGATCTCCATTATCCCGTACAAAGACTCCGCATCCTCTTCAATTACCACTGGAATAAACCCAGACTCGGTTTCTGGCTCAGCGATAGGAGGAGCTAACGTTTTCTCTGGTTGAACACTTACACTTAAGATATCATCCAACGAAATAAAGGGTTGGTTTTCGGTTTCGATTTCTCCGGGATGTCTTTGTTCGATTTCATTGGGCCAGAAGCGCTTTGCTTTGAACGGGTACGTAGGAAGCTCAGGCATATGCTGCGGTGCATAATCGCTATAAAGTTCCCCCCAAGGAATGGAAACGCCGTTTAGCCATAATTGCGCTAATGCTGACCAATTCTTTTGGACAATTAGTTGTTCAATCCGGTCGTCATGTATCGGCTCAAGTGAAGCAAACTCTGTACGATGATCCGACTCCTCGATCAGGAATTTCTCCATGCTTGTGATCAATTCTCCCGCACTGTGAGCAACAACAGCAAATCGACGTTTCATCGGTTCCCGTCTCAATTGCAGTACATAGGCGAGTCGACGTAAATCCAGACCAGGATGCTTCTCCAGGTACGCCTTCCAAATCTCCACATAACTTCTGAGCGTATGACTTGTTTTGGCAGAAAAAACGAAAAGACTCGGCGTCTCGTCGGTGGATACGTACGCGTTGTCCGTCGGGCTCTCGTATTCTTCCACAATAACATGTGAGTAGACTCCGCCCGCGCCAAAGCTGTTAATGCCGATACGTCTTGGACTTCTTTCCCCGTCCAGTTCCATCTCTGGCCATTCAGCCAATTTCGTTTCTACCGTAAACGGCAAGGCGTCAAAATTGATGCTCGGATTCAGCTGCTCCGGCAAACGAGTTGGGCATATTAACTTGTGCTTTAACTGCAAGAGCGCCTTAATAAATTGGGCCATTCCTGATACAGATTCCCCATGGCCCAAACTTGCTTTAATCGAACCTAATGTATAGAAATTGTTCTCGCCGTCGCGAGATTTCCCGAATACTTTGGTAATGGCAGACATTTCGATAGCATCAACCATCTCCGCGCCACTTGCCGCTGCTTCAATATGCCGGATGCTTCTCGGATCGATGCCGGCCGCGTCCAAAGCCTTTTGGATAACGGCAGATTGCTTCACTGGATCAGGCACATTGTAGCCATTCGTCCTCCCACTATGAGAAACGGCGCTACCTTTGATAACCGCCCAAATATGATCGTTATCTCGTTCCGCGTCAGACAATTTTTTCAGGACGACTGCTCCCACGCCTTCGGATGGAATAAATCCGTTGCCACCTTTACCGAATACAGTGCTGCTCGAACGATCAGAGAGTAGACCTCCCTGTGCGAGACTTGTGTAATTGCTCGGATGAGCATATAAGTTTACCGCTCCAACAACAGCCATCGACGTTTCCCCGTGTCGGATACTTTCACAAGCCTGATGAAGCGCTGTAAGCGATGAAGAGCACATCGTATCAACTGGAACGCTTGGACCATGGAAGTCCATGACGTATGATAGACGATTGACCATAGACGCAAAGGATGTGTTGTAAAATTGATTGGACGTCTCATTCCACAGATTGAAGCCTGTTTTAGTTACGCCACCAAATACGCCTATCTGATTGCGGATACTTTCATCCATTTTCGATGGCACATAACCCGCGTCTTCAACTGCTTTCCAGCACTGTTCCAAGAATAGGCGTTCCTGTGGGTCCATTCGCTGCGCTTCGGCTGGTGAGATGTTAAAAAATAACGGATCGAAATCAGCATACCCTTCCAGAAAACCACCCCACTTGCTGAAACTTTGCTGTTTGGACAATGCTTCTTCGCGGTTTGGGTTAAAGAATCCGCCCAGCGACCAACGTTCTTCAGACAGCTCTGTAATGCAATTTGTCCCACTTTTCAAGTTGTCCCAGAACTCGTGGATATTCCTCGCCATCGGGAATCGTCCACTTACACCTATGACGGCTATCTGCTCCTCTTCTTGACTGCCGGAACCAGCGTCATACCTATTCTTTTTTTTCGCTCCACGCCTACTCCGGTTCGGTAATAATGTTGGAAACACGTGACTTTCCTCAAAGGGATTTTTCGACATTAAACGTTGAGGTCTTGAAGCATCCTCATCCGATATGTCATCACCGATCCACTGTGTACATTCATACGGGTATTCCGAAGCCAGATATGTGCTCAAGGCTTCGATGTTTCGGTATTCAAAAAAGATCGTACTGGAAGCGTCCTTGAAATGATCCGTCAGTTTCTTGTTAAGCAGCGTTAGTTTGACAGAATCGACCCCATACGTCTCGAAAGGCTCCTGCACGTTAATTTGATCGCTGTGCAGTTTAATGCTTTCTCCAAATAGGACTGTCAGTTTGTGGATCGCCTGTTCTTTCAAACGATCGAAGTTGACTTCCCTTACTTGTTTCTGCGGCTGCTCGGTATTGTCGGCTAATTCGGCCAGTAGTATTTTTACTCTGATTTTGTCCGTATCCCCCTCCATAACGAGCACTTGATCCTGGTTTTGATCCAGCGCTTGATAGAGGGCGTTTATACCTGTTTCTGACTTCATCGGTACCATACCCAGATTGTCGAACATGATTTTCTCGATCTCTTTGTCAACATGCATGCCACCTTGTTCCCATAATGGCCAATTGATCGAAATGGTCTTCCCCTGTCGTTCTCCCTTAGCCACCAATGTATTACGATAACTTGCATAACCATCCATAAAGGCATTGGCTGCCGCATAATCTGCCTGCCCCGGATTCCCGAACTCTCCCGCTCCGGATGAGAAGAGAATGATAAAGTCGAGATTCATCCCACTTGTGAACGTATCGAGGTGGAGTAATCCGGTTACTTTCGGTCCTAACACTTCTGCGAACTCTTCTTCCGATTTATGAATGATTAATTGGTCCCGGATGATACCGGCGCTGTGAAAGATGCCGTTTAACCTGCCATAGTCCTCCACAATTTCGTCTATCAAGGTCTGAACTTGATCTCTGTCCGTTATGTCGACTCGCTTGTACTGTACGTTTGCCCCTCTTTCCTTCAAGGCGTACAACTGGGCTTCTTTCTCTTCAGACAGCGCTGAGCGTCCCGTCAAGATCAGCTTTACGTCTTTAATCGTTCGGCTCATCTCTTCGGCGAAAATCAACCCTAGTCCTCCGGCCCCACCGGTCAGCAAATAGACGCCGCCTTCCTTCCACGGCTGCTCATCTTTCTCATTTCTATCGGACAAACCCGACTCTTCAAAACTCTTCGTATATCTCGCACCGGCTTCATACTTAACCTCTCGGTCTTTCGGGCTGTGGCTGTCCGCTTCCAGCGTCACTGTAATCTCTTCTACCATGCTGCCAGCAGGCAGTTGAATAATCTGGAACATTAGTTTCGGATTTTCGAGCTGAGCTGTCTTGAGCAGTCCACCCAATCCCCGGAACAGCTCTCGATCATCGCCTGTAAAGACGACGAGCTGAATGAGAACATGACCTTTCGGCTTGCTCGACAGTATGTTTTGAAGCGCTCCGAATAATTGAACAGCATATTGCTCGAATCTGAC
This sequence comes from Paenibacillus pabuli, assembly GCF_039831995.1. Classification (NCBI taxonomy): domain Bacteria; kingdom Bacillati; phylum Bacillota; class Bacilli; order Caryophanales; family Paenibacillaceae; genus Paenibacillus; species Paenibacillus pabuli. The sequence continues at coordinate 3,224,599 of NZ_JBDOIO010000003.1, forward strand.
ATGCAGATCGCGTGCCTCGCTTCGGAATATTGTACAGCTCACTCCTTTGATCTGGGACTCGATCGCTTCGGAGGATATCGTTTGGTCCGCTTCACAAAGGAAGATATTGCGCAGCACATACTCAGGTGTTTCTGCTTGAAGAATAACTGACTTCTCCCATACGGGATGGAGCATCATTGATCCGATAACAGTCTTACTATCGTCAACGGCTTCCAAGGCTCTAAATCTGAAATTTTTCAGTCTCACCCGGATATTTCCGTTTTCATCGCATAAATCGATGTGGACGTTACGAACGTTAGTATCGAAATGATTGCTTTCACTCGTGCGCACGATCACCCACATGCTCTCCGTGCAACAGCCCGTCAGCTCCAGCTCTTCCAGGCTGACAGGCAGCCACAGTTGTGACATCGCTTGGGCTTTTGTCTCACCGTGACTGATCGATAAACCGATCATTGCTTGAATTGCCGAATTCAGCATAGTCGGATGAAGAATATAGGATTCTGACTCTTCTCTTAACGATTCAGGTAGGACAAGCTTAGCCAAAACACTGCCATTTCCAATGTACAGATGATCAATCCCTTGGAAGCCGCTTCCACATTCGATTCCGATGGCGTTTAATTTGCTATAGCATTGGCTTCCACTGAGAACCGTACCACTACATTCAGCTTGAATCCTGTGAAGATCCACACGCTCAGGCTGTGAGATTTTCTTCCTCGGGACCAGTTCCGCCCGTCCTTGGCCATGTACGATTTCATCTTGATCCGTCAACCCAGCGCTATAGATTTCATAGCCTATCTCATCTTTTTCCACTCGATAAATATCGATATGCAGCTCTCTGCTGCGCTCCTTCGCCGTGAAAGGACTTGACCACGCTATATTTTTCAAGATGATCGTATATTCTTCTGCCCGTGGTACGGATTCATGAATGGCTGCCCGGATCATCTCCAGGTACGCTATTTCTGGTAACCGTTTTTCTCCCAGGATTGCATAGTCGTTCAGGAAAAATTCATTCCCGGTCCATATGCTACTGAATTTTTGTCCATCAAAATTTGATGTATTCCGATGGAGCATCGGGTGCAAATAGCCTGCCTTAACGTTAACCGAAGCATCTGATTCCAATTCCGGAAGCCAGTACCGCTCCCGCGTAAAAGGATACGTTGGCAAACTGATTCGCTTCATCTTGCGATGAATGTGAAGCTTCTCCCAATCCACGTCTATACCCGTGATCCATAATTCCAATAACGTCGAATACTTCTTCCGCTCCACTAATAGTTGAATCACATTTTGAAATTCCTCATTCGATTTAAACAAGGTGAGCATATTTCTTTGCTTCTTGCCATTGCCTCTGTAAAGATTGGTGATGTCATGCTTCCCGAGCACGTATTTCTCCAGCTTTTCGGTTAGATCGTCCATCGAGCTTACGATGAAGCCCAGCCGTTCTTCCATGCATTCCCGGCCTACTTGCAGTGTATACGCCATATTTGCCAAGTGGTTATTATCCAATCGTTCAGCCTTTATCGCTTCTAACAACTGCACCGCCTGCTCCTTGAGGTTGTCTTCTCTTTTAGCCGATAAAAGAATGACTGCAGGGTCGTTCATCGTTATCTCAACGGGGTTGTCCACTTGGTTTCCTGGCACATATTCCTCGATAATAACGTGGCTGTTAGAGCCACCCGCACCAAAGGAAGAAATACCTGCGATTCTGGGATATTCCTTCTGTTCCCCATCAATCTCAACAATAGGCCGTTTCCATTCTGCCAATTCCTGTTGGACGCTGAAAGGGGTTTGCCCGAAATCGATATTGGCATTCAACACCTCCGAATGAAGACTCGGCACGTATTGTTTATATTTCATCTGCAGTAATACTTTCGTTACGCCTGCTATTCCTGCTGCCGCCTCCAAATGACCGATATTGCTCTTCGCAGATCCGATGGAGCAAAAGGCCTTATCGGTTGTGTGCGTTTCAAACGCTCTCGTTAATCCAGCAATTTCGATTGGATCTCCCAGCGAGGTTCCCGTTCCATGGGCTTCGATATAGCTAATCGTTCTCGGGTTCACATTGGCGTCCGTTATCGCCTTATCAATAACTTGGGTTAATGCGGCCGGATTGGGAACGGAATATCCGTTCGTCTTGCCGCCGTGATTAACGGCTGTGGATTTAATGACCCCATAGATCTGATCGCCATCAGCAATGGCTTGATTAAGCGGCTTTAACAGTAGGGAGCCCACTCCTTCACCGGGCACGTAGCCGTCTCCCCCGTCCCCGAAACTTTCGCATTTGCCTTTACTGGACATGAAGTTATACTGGCTCAAGAATAAATACTTGTTCGGATGTAAGGAAAGATTGACGCCACCGGCAATGGCAAGTTTGCATCTCCCTAACTTGATACTATCGCATGCTGCATGCAATGCCGTTAAGGAAGAGGAGCACATGGTATCAATCGCCATGCTTGGTCCATTAAAGTTGCAAAAGTAAGAGACGCGATTCGCAATGGAGGAGGCGATTCCCGATAACGCGACAGGGTTACCTCTCATTTGGCTCTGTATGCCAAGAAGCTGGTAGTCCATGAAGGTAGACCCTACAAAAACACCGATATTCCCGTTCTCGACTTTGCTCAGAGCCTCTCTTGTATATCCAGCATCCTCTATCGTTTCATAGACGCACTCCAAGAACAATCGCTCTTGCGGGTCCATAAATTCCGCATCCTCAGGCGAGATATTGAAAAACAATGGATCGAATTTATCGACATCATTGATAAATCCTCCCCATTTGCTATTGATCTTTCCAGTTTTAAACTTGTCCGCATCGTAATGGCGCTTGTAATCCCAACGTTCCTCAGGAATCTCAACGACACAGTCTTTTCCGAGCTTTAGATTTTCCCAGAATTCATGGATGTTGTTAGCCTGCGGATATCGGCCGGAGAGGCCTATAATGGCAATATCCATATGACTGCCGTCATGCCCTTGCGCCACATCCCCATGGTAATCTGTCCTCATTGGCTGAAGGACGCTTGATAATATTGTAGTTTTTTTGTGCTCCTTATCCTGGTCGTTTGATACGTTGTCAAAGGGAGCGTGGATTTCGAACAATTCCATCAGCTTTTCGCTGTATGTCTGCATGAAATAATCCGCTAATGCCTGGATGGTTTGATATTCAAAGAATATCGTCAGCGAAATCGGCCCAAGTGTATTGTTCACTTCTTCTGCCAACTGCTTAATCATGACGGAGTCGATGCCATAGCTCTCCAACGAAACGTCCGATTCAATCCGGTCGATCGGGATGCTGCTGACCATTGCGAGCAACTGCTTACAATAAAAGACCGTCTTCTCTTTCATAATCGTCGGCGTAGTAAGCTGTGCCAAATCCGCTTGAGCTGCAAAAGGTTCCTTTCGTTCGATGATTGGAGCTGTCGGTTTGACTTCCTCTGTACGTTTCGGTACATGTGCTCCGATTAATTCTGCGCTAGCATTGACGCCTGATATCCAGTAACGCTCCTTCGCAAACGGATAGGTCGGCAGGCTGATTCGTTTTGGCGTCGTGCCCATGTGAAGGCTTTCCCAATTCATATCCAGACCCTTCACCCAGAAACCAAGCAGCTTCCCATACTTCCCTTTACTAATCCAGGAATCGATCGCCTCCTGCAAATCATCATCCGCTTTGAAGATGGCTAGCGTATCCTTCTCTCTTATGACACGGCCAACGTACAGTTCTTCCACGTCATCCTCGCCAGTCAAATATCCATTTAATTTCCGCTCCAGCTCATGGATCGTGGTAACGGTCGTACCCAATCGTACTTCCATCGCTTCGCGCCCAACTTGCAAGGTGTATGCAATATTCGGTAGATCTTGGTCCTCATACTTTCCCAGTCTGATCTGCCGTAATAGTTGACTTGCCCGTTCTTTGAGATTCTCCTCTTCCTTCCCTGACAATACAATGACTGCAGGGTTGTCAGTCATAATGATTGGTGCGACCTCTGATTTTTGCTCAGGCATGTATTCTTCGATCACAAGATGGGCGTTTGATCCCCCCGCACCAAAGGCCGATATCCCCGCAAGTCTAGGCACTTCCTTCTTGGCACCGTCCCGCACAATGACTGGCCTTTTCCATTCTTCCAGCTCATGTTGCACTTTGAACGGCGTCTTCTCAAAATCGATGTTCGGATTTAATTCACTAGAATGCAAACTTGGCACGAGCTTCCCGTACTTCATCTGCAGCAGCACTTTGGTCACGCCTACGATCCCCGCCGCACTCTCCAGATGCCCTATATTGCTTTTGACCGAACCGATCGAACAGAATTGCTTATCGACCGTTTGATCTTCAAATGCCTTGGTCAGTGCTGTTATTTCAATTGGATCCCCGAGCGCCGTTCCTGTACCGTGAGCTTCGATGTAACTGAAATGTCTGGCATCTACATTCGCATCTTTTATTGCTCTTCTGATCATGCTCGCCTGTGCATTCGGATTCGGTACGGTGTACCCATTGGTCTTTCCGCCGTGATTAATTGCCGATCCCTTGATTACACCGTAAATCTGGTCCCGGTCTTCGATCGCTTTGGACAACGGTTTAAGTAGAATGGAACCGACACCTTCACCTGGCACATAACCGTCGCCGCCGGTACCGAAGCTTTCGCATCTTCCTTTACTTGACATAAAATTACCGCGGTCAAGCAACAGGTATTTATTCGGGTGAATCGAAACATTAACGCCGCCAGCAATCGCTAACTCGCATTCTCCTTGACGAATGCTTTGGCAGGCCAGGTGAATCGCAATCAATGATGAGGAACACATCGTATTTAATCCGATGCTCGGGCCATGAAAGTTACAAAAATAAGAAACGCGATTCGCGATAGAAGACGTTATCCCGCTAAGCGCAACCTTGTGACCTTTCGCTTGTTCCTGCGCTCCATAAAGCTGGTACTCGTCATACATGACGCCGACGTATACCCCCACATTCCCTTCCATGCCGGATCCTTGAACTTTGCTTAAGGCCTCTCTCGTATATCCCGCATCTTCCAACGTTTCCAGAACACATTCCAAAAATAACCGCTCCTGAGGATCCATGAACTCGGCTTCGCGTGGTGTAATATTAAAAAATAACGGATCAAATCGATCGACATCATCCAAAAATCCACCCCACTGTGCCATCGACTTGTTTTCATCTGCAAAAAGACGATAGTCCCAGCGCTCTTTCGGTATCTCGGTTATGCTATCCTTTCTATTGCATAAATTCTCCCAAAGTTCATCCACATTCTTGGCTTGCGGATACCGTCCTGCAATACCAATGATGGCGATATCCTCCTTCGCGGGTGTCGATCTGTTTGGTTTGTCCAAAGATGCGAATCGTTGATGTCCCGATCTTCTCTTTGACGGTTGCAAGGGCACATGACTAGCTGAAGATGCAGATTCAGCGGCAGGCTGCCGAATGTGGTGTGCAACACCCAACAGATCAATTAATTTGTCCCTGTGAGAATCCAGAAAGTAATCAGTTATAGACCGAATGTTCTGATATTCAAAGAACAGTGTCTTCGAGAGCGAACCAAAACTTTTCTCCAGCTCATCCGTCATTCGCATGATGACTAATGAATCGATTCCATACTTCTCCATCGGTGCGTCTGATTCGATCCGATTAACCGGAAGTTTTATAACGGACGAGAGCAGCTTTTTGAAATAATGCTCTGCTTTTTCTTGCAGCGTTTCTTGCGATACCGCCAGCCGATGACCACCTTCTGCTTCTGCTCCAAGGCTTGTCTTTGAATCCATGCTCCCACTGGCTTTATCCCCTAATTGGTGAAGGAATGTACTACGAAGCTTCTTGCGGTCTCCCTCCATAATCATCACCTGATCATGATCTTGAACTAGCGCCTGATACAAGGCATTGATACCGGTCTCCGTTTTTAGGGGGATCATACCCACACGCTCAACCATGCGCCGCTCGATCTCCTTGTCGACATGCATGCCACCTTGCGCCCATAACGGCCAGTTGATCGAGACCGTTTTCCCCCGGCGTTCTCCCTTCTCAGCCAACCGATTGCGGTAGCTTGCAAAGGCGTCCATGAACGCGTTCGCTGCCGCATAATCAGCCTGTCCCGGATTCCCGGTTTCCGCAGCTCCTGATGAGAAAAGAAGCATAAAATCAAGATTCATTTGGCTTGTGAACGTATCGAGGTTATGCAAGCCAGTTACTTTTGGCTTCAATACCTCGGCGAATTCTTCTTCGGTTTTGTGAAGAATATATTGATCACGAATGATACCCGCACCATGAAAAATCCCGTTTAATCTGCCATAGGCTTCCGTTATACCCGTGATCAATGCCTTCACTTGTTCTTTGTCTGTTATATCCACTCGCCGATAGTCGACGATGGCTCCCTGTTCCTTCAAGACGTTCAACTGGGTCTGTTTCGCTTCGGGCAGCTCCGATCTTCCCGTCAGAATCAAGGTGACATCCTTGATTTGCCTGGCTATCTCTTCGGTGAAGATCAGACCTAGACCTCCGGACCCGCCAGTTATCAAATAGACACCGTCTTCCTTCCACGGAATTCCTAGATCGCCGCTTCTCTCAAGCATCTCTGTCTCTTCCAGACTCTTCGTATATCTTACGTCTTCCACATAGCTAATCTCATGATCATTAAGATTCTGGCTGTCCGCCTCCAGCATTGCGGCAACATGTTCCAACTCGCTTCCCTCAGACAGCTGAATGATCTGATATTTCAGCTTCGGATTTTCGAGCTGCGCTGTCTTTAAGAGCCCTCCTAAACCTCGGAACAGTTCTTTATCGCCGCTTGCGAAAACAACAAGTTGAATGAGAATATTGCCTTTTGGCTTACTTGCAAGCATCCTTTTAACAGCAATAAACAATTGCTTTGCGTATTGTTCATACCGTGTACTTAAATCCGTAGATTCACTTCGAAAAATTCGGCATCTCGCCCCTTGAAGTCGAGATTCCAACTGTTCGGAGGTTATCTGCTGGTCCGATTCGCACAAAATGACTTCGCGTTGTTCATACGGTATACTAGCTACCAGGATGCGGTCTGTTTTTTTCCATATTGGATGCAGCATTAAGGAGCCTGCACCCGCTTGATCCTCGGCGGCATGCAGACTCGCATTGGAATGAGTACCTTCAATTGTTCTAACCAACATAAACCATGCCCTCGCTTTCTGCTTCCAGCAATCTGAATGCAAATTTTCTCATCCGTACCTGGATCACCCCGTTCTCATCACACAGGTCGATATCCAGCTTTTGCATGTGTTGATCGGTATTAACGCCATCGCTCATTCTGACGATTGCCCACATACACTGACTGCATTGGCCAATAATGTCCAACTCTTCGAGCGCGAATGGCACCTTCGTTGTTCGTTCGCTGATTCCCTCTCCCGCTTGGTTGCCGATGGTCAAGCCGATTGTGGCCTGGATTGCGGAGTCCATCAGGCTTGGATGCAGGATATAGTCACCCGCGCTCGCGCTTACTGATTCCGGTATGATCAGCTTAGCTAATACTTGGCGTTCTCCGATATATAAGTACTCAATCCCTTTATGGCCGCTTCCATAATCGACCCCGAGCGCGCTAAACCGCTCGTAGCATTCAGTACTGCCGATGAAACGCTCACTGCAGTCGGCTTGCACCGCACGAATATCGACCTCTTGTGCATGCTCGTGACTGGTCTTTGACAAAAAGACCGCTCGCCCTTGACAATGAACGACCGTCTCTTCTTCCCCATTCGCGCCCTCGCTGTATATCTCAAAACCAATTTCCCGATCTTCTTCGGGATAGATTCCGATATGCAGCTCTAGACTTGATCCATTCACAGCAAAAGGTGTTGACCATAAGATATTTTTCAATCGAATATCATGATCTTCTCCCCATAAAGCGGATTGCCGCAGCGCTGCTCTGGTCATCTCCATGTAGGCTGCTCCGGGCAATATGTTCTCACCCATCACGACATGATCCTTCAAGAAAAACTCTTTACCGGTCAGCGTACTGCTGAATCGCTGCTCTTCCAAATTCGAAGTGTTGCGATGGAGTAACGGGTTCAAATAACCCACTGCCTGCACGAACACTTGACTGTTATTCCCTGCTGGAGCTTCTCTTTCCGTCAGCCAATAACGTTCCCGGGCGAAAGGATACGTTGGCAAGCTAATTCTTTCAGGCTTCTTTTGGCTGTATAGTTTAGCCCAGTCGACGTCTAGGCCGGTTACCCACAAGCTAAGAAGCTTATCGTATTTTCCTTTGTTAATCCACGATTCAATGGCAAGCTGAATGTCTTCATCGAATCCTAGCACTGCTCCCAACGCTTTATCGCCTGTCACATGCCCTCGATACATGTCTTCTACTTCACCTAGATGTTCTACAAATGCAGTGAGCTTACGTTCCAATTGCTCCAAAGAAGTTATCGTTATCGCCAACCGCTCTTCCATCGCAACCCGTCCGACTTGGAGCGTATACGCGATACGGATCAAATCCCTGTTCGTATACTGATCTTTTCTTATCCAAGCCAACAAATTTCCGGCATGCTCCCGAAGCTTCTCGTCGCTCTTGGCCGATAACAAGATGATAACCGGATTATGAAGGCTGTACGCCAGGTTATCGCTTGTTGTCTCTGCCTGCATGTATTCCTCAATGATGACGTGCGCATTTGCGCCCCCTGCGCCAAAGGAAGATAATCCAGCACGCCGCGGATATCGCGTGTTGTTAATGACCGGCCGTACCCACTCAGACAACTCCTGCTGGACGAAAAACGGCATTCTGTTGAAATCAATGCGTGGATTCAATTCCCTAGCATGCAGGGAGGGTGCAATCTGCCCATACTTCATTTGCAGCAGCACTTTGGTCAAACCTGCAATCCCCGCTGCGCTTTCCAAATGTCCGATGTTCGACTTGATCGATCCGATTGCGCAAAACTGCTTATCGGTCGTATTCTCTTCGAACGCACCTGCCAGCGCCGCGACCTCAATTGGATCGCCCAGCTCCGTACCTGTGCCGTGCGCTTCAATATAGCTAATCGTTCTTGCATCCATATTGGCCCGCCGCAGCGCTTCTTTGGTCAATTGGCGCTGCATATTTGGATTGGGAACGGTGTATCCGTTCGTTCTTCCTCCCGCATTGATCATCGTTCCTTTGATCACGCCGTAAATATGATCGCCGTCACGTTCAGCGGCTGATAGTGGCTTTAAGACAACCGCTCCGACTCCCTCCCCGTCTACAAAACCGTCTGCTCCAGCGCCAAATGCCTTGCATTCACGACCTGAAGACAGCATCGTTTTTCCGGACAACCGTTGATAATGGTAAGGGTCTACAATTAAATTGACGCCACCGGCAATGACACATTCACTCGTTCCGTTATAAAGGCTTTCCACCGCCATATGAATCCCCACCAGCGAAGAAGAGCACGCAGTATCGACGGCCATGCTTGGCCCTTGAAAGTTCATCACGTAAGAAACACGGTTCGCGATGGACCAGAATGAGGCCCCAGTGATGTAGTCCGCATTCATCGCGCCAACGAAGACGCCGACTCTTCTCGATGCACACAAATTCTCAGGTGTGTATCCCGCATCCTCGATACTCGCATATACCGTTTCTAAAAATAATCGCTCTTGCGGGTCCATTTGCTCTGCTTCTCTTGGCGATATGCCAAAAAAGATCGGATCAAACTTATCGATATCGTCAATAAAACCGCCCCACTTGGTGTAAATCCCGCCAAACGCCTTTTTATCCTCGGTATAATAGGTTTTCCAATCCCATCTGTCCTTCGGAATCTCGGAAATGCTGCTCTTTCCGTTCTTTAATAACTCCCATAGCGCATCTGTACTGTTAGCACCTGGATAACGTCCCGCTAAGCCGATAATAGCGATGTCCTGCACACCAGGATAACGACTATGACTTGAAGCAATTGTTCTTTCCTTGTTATCCGCAATGGGAACCTCTATCATCACTGTTTCCGGCTCGCCTTTCGATATTGCCCGGTTTTTAATCAGATCACGTTCACCCATAACAACTTGATTGGTTGAGGCAACATATTTAGCCAGCAATACTTCGTGATAATGGTCTATAACATAATCGGCAAGCTCATTCAACGAATTGTACTCATAGAAAAGAGTGCTGGATATCGAACCGAAAACCTTCTCTAGTCGATCGGTCAGCTCCATAATCATGAGAGAATTGAAATCGAATTGCTCAAAGCTCTTTTTACCGATCACTTGCTTCACGGACATTTTAGTAACTGCAGCAATCATTCCAGCAATTTCTTCTTTTACTTTCTCTTTATCGATCTCTGGCTGACTCGTTTCGATCCCAATATGACTGGAATCCACATCCCGATCGGTGACGGTCTGGTTTACTGGAAGTCGAAGATTGTTTTCGTACCCATACAGAACCCCAATGTTCTGGTAACCACTCGATAAAATCGAAAACAGCGCATCCATGCCAACCTCGTCGGGTAAACCCTCCCATCCCTTTTCCTGTTTCATGCGATGTTTGTCCGACTCCGATAATTGCATTCCTCCCGATATCCAGAGTGGCCAATTGACCGAGATAGTCTTGCCGGATGCATATCCTTTTTGACATTCGCCATCTCGATATGCAGCAAAATAATCCATAAACCCATTCGCATAGGCATAATCGGACTGACCTTTATTCCCAAAGGTTGAGGTAACCGACGAGAAATAGACCATAAAATCTACATTGTCAGTGTATTTATTCAAGTAGACCGTTCCAGCTACTTTAGCTTCCATAACCTGTCCAAAGTCGCTCCATTCTTTTTGGAAAAATAGCCGGTCTTTGATGACCCCAGCGCAATGAAAAATACCTTTGACAGGTCCAAGCTCTCGAGTGATATCGACGATTACCTGCTTTACATCGCTCTCAACAGCAAGGTCGCAACTTTTATAAATGACACGGTCACCAGGGATTGAGGCAAGCAGTCGATTCGTACTCGCATCATGCGGGGACCTACCAAGCAGAACGATGGTAGCTAGCGGATATCGACTAAGATAACTCGCTACAACATGGCCAATTCCGCCTAATCCACCAGTGATAAGGTACACACCCTTAAATTCTACGTTACTTGACGATGCAACCTTAGCTTCCTGCAGTTCTTTTTCCATTCTCACGTTATGGTCATATTTAATTTCATTCGAAGAAGCATGATGGAAGAGCTCCTCAAATACCTTCTGAGCATCCACATTCAGCCAGTGATGGGCCAATGTTCGAAACCGGAGAGTCGGATGTTCCAAACTGATCGTTTGCATCATAGGACCGAGTCCCGCATAAAAAGGATAATTCTCATGATGGTTGGCATTGAGTAAAGCTAAAACATTGTAATTTCGTTTCCCGGTTACTCTTATCAATGCTTTGCATAGCAAAAACAACGGATGTGCCACCTCTTTTGCCTGATTCAATGGCGATTCGTTGGTATTGGTGATTTCAGGAACTACCAGTAGATTCGTAAAATCAATTCCATGTATTGCAAAATGTTCAAGTAGCGTATGATAATCGAGTTCGTTATGAACATTGATTTGATAAATCGGATACTCAGCTTTAAATTGAGGTCCGGCTTTAACCAGAATGACCTTCCCAACCAGATTGGACTCCGTTAGTACTTTGTAATTCGATTCATCGCGATCCAATAAAATGACGGTTTCTTGTTTGAAATTTTGACCGCTGGGAATAGACCTTTCTATCCAATGAGGTGCATAATAGAGTAATTTTGGCGCTTTCTCCGGTAATGCCTTCAGTACGAAATCATCAATTGCTACGAGCGGTTGACCGTCTCGATCATAAATAGCAATCTGGCATTTCATATAACGATTCGTTACATTATGATCGGTAATTTTGATCCGAGAATAACAGGGAGCGACAAGCTTTCGATAAATTCTGACTTTGCCAATCGAGTAGGGCAAATATGTAGCATTGAGTGACCTCCATTGTTTACTACCAACAACGGCATGCAAAGCGCCGTCAAGCAGGATTGGATGAATAATTCCATTTTTATAGCGAACAGGTTCCAACCCATCATCCAAGCGGGCCAACAATTCATCATTGCGGTTATATACCGTTTGGACAACTCGATAAGTTGGGCCATACTGGACACTTGCCCCCAAGTGCTGTCGATAGATCTCGTTCTTATTGAAACTTACGTGAGCATGTGCAACAAAATGATCGAGATCGAATGATTCTGGTACACGATCCTGTGATGTACTGTACGCGCCAGTGACGACGATGTTATCCCCGCTACTGACAACAAACGTCATGGCCGACGTATCTATAGAGAGTGTGAGGCAGGTATCCTGCTCCCTCAGCACAACGGATTGCAGCAACCTCAAATTGTCAATTGCGATCTCCTCATACGTGACATGGTACATTTCCAATGCTTTCATGACCATTTCCAGATAAAAAGCCCCAGGAACGACCACATCCCCATGAATGACATGATCTTTCACGAGCTCACTTTGATTGTTCAAGTTCACCGTATAATGTATGTTGTGTCTTTCTCTTAAGATATTGTCAAAAAACGTATGCCCCACAGACGTCGTTAAACGGCTCTGTTCATTGCGCACTGGCTCAATCCAATACCGTTTCTTCTCAAACGGATAGACAGGTAGTGAAATTTTCTGATACGGACGATTCTCGTACAATTTCCGCCAATTAATCTCGCATCCACTAATATAAAGGTCTCTCAAACTTTCCAAATATACCTTATATGCAGGAGAATCAGGATCCGTCGCCGTTAATTTGCCAATCAAGTTATCGCATACCGTAGAATCGGGATTAACGGTTGTTTTACCTTGCACGTTCGAATAATCATTCTCCAACATGGCCAGTAATTCTTCTTTGCTCTCTACGATAAAGGAGATCCGTTCGTCAAAATGAGTCCGCCCTACGCTAAGTGTAAAAGCGATATCTCCAATCGTTTGTCCATCTGAGGCTTTTAACCATTCACGAAGCTGACCGATTTTGCCCCTTAAACTCTTTATCGACTTGGAGGATATAGGAATTAGGTGATATGAATGATCAGAATTGGGCCGGTTCGTGTCACCACTATACTCCTCAATGACAACATGACTATTCGTGCCGCTGAACCCGAACGAACTGACCGCTGCTTTTCTTGGCGTGGGCTTCGGCCTCCATTCTTTCAATGTCGTATTTACATAAAAAGGGCTGTTCTTGAAGTCGATATGCTCATTCGCCTGTTCATAATGCAGCGTTGGAGGAATCGCTTGATGTTTCAGTGACATGATGATTTTGATTAACCCCGCCACACCTGCAGCGCCTATCGTGTGCCCGATATTCGTTTTGACGGACCCAATCGGACAAGATTCCTTTTCCATCCCGTTTTCTCCAAATACATCGGAAAGCGCCTTAATCTCAATGGGATCGCCAAGTTTGGTCCCTGTTCCGTGCGTCTCCACATAATCAATAGACGCAGGGTCTATCTGGTTATCCTCATAGATCGCTCGGAGCAAATTAACTTGACTCATGGCACTTGGCGCGGTAATACCATTCGTTTTACCATCCTGATTGATGCCCGAAGCAGAGATCACGCCGTAAATATGGTCGTTATCTGCAATAGCCTGATCCAGTTCCTTGAGCACAACGATTCCTGCACCTTCACCAGGAACAAAGCCGTTCGCATGGTTATCGAAAGCTTTACATCTACCATCGGGAGATAACATTCCCAGCTTGGAAGAGGTCAAATAAAGATCTGGCGTGGACATGATACAGATCCCCCCAGCCAGTGCCATTTCGCATTCACCTTTTAGAATGCTTGACGCCGCAAGGTGAATGGCAACGAGTGAAGAAGAACAAGCGGTATCCAAGCTAATAGCAGGTCCTTTTAAATTGAGGAAGTAGGCTACCCTCGCCGCCAAAATTGCAAAATCATTACCCATCAAGCTATACGGATTTGGTGGATGTCCACCTTCTTTAATAAGATTGATATAATCTCCTGGCCTTGCACCTATAAAAACCCCAACATTTTTGTTGCTCAGATCAAATTCTGAATATCCCGCATCTTCCAGCGCATGATAACACTCTTCGAGGCAAATTCGCTGCTGTGGGTCCATATTCTCGCCTTCAATCGGCGTGATTGAAAAGAAATCTGCATCGAAACGATCAATATCGGCTACAAACCCTCCCCACTTACTCATTGTTTTGTTATCTGCTCTTATATCAGGATCGTAATAGTTCTCAATCGACCATCGCTGCTCAGGAACGACCTGGATGGAATCAATGCCATTTTTAAGATTATTCCAATATTCATCAGCAGAATTAGCACCGCCGTATTTGCACGCCAACCCGATGATGGCAATTTTCTTAGGTGTATTCGCAGCTTCTTTCCGTTCATTTGCAGCTTCATTCGATATAGCAGGTACTGGGCTTGAAAAAGCAACAGGTTCAGGCATAATGTTCATATTTTTCTGGTTGCTCATATACGCACCTAGTTCATCAATGCTTGAAAAATCGTACAAGTCGCTAATGGCAAGTTTGGTTCCGAATTTTTTATTCGCTAGATTTAAAAAGTCCACAATAGTCAATGAATCGAAACCCAGTGCATAATACTTCTTCCCATTTTCAATCAATGAACGCTCTACTTGAAGAACGTTCGCTGCTAAATCAGCCAAAATATCATTGATTGCTGTGACCTCAATAGAAACCGTGGCTTCCGTTACAACGGTTGATTCAGAATGAGGTTCAATCTTTGGTTCAGATTCAGGTTCAGGTTTCGACTCCGGACTTAAATCAGACTGTAATTCAATTATGATGTTGTCGTTCTTGGAATGGATATACGATGTTAACTCGTCTATGCTTGCACGATCGTAAAGATCCGTAATGGCTAACGATATGCCAAACCTCTTATTGATAGCGTTTAAAAAATCTACAATGGTCAATGAGTCAAAGCCTAACGCATAGAACTTCTTCCCACTCTCGATCAAGGAGCGTCCAACGGATAACGTTTGTGCTGCTTGGGAAACGAGCTGTTCTTTTATGTTACTCACGGAAATGAGGCTCGGTTTTGGATCACTTCCAGGTAATTCGGTTAAAGTCAATAATTGTTGCCGATCGATTTTACCGTTCGGTGTCCTTGGTAATTTTTCTACATGAATGAATGAAGAAGGAATCATATAATCGGATATTTTGGGTTTCAGGAATTCGTATAATTGGTCATCTGTGATCGATTCCTCATCCCTCAATGCGATAGCCGAGTATAACCGGCTGACTCCCGGACTGAGTTCCTTAACAAAAACAGCACATTCAACAATTGCGTCGTTCTGCTCTATTACGCGTTCAATACCCGTCAACTCAAGTTTAATTCCCCTGATTTTCACTTGGTGATCGCGCCGACCTAATAACTCAATCGTTCCGTCAGGTAAATACCGACCATAGTCGCCCATTTTATATAATCGGGGACTTGAACTATCCTTGAATGGATTTTCGATAAACTTTTTTGCATTGCTTTCGTTGTCATTGAGGTAGCCAGTTGCTAATGCCGCCCCTCCGATATGCAGTTCACCCTCAATCCCAACTCCCGCCAAGTTTAAATCCGAATCAAGTACGTACACTTTTACATTCCGGATCGGTTTAAACCCGGGCAATTTATCTGTTCTGGCTGCATTGGTTTTGGAATCTACATATAAAATACCGTTTACCTCTGTCGCGCCGTAATCATTTAATAACGTAGCCTGAGGCACAATTTCTTTAAAAAGTCTCAATAAATCTACGGTCAACGGTTCTCCTGCAGTAATACATAATTGCATCGTTGATAACAATCCCTTATCTTCCGGCGACTCTAAAATACGCTTTAGTAGCGAAGGGACGACGGTAAGATGCGAGATCTGATGACGAGCAATCGCACGAACTAGACTATTCGGATCTTTTACAATTGAATCAGTCAATATGATGGTGGGAACCCCTTTAAGTAGCCCCCCCAGAAACTCCCACATGGACGGCATGAAATTCATACTCGTCCGTTGACCCATACAAGAGTTCTCTCTGAAAGGGTAATTCGACCAAATCCAATTAAAACGATTAATCAATTGCAGCTGTTTGTGAATGACACCTTTCGGTTTTCCAGTTGAGCCCGAGGTATACATGATTAAGCAGTCGCGTTCCAAAGAGAAGTTGCTTGCCGAAATACTTGGCTCGTAGGAAGCAGCATCGATTAAATGATGCTCGTTCATCACGATTGTCCTATAGTTCGAAATTTCGCTCACTCTCTGATCGGTTGTAAAAATGAGTTCGACTTTAGCATCCTCAATCATGTAATGAAGATGTTCTTCCGAATAAGAGGTGTCCAGAGGAAGATAAATATTGCCTGACTTCCAAACTGCTAACATTGCAATTACGGTATAAATGGACCGCTCGCCATAATAGCCAATAACCTGATTACTAACGTTTAATTGCGAGATTTCTAATGCCAAATGATCTACGGAACAGAGCAAATCAATATAGGAAATATAAAAAACATTGCTTTTATTATCATCATAGATAAAAGCAATGTCCTCAGGAGTCTGGAAGACTTGTTGTTCGAATACATCATACAGCGTCTCTTGGAACGAATATTGTTCTGGTAATCCTGCCCATTCTTTGATCCTGCTGAGTTCATCTGCCGAAAGATAGGAAAGCGTGGAAAGCGCTGCATCTGGGTTGCTAATGAACCCTGATAAATAGGTCGAATAATGGTTCACAATTCGATCGATTGTATTTCCAGCGATCATGTGAGCGTTATACTTCATCGTTATGATGACATGATCTTCACTGGTCGACATATTCATAGCCAGCACATGACTGGAATCAGCATTGCATAGCGCTATATTGAGGTTGTCTAAATCGTGAGCATGGCGTTTTTCCTTCATAATTGAGGAAGCCAAGTTCTCCACGATATCCGCAAGCTTAGATTGTTTCGTGTAGTTCAACGTGTCGAATTTCAACTGTTCTCCTCTGCAATGGATGCTCCAGGTGGTGACATTGGCATCCGTATAACGAACAAATAAAGCAATCATGATGCCGGCAAAGTAAAGGAGATTGGGATTGGAATTGATATCTGCTACGAGAAAGCTTCGATATACATTCGGGACCTTTTTCACGCTGCCAGGTTCAACGAATAAAAAATCAAGTCCGGCTCCACCTTTGTAGTGTGTGTCCGAATCCATTACCGTTAAATCTATAAATTGACGACTTTTAAGAAAATCGATAATCAGCTCTTTATGATTGACGAAATACGTTTGAACGTTCGGATCTAATTTACTATTTTCTATATAGAGTTCATCCTCATAAAATCCATAGTGTATATTTGAGTTGCTTAACGTATCCAATAGTTTGAGAGGTTTCATCCTGTAGCTCCTTTCATTATTTTCTACGAATTGCAAAGGTTAAACCGTCTCCAATAGGCATTAAGCTCATAGTAACTCGATCATCAAGATGAACCCTTTTATTGACTTCACGGATGGCGCAAACGTCGCGTCCCTGGTTGAGCTCGTTAATGACACTGCCGCCCCAAAGCACATTATCAAGTAAGATCAATCCTCCTACTCGTACAAGCTTAATCGCCAATTCGTAATAATCGAGATAGCCTTCCTTATCTGCATCGATAAAGATGATATCGTAAAAATTCGCTTTATGATCATTTAGAAGCTGACGCATCGACTCGGAAGCTGGCGCGATTATCAATTCGATCTTCTCTTCTACCCCTGCTTGACGCCAATATTTCCTGGCCATTGTACACCATTTCTCATCCACATCGAGACTCGTTATTTTCCCGCCCTCAGGTAAAGAAAGCGCCATCCATAACGCTCCGTATCCGGTAAATGTACCTACCTCAAGAATCTGCCTCGCGTTCAATAATTCAACCATCATCGCTAAAAATTGTCCTTGCTCAGGCGGAGTTTGCATTGCGGACATGAGCATACGATTCGTCTCTTCCCGGAGATCCTGCGCAACCGCAGGTTCTCTTAGTGAATTGTCCAAAATATAATCATATAATTCATCCGATAAATTCAGCGTTCTTTTCCCCATGCGTACCTCCCATGTTTCCCATTTATGTGTATACAGTTGGCTGAAAATTTGACTGTTTTGTCTCATTTAAAAACTTTATCTCGTCCATAGCGACGCGAATTGGGTTGCGATTCACTTCGAAACACTCAATGGACACGTAGCCTTGATAGTCTCTTCGGTTTAATTCATGTAGAATAGCCCGATAGTCGAGATCTCCATCAGCGAGGTTCCGAATGCCAAGTATTGCCCGATCTTTTTCCATCACATAATTGAATGGTGTAATTAATCCTAAGTTTGCCTCCGCATTTTTGGCATGCACATGAATGGTATGCTCATAGAGCTCTTCAATAACAAGTAGAGGGTCCATTCCTCTTTCGTTTTCATATAGATTATAAAAGTCGAGCACCAAGCCGACGTTCGGACGGTTGACATCCTTTAATAATTTCTGGATTGATTCAATTCGATCCGCGAGTGTATTTACATGTGTTTCAATCGCAATTTTGATGTTGAACTCAGCTGCTCTATCCGCAATAACCTGTATTCCTTCTACTCCACTCTCCCATTCCCGTTGTGTCGCAAACTCGCTTCCAACTCTGCCCGTAAAGCAACGAATAATAGGACAATCGATCTCATTAGCTAGATGGATGAATGTTTCGGCTTCCAAAATACTGTCTCTCCATTTCTTTTTGGAAGACGTAAAATCAAAATAAGGCGTAATCATTGGTACTTGGAGCTTACTATGAGAAAGGAGTTTCTTTAAGGCAGGCAATGCAGCCTGATATTCGAACAAGTGCTTACTCCAAATTTCAATGCCGTCATAACCGAGTAAGCTAATAATATAGGCCATATCATCCAACTTTAACGTCCGATGTCTCCAGGCGATTGTACAGAAACTAAATTTCATACGTGTTCCTCCTAATAATTGAATAGTTATGAGTCTTCTTCAGACAGACGAGGCGAATGACTTAACATTTTTGAAAATTTTCAAAAAAAAAAAAAAAAAGAACAACATTATTTTCAACACGTCTAGACGGAGGAATGTCCCAACATCAAAAGCGCCCCCATGATCCTAACCATCTGCTTACGCCAATGGTCAATGGATAATGGAGGCTTTAATTACATCCCTAAACTAGCAATGTTAAAAATCTATACCCTCTGTTCGCTCGGTACTGGAGACTGATTATCAAAAATGGATGTGAACTTCACTTTTTTGAGATGTCCCTTCACCCATAGGAACGAGATAGGCAAAGTCACAACATTGCCTATGACCATGGAGATGAAGATACCATTTAACCCCATATCCAACCCATAGATGAAGTATACGCCGAGTCCGATAATGAGGATGACTCTTATATACATAATAATGACGGCCGGCATTGGTCGACCTGTCGCTTGAAAGAAGGAGCAGATCGTCCATGTAATGGCCATGAACCCGAATGTAAATGAAATAATGAGCGCCTGTTGGGTCGCGAGCTCCACCACTTCAGGTATAGAAGTGAACCTTGCAAATAACCAGGGCGCCACTAATACGTAGAAGGCCGCAATCACAGTAGACATTCCGAAAACGAAGAGCATACTGACATTCAACGCTTTTTTGATACGATCAAGCTGGTTACGTCCATAATTCTGTGAAACAAAAACCGTAGTAGCACCTGCAACTGCAATAATCGGTATGATCAAGACTTGATCGATCCTTCCCGTTAAGGTCCAGGCATTCATCGCATTTTCGCTGAAATTGGTCGTAATGATTTTATTGTAGACAACGGTAATTGTATAAATGGAAACGGTCATCAACAACTGCGGCAAACCAATGCGAACAATTTCCTTCACAATTCGTTTATTAAACCTCGAAAGGCTGAATGTCAGAGGGATTCTTGATTTCCCTTTCTGCAGAAACCGCACCACGTACAGAAACGCAAAGCACATTGCGATTGTCGTGGACAATCCTGCACCGGTGATCCCCATGCCCAGACCGAAAATCATAATTGGATCAAGAATCAAATTGATGACTGTCATGAGTGTAAATGCGATCGCCAGCACATGGGTGAGTCCCTCGCCAAGAAGGATACCTCCATAGACCTGTACCAGTATCATAAAGATCAAGCCTGGTGCTAACGAATATAGAAATTCTAGCCCGTATGCCTTTGCCTCCGAACTGAGCCCAGTCCCCGCGAGCATATTGATCAACTCTGGTCCGAACAAATAACAGACGAGAATGAATGGAATCCCGAGTACCATTGCCATGATGAACCCGCTGATTCCAAGACTTTTGCATTCTTCAAATTTTCTTTCGCCAATCAACCGTCCTGTCACTGTACTGAGACCGACTGCCAAACTCGAGGCGATGGCTTCAAAAATAAAAAACAGAGGAAATAACAGACCTGTTCCTGCCAAAAGAGCGGACGAAGTGGGATCTAGCATGGCGATGTAGTACGTATCAATAACCAGATAAACGTAATTTAGCAGGTTACCAATCAGTATGGGTAAACCAATTCTCACGATCATTGGAATAATCGGACCTTCAAACATCCCTTTTAGCATTTGTTCTTGAGCCTTCACTCGATTCCCTCCATAATCCATTTTTTCTAATCTTAACCTAATTGAAAATATATCACCACACATTCTTTATTAATGAAAACGTTTTCTTTTCACTCTATATATGTTGCTCATCTGAGACGCCTACTTTGTATGTTTCAACCCTTCAAGCTTTTCAGTGTCTTAATGAAAACCTCTATTTACAGCACTAACCCATTCATACACCCCTCTATTGCGCGCCTCAAATGTAAAGCATCTTGATTAAACTTTGTGATAATGGGGTAATAAGTAGAGTTGGCTCTTTGCCCATGTATTTTCGAGACTATTGCTGCTAATGTGCCAGAAGGGCTTAAGTCTAAATATATATACTCTTGCTTTTGGTCTAGCTTTTCCACTGCCTCACTTAATCGCATTGGCTCACGAATCGCCTGCCACATAAGGTAAGCATTTATGTTTCCACATACACCTCCTGCTGCACTAGATAGACAAGGCACCACAGGTGCTTTGTATGTCATGGTTTGCAGATGATACATGTAGGCGCCTTTTATGGGTTCCACTTGCGCATTATGAAACGCATAGGAGACTGGGAGCCTCTGATGAATAATACGATTTGAGTTTAGCCAGCTTTCTGCAGTTGATAGACTTGTATCTCTCCCTGCAATTACAAAATGACCATCATAATTGATAGCCACCAGACTGCAGGCCATATGGAGCTGAGGAGAGGTATCGTATACATCCGCATTTGACAATACTGTGATCATCCCCCCCCTCTCACAAGACGATTCAATCAATTTCGACTGGATCAGAATGTTTTCTAATACAGCCTCTACCTCAACCACATTAGCCACAGCAGCAGATACATATTCGCCCAAGCTCATACCCAACAATAAATCTGGCTCAACCCCTTCATCGATCAACGTACGTGCGAGCGAATATTGGATCATGAATATAGCTGGATGCGTATAGACAAGATTTTCAAAATTCGTCGCTAAGGATTTGCGATCGTCATACAAATGAGCTAAGACTGATAATCCTGTGATATTCGATACGTGGGAATCTAAACGTTCCATCCAAGACCGAAATACAGGATACATCTTGTATAACTCAAGCCCCATATGATAGTATTGGGTACCTTGCCCGCCAAACATAAATACGACACGTCTCTTATTTATTGCGATCACCTCCTTTTCCGTAAAACGAATACAAACTGTATCAATCTATGCAAAAAAAATGCTCATTCCATTGTTCAACAATGAAAGGAGCTGATCGCCTGCGTTTTAGAGATTAGATGTTTTAACGTATGTACATCCATGAGTGTTCGCTTTGGGTGCACAATAGAAAGCATGTAATGACCCGCTTGAAAAGATGTAGCCCTGAACTGGGAGAAGTTCGTATACTCACTTGAGACATAATCTGATTGTATGTCAATCCGATTAATCTCAAAAACTTGAGGCGGTGTTGTAAACCCAGTCTTCAATATTTTGGATAATGCTTCTTTTGCTGTCCACATTAAGTATAAAGCTACGTTGGGGTTCAAATTTAACGACTTGATAAGATTTCTTTCCTTTTCCGTCAAAACGGATTTAATTGCAGTAGGTTCTCCCGATATTTTTTCAATATCGATTCCCATTGCGTGCTCTTCTGAGAAAACAAGAGCCGCCCCCATATCATTACAATGTGTTATGCTTACCTGAATATTTGAGTATGACGGCATTGTAACAACCGGCTGCTGAAAAACCCCTCTTCGGATTAAAATTTTCCGATCATCCCCGATACCCGTATACAATTGGATCGCTTTTTTGGCACAGAACCTTCCCATTAAAAAACTGTTCTTTCTTTTTTCGACTTGAAGATTTGTGTAATAATCCAATTCTTCTTCGTGCAAGCAATGGATGACCTCTTCAAAATATAAATTGTGTGCAAATCGTGCAATGCATATGCTTGCTTTGATGCTGCTCTCTGGTCTACTCATTTCGATTTCCTGCAACAACAATGAAGGAGAATAACTAATCAAATGCGATACCTACCAATCTGATTCGACTATTAACTACCACGATAGGTTATTCTGATTGATGTCTAGTGCCGTTTGGGCACAGCTTCGCCAGATCGTCTATATTCAACATATACACTACTAGACCAAGCATTATGACAACAGAGCTCCACCAACGTACCGAAGCAGCGATTAGTTTCACTCTGAATTTTTAATGAGTCCCGAAATTTCCATTCTCCAATGGTTTTTCCAATAAACTAATACCAACATCCAGCAACTTTTCATATCCCATAAAATTCAAAGCAATTCTAGCTCGCCTCTTGCGCTTATCAATTTTTTTTATGATCCCTTCTTTCCCTTTCAAAGGCCCGCTAGATACTTTTATCTTTGCGTTTTCTATGTACAGAGCTGAGCAGTCAATCATTTCACTCTTCCCAATGAGTTGGAGGATCAATGTCATTTCTTCCTCTTCAATTTTTGAGAAGGTGTACGTTTCGAGTGTATCTTCCTGATTGTAGATTACACTCCTCTGTTCATTATTATCGATAGAGCTATGGGTACGATTAAGCAGCCGATAGCACCTCGGTATTTGCTTAAGTTCATAATACATTTTCGTATTCATTTGAGTATATACGAGCACATAGCCAGGAAACATCGTTTTGCAAACCTCGTAAGACTGACCTAATCTTCGCTCTACCAATTTCCGTTTGGGTACAATTGCACGAATCTCAGACTTGTCGAAATATTTGCTAATCAACGATCGTACGACATCTTCTTTTCCCGTTTCAACAAAGAGTACATACCAATCCATATAACCATCTACTCCCAGCCCAAATTTATTACAATTATGAATTTAGAATGACTGTAGTTTTTTTACTTCCTCCGGCATTTCTGGTTCATGGGCTATCCACCAACACATAGTGTTAGTTCGTAACACGACAAAAGCAATGGCTAATAAACTAATGATTTTCCATGGAATTCTTTTGATTAGAGCTAAACTCATAAGTGACTCCCCCCAAAAAATCTAGATAATTGTGAAGCGACTAAACCCAACAAGCTTGATAACATGATACTATCTGTGATTTGAAACCAAAGAAAAATACCATATATAAAAACTGCAACAGCAGTAATTAACGTGCTTATTTTCTGCAGCTTCATTTGCTTTGATTTTTTACGTAAAAATACTTGAGATAAAACAAACAGGAGCGCTGCTCCCCAGCCTATCAGGTACGAAATGAAGGAATTTTCGAATAAATGCACTACGAACATGCACGCTATAAAAACACCTACAGATATGAAATAGCATTGTAAAAACGTCCCGGCGTGTCTCCCTCCTCCTAAACTTCTTACGATGAATACCGTTCCAATCCAGGCCAGAGCTTCTAGCATCCGCCCCCCAAAAATAGAAATTATTATCATTGTACTAGCAATAAGCAATGTCTCAGTCATCGCCTGTAATCCATATCGAATGATCGGTAAATCCTTCTGCATGACCACCTTGTGTCGAATCATTTGCTCACTTGTAGCGTTAACCAACAACTCTATCATTTTTTTCCATCCCCTTAAAAAACAATATATAGGGATTACCCGAATTTATGGAATACTTAATATGCCAATTGTATTAAAATCTATGCGAATTGCATTTTTTGATGTATTTTGTTTCCTCATATACTTTTTTGGAGAATGACTTTATTGCTAGGAATGACGGATTTTGAGTGAGCATTAGCGTGACGATCGTAAACCAAAGCATTCTGCTTCACGTTGGACTTTGTAACTACTCTTGTGTTGATCTATAGTCTGAATTCGTTATACTTTTAATAAATGGTATCTTTAGGAGGGAAATAGAAGTGCTATTCGGTGGGGTATGTGACGACGATAAAGAGATTCACGAAGATTTGAGCCAATTCTTTCGTGATTTCGAAAAAATTAATGACTGCAAAATTCAGTTGACTCATTTTTCGTCAGGTGAAGAGCTACTTGAACACTACTTAAGTAAAAATTGTAAAAACTTTCATTTCCTCTTTCTTGATATTGAAATGTCAGGAATTAATGGATTGGAAACAGCTAAACAAATACGTTCACTCCCCAACAAAGATGTAACAATCCTATTTTTAAGCAGTTACCCAGACTATGTTATGGAAAGCTTTGATGTATTAACCTTTCAATATTTACTTAAGCCCTTAACATATGACGTTTTTGAATCGAAAATGATGCGCCTTTATGATCACCTCAGTTCAACTGCCAAGCATGTCATGTTTTTGAAAGACGAGCGAGGACAGAACATTGTGCCAGTATCAGAAATCATCGCTATCTCAAAATTGAAACACTCTTTGGTACAAAACAAACTTCAGGTTGTCACAACTGATCAAGAATTTCTAATCACAGGTACGATTTCATCCTATTCGGAGAAATTAGGAATGCCCTTTCTGCTTGTTTACCGATCAGTCATTGTTAATATGGACTATATTCGCGGGTTCACAGCTAATTCAGTAATTATGAGCAACCATCAGGATTTCCCAATAAGCCGAACTCAAATGAAGCAAATTAAAGATACATATGCTCAATACATGGCAGGTAAATTTATTATATGATACTGACTCTGCTTTCTTTTTTAGGAACGACTCTCCTGCAACTTGTTCTGCTAAACCGTTATTTTTTTGCATTACTTGGCTCTTCCCAGCAGAGCAGACAACGTATTATTGTTCATTATCTTCTGAGCGGTACGACAATTTATCTATCCTCAGTCTCTTTTTTTCCTGTTCTAATTACAGGTTTACTATCAATCAGCAGTGCCTTTATTATTTCTTGGTGTTACTCTTCTCGGATTGAATCGAAAGCAATTTTTTCCGTTCTATACGTCATTCTAGGTTTCATAGCAGAAACTCTCTCATACGGGTTTATTACACAAGTGCACTTAACTCCTAGTGATATAGACTTGGGCAGTCAGCAAACACGCCTACTTATTTTATTGTTTTCATCGCTTATTTTTTTCTTGTTCATTATGCTGATCAAGCTATTTAAACGGCAACGTGATTATAAGTTAAACAAATGGTACTATCTTGTGCTAGGACTCATTAATATTGTCAGTCTTCTCATCTTAAATACGCTTTTCTTTCATACGCAAGAAAACAATATGTATATTTTTTCAGCATTTGGTATCTTACTGATCAATATCACCATTATTTATCTATTTGATCAATTGATTGAAAGTTTTCAGATGAAAGATGAATTACAACAATTACACAAACAAACTGATTATCAAAATGCTAGTTATCAGAAAATCTCGAATTCATTTCAAATGACCAAACGAATTATCCACGACACCAATAAACATTTCGTTTATATTCGTGCCTGCATTCAAACAGGAGAACAAGAAAAAGCACTTGAGCATATCAGCAAAACCTTGCAAGTGATGGGAAACTCTTATTTATCAATAGCCACAGGTAACCTGGTCATTGACGCTTTATTAAATAATGCAATAAATATTTCCAAGGAGAAAAACATACAGATTAAATATCAAGTGAGCATAAACAATCTAGATATGATAAACCCTTACGACTTATGCATTGTGATCGGAAATATTCTGGATAACGCAATTGAAGCTGCTCAACTTCTTCTTACACCTGAAGAACGATTTATATCGATTCGGATTTTCACTCACAATCATATGCTCACCATTCAAATTGTAAATTCCTATGCTCATCAAAATAAAAAGAAATTGAAGGAAAACAGCGAATTTCACGGGGTTGGCCTTTTGAACGTCCGGCAAATCACTGAAAAGTATGGTGGTCATATTACCACAACTGCTGGAGAAACGTTTGAAACGATTGTGGTCCTACCAATTTGTAAACAAGTACCCTAGCTTAATTAAAGCACCATCCCTTGAAACGTTAGCTCATTCCAAGATACTTCAACATGAAACGAAAATTTTCTTCTTATTCAATTCATAAAAAAAGAGCGACTAATTCTTCACAGTAAGAGGTGAACTCACAGAGAGAATCGAATTACCACACATAAAAATATGTATAACCTTCCTCTTCTCTCCTTGACTGTAACGTAAGGTCATACTTGATAATGAAATCAAACTTACATGAAGGAGAGATTGATGATGAAGATTACCGCGTTACGCTCGGATAAAATCTATGGAAATATTATTCATGCTGCACCCGATGAAAAGGTGGAGTTATATAGGCAACAAATGCTGGGTCCATTTATGCCAAAGTGGAACATTCAACAGATCCCCTTTCAATCAAGTGAGCCTCATGGCTTTGACGTTATCATGATGAATAATTTGATGAATATCTCACCTCTAGGCATTACGCCTGAGATTAATGAACCGCTCGCAGCTATATCATCAGAAGCATTTTGGCAGCAATGCGATGAAGCTGTGAGGGCAAGTCTAACCACATTTACGGACAATGGCACTCAGCTTCCGGTATCGGAATATCTATACACCGTTTTATTAGGAGATCAGAACAGTCAGGCAATGCAAATGAATGAAGGAATCTGCGGAGATGGTGGAATCCCCGGCTATATTATTGCGAACCTGATCCCGAATGCATATACTTTACCTCGCATCCAATCCGTATTAGCTCATGAGTGCAATCATAACGTGAGGTATCAATTTATTCAGTGGGATCCGTATGTTACGCTAGGAGAAATGGTTGTTAGTGAGGGGCTTGCGGAGAGCTTCGCCACGTCCCTGTATGGTGAAGAGTTATTAGGACCCTGGGTAGCCAAAACAAATATGGAAACCCTAAATACAATCATTAAACCGAAAATGAAGGATCGACTGCATATTACGGGCTTCGAGCAGATTAATCCCTATCTATACGGGGACGATCTTGCAAGAACGCAGAACTTTACTCCCGTAGGGATGCCCTATGCTGCTGGCTATGCCTGCGGCTATCATTTAATTCAATACTATTTGAACAAAACAGGCAAACATATCACCGAAGCAACCATCACTCCGGCAAGTGAGATCCTTGCTGAAACAAAGGACTTTTGGAATGAAGACACTCTATTTCACCGTTAAAGACATCATTCAGATTACAGGCGTTACCAAACGCGCCTTACATTATTATGATAAAACCAATCTATTGAAACCGACCAAAGTCGAGGGTAATGGCTATCGGTTCTATGATCAGGAAGCACTTGGTAATCTGCAAACGATTCTATTGTTCAAGGAAATGAATTTTTCATTGAAGGATATTGCAGCCATGATGAATCTCTCCAAGGATGAACAGAAAGAAATCTTAAAAGAGCATCGCAGTACACTCGTGCAACGAAAGCAAAGGCTCGAAACCATCATCGACCAATTGGATGAATATGTGGATGGTACGGATATCGTTCATCTCAATGTGTTTGGCGACTCCCCCATCCTGTCCATTCAAGAGCAATACGACTCCGAGGCAAAGCTCGTTTACGGGGATACTGAAAAGTATCAAGAATTTGAAACCAATGTGAACCAGCTGTCTGCCGAGGAGCAGCAACAAACCTACCAGCAGTTCTCGGTCAACATGGAGCACATATTTCGTAAGTTGGCTCAACACCAGGATCAGTCTCCCGCTTCTGTTGAGGTGCAAAAGTACATTCGGGAATGGAAAAGCTGCCTTGAAACATTTATGGTGTGTGACGCTGAGATTTTGACTTGTATCGCAGAGGTCTATGTGACTGATCGCCGCTATGCTGGTTATTTTGCTCAGTTTGGCGATGAGGATTTCTTGGTTTTTTTGTATGAGGCTATTATGGTTTTTGTGAAGGAAAACTTCAAAAAGCATGGGGAGTTCAATGATGAACCTTCAAATGAAGAATTGTAGCTCCCGAGATCATATGGTACTTCATTCTTAAGAGAATCTAAAAAGCTGCTATAAATTCAGATAAACTGAATTTGAGCAGCCTTTTTTGTAAAAATCTTTTGTCTTATACTCGATGTCAATACAGTCGATATAGACAAATCCCCTTCTTGCTTGCAATGAGTTTATCCAATCATTCTCATGTTAATTATGCAAGACCTCAATAAATTTGGATATTTCCTCTTTTAGCGATTCATCACATTTTTCTCGCGCCTTGATTAGTATTGAATAAAAATAATCTTTGCGGTTTACATCTGTAAGCCATTTGTCTAATTCAATATCCTTTAATCCTGGCGGCATATCTTCAAAGTCGCTCCACCATTCGTTTATTGCATTTAGCAACTATTCATATTCGATGATCTCTACAGACCTAATACCATCAACAACTTTAAAAATACGATGTATCCCCCCCCCTAATTGAGCATCCTGAATATACCTTGTTTGTTTAGCATAACGAATTGCACTTTGTGCCAAATGAATCACCTCTATCCGAGAAAAATAATTTTGATTTCAGAATCTTTTAATCCATTCTTCAATCCTTTAACTACATCTTTGTTTAGCCCTGAAGTGTCGACAATATGAACATCAACTGCCGTATTGTGTTTGATATGCTTTTTCAAATTCTGTATAACCGCATTTTTTTGAGCAAGATTAAGCGGCTCCTGTCTGGCGTTAAGAAAAGGGCCTTTTAGTGATGTTACCTAGTCCTCCAGGATCTTTGAAATCTACTCAGAGATTTTGTGTTACTTATATAGAATTCGGATTCACATAACACCAATCAGATTGATTTGAAGTTTTTAGAGCTTTCTCCAGATCAGATAATGTATAGACCCAGTCTTCCTCCATCCATACCACCATCTGTGGGTACCTCATTAGAAAATGATACAGAAAGGTTAGTGCGACCTCTTCATGTTGATATACTTCATCGATAATGAGCGTGTTAAAATATATCTGCCCAGTATCTCTCCATTCTAATTCTCTGTATTGATGTGGAGCAGGTTCATCATATACATCAACTCTGATCGTATTATTTATCTCACCATGATCTGACACTTGTTGGTCTGGGAGTGAAATGCCTAAGGCACAATGTTTCATGTTCTCTTCTGAATCTATATCTTGAATCCCAAAAACTAAATTTAACTTTGCTTCCAAACAAGTTTGTTGTATGTCTCGAACCAAACGGTCTATGGGGATATTACTGTTCTCTTCTACCAACACAAAAGCAGATGCCATTACTTCAGTACCTCCCTTAATTCTTCCAACGAGTTAACCACTTTGACGCCCTTGCCCCTGATATAATCTATTTTCTCAGATGCAATTCGACCCATATTCTCTAGCGGTGCATCAATATATAAAACAACTTCCTTCTTATTATAATTAAAAAATTCTTTATTATTTGTATCTACTAGTCTATCGATTTGGTCTGTTTTCATTTGTTTGGATACATGCAACAGCTGTTCCGGTTTAACTCTAATTCTATTCATATTATTCTCCGTCATTTATAATAGGATTCCACCTTGTTAGCAGAAGTTATATTGTGGAGACATCCTTCCAAATTCCTGATTTAATCTTTGTAAAAATGAGTAATCATCATTTCTTTACTACCCAAGTCCCATAGATTAAAATATTTTCCAATGATAAATACGAGGGTGTGAATCCAATTGCTTACTTATATCCGTAACGGCTTAATTTTCATTGTCTTAGTGACCCTACTAACTGCTTGTGGGAGGCTGTCCGATAAAGAAGAGCAGGAATATTATCAAAAGGCAATCCCTATCGGTCAAGACTACTTTAGAAAATATTATGACGCTGAAGTTGAATTCACTGAATTTTATATCAATGTACCGATGTCCTCAACTATGGTCTTAAAAGGTCCCTTAAACAGGATCCTTATACTAAAGTTTCACTATATTACTACTTCCCATCTCTCGAAATTAAGTCAGAAAGTGGACCTGAAGATTTCATAAAGAAACGAAAAAGTGAGGCAGAGGTTAACTCGCAGTGAATTTTTCTAATTCGTACATATTTATGATTAAAAAGCTGCTTTTAAAATTCAGTCCATCTGATTTCAAAAGCAGCTTTTTTATATTAATTTATTTTCCCACGCTCAAAATACGCATGCAATCGATATAGACAAATCTCCCTTGTCCAACGGTATAATAATGCCCGTTCCTCCACATCTTGCACCTGTATGTTCAGTGAGAATATCCCATCCTCAAAACGCGTCATACTGCCCCTTGCCCCGCTCCACATAGACATTGGCATTTTAACAATTAACTTCTCAATCTCAGTTGCCGTCTTCTCGTTCCATTCCCAGAGCGCAAGCTTGTCCTTGTCCGAAAAGTCCTTCCGTTTCCGGTGCTCCTTCTCTGTTAGATACGTATGGAAAAAATTCGCTAACTCCCCCGGGGTCACCGGGTCCATCCAGTACTCTTCGCCTCGCTCCATCATGTACAGCAGCACAATCATCTTGTAGCTTTTGTTCAGAACCGTCTTCTCTACGTCCCTCAGCCATGCTTCATGGCGGACATATACCTCTGCCTCAACCGAGGACAGCATCTCCGCCCGATAAAGAAACCCAACATATGAGCCAAATTCGCTCCGATACCCGATGCTTTTGGAACGTCCCATAAGATGCAGCTCCAGATATGTCGGAATACGCCCGAGTTCCCGCTTCACATCCAGAAAATCTTGTTGCAGCTTCTCGCGACGCGGCAACCGCTTACGGCTTAGCTCCTGAAGCAGATTTACCACTCGAGTCTCCAGATGAATTCCACAGTTGGCTGGAACTTCCGGCACAGCCGAATCCATTCCTTTCCCGCTTCGTTCTTCCTCGCCACGCACATCCAGCAGACTCAGCTTCACATCCGCATTCCGGTAATTTCCGATCAGGTCGATAATGACACAATGTGATTTACCTTCCGCCAGCCGCAGACCTCGGCCCACCTGCTGGGTAAACACCGTAAGTGATTCAGTTGGGCGCACGAAGAGCAGCGTATCCACACTTGGAATATCCGTCCCTTCGTTGAACAGATCCACCGTCAGCACAACCTCCAGCTCACCCGCATCAAGATGTCGAATCGCTTCCTCCCGCGACATCTCCGTTGTACGCGAATGCAAACTAAGTACCTTAACGCCCTGACTTCGGAAATACGCAGCTAAAAAGTCTGCCTGACGGATCGACGAGCAAAAGCCAATCGTTCGTGTCTGTTTATGCCGCATCCAGGCTGAATAGATGTTCTCCACATGTTCCTCATGTAGCTGAGCCGCCATAAGCTGTTCTTCATCATACTTCGTACCAATCCAGCGAATTTGCGAATAATCCGTGTCATCGAATACACCGTAATATTGGAATGGAGCAAGCCATCCTCGCCGGATCGCATCAATAAAATGTATCTGGTAGGCCACGTTCCCATCACAGAGTGCATATACGTCTTTGCCATCTAGCCGATCCGGAGTAGCCGTAATGCCCAGCAGAAATTTAGGTTGAAAATGCTCAATGACCGACATATACGTCTTCGCTGCCGCATGATGGAACTCATCCACCACGATCAGATCAAAAGCATCCGCCGCAAACCCATCCCGGTGCTTCTGCATACTCAGCGTAAAGATCGAAGCATACACACAATCCGCTGCTCCATCCTTATGCTGCCCGTTGTAGATACCATGACTGCGCTCCGGCATAATCCGCTGAAAAGACTTCTTCGCCTGGAACAAAATCTCTTCCCGGTGTGCCACAAACAGTATCCTTTGGAATCGCTGGGCGAAGAAGCCCGCCAGATACGTTTTGCCAAGCCCGGTCGCCATGACGACCATCGCCTTGTCATACTGCTCTTCCATCGTGCCTTCCAACGCTTCAAGTGCATCGAGCTGCGCAAACCGCGGCTGGATCGGTATAAGCGACAGCTCGGCGGCTTCTTCCTCTGTTTCTTCTGGCAGTCCGGTGCCAAACTCCGCTTCTTCCATTTCCGTGATCCTCTGGATCATCTCCGGGTTCTTCTGGTGGTACTTTCGGTACTCTTCTTCATAAAGCGCAATTGAATCCGGGTTCACCGGCAATGTCGTCTCATGATAGAAGCTCTGCATGAACTTGTCCAAAGCCATCTGGAACGTATATGGTTCTGCCTCTGCATTCATTGCGAGATTCCATTCATACCCCGTCTTCAGCGCCGTGAACGAAAAGTTCGACGATCCGACAATCAGCAGTCCTTCCCCGTTGTCATGATCGAACAGATAGGCTTTCGGGTGAAAAGAAGTTCCCATACTTCGCCACAGTCTTGCTTCAATTCGTGGATCGACCTCACACAATGCCCGCAAGCCCTCCGGCTGCGTGATATACAGATAGTCTCCCGCGAGCATCCGCACCTCGGCTCCACGTTCTGCCGCACGCTTTAAATGCGGAGCAAGCAGCTTCACACCAGACTGCATAATAAAGGAAGTCATAATATAAATCCCGGACGCATGCTGCATCCGGGAAATGAGTTCGTCTGCCAAGTTATCTGTAATGAGTTTAACGTTAAGCTTCGTCGACATCGATCAGATACACCCGTTCCTGGAATCCGCCGCGTGCCTCGGCTTTGTCTGCCCGAAGCTTATCCAGCTGTGCCGCATTCGCACCATGCACCTCCGCCAGCGCCCGGATAACCTCCAGCATGTCGGCTAGTTCTTCCAGCGCTTCCTGATCACTTCCTGCACTCATGTATTCTTCCGATTCTTCTTGCAGCTTCGTTCTTAGTTCTTGCTTATATTCCTCCGGGTCCAGAATGCGTGTGCGGCATTCCTTCCCACTGGATGTGATAATATGCGGAATCTTGTCCCGCACCAATTTGTTGTATGTAGGCATGTGGTATAACATCCTTTCTGCTATGAGAGCCTTCGGGCCTCGCGCCAGAATCTCCCTTTTTGCCATTATACCATTTGCCATGGGAGGAGATCGGTTGATTTTTAAAGTAGTCGATTGGAATGAGGATCTAAAAATAACCCATGACTACCTCGTATTCGAGTTGAAATGGGCTTTCGACTTTATTAATCTTCTATTGATTGAATCGCATATTCTATGTCTTGCTCCATATCCAGATCAGGATACTTCTTTTGCAATTGAAAAAGACAATCTATGAATGCTCGACTTTGAAATTCAGAAGATAAATCCTCAAATATCTCACTAAGCCAGTATAACTCTTTTTCATCACATTGATCTAAAAATGATATCGCACTTTGCTCATTCTCCTTTAAAATTTCTATCATCTCATTCCAAATCGCTTGAATTGCTGGATCATCCGGGTGTAAGTCTTTTCTCTTCTGCACTAAAGAGATCACTTTTTCGCTGAAATCATCTATCATGTTTTACTCTCCTCACGGTTGTCTTGAGTTATCTGGAGTAATCGTTCCGATCTGACCATCGTTCTTGATCACTCCCACTCTAACGTTATTATAGTTTCCAAACATCCATTCACCATCACCTTTAACTCTGTTTTTGGGGAGATTTGCTACGTACTCACCTGACTTTTTGATATCTTCCGCTGTCCATTCCTTAGGGAACCAAGCTTGGCCCTCTCCACTTCGCTTTGCTTTGTTTTTGTGGTTAGGTATATTACCAACTCGCACACCGTTTGGGAAAGAACCCACGACCGCTGATGAACGGCGCATGTTGATCATGTTCTATTACACCTTCCATCGGGCTGCACCTGAGAGGCTGGGACTGAACAGTATCGAAGACGGTGTGCAGCGTGTGCTGTCTTGTGAGGCATTCCGGGCAGAGCTTGTGGATATCTTCAAATATAATTTGGCTCATCTGCGATTTGTGGATAAGAGCCTACATAGGCTGTCGTAAATCCAGTCTCACGGTGGAAAATGTACGTTTTGGCGTGTAATCGTGTAACCTTCGTATCATATGAAATCTGTATTTCGGTGTTGGGCAGTTTGCTGAGTTCGACAATGGCCTTAAGGTCCGTCGCTTCCATATAGGTGGTCGTAATGATTCGCAGCTTCCCGCCACCAGATGTAAATTGCTGAAGTTGTTCCAAGAGTAGGCGAAGCCCACTGAATTTGATAAAAGACACGAGCCAGTCGATCCGGTCTGCTGTCACGATCTCTTTTTGCAACTCCAAAAGCATACTCGGCTCAGACTTTGCCCCAGTAAATAATGAGCTTTGAGCGATAGGCTTATCTGGGCGAATGATTTTAGAATTCCGTACGGCTCGTATATTGTTCAGCTTGGAATACACATGGGTCAACACTTCCCCTTGCTCATCCAACTGCAATTCGTTATATTCTTCTTCCCCCAGCGTCTCTTTTAACGTAGCGATAATTTCATTACATGTACGGATCTGTGCTAGTACTGCTGTACTATCTTCAGTTTGTTCTCTCACAATCTTCAGAGCTCGTCGGGTCAACGCAGCCAAATACGTAGATAGTAGTTTACGTGCTTCCTCTGCATCCAGCTTCTCAGTCCCAATGTGATACACATCCGGATCTAGTGCCGAAATCTCCTGCCTGGTGATTGTGTTAATAAGCTGTTCATATATGCCTTGTTTCAT
Source organism: Paenibacillus pabuli (assembly GCF_039831995.1). NCBI lineage: Bacteria > Bacillati > Bacillota > Bacilli > Caryophanales > Paenibacillaceae > Paenibacillus > Paenibacillus pabuli. Next base: position 3,259,499 of record NZ_JBDOIO010000003.1, read on the forward strand.
GGAAATACCTCGCGTGGGTGTAGGATGGTTGTGGATATTCTGTATGTACAGGTTAGAGCTATATCATGTTTCTACTATATTATCGTCCAACTTGTGGAAGATTTCATTAGTTGTTTTGAATCATAAAAAAAGCACCTCTACTCTTTTCTTGGTAGAAGTGCTTACTTAATTTCATTTCGAATATGTCCTAAAGTTTAATCTCTCTTCATTTTGAATTTCAGTTACTCATTTAGATATCTTTAGGGTTTATACCGGAAATTCATTCAGAAAGACAAACAGAACTTTAAACAATATTCGTTGTCATTACAGTCACTCGACACCACTGTTTTGAAATAACCTTCTGATCATAATTAACAAGTTTTATACGGATAAGGTTCATCAGCAATTCTAAAACATAGTTGCCTGTCGTGATTATGATATAACTCCGCTGATGCCATCAATTAGCTACCAAAAAGCGTATAATTGATACTTTTAAGAATTTCGCTGTATTGGTCTTCGAGCAATTCAAGATATTTTCCGTTAAAGGTGTACTTTCCATCTCTATAGAAAAATATCTCTTCTCCTGATGTATGATAAAATAACCCATCTACTTTGAGAGATTCTAAGATAGAAAAAGAAACTTCGTACATGGTTTTATAACAACGTTCAAATTGTTCGTTATTCTCTAACTCATAAGATATTGTTTGTTCATAAACAAAGTCCTCTTCTTGAAACATAGTTTCATAAGTAGCCGCCGGATGATTGGGTGGAAAATTATTTTCATAAACACTTATTCTCAGACCATTGGCTAGATCAAATTCATCAATAGACAATGAATTATGTTGTTTGTTTATATAACGAAATTCAATATTTTTACTTCCTAATAATTTCTTTAACCATAATGCATCCTGCTTTCCATTCACCTTCAATGAATATTCCATTGACTTTATCTCCTCTACTTATGGAAATACTGAAATGATTTTACCGTCCTTTTTAATTGCGATAACTTCTTCTAAGCCCTGAATTTCCCACTCTTTAAATTGCTTAAGCAATTGGGCATCATCTCCAGACCATTGTGTTAAATTAATCACTACATTTTTAGTTTGTTGTTTAATAACAACTTTCTCCTGAACTTCACTCCAAATACCTCTTACACCTTTGTTCTCAGTTGGTGCGTAGCAGTCAAATATTTTACCTTCGATTCTAAAATCTGGATCTCTGTTGGAGTCAATTCCATCACTTTCACGAACTCTTGGATTTTGTTCGATATTGTATCCACTTCTCGCCAACTGATCGGCAGCATCATTTTCTAATTCTAAGGATTGCTTAGTTGCCTTATCAGCATTACTTGGAATTTTTGTCCTCGTTCCGCTAGGTACAGCCTCTGGGTTAGGATGAAAACTAGGCCTTATTAATTCTCTATGCCCCCCAGTTCCCTTTCCTGCCTCCGGCTTACTTCCACCCGACCCTCCCAGATCGCTATGCTTATTCTCAACAGCCCGAAACGCTTTGCCAAAGAAAGCATAGGCCAATACCTGACCTGCCATCGATCCGCTGTAATAGCCAAGTCCATCTTGGTCTACCTGTTTCTTCTGCTCTTCCACAAATTGTTCCACATCGGACCTGGCCGTACCGTTTCCCCAATATGCATCCCAAGCAAACTTAATGCCTCGCCCAGCATCGACAACTTTGCCAAGAGTCATCGCATAGGCAAAACTAGCCACCGTGCCGAACGGATCATAAAAGAGCGCCTCGGCCGTCTGCCCCATTCCGTTTACCGTTTCTCCAACTGAACCATCCGCAAGCCCCTTAGCAAAAGTTGGTTTAAGCTCCTCAGGAATATACAGGGCAACTTCGCCTGAACCATCTGTCGTCCTGAAATTTTTTGCTATAAAGGTAAACTCATTTTGGATTTTATCCAAGAGACCCAATGTCGTAGGGAAAACTTCTTTTACTTGCATAAAGTCCCAAAAGAATCGTTCTCCTGTTACGCCCGACCAATCGGATTGCAAAAGGTAGATCGATTTTTCCAGTTCCCAGACCATCCGCTCCAGTTCCTGTTTCTTTTGCTGAACGAACCTGGCCTTTTCATCTAATACATCAGGGTGAACCTCAATTTGCTGCATTCATCTTCACCGCCAACCTGACCGTAGTGTATAAATACCTAAATTTTAACAAGTCAGAAGGAGGATTGGAATCAAACGAGGGATTCATTTTCTCTAAGGTTATACGGTAGTCGAGCAACATACTTTTAGGTGGTATACTTTCGCATTAGTGCACACAACATTTGTTTAAAACCACTCTCCTGATCTCTTTAAACATCACTGCAACAACACCAATTTAGCTTATCGTCGTAACAAACAATTTAATCCTCATTTGGAGTTTTACCCTCATTATACTTTACAATCTCTTCAGGTTCCTGTGTTTCTAGGACGATCTGACCTTTTTCAAAAAGGATCATGTACGGATAAGTGCTCATATTAAATATCTGTTCGTAATTGAATTGTTGTTCGTCACGAACATCATAAAAATTCACATTGGTAACTGGACCTTCTTCTCTTAGCTTCTGATTATTAATATAATCCATGTTCGTCTGCAAATCAGTAATGAAAGAGCGCTCTGCGGGTTTATCCGTAAACACAACTAGTGAAGCATCATTGACTTGGTAGGGACTGAAAAAGAGTTAATTCATGATCACCATGAGTTAACTCATTCTTGTTGTCTATTCCAGGGCTATCTTCAAATGCTCGTAAAAGCGCAATGCATCCGCATAATCCGGCAATCCTGCCACCTGACCGTCACCGAGTTCAAGGATGATCCAGGATCCGCCCTCCTGTTTGGCAAAGTCCATCGTGAAAAAACGACTTTGAATCTCTCCAGCAATATCCATAAATGAACCTAACACTTCCTTGAACACCTCATCCTCGCCTTCGTCCCAGTAGTTTGATATATAGACAGGTTTACCATCCAAAACGAACACCCGCACCTCCCGTGACAACGGCATGCCGCTCTGGTCATGGTAGGACAGAAATTCAAGCGGAACGAACTCCCTGAATACGAGTCCTTCATTCAAGTCTTCGCCCTGCAGCGTTATCAAGTTATGTACGACCTGCATTACATGCTCGTTATCCGCAGCATTCGGGATGTAACAAGCTTCCTCCCACTCATGTTTACGAGACTTTACATAATCCTTCACCATGATGGACTGCTCACCAAACGGGAGCACTGCCTTCTGAATCGCATCCGGGGAACCTTGTAGCTCAGATATAGGTAGCCATACCGACTTTGGCGTGTGTCCTTTGATTTTGTCATAAGACTCAGGCAGGTAATGACAATGTTGATACTGCTCTGGCGTGTTGATGAGATACCAATTTTTCGAGGCCAGTGCTTCATATAATTGTGCATACTCTTGCGGTTTCAACATCCAGCCACGGTACAGTGCTTCTTCCCGCTCCGGAGCTTTTCTAAGTCGTTTAATGGCGAGATCCGGACGCTGATTCACTATAAATTCTTCCAAATTAATGAGTCCTACCTCGAAGCCGAGCTGCTTCGCACATTGATATTCCTCTTCATAACTCTCGTCCACCTTCTTCTCATCGAGAGGTGAACTGCCATATATGATGATCACATGTCTGCCTCCTTCATGCTCTTCATTTATCCATTTTGTGTGATGAAGCTCTGGGTGGCTATTTTTCTATACTAAACTGAGCAATGCACCTAATCTCCGCCACCCCAGAGTCACCACCTGATCCCGGATCTCCTCCATCCGTTCCATGACCATACCCATCGGGAGGGTCGCCATCCTGATCCCGTGAATGTCGCTTACTGTTTGTATCGGAACTATCACTATATACCGAACTACCTCCATACGAGCCGGATTCCAAACTGCCAGCAATGTAATTTAAACGTTCGTAAGGATACTCTGCTGCAAGGAGTGGGCGATATTCTTCGCGAAGATGCAGCGTCAACCTCAACAATGGTGCTTGTAAAAGGGTTGAGTCCGGTGGAACTCCTGTTTTCCCACTCTTAAGCTGTACCATACGCCTCAATTCTGGATCTGCATGATCCTGAAGCAAGCTCCAGTTCGTTTTGCGCGCACATTGTGAACCGATCCAGAGTACCAGTGCAGTCTGCAGCATGCGCTCCAATGTCTCGGCAGGTTCAGCCATTCGATCTGCAGGGATGCCTTTCTTGTAACGTCTGCGCCATCGGTTCATCGAAACAGCCCAATCACGGGCTGCAGGAGCAATCTCTCGTACCGGTAATAGGAGGCGAACCAGCAGTGTTAGCATAATAGCCAGGATCACTACTCCGGTTCCACTGGAATCACTGGGCTCGGCTAGGGTAATCGCGATGAGCAGCCCTACTCCTGCGGTATGAAATGGCCAGCGGACGCGTATCCGTCTCCAGGCAAACAACCACATCAATAACGCCCCCCCCAAACTAATGCCTTCTCCAATGCTTAAGTCATCGAGCAGGCACAGCGCGCCAGTGAGAATCCATAACAGCGGAAATACGATGCCAACGAGCAATCGAAGCGGAATCGGTGTGCGAACCAGACCTTCCCAATCTCTATTCTCGCGAATTCGAGTCGTCCACCGCTGTAGCCCCTGTCCTAGTGCCTTCTCCTTGCGGCGATAATGCTGCATCTCTTCCGACTCTGAGCTTTGCTTCGAGCTTGGGCCTGCGAGTGCATCTAGACGAAATTTACGGTTAGCGGTACCGTAGTCCTTCAGCAGCCATTGAATGAGTTCCCTCTCATCAGCAGTCACCTCCGCTGTAGGACGTTCATGCCGATATTCCAGCGTTGCATCTGGAGCGTACTTGTCCTCCCGATAGCGACTCTTTGCCTGTTCGATTCGCACGGACAATACACCAATGCGGGTTAAAGCAAACAAGGAAGCAAGTGTATCCCTTAGCTTTATCCGTCCTTTGCTATGTAGATAGGCTAGATACAATGGATCTGCCCGTTCCACTTCTTCGTCCGAGTATGTACCTCGGCTTAATCGAGCTCGAATCCATATTATTAACTGAAGTACGAATACAGCGAGCAGCAACCACATCAACTGTACGCCAGCGTGCTGGATCCAGTCGTCATGCAGCACTGCCGTTTGCTCTGGTACGTTGGCCGCATGTTGTACGTCAGCTGTAGATGCAAATGATAATAAAAATTGCTTCACAGGATGAACTCCTTCCTGAACATCTCAAGAATAATCGTTAATGGATATGACCTATACAAATCATGAAAGAATCTCGCTCTAATGTAAAAAGGCATGCCTAGTTTTCTGGTTGTCACCTCGACCACAATTCCAAATCTTCTCTTTTCTACTATACCAGAAGTCTGAGCAACACTCATTTGCGCCTGTTGTTCGTTTAATAGATTGAATATTCATGACGTTATTGAATGGACTTACGCTCTGAATATTTAGAAGAAAGCCTCTTTCTCAAATGTGATAACGCCAAAAAATCCCGTAAAGCCTTGGCTCCACAGGATTTTCCCATCTACAATTTTAATGTATGTAAGCCTCAACCTGCAGAAGATACACTCAGACATCTGCGAATAGATTGAATGTATCCCAGATGGTACCACTCATGATAGAGCGTACGCGGAATCACTTCGCCGATTGTACTCATGCCTAACTCGCTCTCTCGGAGCAGCGGCTCTTCCAGGCGACCTGCAAATTTGTTTTTCAATTGCTCTGGTTGTGCCCTTAGACGATCCATCAATTCGGTCCAGGTTGGGGGTGATGCATCCCACGTTGCCGGGCTTGTCCCATAACCAAAGAACTGTACATAGACCTTAGGCACTTCCGAGTCATCAGCAATGAGATAATGAAACCACATATCCTGATCCAAAATGATGTGTCCCACATTCCACAGGATGGAGTTATTGAATCCCTTCGGCACATCATGAACCTGTCCTTCATCCATAGAGTCGCACACGTGCAGCGTAAATTGCCTCACATCCTGCAGTTGATTCCATAGTACATCTTCACTAAACTTCATGGTTCACCCTCCTTTTCTCCCTTATTTGAATTGTCCATTGATTCACATAGCTAGAGCCATAATATTTTCAATATATAGACATTTTATCATTTCTCTGTAACTTCATCACTCCCAAGAGCGTTTAGACATATAGAAAAACCGCAGTCCCCTAACCCACTCGAATAAGAGGCGATTTCATGAGCTGGCCGGATCCATCTGATCATAAAACTAACCCCAACCAAAATTCCTTCATACCAACCGATCCCCCTGTAAAAGGTAAACCAGCTCGTAGATGGCGCCTGGTGGTCGCTTCTACTTGGTTAACCACAACCCTATTAACGGGGCTGGGCCATGCCCCCATATCATACGCAGCAACAACTCCACTGCCACCCAGCGGTACATCTGCGGTCCATACCACCGCAGCAACCACAGAAAACAAACTTCACTATACCGCTGTGGAGGGGGCTCATTATTATACGATCGCACTGCGAAATGACGGTTCCGTCTGGGCTTGGGGTCGCAATATGTTCGGAGAGCTTGGTGTCAGTGAAGACATCCGCTATCGCCATACGTCCAGTCCCATTCGCATTCCGGGAATTTCGAATGTCATAGCCATTTCAGCCGCAGGAGGTGGGATTAACGCAGCCGTTCAGGCAGATGGAACCGTGTGGGAATGGGGCTCTGGTACACTCCCCTACCAAGTCGAAGGCATCTCCTCTGCGAAGGATGTGGTTACTGGTTCTTTCAATACCGCCCTTCTTCGGAACGGTACAGTTATGTCATGGCAGCGCCATGGGACTCAAGGAAACGATTCAGAAGTTATACACCGTCCACACGCAGTAAACGGATTGAAAGACATCATTCAGGTAGGATCATCCGGCCAACAAGGCTATGCCTTGAAGAAAGATGGCTCCCTGTGGACATGGAATGAACCAAACCAACCGGATGACACTCCTTCCAAACCAGCCAAGTTAAAGGGTCTGTCCAACATATCATCGATCACAAGCACAGATACGTCCCTGCTTGTACTGGACCAGAACGGGAAAGTGTGGGGCCTGAACGAGAAGGGCAAACCAGTTGCTCAGCATCATAACCTCAAGGTGAAGCAGATGGACGGGAATTCGCAATATATCTTGCTGTTAACCACTTCGGGTGAGGTGTACAGCTACGGAAGGACGGTTACAGGCAAAGAAGGCAGAGTTAAGCATCTGTCGGGTATTACCGATATTTCGGCAGGGTATCACCACAGTCTGGCCTTATCCTCTAATGGAACTGTCTGGGGTTGGGGAAGTGACAAGTACCAGGAGGCTGGAGCACCTGCGACATCATCTGGAGGCATGGTTTACCGACCCGTTCAGGCCAAGCTTGGCATCGATGTGTATATTAACGATGCTCTGTTCCAGTCCACGTATTCGGCAGTCCAAACCCAACATACCGTTCAACTTCCAGTCAGAGCCGCAGCCACAGTGATTGGGGCAGCATTTGAAATGAACCAGGTAAACGGAATAGTCGAAGCTTATTCATTGCAATATGAAGATCGTACCGTCACAATCCGTCCCAACGAGACGGAGGCCACGGTGAAATCCACCTCTTCCTCTACAGCTCAATCCATTTCATTACCAGAACCGATAAGCAATTATTCGGGTGCGACGACCGTTCCCTTTGAAGTATTCGAGGCCTTGGGACTTACTGTGAACTGGGATGAAGAGGCAAGCTTGTTGACTATCCAAAGTGATACCTAGCAACGAGATCATTCATTATGTACAGGAGGATTTATTACAATGTGGTTAAAAAAGATCATGGGTGCAGGTATCTTTTGCTCTGTCCTGCTCATGCCCGTTAGTACATTGGATGCGAAAGGGAAAGCCCCCGCTGAACCGTCATCCATGGCGGTCAATGCTGCAGAAGAATCAGTAAAGCAGGATCGGAATGCTCTGCTCATTGGTCAAACCCATCATCAAGGCCTTGCAGCATACACCGGCAGCTTCACGATGGTTGCTGACAATGGAACACTTGCAGACATCATCATTGAAAATCATAGTAATCATCCCATGTATATGAACCTGTATGTCGACGACTACAGTGAACCTATGGAAACCACGATCAGCAAAAACAGTGAAAAGACCGTGAATCTCCTTGCCTTACAGGACACTAGTGTTAAGGTATACATCTACAGCAGAATAGGGCATGACATGGACCTCTCTATACGTGCGGAGCAATTCCGTTAAACATTCGCGTTCCATATACTTTACATACCAAAATCCCCTTCACGCATGCGGTTTAGGTTCATTTGAACTTAAATCACACACTTTGAAGGGGATTTAATTTATTTATTTAATTTATTTATTTAATTTATTTATTTAATTTAATTAATTTACTCTACTATAAGGCCGTGTATCTCTTAAAACCACTTACTTCTCAAACCGGAACCATCCGAAGTCAAACTGACTTCCCGGCAGGAAGATAAAGGTCACTTTCTGCACACCGGTTACCTGTTCAAGCTCAAATATCCGCTCCTCATACCCTTCCGAGTGCGTGAACTCGACCAGCTGATTGCTCTGTCCATCTGCGCCAGCGAAGCGGATATGAATCGTGTTTTTATCAATCGGCGAACGGCCATAGATGACGAGCTTCGACGTGCCTTCTGCCGTAAAGTCCATGTTTTCGAACTCCAGTGATACGTTGTTACCGATCCCCTCTACATACTCATCCTGGATCGAGAACGTATCACCGTAGAGATGATCGCATGATGCGGCCGTGTTTTGCTCGAATGCACGGCTCTGACGCTTGAATGAGAAACCCTTGATATGAATCTTCTGCTTCGTAACAAAACAGATCGACGTAATGCCGCTCAGCCGCTTGGACAGCCGGTACGTCTCTTCCTGATACACATTCCATCTGGATTCCTTCTGGTAGACCACGTCAGCCAGCAGCGTGCTGCCCTCTTCATCCGGCATGCCCTCCCAAATCTGAAGGAAGTAATCCTCACTCGACAGGGCAAAGATCGGAATCGTAATCGTATCGGAGCCATACGGTCCGAAGTCGATACTGCGGAAGCCAACATGCGTTTCTCCATCACGACTTGTCGCTACACCGCGTTCGTTGCCGTTACCGACATCGCCTTTGGTGTAATCGTACAATCCACCAGTAATGAAGCCGTACGGATCTTTGTAAGCTGTGCCCAGACCTGTTGCCTTGAATTCCAGCTGTGAGATCAGTTTCGTTTTGTCCGTACCATTACTGCTCGTTGCGCGGAGGCGGAATTCACCATCACCCAGCGCAGACACGCGTACTTCCAGACCGTCTGCTTCGACCTTTGCAATGTTGGACTCAATGCCGGCATCGTTCACAACAGCCCATTCAATGTCACGATACGAAGTGTTTTCGGGATACAGCTTGGCGGTAACCACCATCTCCTGGGTCGACGGATCGAAGGCTTGCCCGGCTTCACTGATAATCTCGATTTTCCGCAAAGGAACCTCCTGGGCGCGTCCGGTAAGAACCGGACGTTCCACGTTCTTCGTTAACACGGCTTGTCCCTGAATTGCAACGGATGCAGACGTACTCACTGCTTTGCCATCCACTGCCTTCGATTCGAACTCCGCTGTTCCACCTTGCAAACCTTCGGAAGTTACTTCAATCCGGATGCGGCCCGGTTCATGAGTTGCCCCGATGATCGCCATCAGCTTGCCGCTGAACAATCTTCTGCTCAGACCTTTGTACGGATCATAGTCCGTGCTGTCCCCGTTATCCAGGCCAAGCAGTCGTCCTGCACCTGTCACCTTAACTTGTACACGGTTGTTTGCATTTTGCACGGGATTGCCCGCTTCATCTTCCACTTGAATTTCAACGAAAATAAGATCAGTTCCATTCGCTTGCAGCTGCTCTTTATCCGCTTGCAGACGAACCTTTTGTGCGTCCGTGTAAGATCGCTGTACATCCGTTGCGATAATTTCCCCGTTCTCATCATAAGCGATCGCTTTCAGCTCGCCCTCTTCATACGGCACTTTCCACCAGCCGACCAGCTGGGTTCCGTTCGCATGATCAATATCATACGTGCCGATCGTATTACCGTTCAGCTGCAATTCGATCTTCGGCGCATTACTGCACACGCGTACATCAATCAGCTGACCAGGGCTGAAATCCCAGTACGGGAACAGGTGCACCATCGGGCTTTTTTTGTAATCGGTCCATGCCGCTTGATAGATATAGTAGGAATCTTTCGGGAACGTCGCCGTGTCCAGCTGTCCAAAGTATGAATTCTTCGTATGATATGGGGTCGGCTCTCCGATATAATCGAACCCGGTCCACAGGAATTGCCCCAGTGAATACGGCCGATCCCGTTCGGCCAAAATGCAGTATTCTGCAGACTTCGCACCCCAGCTTGTCGTACTGTTGCCCAGTGCGGAGCACTGCTCGTCATCATCGGCCAGGATCGATTGCTCGAACGGGAAGTGGTAGATCCCGCGGCTCTGCACCACAGATGATGTTTCACTACCGTAGATGATCCAGTCTGGGTGCTCCTCGTGATGCTTGTCGTAATATTTCTCCGCATAGTTGTATCCTGCCAGCTTCACGATATCCGCGCATTTTTGCGCATTTTCCCAAGGCATGTAGTTGGAACCGATGGTTACGCCTGCGTTGCCTTTCGGATCGAACTCCAGTACATACTCCATCAGCATTCGCGTTACTTCCTGGCCCCGTTCATCCGCATGGGTATCATAGATTTCATTCCCGATACTCCACATGACCAGACTTGGATGGTTGCGGTCACGCTTCACCCAGCTCTTCACGTCCGTGTGTGCCCATTCGGGGAAAAATCTCGCATAGTCATAAGGCGTTTTGGATCTTTCCCACATGTCGAAGGCTTCCGAGACGATCAGCATGCCCATCTCATCTGCGAGCTCCATGAACTCCTTGGCAGGCATATTGTGCGCGGTCCGGATCGCATTGACGCCCATCTCCCGCAGCAGATTGAACCTTCTGCGAAGTGCCGTCAGGTTGAAAGCCGCCCCGAGTGCGCCCAGATCATGGTGCTCGCACACACCATTCATTTTCATTTTGACCCCGTTCAGATGGAAACCTTCGTTCGGATCCAGCTGGACGTCCCTGAAGCCAATTCGCTGCGATACCGACTCAAGCGTCTGTACATGCTGGTCCGCATCCACCACTTGCAGTTCCGTAACCAGTTCATACAGATTCGGTTCATCCGTGCTCCACAGTTTTGGGTTCTCCACCACGATCTGCTGACGATCCGTTACTTCTGTATCTCCACCTGCAGCCGCCGTAACCGCCGCTGTATTAGTGGCAATAACCTGACCCGCATATCGGATCGTATGCACAAGCTGTGCGTTCTGATCGATATTCAGCTCCGTGTCCAGTTCAACCTGCCAGCCCGCTGGCTGCTGCTTGATGGATACGTAGATGCCGTCGGTTACGATATGATTGCGATCTCTCGTCTTGAGCCATACATTGCGATAAATTCCAGCCCCGGAATACCATCTGCTGTTCGGACTCTGATGAACCACTTTGACGATGATTTCATTATCGCCTTCCACCAGCGCATCCGTGATCTCATGTTCAAACGCGGAATAACCGTATTTCCACTCTCCAACCAACTGACCGTTCACATACACGGAAGAATCCATGTAAACGCCGTCAAAACAAAGTAAAAGCTGCTGTTCATCCTTCGTATATGGGAATGTCTTGCGGTACCATCCAATGCTGTCTTCGTACAGGTCAAGCGTATTATAGATCAGCCAGTCATGGGGAAGCTCCACAGGCTCGAACGCCAGCCCCGCAGGTTCCGAAACATCCAGTTTGGTTTTCGCAAATTGCCATCCATCATTAAAAAGCTTTTTCTGGTTCATCGCTACTCTCACTTTCTGTGTGATTTATGATTGCGGTTTCAAAAATGTTCATCTTCGCCGATAACCTTTTCGGAATCTATTCGGCGTGACATGAATACTCCAACCGATTATATCATCTGATCGATTCTATGTACGTTATTTTCAAGCATATATTGGTGAGATTATATGAACAATCCCCATTACAAATTCTGTGGGGGGCGTATGGCCTCTACTTATATTCAGTTGAGAGTTCATATTTGAACATATGGATATTCCTTTATACCTATATAGCGTATCAGTCTAACGATTCAAATTCAGAAAACAAAGGAAATCTCCAAAAATTTGTAAAACTATTCCTGTAATTTCTTGCAGTCCTATGTTAGATTATCCCTTGGAATAAAATCACATCTATAGACAGGGGACATGTTACGTGAAGAAGAGGTCATGGGTATTATCCATTATTATGAGTTTTGTATTGCTGGGCGGGGTATTCGCTCCTGCTGGTTCCTATGCGGCTGCAGCGGAAGACACCACCACTACATATTCGGAAGATAACTACACGGAAGTGGACACGTCGGAACAAGAGCCAATTCCTAGCGCTGATGAGGAAGATTTCCTTAACTATCTGGATGCACTTGATCTGACAACGGTTTATGAAAAGAAAGCCCTGGATTCCATTGGCAGCACGTATGTTACATCCGCCAACCGCAAATCCATCTTCCTGAAATTGAACAATACTGCGGTTCCCAATTACACCAAGTATGTGTCCATGCTGAAGCAGATCAAGCCAGAGAACGCGGAGCTGCAAAAAATCCATAACAAACTGATCAAAGGAAGCTATGCACAGCTCGAAGGTTATCTGCTGTTCAAGAAATCCGTATCCAAAACCAAAGTAAACAGCGCCCTCCTGAAACAAGGCAATGCCAAAATTGACACAGGCATTAAAATTCTGGAGCAATACAAAAAAGAAATCCAAGCCTACGCCCAAGAACTGGGCTACGATTTTTAATGAAGCAAACTTTAGACGAACAGCCCGAGCAGAGGCATGCACATCCACCAGCCTTCCCATTTAAATAAAATGAGATTTCAGGAAAAAAAAGTGTTTTCTTTTGCCGGGATAATTCGTATAATAGCCGTATAATCAAAAGGCTATGCTGCCGAAAGGTACAACCTCGTGAACAATGGAGGTTGTGCCTTTTTTGCGTTTTCATGGCCGAATATCATCTGAATTTCATCGTATAAGGAGTGATTCAACGTGATTCTTGAAGCCATTTACCATCGTCCCAAATTAAACTGGTCCTATGCCTACGACCGGTCCACCATGCACCTGCGGCTGCGTTCCAAACGCGGAGATCTGGATGCCGTTATTGCCATTACGGGGGATAAGTATGCCTGGGAGCAGACCATCACCCACACACCCATGCGAATCTTCGCCCGGGATGAGCTGTTTGATTATTGGGAAGTCGAGACCCGGCCTCCCTACCGGAGATTACGTTACGGCTTCCAGCTGGTGGAGGGCGAGAAAAACGTCTGGATGACCGAGCGCGGATTTGAGGAAGCTCTGCCGGAACATCCGCTGGAATTCTTCGATTTTCCGTTTATGAATCCGGTCGACATTTTTGAACCGCCTGCCTGGGTCAAGGACGCGGTATTTTATCAGATTTTCCCTGAACGCTATGCGAACGGTGACCCTTCCATTAGTCCGAAGAACGCCGAGCCTTGGGGAGGGGAGCCTACACCGGTGAATTTCTTCGGGGGGGATCTGCAGGGTGTGCTTGATCATCTGGATCATCTGAGTCAGCTTGGGGTAAATGCGATCTACTTCTGTCCCCTGTTCGAGGCTACAACCAATCACAAGTACAATACAGCCGACTATATGAAGGTGGATCCGCATTTTGGGACCAATGAACAATTGAAAGAGCTGGTGGATGCCTGTCATCAGCGCGGCATTCGGGTTGTGTTGGACGCGGTATTCAACCATTCCGGTAGAGAGTTCCCGCCTTTTGCTGACGTATTGGCGAACGGGGCAGCTTCCCCCTATGCGGATTGGTTCTATGTCAGAGATTGGCCGCCACGCATTGAAGATGGCATACCGACCTACGATACCTTTGCCTTCGAACCACTTATGCCGAAGCTGAATACGGAGCATCCCGAGGTTAAGGCCTACCTGCTGGAGGTCGCGCGGTACTGGATTGAGGAAATGGACATCGATGGATGGAGACTGGACGTAGCAAACGAGGTAGATCATCAGTTCTGGCGTGAATTCCGTCAAACGGTAAAAGCCATCAAGCCTGACGCCTATTTGCTGGGTGAAATCTGGCATGATTCGTTGATGTGGCTGCAGGGAGATCAGTTCGATGCGGTGATGAACTACCCATTCACCAATTCGGTGCTGGACTATGCAGTTCACGGCAAGCTGGATGGACTCGGCTTCGCAAATGAGATCGGCAAGCTGCTCGCAGCCTACTCCCAGCCTGTGACCGAAGTTGCCTTCAATCTGCTGGGCAGCCATGATACGCCCAGACTGCTCACCCTGTGCGACGGGGATATCCGCAAGATGAAGCTTGCCGTTACACTGCTGCTCACGTATCCAGGTGCTCCCTGCATCTATTACGGAGACGAAGTGGGCCTCGATGGCGGATATGATCCTGGCTGCCGTAAATGTATGGAGTGGGATGAAACCAAGCAAAACCTTGAGCTTCTCGACTTCTTTAAGCAGACGATTGCCTTGCGCAAAGAGCACCCTGCACTGCGCAGCACCGAGTTGAAGATTCTCCATGCCGAAGCTGGAGATCCGGTTATTGCAATGGAACGAGTGGATTCAGCGACGGGAGAACGTTTCCTCATCGTGCTGAACGCTGGTGACGAAGCTTGCAGTATAGACTTGCCGCTGGCCAATCAGAGCGTCTGGCGCGACCTGTTTACGGTCACTTCTATCGAAGCAAAGCAAAATAAACTGTCTCTGAAACTGGAGGCATACGGCTTCTCCCTGCTGCAGCTCGATGTGAAACAACCTGCGGAGGCATGACCGCCAGACCATTCATCATGCTTGTTGATTAAGATACAGGTGCCCTACATTCTGCATCCTTCTATTTCATAAGCGAAACAAAGGGACAATAATGTCGTCGCCATACTTTAACTTGTTTCATATTCATCCTCTCTTTTCCACACAAAAAGGGCTGAACGTTGATTAAACGTCCAGCCCTTCGATCTTGAGCGTCCCCATTGCCTGAAGAAACAGCCCTCTTCTTATGAGACAAGCTTATTACTATCCCAGGTCCAGATCTGCCGAAGTCTCTTCCCTTGCTGCTGCAACTTCATCCATGGGTGAATCAGCTGCTGCAGGTCTTCTGACTTTCTTCATTCTCGAGCTCACAAGCCCCTCTTCCGTAATGACAATTTTCTGCGGGATCTTGTAGGGAGGCAGCTTGTCCTGACAATACGACCAGATAAGCCTTCGCAGCTCCACAAGCGTGCAATCTGTTGCGAGCTTAACAATGACCTTGACATTCTGTCCGGTAATGCCGCTCGGTTCCCCTGTAACTACAGCTGCTTCGATACAGTCCATCTGTTCCAGAATGCTCTCCACTTCAGCCGGATACACCTTACGCCCGCCTACATTAATGATCTCGGAGCGGCGGCCGAGGATACGAATATAACCCTGTTCGAGCACTGCTTCGTCCCCTGTCCGCAGCCATCCGTCGTCCGTAAATGGCGACGGGGCATTCAGATAACCGATCATGGCTGTTTCTGTCAGGACCTGCAGCTCTCCTTCAACGACCCTGAATTTGATGTGATCATCGTGAATGGCAAACAGTAACGAGCCTGGTTCCTTGGAACGCGTGGGCAGAATGCCGAGTTCAGACATGCCATAAGCCTGTATCGTTCTTATCCCCGGGAACTGCTGATTCCAGGCTGCCAGTACCGATTCCGGCATCACCTCCGATCCGTAGGACACCACTTCAAGACTCGATAGATCGTATGCCTCATCATTTCGGCCAAGCAGCAGCAGATTCATGAACGTCGGGGAAACCGGGAGAGCCTGTACGCGATGCTTCTGAACCGTCCGGCACACTTCTTCAGGTGAACGATCCGGAATAATGCACAAGCAGCCTCCGCTGGACAGGGATTGCAGCATCGTATTTACCCCGCCGATATGGTCAAACATCATGAACGGAATTGTTCGCAATGGCCGTACCTGTCGCCGAAAACGCTGTAACAGCCGATCTGCACGGTGAACCGTTGCCTTGCTCACGCCAGTAGATCCTGATGAAAAGAGCACCAGTCCACTCACACCTTCCTGCTCAAGCGTGGACAATAATGCAGGACGTGAACTGGCGTTACACTTATGCCTGATCGATAACACGCCATCTTCAATGCCAAGACGCCACTCCACCTGTGCCAGCTGGATATATTCCTGCCGCTTGGCCTCAACCAGATGGCGGTCCATGGGCAGCACAATGCACCCCTGACCAAGAAGCGCAATGAACGCTGCGGCCGCGTAGGGTGAATAATCCTCCTCCAGCGTTACGAGCTGACCACTCAGTCCTTCTGCCGCAATCCATTCACCCATAATCCTAATCTGTTCGAGCAGCCATGCGTAGCTGTACTCCCGATCTTCCCAGATGAATGCAGGGCGCTCGCCCTGCTCTGCAAATCGCTCAAGCAGAAATTGAATGATCAACCTGCATCCTCCTCCTGATCCGGCAGCCATTGCCGTTCGAGATAGTCCACCAGCGAACCAACCGTTTGATACGGACTCTCCGGCAAGGAGGCTGCGGCCATCTCGGAAAGTGCGGCCCCCGCTCCCGTTCCCCATTCTTCCTCAAGCCCCTGTTCTACGACCGCAAGTAGGGAAACCAGCTCCAGTGAATCCAATTGACCATGCCGGCCATATAGCGGTGCGTTCCCGCCCTTGTCGAGAGGTATGCTTGTATTATGATACGTATTCAGTTCCCGACAGCTATCCAGCACAATGCGAAGCAGGTCCTCCCTGTAGCCGTTTTCGGTTCGCGGGGTCATCTGCCGATTGAAGCAGGCTTCCTGCGGTACAGCATTCCGGAGAGCTTCGTACCAGCGCCATTCATCGGCTATTAAATAATGTATCACGCTTGTTAGCTGCACCTGCCAATCCTCCCGCTGCTTGATCCGACTGACCTGAAGCAATTTGTACGCCTTCCCCCAGCGTTCAATGATCTCGTCAAACTCTGCTGCATGCTGATCCAGTGGGGAACCAAGCCATAAGGCAGCTTCCTGCAGCAGATCCCGGAGAAAATAGCGGCTCCAGCGCATATCGAACAGCAGACCTGATATCAGCGTGTCATTCGCTTGATTCCCTGCATTTCTCTCCTGCAGCGCCTTCATCAAATGAAGGGATACTCCCTGTCCAAAATGATAGCCGCGCTCCCCTTGCATAATGGTCCTGCCCGTCATAAATTCGTAAATCTGTGTCGCCAGTGCCTGGATCAACATGTCACGATAACCGGCAGAATCGAGCTTCCCAGTGGCGCGGACGTCCATGGTACCGTAGGTACGCAGCTTCTCCTTGCGCTTCGCAGGAGCTAGCTCGGGTATGCTTTGGTTTCCTTTCCAGAATTCATGAAAGGCTTCTTGGGAGACCTTTCCGATATATTTCGAGGGAACCGGATCATAGACGTGAAAATGCTCATCATCGATGCCATACACCGCAATCCAATGGTCAACCAGATGCAGCCGGGAGCCTGGTTTGACATGTTTGCGGATGTACTCAGGGTTCTGATAATCTTCGCAATAAGGCAGGTGATAACTAGTTCCCGTAGCGAGAAAAAGTCCGCCTTCGCCTATATGCTGCCGCATATGCACCTTCCCCTCCTCGAAGCTGCCCAGCTCCCGCTGGCCATACATCTCCCAGATCGGTTCCTCATAGTCCAGCTTGTGAAAATAAGGCTTCACCAGTCCGTTATCCGCGCACGAAGGGAGGCAGTATAACCGGCTTGCGGCGAGCAGGGCCAGACTGCTGATCGACCCTTGCCGCTGAAGCACCTCATGAATCAGTGGAAAGTTGCAGGGATAATAATAGGGGATGTCCATGACTGGAGCGAACGATTGAATGATCATCCTTGGCCTCCTATTCCCGCTTTGACGGCAGATGTACTGCCCCAAGACAGGATGTGGTAATGTACTGACATATTCTCTGTGGCCCGAATGACCCGATTGGCTACTGGCTTGCCATTCATGTCGGTCTCAAAGCGCCGAAAACCACGCGTGAACCGGAAGGAAAAACCACTGTCGCGCGGAACCCGGTAACAGCCTTCATAACGCCCCGTTCCCGTACGAACCAGCTTCATGCCCATCCCTCCATATATGGATTCAGCTTGTTCCTCTTCGTTTTCCACTTCGGCACAGATACATACTTCAACGCGAGCAGAGAGTTCAGGAATAACGGTATACTTACGAGTCGTTGATAACTCTCCTACGGTCAGGGTAATGAGCGCACTGCCTGGGCCAACAGGCACCAATTCACCATTCGGACGTACTTGAAGCACATGCGGATGACTTGTTGTATAGCTCCCTTCGAGTAGGCTCCGCACCCATCCGCTATCGTAATGGAGCAGTGCATTAATGTACGTGTTCATTCCACCGGATAATCCAATAACCTCTCTACCTTGCATTTCCAATGCCACAGGCCGGCCTACTTCGCCAAACATGTACATTAACGGAAGGTGGACGCGCTCGCCCCAGGCGGATTCCTGATGGCACGCCTCCGGCTGTTCCAGAAAAGCGAAGCCCTCCCCTATTCCGATCCCTTTTTCAATTAGTTCGTGAGCTGCACTTCTTACCTGGGAGGGCAGGAAGAGTCCTTCTGCATCCCCAATGTCCATCCACATTTGGACGTCTGGCACCTTATCCGGCAAGCGATACATGGCTTCCTCCAACAGACCGCTGTCCGACCATTCATCCAGCTGCACATCTACCAAAAACGGCGACATCATTATCAGTTTGCCGAATACCTCCGGATTCCGCATGCCCATATGAAGTGTACATAGTGCCGCTGCTGATGAACCAAGCAGCCCTGTATTGGACTTGTCCGGAAGCGTCCGGTATCGATGGTCAATCAGAGGCTTCAATTCATGAATGATGAAATGCTCGTATGCGGTGCCTGAACAGCCCACGCTTACCGCTTCCCTCTCGGGTGCAGTAAAATGATAGAACTCGTTGTGCGTAACCGGGCGGACATGCGCAATGCCAACCATAATCAGTGGCTCGATCCGCCCGGAGGCAATCAGCTCGTCCACCGCTTGGTCAAGATTCCACGTTTCATTGCCGGGACCGGATGGACCAAAAGCCCGCTGCCCCGCATGAACATACATAACAGGATAATGCCGATCTGTCTGCTCCTGATAACCTGGCGGGAGGTACACATAAATGTTACGTGAATTGCCCAGCCGTGACGCACGAATGCCTTCCAGACATTCGATGACCGAATGCGTGCTCAATGGATCATCAACCGCCTCTCATCTCCGGATTCCTCTGAATCAGACATCATTCAGGTTCTTGCATTCCCCTTATTCCATCCCCGCCATGGCTGCATGCACAAACAACCCCGCCTCAGTAGAGACGGGGTTGTTTCAAGACACATCAATGTCCTAAAATACATGGCCCTCATAATTGGTGGATCTGCGAATAGTTTAAGTCCCGGATCATCATTTGTAAATATGAAAATAGAAAAAAAATGCTCCTAAAAAAGTTATTGACATAACTGCCAATATTTCTTACGATAACGATGTGATCATAACTCGAGGGCCATGCTTTTAAACCCCAGTGGTTTAGGACAACCCCGGTAACTCCCCAGGAGATACCGGGGTTGTTGGCGTGTCGAAGGAGGGAAGTCTGTACGCCACTGAATGTCTTTTTTGTACAAATGTAAGCGCTATTATCAAGAGCCAGGTTAGTTGTTTTTGTTGAAAACTACTACATTCATGAAGGGTGGATTACCATGTTTCAAATGGCCAAACGCGTTCTCCTCAGTACCACGCTAACCCTCAGCCTGCTTGCCGGCAGTGCATTGCCTTTCCTGCCTGCTTCCGCTATTTACGCCGATGCGGATACTGCTGTCACCAACAAGCAGAATTTCAGTACCGATGTCATTTATCAGGTTTTTACCGATCGTTTTCTGGATGGTAACCCCTCCAATAACCCTACCGGGGCTGCCTATGATGGCACGTGCAGCAACCTGAAGCTGTACTGCGGTGGCGACTGGCAGGGATTAATCAACAAAATCAACGACAATTATTTCAGTGACTTGGGTGTCACGGCCCTCTGGATCTCTCAGCCTGTCGAGAATATCTTCGCTACCATCAACTACAGCGGTGTAACCAACACAGCCTATCATGGCTACTGGGCAAGGGATTTCAAGAAGACCAATCCGTACTTCGGAACCATGACCGATTTTCAAAATCTGATTACAACTGCGCATGCCAAAGGCATCAAAATCGTTATTGATTTTGCACCAAACCATACATCCCCTGCCATGGAAACGGATACTTCCTTTGCGGAGAACGGCAAATTGTACGATAACGGCAACCTGGTTGGCGGGTACACCAATGATACGAACGGATATTTCCACCACAATGGCGGCTCCGATTTCTCCACCCTTGAGAATGGCATTTACAAAAACCTCTACGACCTGGCCGATCTGAATCACAATAACAGCACGATCGATACATACTTCAAGGACGCAATCAAATTATGGCTGGATATGGGCGTAGACGGCATCCGTGTCGATGCGGTGAAGCACATGCCTCAGGGCTGGCAGAAGAACTGGATGTCCTCCATCTACGCACACCAGCCGGTATTTACCTTCGGTGAATGGTTCCTGGGATCAGCTGCACCCGATGCGGATAACACGGATTTTGCCAATGAATCCGGCATGAGTCTGCTTGATTTCCGTTTCAACTCGGCGGTCCGCAACGTGTTCCGGGATAACACCTCCAATATGTACGCACTGGACTCCATGCTTACCGCTACAGCGGCAGATTACAACCAAGTCAATGACCAAGTCACCTTTATCGACAACCATGACATGGACCGTTTCAAAACGAGTGCGGTGAACAACCGTCGCCTGGAGCAGGCTCTGGCCTTTACACTGACTTCACGCGGTGTCCCTGCCATCTACTATGGTACCGAGCAGTATCTGACCGGGAACGGAGACCCTGACAACCGGGGCAAGATGCCTTCTTTCTCCAAATCGACTACCGCTTTCAACGTGATCAGCAAGCTGGCACCTCTGCGCAAAACGAATCCGGCTATCGCCTACGGTTCCACGCAGCAGCGCTGGATCAACAACGACGTATATATCTATGAGCGCAAATTCGGCAATAGCGTAGCCATCGTTGCCGTTAACCGCAATCTCACGACGCCAACCAATATCACAAACCTGAGTACGTCGCTTCCATCAGGAACATACACCGATGTACTAAGCGGTGTGTTGAACGGAAACAACATTACTTCCAGCGGAGGCAGCATTTCTTCCTTCACTTTGGCAGCAGGAGCGACCGCTGTGTGGCAATATACAGCGAGTGAAACAACGCCGACGATTGGACACGTGGGTCCTGTGATGGGCAAACCAGGTAATGTCGTTACCATCGATGGACGCGGGTTCGGTTCCACCAAAGGTACCGTCTACTTCGGTACAACAGCCGTGACAGGCTCAGCCATCACTTCCTGGGAAGATACCCAAATCAAAGTCACCATTCCACCAGTAGCAGGCGGCGAATATGCAGTGAAAGTGGCTGCCAATGGCGTGAACAGCAACGCCTATAACGATTTCACCATCCTGAGCGGTGATCAGGTATCGGTTCGTTTCGTCATCAACAATGCGACCACTGCGCTGGGCGAGAATATCTATCTGACAGGTAACGTGGCGGAACTGGGCAACTGGACCACAGGTGCAGCATCCATCGGGCCGGCTTTTAATCAGGTCATTCACGCCTACCCAACTTGGTATTATGACGTCAGCGTTCCTGCCGGCAAACAGCTGGAATTCAAGTTCTTTAAGAAGAATGGCGCTACCATTACGTGGGAAGGTGGATCCAATCATACCTTTACAACACCGACAAGCGGTACAGCCACAGTAAATGTAAACTGGCAATAACCATTTGGCTGGAGCCCATTAATGAAGCCCGGAGCAGCGCTTGTGCAGCGTACGCTCCGGGTTTTTACGTTGAATCCGTTTCAGTTTTAACGATACGTTCGAATGGACTTCAATGTGGTTGCCGCAAGAACTCCGGTTGCCAGCAGCAGCATGCCGAGGCCCTCCAGCACCGCCGCTGCCCCCCACTGATCAGCCATCACGGAGACGACTGTCAATCCCAGGATGGGCGCCGTGCTCGTAATTGTACCGACAACGCCGTAGATTCTCCCCTGCAGCTCATCGGGTACCGCTGTTCTTAGCATGATCTGGGTGAGCATCGTGCAGCAGGCAAACATCGCTCCTCCGCCCATGATGAGCGGAAGTGCCATTATGGGAGAAGTTACTTGTGACAGGAGAATATAGACCGGCCCCAGTACAAGCAGTCCGATGAATACCCATCGTCCTCTTCGCTTCATTCGTTTCCCCGAAGCAATCAACACTCCCGAACCAATCATATAACCGAGCGGAATACACGTTTCAATCAATCCAAACTGTACGGGGTCTGCCTCCCATACCTTGACTGCCATCACCTGAATAAGCATCATGGCCGACATGAAAAATAAAATCAGCAGTGGATTTAGCAATACGATCGACCGAATCAGAGGACTGCGGTAGATATAGGAGAAAGATCCCCGCCATTCCTGAACAAAGGTCGTCTTCTGGTCTTCAGATCGCCGGACCTCCGGGAAACGGCCGGCCATCAGCACGCAGACCGCTGACAAAAGAAAGGTTGCTCCGGTAATTAATATGGCAACAAACCCGCCAAAGGCCGCAACAGCGATCCCGGCTGCCGCGAGTCCACTGATTCGGGCCAGGTTATCCACCAGATGAATGGCCCCCGTAGCTTGCTGAATGTGCTCCCTGCCAACCATGCTTGCCACGGACGCATGGAATGCAGGCGCCTGAAACAGACTGGAGAACATCGACAGTGAGAGCATCAGCAGCAGCACGGGAAATGGTGCATGGAGTCCAAACATACTAACCGCAATCAATATGGCCATTACACCGCGAAATACATCCGAGGTCAGCATCAGCTTCCGGCGGTCCAACCGGTCAGCAACCGTACCTGCCAGCGATCCAAACAGAAAACTGACTGCCATGTTGCAGATTTGAACGGCAGCCATGCTCTTGGCACTTCCCGTCGTCTGGAGAACCCATAGACTGATGGCAATGCCGTTAAAGCAATCTCCGAACACGGAGATGCCGTAGCCGTATAAAATCCTGCGGAAAGTGACATGCTGCCAAAGCTTTGGCGGAACCCTGTTTTCGCGCAGCACGGCTTGTCCATCTTCATATCCAATCGCCTCGGGCTCACTGGACGGTATCATCCCCATACATCCCTTTCCTCCCTGATCTTAATGAAGCTCCATGCAAAACCAGGCACTTCCGTTGTCATGTCCGTCGAAAAGAAACGTGACATGGCGGAAGTGCCTGAGTGTGCGGCCGCGTAGAGGCGGCAATCTATGCTGTTATTGGCACGGCATTAGCCTTTGGAAGCACCTGTTGTAAGTCCCTGAACCAGGAAGCGCTGCAGGAATACAAACAGCAGTGTAATCGGAATTGCGATTAGCACGGCACCTGCGGCAAACATGGTGAAGTTACTGTCCTGGTACCGGTTGACCAGATCCCACATGCCCACCGCAAGCGTCCAGTTTTCCTTCGTCCGCAGAACAAGCCGGGCGAAGATGAAATCCATCCATGCGCCAGTGAAGCTGGTTAACGCCACATAGGTCAGCATCGGTTTGGATAACGGCAGGATGATGCTCGTGAACACCCTCAGATGACTCGCACCATCAATACGTGCTGCCTCATCCAGACTGCGTGGAATCGTATCGAAGAATCCTTTGACGATAAATCCACCCAGAACCGCTCCGGAAGAATACACCAGAATTAACGCGGCATGCGTGTCGAGCAGCTTGATCTGCAGCAAAATGATATAGATCGCGATCATACTCATAAAGCTCGGGAACATGCCTAGGATCAGCATGGTGGAGAGAATCGTTTGCCGCCCCCTGAAACGGAAACGGGATAGGGCATACATCCCGAGCGTCACCATCAGCGTGGAGAAGATCATGGTGAAAAAGGCAATTTTCAGCGTGTTCAGATACCACCTGCCGTACATGAAGGACGGATTGTTGAACAACTCGCCATAGTGGGACAAGGTAAAGGCTTCAGGCCATAAGCGCTCGCTGAACAGTGCCGCACCAGGACGCAGGGAAGAGAGAAAGATCCACAACACCGGATAGATGGAGACCACGGCGATAATAATCAACAGCACATAACTAAGGGTTAGGCGCAGTGGGTTATTGCGTTTCTTCATTGAATCATGTCCTCCTCCTTAAACGATTTGGAGCGACGGAAATTCCAGATGGAAAACGACGCGATAATAATGAAGATGATGATGCCCACCGCTGAAGCCATGTTGTATTTGTTGTTGTCCAGCGTAAGCTTGTAGAGCCAGGTTACCAGCAGGTCTGTTGCTCCCGCATACTGGTAGTCGCCTCGTAACGGATTACCGTTGGTCAGCAGGAATATAACATTGAAATTGTTGAAGTTTCCGGCAAATTGCATGATAAGCACCGGAGTTGTTGCAAAAAGGATGAATGGCATGGTGATGATCCGGAATTTCTGGAATGCGGATGCTCCATCCACTTCAGCGGCCTCATACAGATCACGTGGAATCGCCGTCAGAACGCCAAGGATCAGCACCATGCTGACCGGAATACCGATCCACATGTTAACAACAATGACTGTGACCTTGGCCCAGAACGGATCGGTCAGCCAGGGCAGTCCCTCCAGACCAAAAGCTCTCATATACGTATTAATTGGACCGAATTGACCATTGAACAGGTTCCGCATGAGCAGCAAGGAAATGATCTGTGGTATGGCATAAGGGAGAATGAAGATCGTCCGCCACAGCTTTTTGAACCGGATGCCTCGCTGCTCAATCAGCAGTGCTACAAGTACCCCGCCAAAATAAGTGGTTACTGTGGCTAATACCGCCCATATAACCGTCCACGTTAATACGCCATAAAAGGTGTGACTCCATGATTTGAGCTGAATCAGGTCGCTAAATGTCTTGAATCCTACCCAATCCACGAGCTTGGCAGGCGGAATATGATCCGGTGCCGAGTAGTTGGTAAACGCCAGGGTGATTGTAAACAGGATCGGCATGATCGTGAAGAACAGTACCCCCAGAGCCGGAATGGACAAAAACAGATACGGGAAATTTTTGTCCATCATGTTACGGAGTGAAGCTGCCGCTCCCAGTGTTTTCTTTCCTTCCTCCCTCGCAAGTCCCGTAAGGTACGCATCACGGATGTTCAGGATGTAGACCACGATAAACACAAAAAATACGAGCAGCACAATAATTCCCTCTAACAGTAAAAAGATTGAATGGTCGCCCCGTTGAAGCACCGTAGACCCATTCACTTTGACAAAACGCTGCGTATTTTCCCCCAGTGTCCATATTCCCCATACGGCCTGCGACAGGCGGGGAAGCAGGTAAGCAAGACCTGCCCCCTCCAGTAACAGTAGGCAAATTCCCTTGATCCATTGCCGGTTGTACAGCTGTCCTAGACCCTGCAGTATGATTGATAATATGGCCGCTGTCATCCGGTGCTGCTTTTCCCTGTTGGCTGGAGCAGACACCGGGACATGCTGCTGTTTCATTCGCTCTCTCCTCTCCACCTTCTCCTTACCAGGTACTCCGTCCGATTATTGAACCGTTGCAAGACTCTCCTGAATCTGTTTCACGGCGTTGTCCAGCGACGCCTTCACATCCTTGCCGCCATCCCAAATATCCGTCATGGCTGAAGTGATCGGGCCCCAGACGCTATCCATTGCGGGAAGCGAAGGCATCGGCGTCGAATTGTTGAACTGCTCAAGGAAAGCCTTGTTGATTGGATCCTCCTGTACCTTCGGATCAGCTGCCACGTTGGCGTTGGCAGGAAGCGTGCCGTTCATCTCAAAGTTGGTCATCTGGGCCTCTTCGTTGGAGAGGAAAGCCGCAAAGAGTTTGGCTGCATTCGGATATTGCGTAAATGCATTGACGTAATAGGCTTTCACGCCAGAAAAGGATGTCATTGGTTTGCCATCGATCGCTGGGAGCGGTGCAACACCGAAATCAATACCTGCATTGCGATAATCGGCAATCGTCCAAGGACCGTTAATGTCCATAGCCAGTTTCCCGCTGGAGAACAATCCTTTTTTGATATCATAGTTCACGTCACCCATCTTGAGCGGCAGCACTTCCGACTTCAGCGTCTTCAGGAACTCTCCACCCTTCTGGGCTCCTTCGTTATTCAGGCCAAGATCTTCGCTGTTCATTCCGTTATCCCCGAAAATATAGCCACCTTGGGAAGCCAGGAACGCATAATTGTAATAGAACTGCTGCAGTTCCCACATGAGGGCGTATTGGTTGGATTTCACGTCATTAAAGGTTTTGGCGAAGCTGACAATCTCCTCAAAATTCTTCGGTGCTTCCGGATAAAGTGCCTTGTTATAAAAGAGAGCGTACGTTTCCACGCTGTACGGATATCCATATAAAATGTCCTTGAACGTAACGGCCTTCAGCGCATTTTCGCTGGTGTTCGCTACCGTCTCTGCCTCAAATATATCGTTTGGCAAAATGAGCCCTGCCTCTGAAGCGCTTCCAATCTTGTCATGCGGGAATACGACCACATCTGCTGCGAGTCCTGCCGGACCGTCCGTTGTCAGCTTGGTAACCTGATCGGTAGGAGGCAGCTCCTCCATCTTCACGGTTACACCATACTTTTCCTCAAACAGCCTGGCTCTCTCCTCTACAAAACTCTGTTGGTTCTTATCTTCCCAAATAACCAGTGTTGCCCCTTCTTCCGGCTGAAGATTTTCGGCTGTCAGCTCGACAACTTCCTCCGTATTCTCCGTCCCTCCCGCTGCCGGAGTGGTCGTTCCGCCTCCAGCCGAACATGCGGCGAGCGTAAAAGCCATGATGACGGACAATGTTGCCCCTTGCCATTTTCTCATGTAAATGTCCCCTTTCCTCTGTTTGGTCCAATACGTCTCGCGCTTTTCACCCTTTGTTGTACGAGTTATGACGGTTTTGCAATCCATGTTCGCTTTTGCACAAACGTTTGCTCAAATGGAAGACAAGGTTACTTTTAAGGTATGTATTCAGGGAGAAATGGTCTAAGATGCGGGTAAAATCCACTTATGTAAGCGCTACAACAACAATCACATCATACAATATAAGACTTTCTTTGCACAAACGTTTGCACAAGCCATATTTGTTCAATTTCATCCATTTTTCTTGTTCTAACGCCAGTAATTTCCTGTTTGCTTGATCTGTCTGCTTCTTCCTTATTTTTACTTCTCCTGCATCCCCCATGCTGCAGTTTGCAATTGATTTATCGAATCCATTGCATTACCATAGGAGCATGTTGAAATGATGGATCAGAAGGGATTTTTTACATGATTACGATCAAAGATATTGCCAAAATGGCGGGTGTCTCCCCTTCTACAGTTTCACGGGTGATTTCCAACCATCCCAGAATCAGCACCGAGACGTCTCTCAAAGTGAAGCGAATTATGAAAGAACTGAATTACCATCCCAATATCATGGCCAAAAGCCTTGTATCCAAGACGACTCAAACCCTTGGTATTATGCTTCCGCGTCCTGCAGAAGAGCTGTTTCAAAACTACTTTTTCGGAGAACTGCTGCGAGGAATTATTACGCATGCCACCCGCATGAATTATGAACTGCTGCTGACCACCGAAACGTCCTCAGACAATGAACTGCATGCCATTTCCCGTCTGGTTCATGGCCGAAGAGTGGATGGTATTCTGCTGCTCGGCTCCAAACGGGACGATCCGATCATCTCCTTTTTGGAAGAGGAAAAGTTCCCTTTCGTACTGATCGGACGCAGCGAGGCTCATCCGAACGCACCTATGGTCGATAACGATAATGTGCAGACCGCTTATGATGCAACCCAGCATATCATCGCCCAAGGACATACGCGAATCGGATTCGTCAGCGGTCCGCCGGACATTACGTTATCGCATGACCGGATGCAGGGATATCAAAAGGCGCTTGCCGGAGCAGGACTTCATACCAATAATGACTGGATTGTGGAAGGTGAATTCCTACAGGAGAGCGGATTCCGAGCCATGTCGCTGTTTATGTCCCTCCCGGATAGACCTACCGCGATTGTAGTTATTGATGACAATGTTGCTTTTGGCGTATTGAGAGCTCTTGCCGAACTTGGTTACCGCGTACCTGAAGACATCAGCGTGGTCAGCTTTAACAACATTGCCCTATCGGAACTGGCTTCTCCGCCGCTGAGCTCCATCGATATTGGAACCTACCAGCTTGGTTATACTGCCGTTCAAGTGCTGCTAAAAATTCTGAACAGGGAAACCCTGCCTCAGAATCCGGTCATTATTCCGCATCGATTAATTGTGCGTGAATCTTCTCTCTTTTCGAAGTCTAAACCGGCCTCCATTTAAACGATTTTTGAGATTTATTGCAGTAATGCAAACGTTTGTCCTATTCCTTGAAATAACTATAGGTAGTAGCGATGGAAGGCAGCAAAAAAGAAGCCGCAGTATGCGGCTTCTCGTTTACATATCATTATTCGATTTTCATTCCATGGATGAATTAATAGGAATTCCAGCCTGAGTCAGCTTCAATCACGGTTCCGTTCACGAAGCTGGACTCGTCCGAGCCGAGGAACAGGGCTACCTTGGCAATCTCTTCACTTGTTCCTATGCGTGGGTTGATCGCCATGCCCAGCTGTTGTCTCGACGCGCCGAATTGGCTGATCCCTGCCATGGAGGAACCGATATTCGTCGCTACCCCACCCGGAGCGATGGCGTTGCAGCGAATGCCCTGCTCTGCATACATAAACCCTGTATTTTTGGTGAGCCCAACTACAGCATGCTTCGATGCCGTATATGCCGCTCCCGCACGTCCACCATGCAATCCGCCTGCCGAAGCAACGTTAACAATGACGCCGTTTTGCTTCTCCTGGAAGATCGGCAGCACTTTACGCGTTGTACGCATGACACTCGTGGTATTCACCGCAAAGAGTCGCTCCCACTTCTCATCCGTGACCTCTGCAGCCGGCTCCATGCCATCCATAATCCCTGCGTTGTTCACCAGAATGTCTACTGTACCGTACGCGCTCACCGTAGTATCAATCAGGTTTTGCACATCTTCTTCTTTGGCCACATTAGCCAGAACCACGATGGCTTCCCCGCCTTGGGCTTTGATCTCATTTACAACTGTCTGTGCGGATTCCTCGTTAATGTCCGATACAACCACCTTCGCTCCCTCTTGCGCATATAGCGTGGCGATTGCTTTTCCCATACCTGAACCTGCTCCTGTAACAACAGCTACTTTATCTTGAAGTTTCATCTCATGTATCCTCCTTTGTGTATTCGTTTACAATAAGTTAACAAACAAATGTTCATTAACTCCTATCCTTAGTATAATAAGTCATAGCATTCTGGTTCAATCAGTAAAAGCTTGCCCTTTTGTACGTTAATAAACACATTGGAACATAAATGTACTTTTACTCTAAATAGGCGATTCCCAGGAGGACTCTACATGTCTGATAATCCCAATTCAATGGATAGAAGAATCAAAAAGTCAAAAGCTGCACTGAAGGATGCACTCATCCATTTAATGCAAGAGCATCCCTTTAAGGAGATATCCATTACGGACATTGTACAGCGGGCTGATCTGAATCGCGGTACTTTCTACAGACATTATCAGTACAAGGAAGACCTGTTTAACGAAATCATCGATGATGTGATACAGGATCTGGTGACTTCTTTTCGCAAACCCTATCAGGGGTTGAAAGAGTTCGAGGTTGGTCTGATGCCCTCTTCGGCAATCACCATATTTGAGCATGTGCACCAGCATGCACAATTCTACACGCTGGTTGTGAAATCCGAGGCTTCTTCCAACTTTCAGCGCATGATCTGTGATGTTCTTCGGGATCTCTCCTTACAGGATCTGAATCAGATCTTCCCGCAGCACATCAACCCTGAACTGCTGGCAAGCTACCAGTCTCATGCGATATTCGGCATGATCTTGGAGTGGATCAGACAGGATTTCAAGCATACCCCCGCCTACATGGCCGAGGAGTTGTTCAAGATCATTCATTACAGGCCTGACAATGTCGTGTTGAAAGACTGAAAATTATTAACGTTATATTTCCCTATAGTATGGGGATCGAGAAGAATTTCGAGGAAACTTCACAACCAAAATAATGTAAATACATTCCTGTAATTTCTGGTATTTATATGTTAGGTTATCCAATGGAATACAAACAAAAGGAGGATGACATTACATTTGAAGAAGTCGTGGATTATATCATTGATTACCAGTTTTGTTTTGATTGGCGGAGCGCTTCTCTCTCCAGCCACTTCTGCCCATGCAGCCAAAGAAGCAACATCTACATATTCAGATCAGAGTTATGAAGAATTTAAAGAGTACACTACTCAGTTATTTGCTCTTGAAACTTATGAGGCCAAAGCCTTTACCGCTTTGGAAAGCATCGACACCCAGGTAACTTCAACGAATCGCAAGTCCATGTATCTTAAACTTACAAATACCGTAATCCCCAATTATACGAAATTGGTATCCAAGGCAAAACAAATCAAGCCTACCAACCCACAACTCAAGAAAATCCACGCCACATTTATCAAGGCAAGCTACACTCAGCTTGAAGGGTACCTATTGTACCAAAAGGCAGTATCCACGAACAAAGTGAATTACACGCTGCTAAAACAGGGCAACGCCAAAGTAACCACCGCTGAGCTTCTAATGGACCAATGCGAGCAGCAACTGTACGCTTATGCAAGAAGTTTGGGGTATGACAGTTAGTACCGATCTTCATAGAAGTCCAAAAAGCGACCATTCCCTATGCTTCATGGAGAACGGTCGCTTCTTCTACTTATACAATTAAGATAACAATCAAACACGTCATTTTTTCACTCTTTTGATCATAACCCCAGCTTCTGCCCCTTCTCCAAGCGCTGGATCTGCTGCTCACCGGTATCCGCGAGTTCACGGAACTGGTTAATCGTCTCCCGCATCCGCGGTAGTGCCTCCTGCTTATATACACTGATGGAATCCAGTGCGGACAGCACATCCGTGAACGCCTGCTTCATCGTATCGACCGATATGCTGGCATCATACGCCTGCTTTTGAATCGCAACCCCTTGATCCTTCAGCATTTTGGACGTGCCTGCAATCAGGTCATTGGTCGTCTGATTGAGCAACTCGATCTTCTGCAAAACAATCTTCTGATTGTACAGTGCACTGGCAACGGTAACGGCAATTTTCAATGCCGAGATCGTCACATTTTTGGCCCGGTCGACTCCGCGGATCAATTCCTTGTTGTTACGGATGACTACCTCAATCGCCATGATGCCCTGCTGGTTCACGACCAGCATCTGCTGCAGATCCATGACGCGCTGACGCAGCGGGAACAGTACCTCTTCCGTAATAAACCGGACCTTCTCCGGGTCCTCATTCCGAACCTTCGCTGCTTCAATCTGTCCGTCGATCGACTCATCCATGAGCACGCCGAGCTGGATTTCCTTTTGCAGTCGTTTGGTCAATTCCCTAAGCGTCTGCTGCTCGATCTCCAGAGTCGTATTATCATTGCGCAATGTCGCCCTGCCTTTGTCCAGAGAAGTCACGATATCGGCAATGACCGCATCAGCCTTCTGGTATTTGAGAAAATAAGCCCGCAGCGGATTGAACAATTTGCCAAGAAATCCGGTCTTGGCGAAATCGACCACGCTGGGATCGAGATCCTTCAATTGCATGTGCAGCTCGGTTAAGCCTTTGGCGACCTGACCACCCTCGTCTCCCGTCTTGGACAGATGTCCAACTGAGACTTGAAGCAGCGCGTTTTTCTCCGAGGAGGACCTCATCGTGTTCATGCCAAAGCCTTCAATGGACTGTAAAATCTCCTGGCGCTTATCCAGTGATTCCAGATCCAGCGACATGATCATCTCCACGTTGGCGTTCGCCACCTGCTGCAGTTCCGCGACCTCGGCCGGGACGGGCTTCACCTCTTCCTCTATGACCTTCTGAATCTCCTTCTGGCTGGGTATTTCCATCGAAAACGACATCCAAACTCCCCCTTAAATTACACGTTTTATAAATGTACTAACGATGATTACACTCGGCCACTACGAATGCAGTACCATCTTCCGATCGCTGTTATCCCCAGATTTCTTGATCTCCCTTTTTCAGGGTAGTAATCCGGGGATAAAGGCGAACGCTATGCTTCTTCAGATTGGTTCTGCACTCTCCGTTTTCGTGTGAATTTGAAATACATTAACTATATAAATTACTTATTTACATCTGCACGTTAAACAGGTTTCCGATCTTGTACACGACATCGTCGGTATCGGCATTGATGCTGGCCGCTTCGTTAATGCTGGAGATGCTCTCCAAGGCCTTGATGTCTGCGTTGTATCCGATCGTATAGATCGGCACTTGGTAGGTCTCGACCAGTTCGCGTATATCCTTCAGTGTATGTCCCTCATTGGTCTCTCCATCACTCAGGACGAAAATCAGCGGTTTCACGTTCGGTTCAGCCGCCATATAGTCCTCCAGCAACTTCATGGCTACCACGATTCCATCAAAGGTCGCCGTACCGCCGCCTGCTTGCAAACTATCCACAGACCCGACGAACATGGACTGCTGGTTGGTATCATACTTCGCAATCGGCAGGTTCACGGTTACACCGCTGGAATAAGACACAAGCCCAATGCTATTGTCGGTGCCCAGATATTTCTGCCCTTTGCGGAGGGACTCCTTCAGCCGATTCAGCGGTTCCCCGTCCATGCTTCCGGACACGTCGGTTACGAATACGGCAGCAATGGGTTTACTGCCGTTCTTTTTCTCTTTCCATACTTTTTGTGCGGACAACAGTGTACCCCCATCAACGGTCGCCAGCTCGGACTTGTAATCCTGCAAACCATTGAATCCGAATTCCTCTGCCGACTGCTGGTATTTCTCTTGGGTAACAAATTCAGAGAACTTCTCGATGATCTCCTGCTTGTTTTGCGGCAGCTGTCCCAGTGCATACAGCGGGCTGTCATGTCTTACGCCAAACGGGGTGAAGACATATCCGCTTTTCAGATCGGCGGTATTGACATAGGTTTGATATTCGAGAACAAAGGCATCCAATCGGCCCGACTTCGCGGCTTCACGCATCTGAATGGTTGTGGAAGCGGTAAAGGGTACATTGGCCTGAAATTTCTCGAAACCTTCAATGGCTTTCTCGCCCAGCGGATTGGAGCTGTCGTACGTATTCAACGCTGTAACCAGAAAGTTAAGTCCTGTGGAGCTGGCAAATGGATCGGTATATCCCATCGCCAGTTCATTGTTGGCAATCGCTTCGGTCACCGTTTTGACGTTCACGGAGCCGTACGTGTCGACGAGGGAGTCATATTTGGCTTTGGAGATTACGATGCCGGGGACGTTGCCCACGAGCCTTTCGGATACCTTCTCCGTCTTCACCCCGCTTGCGGCTACCATTTCGCCCCACAGTTCATTGGAAGGCGTGTATGCATCAGGTACATATTTGCCGGATTTGATATAATCGGCTGCCGTACCGGAAGCGATATTGCGGATTTTCACCGATACTGGCTGACCGCCCACCGTTATATTCGCCTTGTTGAATTCTTCACTGACCTCGGTTAACCAGCCGTCCGCCCCAGTGCCCGATTTCTCAATGGATGAGAATATCTCTACATACTCATTCGTGGTATTCTCAACGGTAATCGGGAACTTGGAGATATCCGGCAGGGACTCTGCCACATCGACCGGATCCAGATCGATCTGTCCCTTCACGGGTTCAGCCGTTGCTGGTGCAATATCTGCATATAATTTGCCTAATTCTTTGCCTGCGTTCTCTGTCGTCACCTGTGTACTGGACTTGCCGAAGTTCGATGTCAATGTGATCCCTGCATAGACCAATCCGAACACGAGCACCAGCGTCACAATCGATATGATAAAAAACTTCCCTTTCTTCGCCATAAACGCAACCCCTCACTGTCTGTATAATTTGGTGTGCTTGATTAACTGATCAATGTCTTGCATACAGGGCATCTGTTCGATATCCCCGGCTTCAAAACTGTCCAGTCGTGAAATCTCCAGCAGCAGCTGGTCGAGTTTGAGCAGTATTTCTTCATTGGTATGGAGCGAATCCTTCACATAGGATAAATAGTCGTTATATACTTTGGTTTTTTCCTGGAATAATTTTGGCGGAATCTTGGAGGATTTGGATTTCATCAGGGCGGCATATTCGGCTTCATCGAACACATGGAGTCTGTTCAGCACGCTTCGAATGTTGAGATACAGCAGCTTCTCCACTTCAAGCGTGACGGAGGCAAATTTCTTATAACTAAGCTCCCCCGGATCGAACCGCTGGTTCAGCACGTTCAGGAGCGTCTCTTTCTTTTTCTTCATCCGGCTCAATTGGGACAATCCCAGCGTAATATCTTCTTCCAGCACTTTAATGCGTCTGTAAAAGGATAGAGCTTCTACATAATCTTCATGCGTTTCGATCTGCTTGACGGGCAAGACTACAGGCTGTTTAAACAGCAGGGTGTAACTTCCGTAAAATAGGACCATCACACTTCCGAACAGCATGGTGACGGACAGTGCAGTGGAGAAGGCTCCACCACCGAAGCCAAGCCCGATGAAGCCTGGTGAAAATAACAAAATATTGAGGACAACAACGCCGAAGATCAGGCCTAGCCATTTTATGTATTTGGTCATCGTAATCCACTGACCTCCTTTCTCGCTATATGACGGATCAATTGTCGATATTTCCCACTAGCGTATATCACTCATTGTACATGATGCAGCCCCGATTCGGTCGAAGAATATGGATATTCCTAATATACGTGACGCCAGCTTATCCCATTTCATCGATACAGGGACATGTGGACGGATTTTTGACGGCTCACTATTGAACCGATTTACGACGGAGGAGACAAACGAAAATATCCGTTAACGGAAAAAGAAAGATTTACAGGTAATACGTGGAATCCAGAGGTTACGTGTCATTTTTTATATAGGACGAGCCGAAAAAGCAACCAAAAATACTCCGGGCACAGGGCACCGGAGTAACTTAAATTTTATTCTTCTATTCCAGCCTGAACAGCTGATGAAAGGGTATGACTTTGTCCTCATTATACCATTGTGTTAGCTGATTTCCATGCTCTGCCCGTTTATGAGATCACAAAGTTTGGCTTGCTTCGGGTTGTCCGCACCTCTACGACTTTCCCTGCGCACCCACGATCACCAATGGCCTGGAACGTAACTGTCACACTCTCCTTACCAGAGGTAACAGCCTGAGGAATATCATAGGTCGCATAGAACACTTCACCGATCTTGTTCATATGGATTCGCTGCTCACCGACCACGGTTCCATCCACCACAAGGTTGAATACTCTGTCATACCTCGTTCCTTCACGTTCAAACGGTGAATGATCCCCGCCCCAGTAACCGACGCACAACACATTGGTACCAGAACCATCCACGGCCAGCCGGTAACTGAAATAGGCTTCGCTGACACCAAAAGCTTCGCGCCACATATGCAGCCTATTACGGCTATCCGTGTATGAACCATTGTGATGTTCTGCTCGGCAGTTGCTATCCAGATGATGCCCGATCTCGTCCTGCTGACCGTCTGGCTGCACCCTGTCGATCGTAATCGCATTCAGTTCCTTCTCCAGTGCATCGCCTTCATCGTTGAACGGCCAATAGACCGTATAAAACTCATGATGCACATCGTAGAACGGAACCAGCTTCACGGCTTCACCCGTAGACGTCACATCCTTGCTAAGCTCAAAGGTTAACGTCCCCTTATCCACCACCTTGATCCATTCCCGCACATCTTCCTGCTCCGTCCAAATCACAGGAACGGGTGCTGTCTTCGGATTCAGAGCTGTCTCATCCACGATGGTATCCTCCGGCAGCCCTTCGCTTCCCAGTGCGCCCGCGAGCACAATGGGTCCATACAGGAAGGCGACTTTGTGGGTATCATCCCTGGACGTGTATCGGCTCAGCGACATTGGCAGGGTGATGGTCACGACATCCCCGGCAGACCAAGTGCGCTGGATGGAGAGATAGCCGGCTTCCATCCGTGTATACGGATATGCCGTATCCCCGTTGACGGTTGCCGTCATTGGCTCCTGCAGCCATGAGGGCACGCGTAGTCTTAGATTGGCCGAGGCATGGCCTCCGGTAATCGTCAGGGTTACCTTTTCCGAATAAGGAAAGTCGGTTTCAAGCTTCAGGGATAGTCCCTGTGACGTCCAGTTCAGCCCCGATGCGATATACAGGTTCACATACAGGTCCTGTTCATCTTCGAAGTAGATGGCCTCCGCATATTTGCCCGGGTTCTCCATGCCTGAGCCTGTGCAGCACCACCATGCGGTATCGTGTGTCCCGTAGATTTTGTAATGACCCTGGAGGGTTGAAGCAAAGTACGTTTTGTTGCCTGTATCGGGGTCCTGCGTACCCAGAATGTGGTTATAGATAGCGTTCTCATAATAGTCCATGTAGGCACTGTCCGGGTTCCAGGTAAACAGCTGTTTCGTCAGATGCATCATGTTGTGGGTACAGCAGCTCTCCCCGGTTTTGATGCCGAGACTCTCCATGCCCTTCGCTTCATAATGCTCCGCGATGCTCGTGGCGCCAAACACATAGGAGCGATGATGAATCGTTGTGTCCCAGAAAAACTCCGCCGCCGTCCGGTAGCTCTCATGCGAATGATCCTGATTGTAAATCTCGGCTGCACCGATCACTTTCGGAATTTGGGTATTCGCGTGTTTGCCCTGAAGGTCATCCCGTTCTTGCTCCAAGGGCTCAAGGATCATGTGGTGGGTGAACCGGTTAGCGGTCTCAAGATATACGGATTTTCCCGTTATGCCGTACAACTGGGCGAACACTTCATTCATGCCGCCATGCTCACACTGGAGCATCGTCTGTACCTGCTCCTCTGTCATGCCACTCATGCCTGTCACAGCCCAATCAGCGAACCGGGTAACCACATCCAGGGCGAGCTGGTTGCCCGTGAGTTTGTAAGCATCAATGAGGCCGCGATAAATTTTGTGCACGCTGTACCATGGAACCCAGAATCCGTTGATATCAAAACTGCCGATGCGCTCGGCCCGAAATGCCGCGTCGAAGGCTTCCTCGGTCAAACCGCCGATATATCCGCTGCCTGTTGCCTTCTGTATTCCTGCAAGCTCGGTGACGGCATAATCCAATGTTTGTTTGAGCGTCTCATTCCCTGTCGCCTGATAGGTCACTGCCAGAGCAGACAGATAGTGCCCCAGGGAATGTCCACTGATCGTCCGTGCTTCCCAGCCAGCATACCGCTCCTTCCTCGCCGTTAACCCGTGTGCTTCATAACACGGAGCCAGAAACCGATCAATATCCAGCGATAACAGGTAACGTTCCCCGACCTCCTGAGACGTTTGGAAAACCCCGTTTAATAGCTGCACGTGCTCCGGACCCAAAAATCCCCGTTTCGTTTCGATCATGACCTATGCTCCTCCTCATTATGTACAGAATGTTATAGTTCCTGATATCTTTCCGGCATCATACGAGAGGGTAAAATCCGTTCTACCCACCAACTGCTTCATAACCCCAAATTCATACAAACCCTTGAATATCCACATATTATCAAATAAAATACAACTACATCAGACTCATAATCCAAGAAAAGGTGGATAAATCCGTCTTATGCAGAAGCCACTCGAATTTTACCTGTGCGGCAAGTTCATCACGGAAGGCAATTGGACACACATGAAACGGATCATGCCTGTGCATGAGATCATTTTGATGCTGGAGGGAGAAATGTACATTGCGGAGGAGGAGCGGCATTACGTGGTTCGCGCCAATGATCTGCTGTTTCTGAGAGCCGGCCATACCCATTACGGATATCAAGTCAGCGATGCTCCTGTCAGCTTTTACTGGGTTCACTATGACACCTTGGCTGAAGGGTTCGATCGTTATCCTACACATGCGACTATCCCGGTACCCTCTACGGCCAATCAGCTGTTCAAGCAGCTGCTGCATGTCTCCTCCTTCTCCACCGAAGAGGCAAATGCTGCACTTTTCCTGCTGTTAAAAGAATTGGAACGCAATACGGAGGCTGGTTATCGCCCTCATAATGCGGTTGTTGACCATATTTGCAAGTGGGTTGGTATTCATCTCCATACCGATATAACAGTAGGCAAGATTGCGGAGCACTTTAATTTTAACAAGGATTATATCTCCAAAATGGTAAAACGCGAGAAGGGCATTGGGCTGAAAACCTACATCCTTACCGAGCGAATTAACCGGGCCAAACAGCTGCTGCTCAATACCAATGCCAGTGTTAAGGAAATAGCCGGGCAATGCGGATTCTCGGATTACAAACTGTTCCTGCGCATGTTCAAGCAGTACGAAGGCAGTACGCCAACAGAATATCGCAATAACCTATATTCCACTCAGCTCAATCGTTTATAATCAATGGATTAGTACGAAATCATAAGATTGTCGCATAGACTGACTCATAGAAATTCATGCGTATTCTATAGAATATTTTGATTATTCCGATAAATTTAGTTGTGTTAAGATGTGGAATAACTGTATTTCATCCACCCCATTTAAGAAGGAGAAATTGCAATGACGACAACGGCAGTCACGATTCAACCCGCTTCAGAAGCTGATCATAAAGGGATTGTAGATATCCTCATTGCAAGTTATGCAGAGTACAAGGATACCTTTCAGGATCAACAACGTTGGGTAGCCTATGTGAAAGACATCGAGGAATCACTGGACAATCCCTACCTCACACAATTGTGGGTCGCCAAAGTGGACGACCAGATTGTAGGGACCGTGCAATTGTTCGAAACTGCACATAATGCCTATCCCAATTTTGAACTCCCGATTGATTATCCGTTCATTCGCCTGCTTGGCGTGGATCCTGCGTGGCGGGGTCACGGTATTGCCCGGGAGCTCCTTCGTCAGTGTGT
Source organism: Paenibacillus pabuli (assembly GCF_039831995.1). NCBI lineage: Bacteria > Bacillati > Bacillota > Bacilli > Caryophanales > Paenibacillaceae > Paenibacillus > Paenibacillus pabuli. Next base: position 3,298,532 of record NZ_JBDOIO010000003.1, read on the forward strand.
TGCATCCGCCAAGGACATGGGCAAAAATACGGTGTATCTGTTCACGGGCGGGCAGATGACGAATGCCATCCGTTTATATGAACGTTTTGGCTTTGTGGAGGATGAAGAATTCAGTACACGCAGCAGTGGGGGAAACGCCATCTGTTATCGTTACGATTCATGATTCATATGAGAACACATGCTATTAAGCGCAAGCTATAAACTTCAGTTCAATTGAAGTGATAAAGATGAAAAAAAGGCCACTCATCCGAGTGGCCTTTACTATTGGAAGATGCAGCAATGTAATACTGCTTATTAACCGCCGATCTCCACCAAAATTTTCGCATGGCTCTTGTCGCTCATCAGCAGTTCCAGTCCTTCTTCCACGATGTTATCCAGTTTGATTTTCTTCGTGATGACCTGTTTCACATCGAGTGCTCCTTCAGCAATGAGGGAGATGACTTCAGGGAAAATATGACGATATGCCAATGTGGCCGTCAGGTTCGCTTCCTTCACCAGAAGATCGAAGAAGTTCACCTGCAGTGGGTTAGGGATGGCTGCAATCACAACCACTTCTCCGCCTTTTTTGACTACCGCTACAGCACTATCCATCGTAGGTTGTACACCTGCTGCTTCATAGGCGACATCAATTCCGCCAGATTGCTCCAGGATGACTTCCGTTGCATTCACTTTGGCACTGTTCACTGGAATTGCTCCCAGTTTAGCTGCCAGGTTCAGGCGTTCCTCGAACACGTCAACTGCATAGATCGTGGAAGCTCCTGTCGCTTTTGCAGATAGAATGGTCAGCAGTCCAATTGGGCCTGCACCATACACAGCTACCTTCTGTCCCACTTTCAGCTTGCTGTGGCGAACGGCATGGAAGGCTACCGCTGTAGGCTCAACAAGTGCTCCTTCTTCAAAGGAAACATTGTCTGGCAATGGGTGTACCATATAAGCCTCAACAACAACATACTCCGCAAAACCACCATCCCCATTCAAACCTACGAAACCAAATTCAGTACACTGATTATAGCGTCCCTGGATACAGTATTCGCATTTGCCACAATGATACAATGGCTCCACCACAACACGGTCTCCTACGCTGATACCGCTTACATCACTTCCCAATTCACTGACCGTTCCGGCGAACTCATGTCCCAATGTCAATGGTGCCTTCTGACCGGAGAGCGGATGATTTTCACCTTCTTGAATCCCTACACCATGGTGATAAGCATGCAAGTCACTGCCGCAGATCCCCGCATATTCCACTTTAATTTTGACTTGTCCGGATCCAGCAACCGGAACTTCACGTTCTTCCACTCGAACATCTTTATGGCCGTACCATACTGCTGCTTTCATGAAAATCCATCCCCTTTTATTGAGCTTATAAATAGCTTGTCTATGTATTATATCGCCGTTCACTTATTATTCATATTTATAGATACTAATGTTAATATTAGTAGAAGTAATGTTAAAACGGAGATGAGCCCATGAATCTGGAACAGCTTGAATATGTCGTTGAAATTGCCAAAACCCAATCGTTCTCCGCCGCTTCGGAGCACCTTCACGTTACCCAATCGGCCATCAGTCAGTCTATCCATCGTCTGGAAAAGGAGCTTGGCCTGATCCTGTTCGAACGTTCCCGTCAGGGGACCCACCCTACACCGGAGGGCAAACAGTTTATTGCCAAGGCACTGGACATTTTGCAGCGGGTTGATGAATTGAAATCGCTGAATGTGGAAGCATCCTGCCTGACAGGCGACCTGCATGTAGCGACTTTTCCCAGTGTCATGCACTATCTTGTCCAGACCACTGCCGATATGAAACGGGAGCATCCTCTACTGAACATTTCCATTGAAGAGAAAGGTTCCATGGAGATTATTGAAGATATCCGGAACAACAAGGCACACCTTGGCTTCATCGCCATCTACACGAAACAGCTGCGTGAATTCGACGGACTGCATTTCAGCCCAATGTATTCCGGTAAACTGGTTGTAGGCACCCATCACCAGTCTGATCTGGCCAAGCTGAATCGGGTGACGCCTGATCAACTGAAGGAGCATTCCCTTGCGCTGTACCGCGATGGCTTCATTGAAGATTTCATTAAGGATTTCACATACGATTATGGGGCATTATCCATCCTCTTCAAGACCAACAATTCGGAAGCGATCAACACGGTGCTTAGAAACAACATAGCAGCCAGCATCGGTCACGACTTCTCTTTCTACCAGAATACATTATGGAAAGAAGGTCTTGTGAAGATGATCGAGATTGCCTCCATCGACCAGCCCAAGATGCAAATCGGCTTCGTACAGACCGAGTCCAAGGAGGTTGCCGTAGCCGCAGAACGATTTGCCCAAAAGTTCAGACAGGCGATCGAGCTGGATTATTTGAAAAGTTAAGTTCTTTTAATTTTAATAAGAATTCGCATCATTACTCAGGGCCAAACCAAACAAAAAGGTACACCACACACTGGGGATGATCCACTTCAACTCCTCCAGCAGCATGGGTACCTTCTCTTATGTGATGCCTACACTTTTACTTTTCTCACGGCTTCGCTCATCTCATTGGTTTGCTGCTCCAGCATCAGGCGGTAGATGTCATCGGAGTGATCCGAAACCCCGGATGAAATCTGAAAAATGATATCCACCGATGCTGCAGCCTCTTCCGATCCTGCATATCTGTACCTCAGTAGGGAAGAAAAACTCCCCTTCATTTATTTTACCTCTTCTGTCTTTGCAGCTGCAGTTGGTAACTGAATCATTGGTGTATTGGATCCACTGACATATGGCAGCACACCATCCCACTTCTTAATCGTTTCGTATTGAACAAGTTGGCTTGTAAGTGATTGTTGAAGCTCTTTATTTGCTTTGGCTTGACCTTCTGCTTCGATCAATAGTTTGTCTGCGTTACCTTGTGCTTCCACACGTTTCCGTTCTGCCTCTTTCTTCGCAATTTCAAGCTCAGTCGTTTTACGTTCCAGCTCTTGAGATGCCTCAACCCGTTTATCTATGGCTTCTTGGGTTTTCGCATCTGGTTGAGGAACACCAACGGTCACATTGGATACAATGAATCCTAGCTCTTTGACATCGTCTGCGAAACGTTGTTGAACGTCTACGCCAGCCTCAGATGATTTTTCGCCATATACATCAATTACAGTAAATTTAGAAATACCTTTCCGGGCAGCATCACGAAAACGTGTTTTCAGATATGTATCTTCAATTTCTTGAATGCTAATGGGTCCAAAGGTATTGAAGATCGAAGACACTTGGCTTGGTTCTACTTGATAGTTGTAAGCAAAATCGATTGTGATGTTTTTTCCGTCAGACGTAGCAATCTGTATATCTTTGTATTCAACGGTTTGAATTCTAATTGGATATTTGGTTACCTTATCAAAAGCACCAACCAACTTCCATCCCTGACTCAGCGTATTATCTTTTACGCCCCCATTTGGTGAATAGACAACGCCAACATAACCGTTAGGAATTCGTGTCACAAAAAAGCTTACCAATACTACCCCCACAATAATCACTAAAGCTACTGAAATGGCTCCTACCTTAAACGTCTTTAGATTCTTCATTTACATTCTCCTCTTGTTTGAATTTGTTGTATCTTTTCAACACTCTTCTACCTACCATATTGAATAGCGGGAACATTAATGACCATAGAATAAAAGCTAAGATAAAGACTAAAATCATTCCCCCAATGAATGGCATACTCGTCCTCCCTCTATGGTTGTATTCAACACAAACTTCATCATCACGTAGCAACTCACACATTTAGAATTACACTTCTGCTTAAACTCTCCCCCTGCTAATCCTTCGTAACCAAACTTTATTAAAAAATGTTATTACATCCGTCTCTCCCTTCTCCTAATCGTTAACTAAAATATTTAATTCTTCTAATTATATACTTCTATTTTCATATCTGGTTTCAATGATCTCTAAATGCTTCTTGCTGGCCAAGGATCTCCGCCTCCCTTTTCAACATAGAAAAGCACATGAAAGAGCAAGCCCACGTTGCCGCCTAATCTCGACTCTCTGAGCTCATTCCTTTGCACATAAAAAAAATCCCGGCATTAAAGCCGAGATGTTTGGTCCAGTGCAGCTCGATGACCAACTCCCGTTGGATCTGACAAAATTTCTTCGTTAAATAATTCAGGGGTTAAAATGTTAAGTTGATTCAATAGGCATCAAATTCTCTAGAGAAAACTGATCTACCATTCTAACTCTTCGAGCAAATTTATAATCATTTTTTGATCAAATTCACTGAGCGATTGATAACTAGATAGCTCAGAAGGCGCTTTTCCTAATTTTATCAGAGTAGCTATTGCAAGGTCTCCCACTTTATAATAACCTAGTAACTTATCTGAGGATCCCCTTCTAGACGATAGCTCCTCCAACTTTCTCTGCATGCTATTAGTGTCTAATTTTTCTTTGCCTATATAAGTCATTACATGATACAGAACGATTGGATTCTGCTCATTTAGTAATTGTTGTAACTCTTCAACTGAACATTTTCCTTCTTCGATTTTATTAATTAAATTCATTTATGATCACCCATCTAGTTTATTTTAAGTGACTAGTTAACGTTTTTCTTTCTCTTAAATAATTCTCAAATAGAGTATTGGCAATGTCATTCCGACCCAACTCTTCGGCTATTTTGATTTCTCTCATAATATGCATTCATTTCCATTTTAACACGATTTATTGTTTGAAAATGATAACTCATACCCGGAAATCCCTTATTCATATCGTCTAGATAATGTGTATATTCAGCTTGTCCAAATCCATATTTAAAGCTGACTTCATCAACTCATAACTTTTTTGCAAATTTAGGTTTATAACCACATAAGCATAATTATCGACCAGTTCCGCAGATGAAACATCCCATAGTCTGAGAACCATTTGATCGACTCTTGGTCTTAGATTAGATTCTAACAATTCGTGAGTATAGACCTTTCTATCAGCTAATTCTGATAACGTTTCTAAAACATCTATGCTGTCCAAATCATCAGTGTTTTCAATTAAATCCAAGTAAGCATTAAAGTACTTATTTAATGTTTCCTTCTACATTACATCAGGTAAGTTTTTAAAGTCCTAAAGTTTCATACTTACCCTTGCAAGCCATAATTAAAATATCCTCAATCGAACTAGTCAGACTAAACCTCCTTTATTCATTATTTTCATCTTTCTTTGTGTAAGGCAACCATCATCTAATCATGACATTAAATTCATTAAGACTTGTCTGTATACACTTCTGAGTTAAGGGGAATTTCAGATTGGTTGATTGATCTACCAACACAGATACCAATGCTTTTCTTATTCATTAATGAACTTGAGATTTGTATTGAAACCACTTCTATTGAAAATTCTTTTTTATCAGGTGTTCTAATAACAATACGATTATCGATGCGATTTTTTATTTGATCATGGCTGAGATCATCAAGTTCAGGATTGATCCCCACTAAAATAGTGCCATATTCCAATGATTCAAAAACATCTCCAACATTCATCAATTTATACATACTAATCTCCTTTCTATCTATGTTGAATATAAAGTTCATTCTTGACATCTCGTACACGGAGATTTGCATTTTTTAATCTCGTAATTGCATCTCTTAATAGTGTTATTCTCTCTACAGAATTTAACTCGGGAGCAAATCTCGCTGCTCTTATGCTGGCTTGAGCTTCGTCTAAAGCAAAATTCCGTGTATACGTATTATCATCAAGATTATATAGTTCAAAGGCTCTTCCGCTTTTAAACGCTTCATAATGTCCAATAATTTCATGAGCTACAGTAGCTCTACCCGAAACACGTGCGTTGGCACTCAATGTGCCAATTCCATGGGACTCTGCAGGTAGAACGTCTGTATTGATATACAGTCTGTCATACATCATTCCGGTATTCCAATGTTCTCGAAACACTATATTCTCTTCTGGGAAACCTAATCTTTTAGAGTAATTAACCAGTTCGGTTTTCTGGGCATCTGTTAATTCTAGTTCGTTCCTCAAACCGTCTGAAGATATCTGACGATGATCCCCTTTTCCTATTTCCTTTTCCTTCTCCAGAAACTCGGAGAATCCAGATGATTCTCTCGCCTTTTTACTCTCGGCAATATTGTCCAATACTCGAATGCGGGGATCCTGAAAGCCATTAAATCCACCCGTCATTTGTCCTGTACCCGATGGACGTGTGAACGAATTTATTTTCGCGCCCCCTCCTGAAGATGTCAGTAGATTATGCGGTTTGATCATAGAAGAGGCATATCCGGTACCAACCATCAGCCCTCCCATACCAATCATATTCGCCCAGTGTTCGCTGGACCAGGCATTGGTTGGCATAGTAGCCTCCCTAATCGTGCCGTGAATACCGAATGTAAGCCAGTTTGCTGTATCATTGGGGGAGTTAAATGCTTTATCCGCCCGGTCTACATATCCCTGAACCAGTCCACTCGGGATACCAAACGTCCAGTAATCCAGGAATCCCCCTACACTATCATAACGTTTTTGATATCGATCGTCCGCAGATTGCATAAATGCACGACCCAACTCAGCCAAGCTGTCAGCTGATTTTTGGAATGCATTACGGTTGTCCGTCGCCGGAGCCCTACATTCATCCGGCGGTGGGGGTGCACACCTCGAATCATAAGATTGCACTGCTTGCTGATCTGCAAGTCTGAATTTTTCTGCATGTCCTTCGAGTTCTTTCGAAATCGACTGAGATAATGAAACAAAGTTATCCATTATCTTTTGGGCAACCACAAAATCAACGTAAAACTTTTCCTTTGTGCTTCCATCCCACTGTCTTTCGATCTCGAATAAATGTTGTTTCAGGATACTATTCATCTGAAAAACCTGGCTCTGTGCGACTGCAAATTGTTTAGAAACAGATGATAATTGTTCAGGTGTTACCTTTATCGTTGTCATATGATACCTCGTTCGAAATATGTATTACGTTGTTATAAGAATACGGCAGGCACGAAATATTGAATTGATTCAAATATATACACTTGGCCTTCTATTATAAAATGGAACAAAATTATTTCGTAGCGACTGCTGGTTTATTTACATAGTTCGTATTACCCCCAATATCTCCCAAATGTAACATATCATATCTTCCCTTATACTCTGAGTCCATTCCTTTGCACATAAAAAAAACATCCCGGCATAAATGCCGAGATGTTGGTCCATTTAGCGATCCATACCTCTACTCTTCAATCATACTTTTGCTAACCTTAAACTTCCTGTCCATTCGACTTCCTGAACCGGATCAGGGACCAGATAATCAATACGGCAAGGACACCGAGGCAGATACTGATACTGAATCGATTGCCCTCATCGAATATGAACATCACCGCAATTACACCAAGCGCCAGTACGGCCAGTCCGGTTACGTAAGGGAATCCCCAGACTTTGAATGTCGGTGTGACCGGGTATCTCTTCCGTAATTTTAACTGGGAAGTGGCAATGCAGATCCATACAAGCATCACGACAAACCCAGGCACTGCGAGCAATACGCGGAACAATTGATCCTGAGCGAACAGTCCAAGCATCGAGCCTCCGAGCAAAATGACGGAACAGACCAAGAGCGTATTCACCGGACTGCCGCTCCGATTGGTTTTGGACAGTGCTTTTGGAGCCTCACCACCCACCGCCATGGAATGAAGCATCCGGGATGCGCCGTAGATGCCGGAATTGGCAGCAGATAGAACGGCAGTCACCAGAATAAAGTTCATAATATGCGCTGCACCAGGTAAACCTGTGGAAGCCAGCACTTGTACAAACGGGCTGCTTTCCGGCCCGATCTCATTCCATGGAATCAGACCACAGATGATGAGAATCGGCAGCGTGAAGAACAAAATAATTCGGAGCATGAAATTGCCCACAATTTTCGGCATGACCTTGTCCGCATTTTCCGTCTCCGTCAGTGTCAGACCAATGAGTTCTGAGCCTCCATACGAGAACATGACGACAAGCAGCGCGGAGAAGATCGATGACCAACCATTCGGGAGGAAACCTCCGGCATGTGTGTAATTTTGCAGATAAGGTGTGTTATCACTTGGAATAATGCCAAAGATCAATGCGGCACCCAGGATGATAAAAATAATGATCATGGCTATCTTGATGCCTGCCAGCCAAAATTCAAACTCCCCGAACACCCCAACACTCAGCAGATTGACGAGTATAATAAATACCGCGCACGCCAGACTCAGCATCCATAACGGCACTTCCGTAAACCAATATTGCAAGAAGCTCCCCGCAGCAATTACCTCAATGACACACACGGATAACCATAGGAAGCAGTACATCCACCCCATTACAAAGGATACCCTGCTGCCAAAGGCTTCTTGCACGAAGTCTTTCATGTTTTTGTTTTTATAGACGGTAGCCATCTCCGCCATCGCTGCCATTACAACCAGCAGTAATAGTCCAGCAAAAATGTACGTTAAAATAACACCCGGACCTGCGAGTCCAATCGTTTCGGCACTGCCTTTAAAAATTCCGGTTCCAATGACACCGCCCATGGCCATGAAGCTGATGTGTCTTGGTTTAAGCTTTTTCTGTAATGTTCCTTCTGTCTGAGCCAATTCAAGTCCTCCTGATGTCAACAACGTCTGTAATCTTCTCTCAAGCTTTTATAACATAATTTCCAGTATACCCTATTGTTCATGCCTCAGCACAGAGATTCGTTATGGCAAATTCATTCAATTCATACGGCCACGCCAAAAAACCAGAACCCTGCGAAGGCAGAATCCTGGTTGATTACCCTTTTGTAAATGAAATTGAAACAACGAGGAGGACTATTCGAGCGGTGATAACTCCTTCGTCATAAATGCACTATTCGGGTCCAATATATAATCTGCAAAAGGCTCGCAGTATTCGAATCCAAAGTCTTCATACATCCGGCGTGCCGGGATAAACGAATCCATCGATCCGGTCTCCAGGCTAATGCGTTTGTATCCCCGACTTCTGGCAACCTCAATGATGTGAGTCAGGATTTGTCTCGCTACGCCTTTTCGAAGATGGGCCTTGGCTGTACGCATCGATTTCAGTTCGGCATGCTCAGCGCTCAATTCCTTCATGGCCCCACATCCCAGCAATTCTTCACCTTCCCATGCGCACCAGAATGTAATCTCAGGTTTCTTCAACCCATCCAGATCCAATGCATGAATGCTTTCCGGCGGCGAATCTTCGGCCATACCAAGCAAATGTTCTGCGATTAACCCCTTAACCTGATCCCCACTCAAATCATCCACTCTGATCTCCATAACAACCACTCCTGCCAACAATTTTGGTGTATTCCATCGCTGTTTTTAAACTTTATGATTTCATCTTACTACCGTGGCAGGTTTACTGACAAGAGATTAAGAAAACCCACTGAAAAGTGTATTGTGATCCCCTAAAATTTCCAGTATGATGGGGCTATCTGATTTTCCAAAGGGGCGAAGATATTGAGCCAACCATACAGTTCATTTTCGTACTGAGGTGAAGCGAGCTTCATTTATCTTCAAAGGAGACCAACATGACACTGACAACGGACAACCTGTTTTATAGCAAACGATTGAAAATGACACCTCCACGTGAGGAAGACGTGCAGACAATGCTGCAATGGAATGAAGATCCGGAGTATCTTCGTAATGTGGATACCGATATTGCCATTCCCTATTCGGAGAAACAACTGGAAGATGAGGGGGAAACGAAAAACAAAGAAGTGTACTTCAGGCTTCGAACACATGAGGAAGATACACTAATCGGTTTTGTTGTCATTCACAGCATTGAATGGAACAACCGCTGCGGACAGCTCGCCATCGGCATTGGACTTGCCGAACATCGCAACAAAGGGTATGGAACAGAAGCGTTGAATCTGATTTTGCGATATGCCTTCCATGAGATGAACCTCGATCGTGTGGGGCTGGACGTCATTTCGTATAACGCAAAAGGGATTCGTGCCTATGAGAAGGCCGGTTTTCAGTTGGAAGGACGAGCGCGCGAAGCAGTTTACCGTGATGGACGGCGTTATGACCGCCTGATGATGGGCATTCTGAAGCCGGAGTGGGAAGCACTTAATCCAATACAAATGGAGGATGAACAATAATGGCCTTGAATACAGAAGTCACGGAGTTTATCGAACAGATCTCAACCCCCTGGCAAATCGCCGTAGCAGGACAATTACGCCAGCTCGTGCACGATTCCATTCCGGACGCGCAGGAGCGCATACAATACAAGAAGCCTCACTTCCTGAAGAACGGCAAATATGCCGCCGTCATCTCCCCTTCCAAACAGGCGGTGTCCTTCACCATTTTTAATTCGGCTGCTCTTGATCTACCCGATGGAGTATTTGAAGGACCAGCGGAACGCAAAACGATCAAGATCAAGGAAAAGGATACACCGGATTACGAATGGCTCGCTGGTCTGGTGACACAGGCATCTGCAGAATTGTAGAAGGATGTACAATTGAGGGCTGTAATTGATCAGATTTATTTAGCGGGCGAGATCTAATTCCTACACGTGAGCGTCAGCTTGATTCTTTCTTTAATTTGAAAAACGCAAGAAAACGAAGATAACAAAAAAACAGGTCAATCATGGTAGTATCTGACCATAATGGACCTGTTCTATGTAACGGAATAGCATTATTTATTTAGGATATAAGATTAAAGCCTTAACGTAAATACAACCGAAATGACGAAATCATTATACGGGTAATACCATGAGTAATATGTGTTATTTGTTCAATAATGGTTTCATCAGGCACTGGGTAGCACCACTGTAGAAAAACCTTGAGAGGCGAGAAGCCAATCAGAGTTCGACTCCTCAGGATTCAAATGTCATTTTCTCAGGAAATACACCGCCCTCCTTAACTAGACATCTGGCCATTCTTTGAGCCGCTCTTTCAAAGTAAAATTGATTTGAATGATCTGTGTTGTTAATTGATTCTAATTCGGAAAACATTCTAGTTCCTTTGTTTAATTCAATCTTTCCCATTATCTCTTCTTTTGGGCCGAATCGATAAATCACAACTGATTCATCCTCATAGTCTTTCAAGAGTAAGACAAAAGCTCCCGTTTAAACCACCTCTACTCTATTTCCCACAGACGGCCTTACCTGACAGTAGGCATGAGCATTTTTTAGTTTGTCAAAATATACCTTCAAACCAATCTAGTTAAGATTGCTGATACGTCACCGCAGTCATCTGACACGGCTCACATAGAAACATATAATACATACCCTCGCCATACTCCTCGATCTGTGCCCAGTCTACCTGCCCAACCGCCTTCATAGTTGTGGAGCAGCAGGGACAGACCGGATACGCTGCATCCTGAACCCATCCGGGATGACCGCCAATCTGGGATAGTGAAGGTTCCATGGCCCACTCACTGCCATGGAAGGCCTGACGGGGCTCTGTCGCAATGTAGAATGAATCACCAGCATCCGGGTCAGGTTCGAGCGAATTTTCGGGATCAATGTCATCCATTCCTACTGGCATGACATTGTGAGAACTCCAGAAGGGCTCCCCTGCTGAGCTTGTCTCCATATAGACCACACCGTAGCAGCTGCAGTTGATGCAAGTTCGAATCTGCAGCTTTTCGGCTTGCCAGGAAACATTCTGCAAGGCCGGATGCCTCACATCCAGAGCAACCAAGTTGGTTAAAGCGGTTCCACACCATGGACAACTGCTGGAACTTGTTTGAAGCATTTGAATGGGTACGCCGCTTGAAGGCGCAATTGTTCCAACCTTTGCATCACCTTTATATAATGAATAACTTGGGCTGATAAACAATTCTCTCCGCTTCCCGTCCTTGGTGAGTTCCCACCCGGCTTGGAAGGTGTATTGCTCTGGTTTTACATATAATTGATCTGCCCAGGCCGGCGGAGACTGCTTCCATTGCCAGAACTGCTCAACAACTACCTCATCGCCGATATAGGCTAACATAATCAGGATATGGTTTCGATTCTCGTCATCGTTGTGCACCTGCTTCAAGAGCTGATCCCGCACGTTCGCTGAAGCACTTTTATATAGAATCGCAGGATAGTAGATCTCCTGCTCCAACAACTCGGGAATCTGTGCAGCGAGCGAGATATCATGGTAACAGACCAGATACAGCAGAATGTCTTTGCCGGTATCCGTATCATCGGTACGAATCAACTCCATCGCATAGTCTGCCGTCGCTTCCTGCTGCTCCGCAGACAGTGACAGGTAGACTTGCTCTTGGGAACGTTCATAAGGCACATAGTGAATTAATGGATCGCGTACATGAGGTGTATGCATGATTTTCAGAATCTCCACCGGGTCATGCACTCCTTCATACAAATTCACGTCCCGTCGATTCGCTTCAATGTATTTCCGGCGTTCCTCCCGCTCCATCTCCTGCTTGCAGGGCATACAGTACCCACCTGTCTTGGCCGCGGTTGCCGGTAAAATCGTATTGGTGCATCCTTCACGGATACACGGAATGCGTTCTGTCATTCCTTTGTACCTCCTTGCCGTCTGATCGATATACCCCCGAGTATATCATAGGAAAATCATGGGATGTACTGGCTCTTCTCAGACGGATCTTCGCCTCATGTGAAAAAGCACGCCACAATTTGTGGCGTGCCGCTCCTTACAGATATCGCTTCGTCCCGAAGCCACAATTCATCTTAGTGATGTCCCAGCTGGTCCTTGGTAAATTCATAAAAGGCTAAGGCATCTTCACTGCTGGCAAAGCCTGCCTGAGCCATTCTGTCACTGCCCCCGCCCTTGCCCTGGTAGGCTCCGAGATTGCCCTTGAAGAATGGACCGCAAGACCACTCCGGCGGCTGCCCGTTCTGGGCCAGAACGACCTTGGCCTCCGAGATGCTGGCAAAGAGCACGATGCCCTCATGATCTTCCGTCAGCTTGGTCGCCAAGCTCTGCATGTCCTTGAGGGATTTGTCCTCGAATACCTGGGCAATAACCAAACCTTCCCGTGCAGATAGGAGTTCCTGTGCATAATACGTATCATTGGTCGATTTGACCGTACTCAGCTCGGATAGAAGCTGTTTCTGGTCTGTTTCCATTTTATCGATACGATCAAGTAGCTCTTCCCTGCTGGTTTTTAATTTCACCGAAATGCCGTTTAACACCTGCTGTGCTGCCGTGAATTCGTTTAATGCTCGGAATCCACATTTGAAATAGATGCGCGTGCCACCTTTAACCTTCTCCGTTTTCAGCACCTTAAGAATGCCGATCTCGCCTGTTGCCGCCACATGCGTGCCGCCACAAGCATTGTATTCCACACCCTCCATCTCGACAATACGGATGTCCTCTGTCACAGTAGGCTGCTTCACGAGCGGCAGACGCGCTGCTTCCTCCGCAGTAACCCAGGAGCTGCTAATGCGGGCATTGCGGTAAATCTGGCGGTTCACTTCTTGCTCAATGGCTGTCAATTGATCCGCTCCCAGTTCTGCGGCTACATCAATCGTTGCATATTCGGTTCCCAGATGGAAACTGAGCGTCATCGCATCAGCCAGCTTCAGCGTGATCGCTGACAACAGATGCTGCCCTGTGTGATGCTGCATGTGATCGAATCTGCGCTCCCAGTCAATCTCGCAGTGAACCTCCTTCTGCTCAGGCGCCTGATCGACTTTATGCCATACCTCGCCATCTTCGATGTTTACATCAAGAACAGCGATACCTCCGATTCGGCCCAGGTCACAGGGTTGTCCACCCCCATGCGGATAAAATGCCGTCTCCGCAAGTGTGATATATTTACCGTCTTCCTTGTCCGCTCTACCCGTAATTTGTGTATGCCAATCCCGCGTGTATGCGGAGTCGTAATATAACTTTTGTGTCATTAACTGATCCTGATCCCTTCTCGTTCAATTTGAGTGCTGATCCATACACATTCCTAAGTATCTGTTCTCCAGATTACACTATTTGGCATGAGGACACCAAATTTCTGCCCTGCTGCTATAGCTTCTTAAACCAAAAAGACCACTCTGTAACCAAACTACAGAGTGGTCTTTCTTCCCTCACCTCCATTGGACAAAACGTTGGAAAGGTTGTGAAACATGATTACACTGGAACGTAGACGCTAACTAAACAGCTACCAAAAGTATGGCCTGCCATCGGAGTGATCAAACGACCACTGGCATTCCCTATTTATTTCATTGACTCAGAGAGCTCTGTGAAAATAACTCCTAGTGCGTATGCACCAGCATCCGGATACCCCAGACTGCGGTCTCCAACCGTACCTGCGCGGCCCATGCGAGCCACGATGTCTTCAGTTTTCTTCGCACCTTCGACTGCCGCTTGCGCCCCTTTGGCAAATGCGGTTTTGAAGTCATCACCTGCATTTGCACTTTGTGTCCAGGAATCAGCACAAGGTACGAGTGCATCAATCAGCGTCTTGTCACCCACAACTGCGCCGCGTCCGAAGGAACGCTCACCCGTGGATTGAATGCCTTGCACGGCTGCTTGCATCATTTCGGCAAATTCGGATACCGTCAGCTGCTGTTTATCTCCTACAGCTTTGCCCGCTGCGCGGAATGCCGAACCCCAGATTGGACCGGATGCCCCGCCGCAATACTCCATAATAACGAGTGAGCATGCATCCAAGAACGAACCGATATCCTTCTTCTCTTCGCTGATAATATGATTCCATTCGCGTTTCAGCTGACGGAAGCCCTTTGCCACGCTCATCCCGAAGTCGCCGTCCCCTGCATGAGAATCCAGTTCACAGAACGGTACCTCGTTCTTGATGATGATCTCACCCATCTTATCGATCAGGTACACGATATTGTCCAGGGAGAATTGGTTGTTGTTAATCACTGCTGCGGATGCAGGTGTCTCCACTTCGTAGGAAACCGGAGCTTCTTCACCTACAACCGCTTCAAGTGCTTCGGAGTATGCTGCTTGTGAAGCCGGAGGACCGGAAACCTTGAATGCAGGTGTATCACTTTCCTTATATAACAACGACTTGAGCTCATCATCCAGCTTCAGGAGTGTCAGTGATGCGCCAGCCATATCGATGCTGGTCATGTAATTGCCAACAAAAGTGGTAGCGACATGAAGACCCGAATGGCTTGCCAGCTCGCGCTGAACGGAGTTGTTAAGCAGGTACAATTCCTGCAGTGGAGTTGCGCCAAAACCGTTCACAAGAACAGCAATCTCTGCGGATGTGTCGCCATCCAGCTTCATGTCTGCCAGCAGTGCTTCAACCATGCGGCCCGCCAGCTCATCAGCAGAAACAATCTTCTCGCGACGAATACCTGGTTCACCATGGATGCCTACGCCGAACTCCATCTCATCGTCCGCAATTTCGAACGTTGGGGTCCCTTTGGCAGGCACGGTGCAGGACGTAAATCCAAAACCAATGCTGTGTACGTTCTGGGCTGCCTTCTCGGCCACCAACTTCACCTCTGCCAGACTGCGCCCTTCTTCAGCTGCAGCTCCGGCAATTTTATGCACCAGAACCGTTCCGGCTACGCCGCGGCGTCCTACGGTGTACAGACTGTCCTGTACAGCAATGTCGTCCTCAACACGCACATACTGTACGTCGATACCGTCTTCCTCCGCCAGATGGGCAGCATTCTTGAAATTCATCATGTCACCGCTATAGTTCTTGATGATCAAGAGTGTCCCCTTATTGCTGGCCGTTGCCTTAATTGCCTGGTACACCTGAATCTGGGAAGGAGATGCAAATACATCTCCACATACCGCAGCATCCAGCATGCCTTTCCCCACATAACCAGCATGAGCCGGTTCATGGCCACTGCCGCCGCCGCTGATGAGGCTGACTTTGTCTGCATTAATCTCTCTACGTTTGATGACTTTATACTTTTTCAAAAATTCCAGCTCCGGGTGCGCCAGCGCAATCCCGTTGCACATTTCCATCACGACATTTTCAGCTTGATTGATAATTTTCTTCATTACTTTGCCTCCCGGCGAGCTTTGTATTCCCGTCCCATACGGTCAGCCGCTGCAATGGCAGCAGCCACTTCAGGAACAGTGATCGGAAATGGCATGGCGTGAATGGATTCTTCCGGAATACAAGCGATCTCTGCAACTTTCAACAACTCTTCTTGACTAATCGTATCTACACCGATATCCGCCAAGCTTACAGGCAGTCCCACGGCGAGACAGAAGTCCATGACTTCATGCAGCTCTTCGGTTGGTGCATTTTCAAGGACGAGCTGGGCAATCGTACCGAATGATACTTTTTCACCGTGGAAGAAGTGATGTGTACCCTCCAGAACCGTCAATCCGTTGTGAATGGCATGTGCTGCAGCCAGACCGCCACTTTCAAATCCAAGACCGGACAACAGAATGTTCGTCTCAACGATATTTTCCAGCGCTTGAGTTACGACGTTGCTGTCGCTGGCTACTTTTGCTTTCGCCCCGTCCGTCAGCAGCATTTCATAACATAATTTTGCCAGTGCTAGTGCTGCATTCGTACCTACAGCCGATGGAGTATATCCTTCGCGGGAACCCATAGGCAGACTTGCGTTTACACGGGAATACGATTTTGCTGTTGCTCTTGCTTCGAAGTAGGTAGAGAGCGCATCTCCCATACCGGATACGAGAAAACGTGTTGGAGCGTTGGCAATTACGGTTGTATCCACAAGAACGACACTTGGGCTTTGTTTGAAATAAGCGTAGTCGTCAAAAGAACCATCCGGTGTGTACAATACCGCAGAGTGACTTGTTGGTGCATCTGTTGCAGCAATCGTTGGGCAGATGATCAGTGCTTCGCCTTCCGCTACGCATTTGGCTGCATCAATGGCTTTGCCGCCTCCGAGACCGATGGTGCAGGTGCATCCTTTTTCCTTCGCGATCTCTTGTAGACGCGCCACCTCCTCACGGGAACATTCCCCTCTAAAACCGCTTTCAACAAAGGTAATATTGAACTTCTCTGCTGTTGCATCCAGCTTCGTCTTCACGCGTTGTACATCATCCGGATGTGCAATCAACAAGGCGGAATCTCCGAAGGATTTCACAAAGTAACCAAGGTTCAACAATTCATCTTCGCCTTGCACGTATTTCGTTGGACTGATAAATGCTTTTCTCATAAGGGTAAATGCCTCCTAAAGGATAGTTTGTATGAAAGTTAGAGTTAATGCATCAAATTTTAATGATTCACAATTAACCTAAATATATCTCATGGATGCGAGTGATACATTGGACTTTGATAACAAATTATTATAATTTGCAATCGTAATTTTTTGCTTTTTGCTGAAATCATGGTATCTTATTGTCATTGGATCGTTGAATGTTGAATGTTGACATCCTCTTACATTACCCGTTCGCATCTCATTCTAATATGTACAACTTGCTAACTTTTCACGGCTCAGAGCCGGCAATCCGGTTTGTATGGAGGTTCACCCCATGATTAAAGAATATTTGCATATTAATAAAATTCTCGATCTGAATAAATGGAAGCGTCTACAGGATTCACTGGCTAATGTAACCAAACTGGCCATCCTGACCGTCGACTACAAAGGCATTCCGGTGACCAGCCACAGCAGCTGCCAAGCGTTCTGCCAAAATGTACGCAAAGACCCCGAACTGCTTCCCTACTGCCAAAAATGTGATTCTCGCGGCGGCCTGGAAGCGGTTCGGTTGAATGAACCCTATGTTTACTTGTGTCATTTTAATATTATTGATATCGCCATTCCCATCACGATTGATGGGAAATACATTGGGGCCGTACTGGCAGGGCAAGTTAAACTTGCAGATCCCGATAAAGGCACTGATCTGGAACAGATCGTCTCTTCCAAAAACGTGCCTATGCATGAAGCGAAGCTGCAGGAACTCCAGGACGATTATGACCAACTGCCCGTAATGACGTATGAAGAGATCGTCAAAATTTCCAATATGCTGTCCCTGCTCTGCAACTATATCGTAGAGGAAGCTCTCAATAAAAATTTGCTGGTGGAGATGTTCGAGAAGGCTTCCGGGTCTCCGGAATCCGTTAATCTGTCCACGATTCTTCCTGGCTATTCCATTCGTAATATTGAATCCATCAAAAAGGAAATGACCAATGCGATTGCGGATGCGTATCTCAAAAACAGCCCAAGCGATAATGCATGCACCAGCCCGGCGTTACAGCCTGCTTTTGAATATATTCACAGTCACAAGAGTGAACAGGTTACTTTGAAACACATGGCAGATCTATGCCACCTTAGCCCAAGCTATTTCAGCAGACTGTTTGCCAAGGAAACGGGTGAGAATTTCACAACCTATCTGGCCAAGCTCAAAATCAAGTGGGCCAAGCAGTTGCTGGAGGTGACCGACATGCCGATCTCACAGATTAGTGATGAGCTGGGCTTTAACGAATCGGGGTATTTTATTAAAATTTTCAAAAAATTCGAAGAAATTACGCCTGCCCTCTATCGTAAATACATTCAAGAGCAGTCTGTCAAATAACTATTTCATCTGTTCCTGAACCCAGATCGCAGACTCAGCCAGCATCTCCATTAGTCCGTTAAAGTGAGGAGCCACCTCTTGAAATGGATAATCTCCTGCATAATCGTGGATGAGCATTAGTACCTTACCCGTGTTCTGTTCAAGAACAGCAATGCTCCCTTCTCCAAAGCCGCCAATCGGGAACGGGTTCAGCTCTTCAGACAGGTCATATTCTTTCTTATATTCACGGTACGCCTCTACAAATGCAGGGTATGCCCAGTCCAATTCTTTAGTGGAATAAAGAGCAGGATCACCGAAGTTACAGGCGCCATAATATAGCAAAAGATCCCTGTATGCTTCGGGAAGATGAACGTTGTACTTTTTCTCAAAATCAGCTATTGCCTGCTCCGTTTCCGGAGTACAGCTTCTGCCCATTACGGTCTGATACGCCTGATCCAAAAGAGTTCGAATCGGTTCAAGAGCCTTAGATTCCACGAAACATCCTCCTCCATAAGTGAGATAGAGTCTTCCAAATGATCTGGATATGAGCATAGTTACTGACTAGAGGTCCTCTATGTAACTGACTTCTGAGGGTATCAAATCACCATTGTACGCCCTGAATTCAACTTCAATCGTACCTGTATACGTGCCGGGAGAAACTTGCACCGGGATTTCGGCAATCAGCTTGTTGTCCGAAACCCGGCACCTCAGAATACGACCAATACTCGCCTCGTCAAACCACATTCCCGCATCTTCAGCAGGATAAGAATAGACATACTCTTTACCTGCAATGTTCATCGTGTATTCAACCGTTGCCTGGTGTTCCTTGTAGATCGAAGACAACGAATTCTGAGCTTTCGCTATCGGATCCCCGACGTGGATTTCGGTCCAATCTTCTTGTAGCACATGAATGGATGAGCCCCGCGCCCCAGTACCTTTTCCAGTCGTAAGTATAATGATCACTTCGTCCTGACCTTTGCCATCTATATTGGCGGTAACCACTTCCGGGTAATAAGCTGGTTCGCTGATGTTTTCCCATGGAAATAATTTCGTTTGGTTGTTCCATATGACTGTAATTCCGGAGTACATCCCTTGAACAGGTTTGGTTGTTGCGCTTAATGTAATGTCTTGTTGATTTTCTTGGATCTCGGCCAATACAATTCGTTCTTGATTCGGAACAGGAAGAGAACCCGGTAAAGCAATGATTGCTGCACAGATCAGTTTTGGTATGAACCACATGCTTATCATCAAACCTCACTTTGCTATTCATAGGAATTGAGTTTCGCAACTCTCTATTAATAACAGTGCTCAGTTCAATTTAGTTTGCTAAATTAAATCTCATTTCCCTTCTTTGTTTCTGGCCTGGTTGTCATCATCTCCAGCAAGCCACGTAATGCGGCCGATAGATGTTCACTTCGGGGATGTACAAGCCCCACTTCCAATCTACAGTATGGCTCTGGCAAAGATATCACTGAAACTTCTCCTCTTATTTCAGCTTGGATAACGGAAGAACGTGGGAGTAAGGATATCCCCATTCCGGCAGATACACCACTTAGTATCGTGTTCAGTGTTCCAAACTCCATTACATTGAGCTTATGAACACCACAGCTATTTAGATAAGCTTCAGCTTGGGTTCTGTGCGTACACCCGATCTCAAAGAACAACATCGGTTTACCTAATACTTCGGTCATCTGATACAAGCCGGGTTCCGCGATTAGAACCAGTTCCTCATCATACACCTTGATATAGTTCAGTTCAGGATGATCAATTGGCCCATAGACTAAGGCTCCTTGCAATTCATACTGCATGACCCTCTGATTCAGCTCATGGGTCCCTCCTGTGACAAGTGAAGCCTGTACCTCTGGATAACAGGAATGGTATTTAGCCAGGAATGGAGCAAGGAAGCTGGAGGCCGCTGTCTCAATGGAACCTAAACGAAGCTTTCCTGCAGGTTTACTTCCTATTTGAGTCGACAATTCTGCTTCATGCAACAAATCCAGTATTTTATCTGCATACCCGAGCAAATGATCTCCAGCAGGCGTGAGTACCATTCCCCGGTTCGTGCGATGAAAAAGTGGAACTTGAAGTTGACTTTCCAGCTGTTGGATCCGCGTTGTAACATTGGACTGCACATAATTCAGTGCCAATGCTGCTTTACTAATACTTCCCTCTCGAGCAACTGTCCGAAATATTTTTAGATCTCCTGCATCCACGATAATCACCTGCTTACTAGCTATTGTTTTTATTGATACCCACATTCATTTTTGTTCATTTTACGTGAAACCACCCCAACTGTACAATGAGGTTCAATCATGACCTTTAATTACATCAACGGGAGGAATAACATTATGAAAGCTATTATACATTCAGGCCGCAGTGGCCTCGAAGGTATTCAATTTACAGGATCTACAAGTCAAGCACCTGGGTATGGCGAAGTCAAAATCCAGTTAAAATCAGCGGGTCTCAACCACCGCGATCTCTTCATCATGGCAGGTCGCACAACCCATGACGCTCCGCTCATTCCAGGCTCCGATGGGGCTGGTATAATAGTAGAAACTGGCGAAGGAGTAACTCACCCTTCTGTAGGTGATGAAGTCATTATTCATCCAACTCTGGGTTGGAAGTGTGCAGCAGATGTGCCTATTGTGCCCGAGATTGTAGGGGGACCAACGGATGGAACACTTGCACAGTACATTACTATCCCTGCCGAAAATGCATTACCTAAACCCTCTCATCTAACATGGGAAGAAGCAGGGGTGTTACCCTTATCGGCATTGACGGCCTATCGTGCGTTATTCACCCGTGGCGGTCTGCAGCAAGGAGAACATGTTCTAATTCCCGGCATTGGCGGTGGTGTAGCGACCTGTGCCCTTCTCATGGCGGTATCAGCCGGAGCCAAGGTAACGGTAACCTCAAGGAGCGAATTTAAGCGACAAGAAGCTATTCAATTGGGAGCTGTACAAGCATTCGGAAGTCATGAGGATTGGAGTCAGCATAACGAACTTGACCCTGTGGATCTGATTTTAGATAGCATCGGACAGGCACTATTTCCCCAATATTTTAATATGATCCGGCCCGGTGGCCGGATCGTGATGTATGGCGCAAGCTCTGGAGATGATCTGACTATTCCGATTCGATCCATCTTCTTCCCTCAAGTTAGCCTAATCGGCACTTCCATGGGAAGCCATGAAGAGTTTGTCCAGATGCTGCAATGGGTAGAAGATCATAATATCCATCCTGTAATCGATAGTGTGCATCCGATACAGGATACAGCGAAGGCATTTGAACGTATGGAAAAGGGAGAGCAGTTTGGCAATCTTGCTATACGGATCGAGTGATTACTTACATTATGAATGATTCAGGAGGTTTTGTTATGTCCGACCATGGACAATTGGTAGAACGGGTTCGCAAGCTGATGAATGCCGAAGGAACTGAAGCGGAACTGGATGATATGCTGACCGAGCTGCAGCTGCAGTTGCCTTATGCGGAGATCAGTAATCTGATTTTCTGGGATGATCGGGACCTGACCCCCGAACAGATTGTGGAAGAAGCACTGGCTGCTCGTCCCATCCAGCTTCCACCCCAATCCTAGCTTCATTCAGGAGGTGAACGATTGACTATGTCTGATATCAAATACAACAACATTAACGACAATGAACAGCCTGATTTTGACGAAGTCAGCGGAGAAGAACAGTTACATTCTCTCCGTAATCTGGTCGAGTTAACAGATCATCATCTTACTCGGCAAGTTCTCGCTATCGGCATGAATGCTCACGAAGAAGATCTGGTACGCATCGAAGCCTGGCGCGCCCTTGGGTTGGCAAGCTCCTCTGGGCTGCTGGATGGCATCCTACATGCTGCCGCGCAGCTTGTTCGTGATTCGGACGAAGATGAGGATGTACAAAACTATGCCTTGCAGACGCTAGCCTTATTGCCCGTGACCGAAGCCGAGATTCAATTGGCTCTGGAGGTTTTGGAGAGGAATGCTTACATCTTGGTCAAGGGAGCCGCCTTCGCTGTTCTTGCTGCACATCAACACGTTGCCGGTGCTCGATCTGCGTTAGAGTCGCTTCAATCCGATCCCGATTTCGGCCCTTCTGCGAAGCGGGTATTACAATCGAACCAAGGAAGTGATAGTGAATGAGCAAACATGATCCTTCTTCACATGAACACGAAGCTTATAAGAACACAGGTCAGTCCAATGAAGAATCGGGAGAACATGCCGTGAAGCCTGTCTACCTGACCCAAGGTGAGATCAATGCTTTGCAGAAGGCCATCATGTTCCTTAAATTTGAGTGCGAAGAAACCGACTCCCTGCTATATGCAGGTAGCCCTCTGCTGAACAGTGTGCTGGAAAAGGTGCGGGATGCACATGATTATGCCGAGTACACCAAAGACTTCCACTCCCGACCCAATGAATATGCTGAGCGTTTCATGAGAGCCAAACTGGAGCGTTCCTACGCAGAAGAACTGGCACCGCGTGATCGAACAGCAGAACAGAAGGCTGAGATTCTCAGTTCCTGCATGTACCCTTATCCAGTGAAGTCGTAACCATCATATTTTGAGGTGCCACATGATCCGAAATGGAAATGTTTAGCGGAGCTGCTGATGTGGTAGTTAAACTCATACCACCCTTCTTCCAAATTTTCGTTATAATGTAAGCATTACACCGAGAAACGGGAGGCGAATTATGGAAACTGAAGGTTTACGCAACGTTGAACAACTAGCCTTGAAGAAGCACAAGATTTACAAACAAAGTTTGATCCGGTACCTTGCACGCTCCATGCTGGCGAGCATGTTTATCGGATTTGGCGTAATCGTGGCATTTAAGACAGGTAATTTCTTTTATATGGAGCAGTCCCCATTTACATACCCTATGGCCGCACTTACGTTCGGAGCAGCCATTATTCTGATTGCCTACGGCGGGGGTGACCTCTTTACCGGGAATACGTTCTATTACACGTACGCTGCACTCAGGAAGAAGCTGCGCTGGTTCGAAGTGGTGAAGCTGTGGATTGCCAGTTACAGCGGAAACCTGATGGGCGCGGCTGTCTTCGCTCTATTAATCTATCTGACGGGATTATTCGATTCGTCTCAGGTCAATGGATTTCTGCTAAGTGTGGTGGAGCACAAAATGGAGGCACCGGCGATGCAGCTCTTTTTCCGGGGGATTCTGTGTAACTGGCTCGTATGTCTGGCGTTTTTCGTGCCGATGTTCATGAAGGAGAACGGCGCCAAAATGTTCGCCATGATGCTCTTTGTCTTCTGTTTTTTCATCTCGGGTTATGAACACAGCGTAGCCAATATGTGTACGTTTGCGATCGCGCTTGTGCTGAATCATCCGGGAACGATCTCGTTTGGCGGAGTTATCCATAACCTGGTCCCGGTAACCCTCGGTAATCTGGTTGGGGGCGTGCTGCTGATGGGCTTCATGTATTATGCGGTAAACAAACCATTTCTCGATGATGAGACACACTAATGCACAGAAAATCCCCCGCAGCCAACCATCTCCTGATGGTGGTTGCGGGGGATTTCTATTTCAACTCCAAATGTAGCAGGGGAAAAGGATTGCCCGAGCCATCCAGCTCGGATCTGCCTGTCTGTACAAACCCCATTCGGGTATAAAACCGGGCAGCCCCCTCATTTTGTTCATTCACATCCACTTTGAGATCATTTCCCTTAAGCCCAATGGCATGCGTGACAAGCTTTCGTCCGACACCTTGTCCATGCTTGTCCACATCTACGAATAACATCTCAATGTGCTTGCCGTCCATTCCAATAAAACCAGCAGGTTCATCCGCTGAGTCCACCGCTTCCCATATTTCCATCTCTGACAAGGCTTCGCTCACCACACTCTTATAGAAAAGGATATCCCCCTCTGCAAGAAACGTATGTGTTGCTCTTACAGCACGTTCCCATATGGCAACAAGCTTGGCATGATCCTGCTTACGGTATGGTATAAGCATCATTTTCACTTCTCACTCCTCCCATAGGATGATTATATTACATAAATACGAGGAGCAAGTAGAATCGAATGATGCAAAATACTGAAATAGAAGTTGATGTTATGATTGGCTTTATCTACCTTTCATCCTGACTCAGCTATTCGAGCTGACCTCCGGCTTCCAACGAAACGTGGCAGCGGATTGGGATGGTAGTGTGTATTGAAATGTCTTTCCTTCCATGACGACATGAAAGGCAGCATCTTCGTTCCCTGTGTTAGCCGCAACGAGCACCATGGTTCCATCCGGATTGCGAAAAGCTACGTTTTTCAGTTCATCCGATTCTTGGGTAGACTCCACTCTTATGGCTCCTGAACGCACATAACGACTGACATGTCCAAGCGCATAATACTCGACATTACGAGTCACTTCGCGCGTATCCGGATTAATGGTCACCACCCCCCGACAATTCGTACAGCCGCCATTGGTCGGTCCGCCTTGCGGATCCAGTGCAATATTCCAGAGCAGTACGCTTGTGGCCCAGTTTCGCGAAGCACCGATCATTAGATTGGACATCTGCCAGCTTAGATTATCGCCAAACTCAGGACTCCATTCCCCACCACTGCATTCTGTAAAATAGATGTTTTTGTCCGGAAAGCGATCATGCACGTCCGTCATGGCAGAAGGCTCCCCTGCATAACAATGGAATGCCGAACCATCAATATAGGATGCAGCTGCTTCGTCGCTAAGCACGCTGCCTGTATACTCCACTGCCTGATCCCAGTTATGGTCATAACTGATGATTCGCGTGTCCATTCCTGCCTCTTGCATGGCCGGCCCAAGGTAATCCCGGATAAACATGGCCTGTTCTTCGGCTCCCATACTCATGCTCGGATAGCTAGCCGTGGTGAACTCCGGTTCATTCTGCAGCGTCATTCCATAGATGGGTACACCTTGGGCCTGATAGGCTTCAATATATTTTACGAAATAACGTGTGTAAGCTTCATACACTTGAGGATTGCTGTAATCCAGATACCAGCCATTCATGGTCTTCTCGCCGTATTTCATCCAGGCCGGGGCAGTCCATGGTGTGCCCATAACCTTGATGTCCGGCTTCAGTCCAACGATCTGTCTCAGCATATCCACAACTTCCCGATCTTTGTCGATCGAAAAGTGCTCCATATCATAATCCGTACCCGATTCGATATCATTATACGTATAACTTGATGGTTTCCCTGATGTATCCACCGAATAATCGGAGGCACCGATGGTATGACGCACCATATCCAGATTCAAGCCTTCCGTGGTATACAGCTCCTGAAGTAACTGTACTCGCTGTTCTGGCGGAAGCTGGTTGATCAAGTAGGTGGACGAGCCTGTCATGGCGGCACCGAACCCATCCATGGTCTGATACGTTTGGGACGGATCAATAATTATAGTGTAATCTGAATCTGCGTCGGAATCATTCGCCTCCGATGTATTCCAGGAAATCGGCTGCTGCGGTTCCAATAAATGCTGCTGATCTCCGGTTGTCAGCCATACTTCAGCTGTTGCGGGTTTCTTCTCTACTGGTGGCGGAATGGCATCCTCTTCGGTGTGGCATGTCATCCGCCATACGCCGAAACCAGCCACAATGCATACACCGAGCGACAGGATGATCCATGCTGTTCTCCTCTCTCTCCAACGTGACTTCATCTCATCTCACGCTCCTCTCCAGGTGTGGAAAAAGCCGCGGCCCATTGGCCACGACTTTTTGCTTCTTCCTTTTATTTACCGGACTTGCTTCCGATATTCACACTGCCTGTCAGACGAATATCATCCGATGCACTGCCGACATAAATAGATACCTTACCCTTAGGCATTACCCATTCATGTGACTTTTCATCCCAATAGGACAGTGCACTGCGATCCAGTTTGATTTTAACGCGCTGCTGTTTGCCTGCCTTCAGATCGACTTTGGCCCAGCCAGCTAGTTGTTTTTCCGGTGTTTCCACACTCGTTGGCAGATTGCCTACGTACACTTGTACAACTTCTGCACCTGAAACTTTACCCGTATTGCGCAGGTTCAGGGACACTTCTACGGTAGCATCGTCGCCTTTACCTGTATTCTTCACGTGCAGGTTACGGTAGTCAAAATCGGTATAAGACAGACCGTGTCCAAACGCGAACGCCGGTGTCATGCCTTCTTTGTCATACCCTTTGTAGCCTACAAAGATTCCTTCGGAGTAAGTACCCACGCCATTCACACCCGGGAATTGTTCCGCAGTGGATACTGGTGTTTGCGAATCATCTGCCGGGAACGTCACTGGCAATTTACCCGATGGGTTCACATCACCGAACAGAACACGGGCTACGGCATTACCTTGTTCCTGACCTGCATACCAGGCTTGAACAATGGATGGTACTTCTTTTTGCCAGGAATCCATTTCCACGGCACGACCACTCATCTGTACAACAATCGTCTTCGGATTCGCTGCTGCAACCTTACGGATCAACTGCTCCTGGTTGTTCGGCAGTTCCAGATCGGAACGGTCCACATAACCTTCACTGTCATACGTGCGTGTCACGACAACGGCAACATCCGATTTTTTGGCCAGCTCGACGGCTTTTTGCATTTTGGCATCCACCGCATCTTCAGGCGCTTCCCAGCCGAAACGGACTTGGGCACCCATATCATGACTGGTCTGTACCGGGAAATCAGTACGGTATTCAATCTTAATGTTGTGGGACTCGCCTTCTTTTAACGTAATTGCTTTCTTCGTTGTGCTCAGCGTTTCACCCTGATTGTCTACGAGCAGCTGATCATCCACGTACAATTTCGCAGATCCCAGACTGGTCAGAGACAATTGGTAGTCACCCGTTTTGGGAGCTGTAATGGAACCCGTCCAACGTGCAGACATTTTACTGTTGAATTTCGTTGGTGTAACCGGAAGCTTGGATGACTGGGCGTTGAACCCTTCATAGTTATAAAATCCAAGATTCATGTTGACCTGATTGTCTGTACGAACCAGAGAAGGGTCACCTTCCATGTTCGTGTTGGTCCAGTATTCGGCACGCAGACCGTATTCCGCTTTGTCCGTACCATAGTTCTGCTCGCTCTTCTCGGCATTTGCCGGGGACAGGAGAGTAGATGGTACAGCGGATGGTCCGTTAAATGCATCCCCTGCGGAGATTGGATCCGTTCCGGCTGCATACTTCACTTCCACGCCATTGCCTGCACGGTTGCGAATCCCTTCGAGCGGACTCACTGTATATGTCGGATTAACGAGACTGCTGCCTCCACCTGCTGCAGAAGCAGTGTCTGCATCCGGTCCAATGACGGCAATGGAATTCAGTTCTTTCTTCGACAGAGGCAGAACGTTATCGTTATTTTGCAGCAGCACCATGCTCTGCTCTGCAATTTCGCGTGCTTGCTTGCCATCTGCCTTTGCATTGATTTGCGTATTGGTTACAGGGTTATCGAACAGCCCTTTCTCAAACATTTGGAGCAGAATGCGACGGACCTTCTCATCAATGGTCTGCTCGCTGACTTCACCTTTGTTTACGGCTTCCAGCAGCTGCGTTCCCCATTTGCCATAAGGCTCCCCTGGTGTTTCCAGATCCAGACCCGCGTTAGCCGATTTCGCTGTACTGAAATTGGCACCGTAGTCACTCATGACGAAACCTTCGAAGCCAAACTGATCCTTGAGCAGATCCGTCAGCATCTCCTTGTTCTCACAAGCATATGTACCGTTCACCTGGTTAAATGAACACATTGCTGAACCGAGATCCGCTTTTTCGACCATGGCCTGGAACGGACGTGCATAGACTTCCTGAATGGCACGTTCACTGGCTGTTGCATTCGTGGTGAAACGCTCTGTTTCCTGATTGTTCAGGATGTAGTGCTTCGCCGTTGCTATAACAGGGTTGCTTTGAATCCCGTTAACGTACGCTGCACCCATGCCGGAAGCCAGCAACGGATCCTCACCCATAGATTCGAAGTTGCGTGATCCCCATGGTGTACGTGCAATATCCAGCCCAGGGCCAAGTACCACATTATGTGTTGTATTATGCGCTTCCTGCCCGATCAGATCACCATATTGCTTGGCAAGATCCGTATCCCAGGATGCTGCCAGCGCGATTGGTGCAGGCAGTGCCGTGGACTTTTTGTCCTGAACATCCGGGTTCGCGACACGTACCCCTGCGGGTCCATCCGCCATCTGTAATGCCGGAATGCCAAGGCGCTCCAATCCATCATTATAGAAACCATAATAGTTATTTACTTTACCGGTAACGAATCCGATTTTCTCCTCCAGCGTCATCGCTTTGAGCAGCAGCTCGGTACGTTCCTCCGCAGATAATGACTTGTTCATCCAAGGGCGATCTGCCCCGGATTCTGCCTCTGCGGCGAAGGCGTGTAACGGCATGGCCGCAACCGCCACGATGATTAACAGCATAAACCATCGTTTGAGGAAAATCAGGTTGAGTCTTCTGTTCATGTTTGTAAGCTCTCCTTCTCTCTTGATCATTTTTCTTGCACACATCGTTGGATACATGTATACAAGGGAATGCAAACTGGCTTGTCCCAGCCCTTCAAGCATTCAGGCAGCCCTGCACATCACTACGAAAAGTGCGGCTCGACAAGCGAGCGAGCAATTTCGCTTCCTTACGATAGCTGACCTTGAGACCAATTGCATCCCCTTAAATTTGGAAATGGAGCCGAATGGAGCGAATTAGTTCTTAGGTATGATGTGTTGTTAAGTTCGGATAACATCGTATGAAAACGGGTTAATTACATTTTTGTAACTAAAGTCATACAAAACATTCACTTTTAAAAACAGTCGTTATGTCCCACACCCGAGATAACAATTTATTCAATTAATTATCAGATTAAGGAATTTCGTCGGAACACTTGGGCCCAAAGTCTTTTTGAAAACGGATGCACTGTACGCCTTCATTACACATGGAAAATAAAAAGCAACCGAAGTCCCTTTTAACAGGTACCCCGGCTGCTATTTCTTCATTACGCACTGCAAATCGTGTCGCATTTTTCTAGTGGAACTTACTTAAATCATACATCCATGCCTACTGACCGTACTCGATCTGTCCTAACCTCATCTTGCCTGCGATCTCGAGCTCATTCTAGCTCTTCAGCTGTGCCAGAATTTGTGGATCCTTGATCTTCTTATCTTCTGCAAGCAGCATAATTTTGGATAAAATCTCAGCTGTTCTTGGATCTTCGTCCAAGAATGGCAGGAAAATTCTTCCCCGATGCTGGCTATGCACAGGTACGATATAAAGCGCAGCTGTTGCCTGCTTAAACACATTGCCACTGCCGAGATGAACGGCATATTCACCGAGTTCACCTTCGATCCGTGCGTAATTGCCATCAAGTCGTACATTGTTTATTTTGAGTAGTCGCAGTGATTCATTGACGATAACATGACGCATTTCGATCGTTGTCAGGCTGGCTTCCGGATCAACCCCGCCCACATGCGCAACACTGACCACCAGATCGACATCACGCATGACCTCTGAGAAGAAGATCGGCGGTACTTCTTTCAAAGCTACAGGTTTATACGTTTTGCGGTCATAGAATTGTACCGTCTCCAGCGTGGGTGCCTCCGTATCTGCCGGAGAGAACCAGTCTGCCATGGCATACAAATTGGCAATCAGGTTATGCTCATAGCTGACCTTCTGCAAGCCTTCCTCATAACTGACTGTCCACTGACGACCTTTAAGCAGGGCAACAGTCTTCTTCGGTTGAATCTGGTACCCGGCATATCGTCGTGATACGGTTCCATTCGCGAGCTCATCCTCATTGGGAAGATACAGCTCACGGAAGACCTGTTTGAACGGCTGACGTTCCTGACGAGTGAACAGATCCCGTTGGAATTCGCTCCACGTCCCGCTGCGGAACAATTGCAGCGGATGTGCAATCACCAGTGTATCCTGCTCCTCCAATGCATGCGTGGCACGATGTTCGCCAGGTACAATCAGGCAAGCAGATTCCGCATCGAAATACCCCAAACGGTCACCTGATTGGAATACCAACGTACGAATCAGCGGTCGAATGACCGGATTTTGCATGAGGCTCGCAACTTCCCCCACGGTAAAGGAAGTCTCTGCTGTCATGGAACGCTCCAGTTCCAGTTTTGCCCGGCGATACTGCTGGACCAGATCCCCTTTTAATTCCTTCAACTCTGTAATGTATCCATCTTTCTTGAACCGTGCAGGTACCGATTTGAGTGTCTTCCCTTTACTTACAAGAACCAACTCGGATTGACCATCCTCATCAATGACCAATTGTGCTGTCGTTGTCTCATCCAGGGCCTTCGGTTCAAAATAGGATTTCATCTCATCCAGCTTGCTCGCTTCCATGTTCCAGATCAGCCGGGTGACGTCCGTATATCCTGCATTGCGGGCCAGGTTGCCAAGAGCAATCTGCGCGGCGGCACCTTCACTCGCACGACGCTGGGCTCCGAATTCCTTGCTCTCATGCAGGAACTTCTGAATGAAGTCATAACGTTCGCGCAGATCCTGTTCCTGCTGTGCCTGGAATGGAATCAAACTGTACGTAAGCAGATGGTCCTTATTGCGCTTCTCTTGCACCGATTGACGCATATCTTCCAGACGAAGCTTCCCTAACGCTGCATCCGCGAACAACTGGGATCTGCGGTGGTTTGCTCCACCAGATATATATTTGGCGCAATCATATAACAGATTGAACCGTTCCTCACCGACAGCTGCATAAGCTTCCTCGAACCAGGCAATATCAAATGCTCCGTCGTTGAATTCCTGCGGCGATATCGGTGAATAGTGAGCGACGATGGTTTCCTTTTCAGCTGTAAAACGTTCATTAATATGGGCATGGAAGTACCACGCTGCACTGCGGAGTCCTTCCCATCCCAAATGCTTCGATACGATTTCCATCCACTGCGGTGCGTACATGGCCGCTTCCAACAACTTTTTCTCTTGAATCGGGTATTGCTCAAGCCATTGCCCCAGGAGCTTCGCATCCTCACCCTCACGTGGATGGCAGACTTGAATCAGATGACTGAATGTCTCCTTGCGTGTTGTGTTATCCCCGTAGCTGTAAATATAGCCTCGTACAAACGTATCCTTATCCATGGCTGAGACAAGATGCACCCAATGTTCCATGCCTTCCATTCGTTCAAACTTCATTGCCAGTGTGCTGACTTCCGTGGAAAGCTCGCCTCGTGTCAGTTCGATCTCCAAAATTCGTTCAACGACGGTATTGCGCAGCTCTACCAGTTCCGGATCATCGGAGATACCTTCCGTCCGTGTCGACGTCAACTCACGAATGAATGCAAAGCGATCCCCACCGGTTAGCAACTGACGATACATGGTCTGATCATCAATCAAACGCAATTTGAATGCCCGCAGGTAATCTTCGAATGATAACAGGGAGAAACGCTGTGTATTACCCACAAGGTTGATAAACTGATAAGCCGTTTGGAAAAACCGTTGGAAACTGGCATCATCGTATATTCTGCTTCTTACCAGGTAGTTCCACCGTTCCGTCAGAATATGAAGCATTCCGGTTTCCTTCTCCAGTTGATCGTCCGGCATGCTTGCGATAATGGAAGCCCACGTCTTCTCCGCTATCTCGAACGTATCTGCCGGGTTGCTGTCTTTGAACGCTGCTGCGATCAATTCAGCAACCTGATCCTTATAGGTCAGCGAAGCCGCAATCTGCTTCAGTTCTTCCATATAGGAAAGAGGATATGTCTGTTCGGCAAAGGACTTGCGCCAGCCTTCCAATAACGGAATTTTGTTTAATTCGTTATAATCATATTGATCGTGATAATAGCTGTAATGTTCATTTAAGCTGCCGCTCAATGTGCTGAATTGCAACACAAAAAATAGCTGCATCAGTTCCAAGCTGTTCAGATCACTCTGCGCAACGTACGCTTCCCAAACTTCATGGAGAGGGTATTGCTCCATCTCTTTCATCTTATTCCGTTCCGTATAGGAGACCATGGAGCGCAGAGTCGCTCCAATCAAGAGCGTTTCTCGGTAGCCCGCATAATACTCCACCTCATACTCTTGATCCCTGTGTTGATGAACCAGAGCATCTAATCCTTCCATAAACGGTTTGGCCTTCTCCAGGGAAAGGGTGAAGATATCCTTCGGACTGAAACCACTAAAATCACGTTTCTCTTGCAGCAATGGCTCCTCCCGGGAAGGATTGAAAAGGCCAAAACCGTTCGAAGCGGTATACCGGCTGGCCTCCTCTGTCAGCTTGTCCAGCAGCTTTTGCTCCTTCGCGGTAGGCTTTTGGATCAGTCTGGCTAATGGCTGTAATTGCTCGTGCTGATCTGCACGTCCCGAATCTGCCGATATTTCGGTCAACAGTTCAAGTGCGCCCAGACGCTGCAATTCATTCTTCGCCTTCAGCAAGCGTTCCAGTGAAACCGTTAGTTGATCCACAGGTTGCAGCAAAAGAACCTGAATGACCTTCTGGCGAAGCGATCCGGTCTTCAGTTTGAGCAAAGCCTCCATCTGCTTCATCTCTTCGGTGGTCAGCTCAAGTTTCTTCACTTTGGCAAGAGCACTCTCCCGGTTGCTCATGCTTTTGTCGGATAGACTCTCGAACACAAACTGTCTTTGTACATTGTTTTCGGGCTGCTGAACGAACTGGGATAACAGCTCGCCTCGAAGTTCCGGGCTCAGCATGTCCTTGATTGCAATGACTTCTCCGATCCAATCGGGGTCCATATCATACGCAGCCAGATAGAGCATTTTTTTGACTACATCATTTCGTTCAATCCGGAAATGGACATGTTCAAGAACGCCAGATGGCCCACCTTCCCCTCCCTGGGGAATGCGGTCCAGCAGCTGCTTGAACTGATCGAAGTCATGACGCCGTGTTGCCTTGTCTTCAAAGATAGGCAGTGGCGAAATGTGGATACTGCGCTGATTCTCTCCATTCTCGAAGTGCCAGTTATGCATGTACATGGCATCATAGTTCTGGATAATCCAGTGCATCAGCTCCAGATCCTGCACATCCAAATAGCGACGGGCAATGCTTAGCCGCAGCTCACGATTCTGACTGTTCGCAAGCACATATTGAGCAACAATCTTCTGATACATCTGACCATGATCCATAATACGGATCAATTTGTCATTGAGATGATCCTCTTCAATAACTGCCGTTGCCCACAGACTGATAAATATCTTATTGGCATTCGAATCCTGCTCCCAAGCTTCGCGAACGGCTGCGTCCGTCAATGCGTCATAAGCTTGCTCAATCAACTGTGCCGCAACGCGCGTGTTGGCCGCTTCAATACCGAGCCCTGTCCATACGGCTAACGCTCTAACCACTGAACTGAAACGAATCAGATTGTGATCGATAATTACTTTTAATATGTATATAAATGCTTCAATGGTGCCTTCATCCATCCGTTCAACGATACTCTGGCGCAGACCCTCCTGCAGCCTTGCTGCCACTAGCAGTTCACCCACCATGTGGTACGCTTCTGCCTGGTCACTCATGAATATACCTTTGATCATCTCGCCAGTAAGCAGCGCCGACTGATTGTCGCCATATATGATATCGTGCAACGCCTGCTTTATATCCCCGTTCTGATGGTCCAGTTCATAAGCGATGCAATCCGAAAGCACGGATCGGATCTCATACAAATGATCGAACTTGTATTCACGAACAGATACATACTC
This sequence comes from Paenibacillus pabuli, assembly GCF_039831995.1. Lineage (NCBI taxonomy): Bacteria > Bacillati > Bacillota > Bacilli > Caryophanales > Paenibacillaceae > Paenibacillus > Paenibacillus pabuli. The sequence continues at coordinate 3,332,503 of NZ_JBDOIO010000003.1, forward strand.
GTCCAGGGAAAATTGCCGCATCTCCATGCGCAGCAGTCCAATGAGTTTACGAATCACCTGTCCAATATGCTGCTCAGGATCGGCAGTTCGAAACGGACGGCGTTCGTACATGATGCTGTATGGGTATTTTGTGGCGCGGTCAGCAATGTAACGGAATCGTTCCACCAACCGTTCGTTCGCCAGCTGCCCAAGCACATTCAGCAAAGGTTCGAATAGGGGTTTTCCCGTTGCGGCAGCCTGTTTTTGAAGGATTTCCTCTGTAATTAAATATGCCTTTTCATCTCCGCGCAAATACGTGGATTCAGCCATCTCCACCACATATCCTGCAAGCTCCTGCCAGATCCCCTTCAATGACGCTGCCCTTTCCTGCAAGCCGTTAATATACACCTGTTCGTTATCGTTCTGATTCATCCAATCTCCTCCTCATCGTAAACTACCACAACCGCCCGGCAAGCATGGTAAACCGGATAAACACCAATTCGTCATCTTCCCGCAACTCCAGTGGTGCATCAAGTTCGGACATTTCCTCATCATTGAGGAACACTTTGTATAGTCCATCTTCATGAGCTAACATTGCCGTTTGGACCGCATGCTCCAGATCGGGGATCTCCTCATTGTACACCGCACCAAAACCTACTTTTCCAGATGATCCCTTAAGTTCAATATCCTCAGGCATCAGATAAGTGAGCCACGCTGCACTGTTTATCTTGTCCTGAAGAGCGTTCACCTGCACGTGTACCATATATTCGATCAGCTCTCGTAACGTTCCGGTTGTTTCCGGAAGTTCTGTCTTTTGCTTGGCAAGTGCAGGCTTGCGTTTGCCCAGGCTTTTGACGGTGACCCACACGTTCATGATGTCCCCTCCCTTCTTCTATATGAACTGACTAATCGCGTCTCAGCCAGCCTGATAAAAAAATAAAAATACGTACACATGTACCCCTTATTAGCATCATAAACAATATCCTATCCACAATCATGGGCCATATCTCACGTTTACCTGAAACCTGCGAACTATTGCACCCCAACGTACTTACGCAAAAAAGCCGGGTTGTTCCAATAACCTTGGAACTTCCCAGCCACTTCAGCAGCCAACCAGACCTGATTTGTGTTAACAAAATATATTATTGATTCATCTGACCACTCGCATGGAACGAATCGTGACAGCCGCCGTTTTGAAGCCTGGCATACGGCAGTAAGGATCCAGATCAGGCCTTGTCGCCCGATTGACGTTCTGAATACCACCCCAATGCATTGGTACAAACAACGTGTCTTCACGAATGTTTTCCTTGATGCGGGCACGAACCGTGAAGCTCCCATGCAGGGATTGAATCTCGACCCACTCGCCGTCCATAATTCGATTACGCGCAGCTGTAGCCGGATGAAGTTCAACAAAATTTTCTAATTCACGAGCTTCCAGGGTTGGGCTCCGATGGGTTTGTACGCCGGTCAGATAGTGAGGAAGCACGCGGCCATTGGTCAGGATCAAGGGGAATTCCCGAGAGGTGTCCTGCCAACCCACACTTAACTCACTCGTAAAGGTAGCCCTGCCGTCCTCATGGGCAAACCGATCACTGAACAGCAACCCTTCACCCCCATCCTCCAGAGAAGCACAGGGCCAATAGATCCCTTTTTCTCTCCGCAGACGCTCATAGGTCATTCCATAGTAATCCGCAACCCCGCCCCGGCTGGCCAGTCTGAGTTCATTGAAGATGTCCTCGGCACATTCATATTGAAAATAAGGAGCTTTGCCAAGACCGCCAGCAATGGAGCATAGAATATCCCAATCATGACGGGTTTCTCCTGGTGCCGGTCTACCCTGTTCACGTAACAGAACCCGGCCCTCCAGATTGGTCAGTGTACCTTCGTTCTCCAAATAAGCCGTGACCGGAAGCACCACATCAGCCATCTTTGCCGTCTCGGACAGAAACATATCCGCCACGACCAGAAAATCCAGCTTGCGGAGGCCCTCCTCTACCAGGCGTACATTGGGATTGGACACGACCGGATTGGAGCCCATCACAAGCAGCGCACGGATCTCCTGTTCATGAACCCGCTCCATCATTTCGTAGGCGGAGACGCCTTTTCCCGGCAAGGTTTCGGGCGCCACGCCCCAGATGGATGCTACATATGCACGGTCCTGCGCATTCTCTATGGAACGATATCCCGGCAGCTGATCGGCCTTCTGCCCATGCTCTCTTCCGCCCTGTCCGTTTCCCTGTCCCGTAATCGCACCGTACCCACAGCCTGGTCTGCCAATTTTTCCGGTCGCCAGTACCAGGTTAAGAAAATGACGGACAGCGAGATGTCCATCCGTTTGCTGCTCCACTCCGCGCGCAGTCATGATCATGCCTGTCTCCGCCTGGCCATAGGCCATTGCGGCCTGACGGATCATGGACAAGGCCACCCCGCATTGTACTGCGGATTGTTCCAGGTCTATCTCGCTCAGGGCATTCCGCAAACTTTCATACCCTTGGGTTCTTGCATTAACAAAATGCTCATTCACCAGCCCGGCTTCCATAATGATCTTCAGCATGATGTTCGCAAGCAGTGCATCCATACCCGGCTTAACCTGCAAATGAAGGTCGGCGATCGCTGCAGTAGCTGTCTTGCGTGGATCAATAACGATGATATATGCACCATTCTCCTTCGCCTGGTTGAAATAAGGCAGCAGGGTTGGCTGGCACTCTGCAACGTTGGTCCCTGCAAGCACTATACATTGGGCCCGCGGAATGTCGGACAGACGGAACGTCAGCCCCCGATCCATGCCAAACACTTTACTTCCTGCCGAGGCAGCGGCAGACATACAGAAGCGTCCGTTATAATCAATGTATCGTGTCCCTAAGGCAACCCTCGCAAATTTACCCAGCAAATAGGCCGTTTCATTCGTCAGGGAACCCCCTCCATATACACCAATTACATCTGCACCGTATTGATCCTGAAGACTGATAAAACGTCTTGCAATAAGCTCAGAGACTTCATGCCATGATGAAGGTACCAGTTCACCATCCTGACGAATGAGAGGTTGCAGGAGCCGCTGCCCACTGAGTGCATGCTGATGTGCATTCATGCCTTTGACGCACAATCTTCCCTGTGAGGCTTCATTAGGCACTCCTTCCACCGTGTATGTGGCACGGCGTTCACCGGCAATGGGCCCTGCAACTTCCTCGACGGTCATTTTGCACTGTACGCTGCAATACGGGCATTGTGTCTCCCGTACATGCAGTTTTGAAGCAGACGAACTGTGTTCAGTTGATGTCTTCATTCCCCTCTTCACTCCCTTCCCTGCCTTTTCGATCAAGTAAGAGTCACTTCACTTACGGTTCTGCCCGCCAGCACGTTCTGGAATGGTTGATCCAGCAGGTTCTCGCGGATCGATATGAATCCCATTCGCTCTACCCATGCCCAGAGGGGTTCATCATACCAGGCCGTCCGGCGATACCACTCCAGGCATGCCGAGATAAGTCGTTCAGCATCTTCTTCCGCCTCGGCAAGTCCGAGAAGCCCCCCCTCTTTTACCGGAAGGGCTGCATGACCCCCCGCGTAAATTTCCCAGCCAGCGGGAGATTCCTGCAAACCGATATCCTGCACAACCGGGCTTACCCAGGAGCTTGCTCCACCCGACATGGCCACCCTCACAGAAGCGGGCATCTCTGCATTCATCCACCTGAACCGAAGTTCCTCTGCCATTGCTTTGAACTTCATATCATCGGCATGAACCTCGATACCTGTAACAGCCCCCCGCAAGGTATCATTCCGGTTTCCAGCCCGATCTGGCTGCTGCATATTCATCCATTTTCCGGATATCTTCAAATAATAACGAAGTGCTGGTTGGCAGATATGGCAGCCTTCTTCTGTTCTCCAGTCCAGCCTTTGCATGATTCTTCTCATTCCATCTCCCTCCGACACCAGATCGAGCGCTTCTTTCAGCGAGGCATGACTCAGATCCGTACAGCTGCAAATGGGCCATTCTGCCGTTTTCGCTTCCATTGCTGTTCCGCTTGCACTACCGCCGTTTTTCTGAAGATGCAGGGTATGCTTCACCAGTGCCGCCACCATCGGTCGGCATCCGCCGCAGGAACCGGAGGCTTTGGTATGCTCTTTAACCTGCTCAGCAGTCTGCAGCCCCTTGTCCTGTATAGCTCTCATGATCGTCACTTTGCTAACATGGTTACATGCGCAGACCGTCTCCAGATCAGGCAATGCAGCTGCAGCCATCTCTGCTGGATTCGTCCCTTCCTCGCGCGGAGCGAGTTCCTCAACGCTTGCCCCCCGCTGAACGAGTCCCAACAGGCTCGCACTCTCTGTCGTATCCCCGAACAGGATCGCTCCGCTTACGAACCCTTCCTTCATTAATACTTTTTTATACGTTCCGCGAATGCCATCAAGCATCTGTACAGCCGTCTGCATATCTTCTCCGCTAATATTTCCGGCCGAGAACACGTCAACGCCAGAGACCTTCAGTTGGGAATATGGAATAGAACCCTTATACTCTGTTGTCTCCTGTCCACATAAAAAACGTGCAAGTACCTTACCCTGCTCATACAGGGGAGCGACCAGACCATAACTGATCCCCCGATGTTCGGCACATTCACCGACAGCATAAACATCCGGTACGCTGGTACGCATATAATCGTCAACCACGATCGCCCGATTGGTCCTGATTCCGCTCCGCCTGGCCACGTCGACATTGGGGCGAATGCCCACGGCAACAACGACTACCTGTGCTTCAAGCTTGGTTCCATCTGTAAATTGAAGTCCCTGAACCTGGGACCGGCCCATGATCTTCTGTGTGTTTTTGGCTAACAGGAACGACATGCCCTGAGCTTCCAGCTCGTGCTGAAGCATGGTCGCTGCCTGCAGATCCAATTGTCGGTTCATAATATAAGGTGCGTTATGGACCACAACTGCTTCCATTCCCAAATGCAGCAGCCCTCGGGCAGCTTCAAGTCCAAGCAATCCGCCACCAATAACGGCTGCCTTACGATGTACTTTGGAATAATCAGACATACGCGTGCAGTCATCTATCGTGCGGAAGGACATCACCCTCTCTTTATCCACGCCAGGAATAGGCGGAATAAACGGGGCAGAGCCTGTGGCCAGGATTAGAATATCGTAGGAATCCTTCATCCCGGATAACGTTTCAATCGTTTTGGACTGAGTATGAATCTTGTGGACCATCTCTCCCGCACACAGCCGGATGCCATGCTCCTCATACCAGCTCCAGTCGTTAATAATAATGTCCTGCAGATCGTGTTCACCCTGTAAAACTTTGGATAACATGATCCGATTGTAATTGGGACGTGGTTCATTTCCATAGATGACAATCTCATAGGTATCCGGAGATACTGCAATAATCTCTTCCACACACCTAACACCTGCCATCCCGTTTCCGATAACGACCAGTCTCTTCTTGCTCATGGGCTGCCCCCTGTCTCTGTTACATGTTGAATTAAAAGTAAACAGAAAAATCCCTTCTCCATGAATCGGAAAAGGGCACCGTTGCCTCCGGAAATCACACGCCATTGTGTGATTTCATATTAGATTCAGATTACGGCAATCCATAGTTAATGTCAACAAAATTAACACATAAATCTGGATAACGAATCAAAATGATTTATTTCAAAATTTAATGTTATTTTTCTTGACATAAATAAATTCTCTTTTTATAATTTGAATCAAAATCACCGTGCTGTGATCAAATCAGGTGCAGGACACAATGACGTGTCCTGCCTGCCGGCAATGAGGCCGCAAATCGTTCATGATCTGGACGAATTGCGGCCTTTTTCTGCCCGAACTGCACAGAGACAGGTTAAGATTATTCAATTGGATGAGGAGCGATGCTGAATGATGGAGAGCAAAAGTTTTTGGAAGAGCGGGCATAAGCCCAGTCTCTTCGGGGCATTTCTGTATTTTGACATCAGTTTTATGATCTGGGGCATGCTTGGTCCGCTTGCGGTTGTTATTGCAATGGACTACCCGATGACCCCTCTGGAGAAAGCCAACCTGGTGGCACTGCCCATCCTTGGCGGCTCCATTCTTAGACTTGTCCTTGGCTTTATGTCTGATTATATCGGTCCAAAACTCACGGCGCAGATCGGAATGGGAGTAACACTTGTTCCCTTACTGCTAGGCTGGCTGTGGGTTGACTCGCTTAGCCAGTTATACGTTGTTGCTCTTCTGCTTGGTGTCGCCGGTGCTTCCTTTGCCGCTGCCCTTCCACTTGCGGGTCAATGGTATCCCAAGGAGCATCAAGGACTGGCTATGGGAATCGCCGGAGCAGGGAATAGTGGGACAGTGCTCGCTACCCTTTTTGCCAACCGACTGGCTACTCATTTCGGCAGCTGGGAAGTCGTTTTCGGACTCGCTATCATTCCAATCGTGGTCGTTTTCATCCTTTTCTCCATCTTTGCCCGTAACAGTCCTAACCGACCAGCACCGAAGAAGCTATCTGAATACGGCACCTTGCTGAAACAAAGGGATGCCTGGGTATTCTGTGCATTTTATTGTGTAACCTTTGGCGGTTTCGTCGGGTTGTGCAACTATCTGACCATCTTCTTCAATACCCAATATGGCCTGTCGCCTGTTCGGGCCGCTGACATCACAACCTTTTGCGTCATTGCAGGCAGCTTCTTCCGGCCTGTTGGTGGCTACTTGGCAGACAAAATCGGTGGTACGCGAATGCTAACATTCCTCTACACGGGGGCCTGCATCATGCTTGTGGGCGTGTCTTTCCTCCCACCTCTTCCCGTTGTGGTCGTGATGTTATTCCTGGGCATGATGTGCCTTGGGGCGGGAAACGGTTCCGTGTTCCAGCTGGTTCCGCAGCGATTCGGCAATGAAATCGGTCTGATGACGGGCATTGTCGGCGCGGCAGGAGGTCTGGGCGGATATGCACTCCCGCTGATTCTCGGTCAATTGTACAGTTCCTATCAGTCCTATACGCCCGGATTCGTAATCCTTAGTCTTATTGCGGCCGCATCCATGCTGCTCGTATTGATTATGCAATCCAAATGGCGCGGCCAATGGCTGAAGAAGTCCTTTACGAGCAAAACGGAATCAACATCCCTCTCTTCCTAGGCGATCAGGTTCACCCATAGCACAACCTGAAAAGAGAACAGCACAGCCCTTTGGCTGCTGCTGTTCTCTTGTTGTCAGGATGAATATTTACGAAATACGACAACGGCATTATGTCCGCCAAAACCGAAAGAATTGGACATTCCGATCTGCATTTCCACCTCTCTGGCTTCATTAGGCACATAATCCAAATCACAGTCCGGGTCCTGCTGCTCCTGATTGATGGTTGGTGGAATGAGGCCATGCTGTAAGGTTTGGATCAGTGAAATGGCTTCCGCTCCACCCGCGGCTCCCAACATGTGCCCAGTCATCGATTTGTTAGCCGTTACGGGAATGCGATAAGCTGCATCACCGAAAAGTTGCTTGATAGCTCTGGTCTCCGATAGGTCTCCCGCTTCGGTACTGGTCGCATGGGCGTTTATCACATCGACTTCATGGGGCTCAAGCTTCGCATCAGCAAGAGCCGCTCTCATTGCCAGAAATGCTCCTCGTCCTTCCGGGTGGGTTGCAACCATGTGATAGGCGTCTGAACTGGCTCCGTATCCCACAATTTCAGCGAGAATATTCGCGTTTCTAGCCAGGGCATGTGATAGAGATTCCACCACCACAATCCCCGCACCTTCTGCCATAACAAAGCCATCTCTGCCTGCATCGAACGGTCTGCTTGCCTTTTCATAGGTTTCGTTTCTAGTCGATAATGCGGTGGCATTACCGAAGCTGGCCAGCGAAACTTCCGTTATGGCCGCTTCGGTTCCCCCTGCAATAATGACATCTGCGCCTCCGTCACGAATCAGCCGGAAAGCTTCACCTATGGCTGTATTCCCGATTGAACAGGCAGTTACAGGGGAAAGGGTCGGACCCCAACATCCGAATTTCATGCTTACCATGGCTGCTGCCATGTTGGAAATCATCATCGGCACAAGGGTTGGACTCACCCGGCCGGGGCCACGTTCTGACAACAGCTTCCCTTGCTCCATCAATGTTTGAATGCCGCCGATACCGGAACCAATATATACTCCAACCCGCTCTCTGTCCACTTTCTCCATATCCAGACCCGAATGTACAAGAGCGTCGTCAGCTGCTGCTACAGCGAACTGGCAAAATCGGTCCATACGGCGGGCTTCCTTGCGTCCGAAGCGGCCCTCTCCGTCAAAATCCCGGACGACACCGGCCATTTTGGTTTTATATGAAGTGGTATCGAAGCTGTCGATTAATGATATTCCTGATTTCCCTTTCACGAGTCCGTTCCAAAATGTATCTACATCATTCCCCAGCGGCGAGATGATTCCCATACCCGTAATCACAACACGTTCGCGTTCCATATCTTACTCATCCTCCTTAGCCATTTCGTGCTACCCGACTGAACTTCTGCATTTATATTGGCACGTGCAGTATCCTATTACAAGTTGTCAATTATAATAGTATAATGACTACCATGATAAAATGAGGTTGGGGTGGAATAAGATGAACCAGGATGTCAGGCTTCAGGCATTATCCGTATTTTTGAAAACACAACGTGCCAAAATTGCTCCCGCAGCGGTCGGTTTGCCGGAAGGTACCCGGCGCAGAACACCAGGTTTGAGAAGAGAAGAGGTCGCCCAATTGGCTGGCGTAAGTACGACTTGGTACACCTGGCTTGAACAGGGAAGGGATATCCAGGTATCTCATTCGGTGCTGGATAACATTGCTTCCGCACTCAAACTGACCCCGGATGAACGCAAGTACTTGTTCTCTCTTGCCATGGAGCATTACTCGGAGCTGCATATCCCTGAGGAAGAACCTTACCAGCTCCATCCTTCCCTGCAAAAAATACTGCAGGAGCTCCAGAATTGTCCACCATCATTTCCGATCGCCGCTGCTACATTGTTGGCTGGAATGAGGCAGCCAGGCATGTCTTCATCGATTTTGAGCAGATTCCTGCGGAACAGCGAAATATGATCAGTCTATTATTTGAACGAAAGGAATTTCGGAGACTGGCGGTAAACTGGGAGGATTTTGTCCTCGGATACCTTGCGATCTTCCGTGCCTATTACGGCCAATATGTCGATGATGAATGGTACAATCTGTTTCTGAATGAAATGATGGATCGATATCCGGAGTTCCAGTCCCTGTGGAAACAAAGCAGCGTGAGCAGTGCACCAGATGTACTGATTGAATTCAGACATTCCAGAGCCGGCAAAATGTTGTTCGACCTGACCTCGTTACAGGTGCAGGGGAATACCGATCTGCGGTGCAGCATCTACACACCAGCACAGGATACGGCCACCGAACGGAAATTGATGCGGCTTATGGAACGGGAGAAAGAACGTCAAGCCAAACCTAACGTTTAAACGGCATCCCCATGCAAATAAACGAAAAAAAATCCGAGCGGATTCCGCTCGGATCTTTTTAGTAGATCAGCCAGCCCTTTTCATCGGATACTGATCAGATCACTTTATGCATATCAAATGTTATTCAAAAGCCGGAATGGCGATGTCCGCATACTTCTCTTCGAAGAAAGCCTTCACTTCTGGTCCTGCCATGCGTTTGGCCAGCTTCTGAATCGCTTCGGAATCCTTGTTGTCTTCACGTGCAACCAGAGTGATCGCAAAATGGGAGTCATCCTTTTCTGTGAACAATGCATCCTTCTTCGGTGTAAGTCCCAGCGGGCTTGCATACGCTGGCGTCATGGCAACCAGATCTGCATCATCCAGCATACGGGCCAACATGAGCAGGTCCACTTCCTGGAACTTAAAGTTCTTCGGATTCTCAATAATGTCCGCTTGTGTTGCGTTGAATCCTACGCCTTCTTTCAGCTTGATCAGACCGTTTTGTTCCATCATGACCAATGAACGTCCAATGTTGGAAGGGTCATTGGCAATAGCAACCGTTGCCCCTTCAGGCAGTTCCTCAGTGGATTTATACTTTTTGGAATAGGCGCCGTAGATCGCGTTGTAGATCGGCTGTACAGCTACCAGATTCGCATTATTGGCTTCGTTAAATTGAGTCATGTAAGGCACATGCTGGAAGAAGTTGGCGTCTACTTCCTTGTCTTTCAATGCCGTATTCGGTTGAACGTTATCGGAAAGCACGACTACCTCCAAATTCACGCCATCTTCCTTAAGCAGCGGCTTTACAATATCCAGTACATCCGTCATTGGCGGAATCAATGTGGCCACTTTCAAAGTAACTTCCTGAGTCGCATGGCTGCCTTCATTATTTCCCTCCGCAGCAGGTGTCTCTTCTTTCTTGCCGCATGCGGACACAACCAGCATGACTGCGAGCAGCATAAGGATCATTTTTGATTTCATTCCCATTCTAACCCCTTCATCGTGTAATCTGTAATGTCCTACTCAATTCTTCTCATCTGTAAACCTTTTTGCCTCATGATCTGCGATCCAGCCAGCGGGACAATCTGCTTCCGGTAAACTGGATCATCTGCACCAGAATGATCATCATGATGATCGTAAATACCATGATCTCCGTCTCGAACCGCTGATATCCGTAACGAATGGCAAAATCGCCTACGCCTCCACCACCGACAATCCCCATCACCGTGGAATAGGAGATAAAGCTGATCGTTGCCGTGGTCAGTCCAAGTACGAGACCTGAACGTGCTTCCACATACAAAAATTTCAGCACAAGCTGCATGGTTGATGCACCCATCGACGATGCAGCCTCAACCACACCTTTGGGCACATCGAGCAGTGCCTGTTCTACTAAGCGGGCATAGTAAGCAATCGCGATAACGGAAAGCGGCACGGCCGCCGCCAATGTGCCCATCGCCGTACCCACAATCATCCGCGTGAACGGAATCATGAATACAACCAGCAGCAGAAACGGGAACGAACGAATGATATTGACAAGGCTGCCCAGAATCGTGAACAGAGGCCGGTTCTCATACCGTTGTCCTCTTCTGAACAGATACAGCAGCGTACCGAGCGGAAGCCCGATCAAGACAGCTGCCCCAATCGAGATGCCAACCATGACAAAGGTCTCTCCGATCGCCTTCCATATCTCATCCTGATACTTCAATACGGATTCAGGTATCATTATTCCTTGTCCTCCATTCCCACCGTCGTTGCCTCTTCGCCTGTAAGCAGGGACGTCAGCAAATCCGGCTGCGGTGCGGGAATGCTGCGAACTTCGGCTTCCGTTAGTGTGCGGACAATACGCCCTTCCTTCATAATGGAAATCCGGTGGCAGAGTCTTCGCGCAACCTCCATCTCATGCGTAACCAGCACGATGGTCACACCCAGTGTCTCATTGACATGGCGCAGCACATCCAGAATACCATTCGTTGTCTGTGGGTCGAGCGAAGACGTCGGTTCATCACAGAGCAATACATCAGGCCGGCTCGCAAGAGCCCTCGCAATGGCCACGCGCTGCTTCTGCCCTCCGCTTAACTGAGCAGGATATTGCTTCGCCTTATCCTCAAGACCCACAAATCTCAACACCTCAAGTCCGCGTTCTTCCCGTTCTTTCCGGGAAACACCTGCCAGTTCAAGAGGCATGCATACATTGCCAATCACCGTTCGGTTGCTCAACAGATTGAAGTGCTGAAAAATCATGCCGATGGAACGACGCGCCTGACGAAGACCGCGTTCGCTCATCCGGGTCAGCTGCTGTCCGCCTACGGTTATTTCACCCGAGTCCGGCTGTTCAAGTCCGTTCAGCATGCGGAGAAGCGTCGATTTGCCTGCACCGCTGGAGCCGATGATACCGTGAATCTCCCCCTGTCCCACTTCAAGCGAGACAGAGCTTAACGCCTCGAATCCCTGATCAGCCCGGGACCCGCGTTCGTTATAACGCTTGCTTACGCCGTATAATGAAATCATGGAGATTCCTCCTGCGATTAATCATGCATGGTTCTTCGAGAACACATGAAGAAAGCCCGCACAGCCGATAACCGGAGCGCGAGCAATCCTGTTCATTTATAATAAAGCAACATTCTGTGTGAAACAAGCCTTAACGAGAGATATCTGTTATTAAATCGTTTGCAAGATACAAGCTGAATCGCCCGTTCGAGGAACCGATGTATATTTCATCCCCTACCCGATTCATTGTGCCATTCTTGGCATCCCGATCCCGGTGTTCCGGTGATCCCATGACCACGTCATACACGCGGCCAACCAGCGTACCATCCTCTTTGTTCATGACCAGAAGATCGTCACCCATGGGTAACAGGAGTTGGTCATGAATGGTCAGGTAACTCCCCTGGTTGGTAGGATATTTCAATGAAGAGATCGTATGTTGTGCGTCCCAGCGTGTTTTTCCCGTATTATAATCCAGTGCAGCCGGGTAACCGTTCTTGATCACAACGATTTGATCACCTTCCACAAGCCCTCGTTCGACCTTGTCGTTTAACGTCCATACTTTCTTATCGTTCCTGGCATCATACAGTGTCGTTGTAAAATCGAAATAATCTCCATAATGGTCACCTTGCTTATTTTCGCGGATCAACAGCATGCCATCATTCAGGACTTCGAAGCGCTGTCCGTTCCGAGCCTGAAAGTGAGCGAGTTTCTTGCCTGAATTCAGGTCAACTAACACCCACTGATCCCCAAGCAGCATCCAACGTTCAGGCTGTGCCTTCGTGAATGGATCAAGCCGGGTTATTCCGTCGAAGTACGGATCATTCTCGATATGATCCACAGTAGGCTTACCGGTTTTGATACTCCATACCGTACGACCTGATAGCGGGTCGGCTGCAATCAGTTGATTTTTCTCCCAATACATCACATGCGGGTCATCTGCCGTCTGGTTGAACAATTGGTATCCGGCACTTAGCTTCTTTGTCCAGAGGGTTTTGCCATTAGAACTGTTCAGCACGGTGATTCGTCCCTGACTGGAGCCTTCCGCAACCGGGCTATCCACCACCACAACATGTTCCGCAGCTGTAATACCACGAAGTGAAAGTTTGGAGCCGGGTTTGTACTCCCACTGCACTTTCCCATCCGATAGTTTAATGTGACGTATGCGGTCTTTGTACTCTTGATCTCCCGGAGTATAAGACGTAAAGAGCGTTACACCTTCACGCTTCGTATCCACCTGCGCTTGGAGTGCGCCGTAGCCTGCATGGATCTCCCACAAATTTTTTCCGGTATGTCGATCAAGGGCGTATACGGATTTGTCATAATGCATGCCGCTAAATCCGCCGTCGTCTCCTTTCATCAGAAGCACATCCTCTGTTGCTGCCTGCAAAAAGGGATAATTCAGCTTTCCCTGATTGGTCCATGTTGATTTCCACGGTAACGTTGAAGGCAGTGTTTTGCCAACAATTTTGGTTGTGAACTGATCGTCGTCCGAACGACTGAAATTCCAATCCGATGGGACCACATTATTACGATCATCCACCGGGATGTTCCAGCGTGTTTGCAGGAGCCTTCCCGTCTTGCTGAACGTTACCAGAAACTGTGCATCTTCCCGCTCATACCGCCAGGTCTGTCCAATGCTCATGGTAACATTGGTTTCATTCAGATTCTGGGAATGCTCTTTCCAATCCGGCTCGCCAAGCCACTGGGCAGCTTGTTTCGAAGTAGTGCTTTTATTTAATAAGATATCCGTCAGATGACGCACATCTGTTGTAGACATGGAAGCCTGATTCCCGAACCAGCCGTCCGCTACGTTCACGTGCTGCTGCACGTCCTTCGCCCTAACCCAGATGATCGCTGGACGGTATACGTTCGACTCTTTGTTCCAGGTCCGAGGGGCAACGGAGACGCCATACCAATCCTTCGTCGCTGCCACGATTAGTGCATGATCCGTTAGAGAAGCCCCAGAAGGCCAGCTTGTCTGGCTTCCAGGATACAGATACAGCTTACTGCCCGTCCGGAGTGTAAAGTTCTGCGGAACCAACCTTTTCAGCGTTTGGCTTTCCTTGGATACGTACCATCCGGGTACCCAGAAATTCCCGAACTCGTCATGATTCAATTTGATCCATTCTCCGCGAACAGTCTGTACTTTCATCTTTTCCCCGCCGGAGGTATGCGTGGATATTCTCATCAGATCAACGGGAACCTTGTGATCAACCGTTTGGGCATACACAGGCAGTCCTTTTCCCAAAGTAACGGTTTCTCCGGCTTTATAGGTTATTGATGTCGATAGGGCTTGTGTAACTGGTTCCGGCACTTGGCCTTCACGGGCAGCCACATTCAGATCCAGCAGCATGTATCCTGTAACCATCACAGCAGCTACTCCCGTAATGGTGATCCATCTGTAACCCCTTTTGCGCCAGTTCCCGCCTGTCTTCACATCTGTTCACTCCATCCATTTGAAGTTATTTCCATTAAAGACGTTTTGAACAAGGAAAAGTTACGATCCCATCAAAATAAAAAGTTCTGTCCTGTCCTTCATCTGACATCCAGCATTGCCGAGTAATAAGGGAATTCACAGCCTAGCGTGTAAGCCGTAGTAAGGGATGCGATAAAATAAATTACAAAACACAGATCTGCCCTGGAATACCCGATCTGGATGTAATATGTCCGGCTTGCGCCATCTGCGAATCCTTTTGCTTCCATGGCGATGGCCATGCGCTCTGCACGCCGGATGCTCTGCGCGAGCAGGGGAATGGCATATCGCTTCAATGTCGCGTATACATTCCAGTGCGAGACACGCTGCTGCGTGCCGCGAATGCGGATTGCATAACGCAGTGTCTGGAATTCGTCCAGCAGAATGGGAATCATGCGCATGGCGGCCAAAAAGCTATAGGCATACTTGGGCGGCAGACGCCATTGCTGCATGAGTGAATAGAATAGACGAACCGGGCGGGTGGTCAGCCCAAACAATAATCCCGCAGCCGCCATGCTCAGGGAACGGAACCCCAGGTGCAGCCCGCGATAGAAGCTCTCTTCCGTGATATGTATCAGTCCATATCTGAACCACGTCGTCTCGCCTTTGCCAAACATCATCATGCCTGTCGAAGTGGAGATAAATATCAATAGAAAAGGCGACGCATAGAGCAGCAACCGATGCCACGGGTGACCCGTCCAGCATAGTAACAGAAGCATTACAGCAGCTACATTGATCATAATGTTCAGATTGTGAATAAGAATAACGAAGACAAACATCAGGGTCAGAAAAATAACTTTAAGGCCCGGATTCACGGCGTGCAGCCAGGTTTCACGATGAGGAAACGAAAGCTGCATGCGTGACCCTCCCCTCTACTACGGTCCACACTTTAGTACAATATCTGTTCACGATTTCCTGATCATGTGTGACCATGACAATGGCCGTTCCCTCACGACGCAGGCGCTCCAGTTGTCCCAGCATGGCAAACGTATTGCGTGCGTCCTGCCCGAATGTGGGCTCATCCAGCAGCAATATCCGCTGTCTGCGAACCAGAGCGGAAGCTACGCTCAGACGGCGTTTCTGTCCCATCGACAATTGATACGGATGTCGCTCCGACAGCTCCCTAAGTCCAAACTGCTCCAGCATATCGATGGTCCTGGACCTACGTTCTTCCGCAGTAAGCTCTCCGCCGAGCAAGGAAAATTCCACCTCATCCAAAACCGAATTCGTAACAAATTGAAACTCCGGATTCTGAAACACGAATGCAATGCGGTCAGCCAGCTCTCTGGTCTTACCGGGCTGTTGTCCTTCAACACGATAATGACCCGTCGTTTTCAGGATATTCATCAAGGAAAGCAATAATGAACTTTTTCCAGCACCATTAGCTCCAACGATTCCTACCCAATCCCCGTGAAATACCTCAGCTTGATCAATCTGTACAACCGGCGTCTTCCCTCGCGATCCTGCGAATTGCCTCAATTCGAGTGCTGGATGGGCTAAACCTGATTCTCTGGAATCATCCTCTTCGACTTCTGCGCGATTGCCGGATCCGAAGGTCACATGCTTAAAGACATCTTGAGAAAATTGCTGCTTCGCTTCCATCTTCCCGGCTCCAACTTCTTCCCATACTCCCGGATACCAGATGCCATACTCTCTGAGCATATTCCGCTCATTCGCAAACACCTGATCCGCCTGTCCGTCCGCCACAATCTTCCCTTCGGGCGACAGCACGATAATTCGGTCAACCACGTCCACAACTTCATTAATTTTGTGTTCCACGATAATGAGCGTCCTGTCTTGTGCAACCTGCTTCACCGTATCCCACACCTGTGTGGTTCCCACATCATCGAGCAGTGCAGTTGGTTCATCCAGAAACAGGACATCCGGCTCCATGGCAAGGACGGAGGCAATTGCAAGGCGCTGCTTCATCCCCTGGGACATCGATTGAATCAATGCACGATTATGTTCAAAAGAAAGCCCAACCAATTCTAAATAATGTTGAATCAGCACAGGCATCCGATCTCGGGGGATATTCCGATTTTCAAGTACAAAAGCAATCTCTTCATCCGTATAGGACATGCAGAATTGGGTATCCGGGTCCTGAAACACAATGCCCGGCTGGATCGGCACCTGGATCTCATCGCATTTCATCGGAATTTCCACGGACCGCGGAATCAGGCCGCTCAAAATTTGCAGCAGCGTGGACTTGCCTGAACCACTTGGACCAAGCAGCAGCACTTTTTCCCCTTTACGCACGGAGAGAGACAAGCCCTGGAATACCAGGTCCTGCTCTCCCGGGAACTTGCATCTTAGATTGGTAACGCCTACCGCCTGCGAACTCCCTTCTCCGTTCATCTAGTCCAGTGCCTCATAATCCTGCTTGGAGACAGGTCTCAAGGACCGGGTCACACCTGTCAGTTCAAGTGCTTTCGCAAGATAATACGCAAATACACCTGCAATCAGAATACTCCCAATGAAGCGGAAGCCGATAAACAATGTATAGTTCCACGCTGACAGCGAGTCAATGTAACCATACTGGTAATCGAGCAAAAGCGAGGCTGCTGCTGCACCGATGGCTGCCAGACAGGTGACGAACAGATTCGTTTTGCGGTACAGAAATGCTGCGAAGAAGATCTCAGCGCCCAGCCCCTGCAACAGACCGTATACCAAGGTGGACATTCCCCATTCACTTCCGAGAAAAGCACTTACCGTTGAGGCTGCAACTTCAGCCAGGATGGCCACCCCCGGCTTGCGAATGATGACATAGGCGAACGTGCCCGCCATAAACCACATGCCATAGATCATCTGTTCCGCATGCACGCCGAAAGGCTTCATCAGATCATACGTCGGTCCCCATATTTTGTAGATGACCCCGAATACGACCGCAATCACGATCGTCACCAAAATATCGGTTAACTTCAATTTGTTGCTGCGCACTGTTGTTAACATGTTCTCTACTTCCTTTCTCTGTTCCCCTTGAGGTTATGGAATGAAAATAAAAAAAGCCTCCCCGGTTCCGGGAAAGCTTCACGCACAGTGTCAAATATCATGATATGAAGTAGCACAGAATAAAATGGACTCCGGTTCAATTCACGAGGCAAGCCTGCTTCCACTCGCATTCCGAGATCAACCGTTCCAGTTTTCATCCACCTAGTTACTTATCATGAATTCATGTTCTCTACGCTGGCATTACCCAGATCAGATATACGGTCAGCGGCATAAGGCCCCAATCTCAGCCCAACTTCATTGAGCTCCCGGTTCACTTTATTTCATTGCTACTAATGTACACCACTTGGGTATTTGTGGCAATCCCTGGCAAGCAGTCACTTTTATCATCAAAAACAACAGATGAACATTCAAATGGAAAAAAAGGCATCCTCGTGGATGCCTTTATTTCATGGTTTTTAATATTGCGTATTCCCCGATTGACTTGTTTTACCTGACGCGAATCCTTTGAACAATGTAGGCACTTTGGAATAGCGGGTATTCGTTATTTTGCCCACCGTAGAGCTGCTGTCTGTGCGCAGAATGGAATCCTTCACATTGGAAATGTTGGAGCTGTCCACGTTCATGGTGACCGCGTAAGAAGTCCCCCCATTTTGGCGTACCAGCTTGCCGATATCATCGGCTCTGAAGTTTTTAATGTTGATCGTCCCCGATGCATTCATCTGGAACACCTTGTCGTAGGCTTTGTATGCTGCACCGCCAGTAATGTTAACCGTACCCGCGGATTTAAGCGTAAGCGCATCTTCTCCGACATCATTCCAGGTGACATTCTGAATATTGCAGTTGCCATAACAATGTACGCCATCGGCTGCCGGTGCCTCGATCACTACATTTTTCAAGGTAGCTCCTGCCTCGAGACGAAAAATAGGCTTTTGATTCTCGGCCTGACTGCCATCACCCAATGTGTTGGGATCTGCGGCTACACTCTTTCCTTTGCCGTCATAAGTCTCACCTTTTTTGACAATAATCGTCGTCTTCACAATTTCGGGAGCAGCAGACACGGGTAATGCACCAAAAACGGAAGCGACCAGACCTGCGGAGAGCAGCAACGATAACATTTTTTTCATGCGTAAATCCTCCCTTGTTCTGATGAATTAGTGTTTAAGCCAGCTTGTCTTCCCGGATCCTGGAGAGGTGCACCTCTGTCCTGGAACCTACCCTGATCCTACCAAATCAGGAGTGTAATGATAATAATCATTAGATTAGGTATACAAATGTCGGCATGATATCTGCGTTCCCAGCATTGTTTGTCGATCCATTCCGCATGGAATGTGCTGATCTCAACTTCCGGTATGCTTCATTTACAGCCTGTAAAGATACAAAAAAAGAAACCCTTGGTCTATGAAAGACAGGGTTTCTAAAGGTACTATGATGACGTTAACCTCTAAGTATCAGTTATTTCTACAACTCTTCTTCGTTATCTTCAATAGTTGATTGAAGGGAATTGAGAGGGTTGATATCCGTAAATGTATTCACAGATTCAAATGTTACTGAACCGTTATCCGATACAATCATTTTGAAAACGACCCAGTATCTCTCGTTGCCGCTTCCTTCCTCTACCGTAAACGAGGCACTTGGTGCAGCTACAGCTCCGTGGAACACTTCAATTTTGGCTCCGGAACTCTTGATAGTACTCGCTCCTGAAAAATGATGCACATAAAACGTATATGTTCCAGGAAGCAGGTGACGTATTGTAGTCGTTTCAGGTCCATAGGACGTGACATCATCCAAGTCCAGATCTACCATAAGTTCGTCATTATTATAGTATTGCTTATCCGCGAAGAACGTATGGAACACGCCGTTGTCACCTGCAGGACCTACAAGGTGTGAGTCCAAATCAGCTGGGTCTTTTCCCCATGTCAGAACTATGCGTGTTTCATCTTGCGAAGGTATTTCAATAGCTGTTTGATTTTCATTTCTATTTTCCACATTTACTGCAGAGACACCGATGAGATACGTTCTAATATATTTCGTATCTCCTCCTCCGAGTTCACCTGTATAGATGCCTGGTGGAAGATAAATTTGATAGTTGCCATACGTATCCGTTGTTACCGTTCCAACAACGTCCCCGGTTTTGTTGTCCAGTCCTTTTCTGAAGGAAATCAGTAGATCGGCTACCGGCTTTCCAGCAACATCCTTGATATGACCACCGAACCCTGTCAGCTTGATCGCACCACTTTGGCTTCCTGCAAAATGTGTTTTATCCACATCAGACTCTACAGTGATGTATAATGTGGACCCGTAACTGTTAACAGCGTCAAAAGTAAACTCGCCATTATCGTACTGCAGATTGTTCAATTGCCGCTCTGCCCCATTCAAATAGGCATGAACTACAAAATCATCTGCTGTTAGTTCAGAGATATCAAACCCTTCAGTAAACACCAATTTTGCACTTCCATTGGTAACTTGGATCCCTGTGAGGGTTGGATAGGCTGTTCCTTCGTTATACACTGCAACGGTTACTGGAACATTGATCTCAAAATTTCCATATTTGGCTTGTACAACTGTTGTACCGTTACCTTTGGCCTGAATCTTGCCTGAGTTAACGACGGCGATGGAGCTATCTTCGACATCCCATGTTGCAAACGAAGTAAGATCCTTAGACGACGCTGATCCAGTAACCCCCGTTAATACGATCTGACGGGTTGAATCAATTGCTGAAAACTCCGCTGCTTCCGGTGAATAAACGACACTCGTCACCGTAGGATCTGCTTCAATGGTTGGGGACTGATTCAGTTGACTGAAATCAATGCCTTCTACATTAACCAGAGCCGAAGTTAATGCTCCCCCACCAGAAAATTGTACAACTGCATTCAATATCGCCCGATTCACTACAGCACCATGGTTAATTTTAAACACAGTGTTCAATGCTTGTTCGAATACTTCGAGATTGCCAATGGTGGAGTCATCTCCAAATTCCACTGAAACTTGCTCCGCATGAACCATTACGGAGTCGAAACTTCCGCTTAGAGCTACCGAAGCATTATGCGGAACGGACTCTGCAATATCGATTGGTCCGACCTGACCCGTGGAAACATTCTGTACGATCGCACCAGATCTAATTTCAATCTGCTGAACATCACTTCCACCTTCAAGGACCAGACGGATACTGCCATCTCCTTTGTCAACGATCACTGTTGCTAGAACGGAGTTCACCGCATGAATACTGTTAGGTCCTCCGCCATAAATCTCAGTGGTTCCCGTAACATTAACATTATCAAGAGTCACGTCACCGTTTTCTACGGACTCAAGTATTTTCAAATCACCATTTATTTTAGTGTTTTTTAGAGTGACACCTTGAGAACTAATAGTTACATTTCCAGTTACATCCCCAAGCGTATATTCACCTGGAGCGGTAAGATTTTTACTAGGAGCTTGTTCCCCGCCTCCATTATTTCCACCATTGTTACTACCGTTCCCTTTATCTCCGGAACTGCTACCACTGCTTCCTTTACTACTACCTTCAGAAGGTTTTGTCGTTTCCGGTTTTGCTTCGTTAGATTCTTCAGTTCCGTCCTCTGTCTTGGCCGGAGTCATGTAACTATCATATGTAGACTTATTCATTACAAATTCATAGGCAAGTCTCGCTAACGCTTGGCGATCTGCTATTCCTGAAGGATTAAATTTTACTGTTCCATCTTTTTGAACTAATCCTTTGATGAAGCCCGATTGGTAGGCCAATGCTACAGAATCTTTTGCCCAGTTCGATACTTGATCCAAATCAAAAAGTTGAGGTTTGGATGTTTGGCTCGTTACGTCTTGTTGGTTCCAACCAAAAGCTCTAACGAAAAATACAGCTAATTCTTCTCTTGTCACGTTCTTATTAGGTGAAAAGCTATCTTTGGAAGTGCCTTGAGCAATCCCGGATTTGACCAGTGCACCTACATAGCCGGCATACCATTGATCTTCCTTTACATCCTTGAATTGGCTTGCTTCAGATGTATCAGGCTGTAACTTAAGTGCACCGACCATAATTTTTGCCAATTGAGCTCGTGTTACGGAATCAGAAGGCTTAAATGTCCCATCCGAAAAACCTGTCAGAATTCCTTGTTCCACTAGTTTGGTTATTTCCGTTTTGGCATACGAATGATCAATATCAGTAAAAGAAGTTTTAGATGTAGCCACTTCTGCCGATACAGATAAATTAAGAGCTAACATGGAGACAACAAGCGACGTAGAAAGCATCAACGATAGTTTGCGATTAAACTTTTTCCATTTTGAATTCAAAACTAAAACACACTCCTCAATAGGCTTCTAGTAGGTAAAAACAATATTATATGAATCTATGGAACTATATCACCTCCTGATCAATAGGATAATAATACCATGTAAAATCATAAAAACAAGATCATTAAACTATGATTTTACAAAAAAGTTGTTATCCTGAATTGATTTCAATTTTTATTATCAAAACTATTCTGCAATAAAAAAAGCAAAAAGCGTGCCATATCGAAATAAAATTCGAAGGGCACGCTTTTAAATATATCTTATTTGACTAAGCTCCGAACCGCTGACGATATCCGCACTTCCGGCATAGTTCCTCCACAGCTTCCCGCTTGGAAAAACCATAAACCAGATTGTTCGCCCGCTCGCCTTCGATAATCTCCGAGAATGACTTCTCATGGACGTTACCAAGATTAATGACACCTTCGCCATCAAGGCAGCACGGAACAACCGTGCCATCCACCAGGACCGCCGCCTGATTGCGCAGCGCATGGCAGAAGCCTTTGCCATCATCCTCCGGTGCATCCAGACTTGGCCACTGGAACTCGTGGTCCTGATTGAGATAGACATTCGGCGCAATTTTGACGCCGCTGCCTGGAACCACCTTTTCCTCAATGCGGAAATCCAGGTTGAACTCGCGCTCCAGTACCTCCAGCGTCTCCCGGTTGCGATTCATCTGGGCATTCGTGAAGTTGTCCTGCGTCAGGTTCCAGAGTCGGAACGAGATGATCACATTATGTTTCACCGCTTCTCTGGCAAAAGACAAAATGTTGCTGAGGTATCCTTCACGGTCTGTCGATCCCTCATGCCCGTCGAAGCTGTGAAGGGAGAAATTCATTTGCCGCAAGGCCGGTTTGCCAAGCAGCTTATGCTGGGTCTTGGGCAGCAGCGTTCCGTTCGTTGTAATGTTAACCTTGAATCCCTTCTCATGCGCGGAATCCAGTAACAGATCAATTTTGGGATGAAGCAACGGCTCCCCTTTGACATGCAAATAAATATGTTTGGTATGTGGTTTAATTTGATCCAATATATTGTTGAAGACTTCAGGGTCAATGAATCCTTTGGCACGCTTGGTTTGTGGACAGAAGCTGCATGCCAGGTTACATATGCTTGTAATTTCAATATATACTTTCTTGAACGTTTTCAACTCGGGGTCCCCATTCTGCTTAGGAGGGAGAACAGTCCCACCCTCATTTTTAATCCGGCCCATATGCGCCATCACCATTATATCGGGTTAGGAAGCCAAGGTAAATCCGCGAATGCGTTTAACGTTTAACTTTTGCCTCTAAGCCCTCTTTACATCTCGCGGGCACGTGATATATGCTGTGTACACAACTGCATATCTTGAACGATTGCACTAGGGGAGCCTTGCGGCTGAGACGAATGAATGTATTCGGACCCTTTGAACCTGATCTGGATCATACCAGCGGAGGGAAGTGGAGCGGACTTTCAGTTAACTGATTTTTTACATATTCATATGAACATGAATGTCGGTTGAACTTAACAGGCCCACTCATTTCTCCGGAAATGGGTGGGTCTTTTCGCGTTTACATACAGATCGCAAACCAGGTGCATTTTCGTTCAGGCAGTTTTCATACCAAGGGGGCACGGAACACGATGAGCAACGATGTACGGATTCACAACATGACTTTCACTTTCCCGGATCAGAGGGATTCCCCCGTCCTCTCCAATGTGTCGATGTGTGTAAAAAAAGGAGAATTCGTCTCGCTGATCGGCTCCAGCGGGTCGGGCAAGAGCACACTCTTCAAGCTGCTGGCGGGCTTGCTTGAACCGACGGACGGCATGATCGAAATTGCGGGAGTGCCTTCCGGACAGCGACTTGGGCAGGTTGCCTACATGCCGCAGAAGGATCTGCTGTTATCCTGGCGGACCGTTATGGAGAACTGCCTGCTTCCCTCGGAGCTTGCCCCGAGGAAGCAGGACAAGGTTAAGCTGCGAGCTGACATTATGGCCGGACTCGACAGATTCGGCTTATCCGGCTATGAGCATGCCTACCCGGACGAACTGTCCGGCGGCATGAAGCAGCGGGTCGCCCTGCTGCGCACCTTGCTGACGGGAGGACAGCTGATGCTGCTGGACGAGCCCTTCGGCGCGCTCGATGCCATGACCAAGCGGGAGATGCACCGCTGGCTGCTTGAATTGTGGGAAAGCCTCGGCAAAACGGTGCTGTTCATCACGCATGATATTGAAGAAGCCCTGTTATTAAGTGACCGGATCATCCTTCTAACTCCTGGTGGTCGGCAGCTGCTGGACATGACGGTGCCTCTGCCCCGTCCGAGGCATTCGGACATGGTCTATGATCCGAATCTTATTCAGATGCGACAACGGTTGGAGGAACAATTACATGCGAAGCTTTAGCGTCACCAGATGGTTTGCCCGCTATGGCCTGTTCGCATCGCTTCTCCTCATGATGCTGGCCGGCTGGGAATGTATCGTGCGATTGGGCTGGGTCCCTTCCTTCATTATTCCTGCACCTACATCGATAGCGAGTTCTCTAGTTGAGCATCGGCATCTGCTTCTGGCCACCCATCTGCCTACCACATTGATAGAGGTTGCAGTTGGCTTCGGCTTGTCCATCGTCGCCGGAAGCGCTCTTGCAGCGGGCATGCACCTAAGCCGCGCAATTGAAAAGGCGCTGTACCCCTTCATCGTGATCAGTCAGACGATTCCACTCATCGCCCTGTCCCCCGTATTCATTCTCTGGTTTGGCTATACTCTCTGGAGCAAAGTCGCCGTGGTGTTTCTGATCGCGTTCTTCCCGATTGTGGTCAGCACCTACGATGGTCTCCGTCAAGGTGACCCGGAGCAGCGTGAACTGCTGATGACCATGGGGGCGAGCAAGTGGGATCTGTTCCGTAAACTCCAGGTGCCTCTTGCACTTCCCTCTTTCTTTTCGGGGTTGAAGATGTCGGTGGTGTACTGCGTGGTTGGTGCAACCATTGGCGAATGGCTCGGAGGCAGCAAAGGTCTTGGCTATTTCAGCCGCAGAATGTCAAGCAACATGAATACCGATGCCATGTTTGCCTCCATCCTGCTGTTATCCTTGCTGGGCATCGGTCTGTTTGTGCTTATTGCCTGGCTGGAGCGATCTCTTGGATTGAAGCGGAATGCAGACCATGAACGCAGAGGAAAGTCGATTAAAAGGCAATCGCAATGAGATAACAAGTGCTGCTCCTTCCTGTCGATCTTTTTGAAACATATCATCGATTGGAACCAAACAAAAATGAACGAAACGAGGTCCATTTATCCATGAAAAAAAAGAAAATCATTCACATCCTGCTTCCTGTCCTCATCTGTTTATTTTTGATCGTCAGCGGTTGTGGCAATAAAGGCGCGAACCCGTCATCGTCCGATTCCGATCCCCAGGTACAGGGCACAGATTCAACAACAACCGGAACGTCGTCTGGTGACCATGATTCATTGTCCATCATGCTCGACTGGTATCCGAACGCAGTCCATTCCTTTATATACGCAGCACAGGAAAAGGGATATTTCGCAGACCAAGGTCTCGATGTGGACATTCAGATGCCTGCCGATACGAATGATGCGCTCAAACTTGTAGCCGCCGGCAAAGTGGATCTGGCGCTGAGTTATCAGCCGCAAATTTTGCTAGCCCGTGGGGAAGGCATTCCCGTACGATCCATTGCCGCTGTGGTTCGGCATCCACTCGTTCATCTAATGACGGAAAAGGACGGGAACGTAAACACGCCCAAAGATCTTGAAGGACTGACCGTAGGGTATTCCTCCGTTCCCCTGTATGAAGCCATGGTACGAACGATGATCCGTCAGGATGGAGGCAATCCGGACCGCATGAATCTGGTGGATGTCGGTTTTGATCTGATCCCTTCGCTGGCCACCGGTCAGGCTGATGCGATTATGGGTGGTTTTATCAATCATGAACAGTTGATTCTCGAAAAAGAAGGTCATGCCGTCAAGTCGATTAATCCAGTCGATTACGGCGTACCAGATTATTACGAACTCGTTCTGACGGCAAGCGATGAGGGAATCGAGGCGAAGAAAGATCAGCTCACCCGCTTCGTCAAAGCGATCCAGGAAGGTCAGAACGATGTGATGGAACATCCGGAAGAAGCACTGAACATTCTGCTCGCACATGAAAATGCAACGTCTCCGCTGGATCCTGAGATTGAAGCGAAAAGTCTGGACATTCTGCTGCCACTCATGACTGAGGATGGCAAGCCGTTTGGCTGGCAGGACGCTTCCTCCTGGGAGAACGTGCGGAAGTGGCTGGTACAAAGTGAATTGATTCCGGATTCGGTTAAAGCTGACGATGTTTTTATCAACTTGCAGGATCAGTAAGGAAATGAGTTCTGCTATAAAAAAACAATAATGGCTTACTAGGAGGAATTTTCATATGTCATATCTGGCACGTGTTCGTACTCATAATCCACTTGTTCACAATATCACCAACATTGTGGTTGCTCCCTTTACGGCCAATGGCCTGCTCGCACTGGGCGCCTCTCCCTTCATGGCCTACGCCCATGAAGAGGTAGCCGATGTCGCCAAAATGTCCGGAGCGGTCGTGCTCAACATTGGCACCCTGGATGACCAGGTTGTTCAGGCCATCCGCCTCGCCGGACAATCGGCCAATGCCCATCATGTACCTGTTGTACTCGACCCGGTTGGAGCTGGCGCTACGGCCTATCGCACGGATACAGTTCAGATGCTCGTGCGTGAGCTTCGGCTTACCGTACTGCGGGGGAACGTGGCGGAAGTCGCCAATGTTATAGGCGAGAACTGGAGCATCAAGGGTGTCGACGCTGGCGAAGGGGAAGGTGACCGCACCCGGATCGCCGAGCGGGCAGCGCAAAAGCTCGGCTGCGTTGTCGTTATCACTGGACGCGAGGATGTGATTACGGATGGGCAGACCACGTTCCTGACGCAAAATGGACATGCCCTGCTCACCCAGGTCACTGGCGCAGGATGTCTGCTCAGCTCCATCATAGGTGCCTTTGCTGCGATTGCACCGTCTGGAGAAGACTTGCTCAGCAGCGTTGTTGAAGCACTTGCCTTCTATGGCGTTGCAGCCGAGATCGCGGCAGCGCGCACAGCCCATCTTGGGCCAGGCAGCTTCCAGATTGAGCTGTTAAACCAGCTTGCGCTGGTAACCCCGGACGTGCTTGCACAGCAGGCTCGGGTTCGTCAGGTTGGCGGTGAGCCTCAATGAGTATAACGCAGGCACTCACGATTGCCGGGTCGGATAATGGCGGCGGGGCCGGCATTCAGGCAGATTTGAAAACCTTTCAGGAGCTTGGCGTTTACGGCTTGTCTGTCATTACTGCGGTTACTGCACAGAATACACTAGGCGTTCAGGGAGTGTATCCGGTTCCCTTGGAAGGCATTGCCCGGCAGCTCGATTCCACGGGTGAAGATTTCAAGCCTGGGGCGGTAAAAACAGGCATGCTCTTCAATGCAGAGACCATTAGGCTGGTTTCCGAGAAATGGCGGAAATTCGGTTGGTCCAATCTGGTCATCGATCCGGTCATGGTAGCAAAGGGCGGTGCCCCATTGCTTCAGCAGGAGGCGGTACATGCCCTGATCACGGACCTGCTGCCACATGCATTAATCACAACGCCGAATATTCCGGAGGCCGAACTGATCACCGGAATGACCATTCGGAATCTGGCGGAACGTGAAGAAGCCGCCAGGCGGATCGTGCACATGGGCTCGGCGTATGCTCTGGTCAAAGGTGGTCATGCTGAGGGTAAAGGGATGATCGTGGATGTTCTCTATGACGGCACGTCCTTTCATTATCTGGAGAACGTACGCATTGTGACACGCCACACTCATGGGACCGGATGTACGTACTCTGCCGCCATCACGGCCGAACTGGCCAAGGGCTCTTCAGTCCTGGCTGCCGTAACGACCGCGCGAGCGTTCATTCAGGCAGCCATTGAGGATGAACTGGGCATTGGGGCCGGACATGGGCCAACGAATCATTTTGCGTATCAGCGCAGACAGCGGGGTGAACAGTGATGCGCAGATGGGATGCAGAGGCGGTACGCCGGGCGATGCAGGTGTACCTGGTGATGGGCAGCGTGAATACAACGCTGGACCCCGTGCATGTGCTGCGCCAAGCCATTGCTGGCGGCATCACGCTGTTCCAGTTCCGCGAGAAGGGAACTGGTGCACTTGCTGGCGAAGCCCGCATCTCGCTTGCGATGCAGCTTCGCGAGGTATGCAGCCAGCACGGGATTCCGTTCATCGTGAACGATGATGTGGAGCTGGCTGTGGCGGTGGAGGCCGACGGCATGCATGTCGGCCAGGACGATGCGGACGCGGCGCTGGTACGCGCCCGCATCGGAGCGGGGCGGATGCTTGGCGTATCCGCCCACTCCGTGTCGGAAGCCCGCCGCGCCGTGCAGGCGGGCGCCGACTATCTTGGCGTCGGGCCCATGTACCCGACGCGCTCCAAGGCGGATGCCCACGCTGTGCTGGGCCCCGCCGGGGTGGCGGAACTGCGCGCCGCAGGCATCTCAGTTCCGGTGGTGGGTATCGGCGGCATTACGCCCGATACCACGGCCGCCGTGATGGCGGCAGGAGCCGACGGCGTAGCCGTCATCTCCGCCATCGCGGGCGCGGCCGATGTGCGCGCAGCGGCTGCGCAGTTCGCTGCGGCGGTGCGCGGGATGCAGGCGTAGCCGTGCGGTCCCTGCACCGCCTCCCCCCCCCGGTCCAACACGCTGGGGCATGTTAATCATCCCAGCGTGACGGCCTCACCTTTGTTTACAAATTTACTCCGTTTTGTTCCGGATGCAGCCCTCTGGCTCGCATCTTTTTTCCCTGTTGACTCTCACGTTACGTGACGCTGTACAATCGGTGGTGTAAGGAGGTGTTGATCATGGCCATGAAAGTCAAAGAAGTTGCCGAACTTGCCTCGATCAGTGTGCGCACACTGCATCATTATGATGAGATCGGATTATTAACCCCGGACGAAGTCACATCAGCTGGATATCGGCTGTACTCAGACGCCAATCTGGAAATGCTGCAGCAAATTTTATTTTTCAGAGAGCTTGATTTCTCCCTGAAAGAGATCAAAAACATTATCACTAATCCTTCCTTTGACCGGGAGGAGGCTCTGCATATGCACCGCCGTATTTTGCTGGAAAAGCGCCAGCGCCTTGATCAAATGATCGCCACCATTGATCGAAGCGTCCTTCACATGAGAGGAGAGATTAACATGACAGCCAAAGAACAATTCAAAGGATTCGACTTCAGTGAAAATCCGTATGAACAGGAAGCCAGAGAACGCTGGGGAGACGAAGCTGTAAAAGAAGCAAACCAGAAGCTTCAGAGCAAGTCTGCCCAAGAACAGAAAACTCTGGCCGATGAAATGAATACAATTTATACCCGCCTGGCAGCACTTCGTCACATGGATCCTGCCTCCGAGGAGGCCCAAGCAGGGATTACCGAATGGTACACCTATCTGAACAACATGGGGAGTTATTCCCCGGAGGCTTTCAGAGGACTTGGACAGATGTATGTGGATGACGAACGCTTCACTCGTAATATTGATCAATTTGGCGAAGGATTGGCCTTGTTTATGAGGGATGCAATGGCAATCTTTGCCGATCATAAGAGCTAATGCTTCACGCATAAGCTCCGATTCCACTCCAAGCGATAAAAAAGGGACGTACGCCATTAGGCGTCACGTCCCTTCTCCTGTATCTCAGCCGCAATGTGATTGACCCCTTCCGGTCCTTCACTCTGAGTACTTTTAAGTTGTATAACCCGCTGCCGTATGCACCCTTCTGAATACAGCCCTTCGTCCTCTTACGCTCTTGGCGCTTGATCCGATGACGAAGCTGACGACGCCAGACTTGTCTTCGCCATGCGTCCCGGAATCTGCCATGCGGATACAATGGCCAACACGATGAACAACAGATCGATCGGTTCACTGAAGTAATCTGTAATGGTAGCGAAGAACTCGCGGATGATCTCAACATCAAACGCCAGTTCCATCATTCCGATATCCCCGAACAATTGGGATGTGAAATAGATCACCGTAAGATACTTACCCAGCAGAATGCCGAGAAGTGCGAAAATTACCGCAATGATTTTATGTACCGTTGCAATCCGCTTGTTGGAGAACAACACAACCGCATACCCCGTAAGTGCCCCAATCAAAATCGCGATCAGCCCAACCTCATATTCGGTCGACGCTGCGATTGCTGCCCACACGGCTCCCCCTAGAATTGCTGCAATTAACCCGCCGATGATCGGCAAGCCAATTCGGATTCCTTGTTTCTCTTCCACGTGCTTTTCCCTCCTGAGTCATGCTTATGCTTCTTTTCCAGAATTCACCTTTCCTATGAAACCACAAAATATGCCTTCTTTCAACAAATTTCTAATTGTTTCTGAAAATTAATAGAAAGAAGGCAGGGCAGCTCCCATGATATATTTCAGCAACGCAAAGATCCCCTCTATCAGCCTAATGCTGGTAGAGGGGATCTTTGATTGCGCATCATTTATTGTCTAAACAATGCTGACATCCTATGCTTGCGCTTCTTTAGCAGGCTGAATGACTGCAGCAATTTGTGCCAGGATGGCATCCACTGAAGCCGGATCATGCACATCATATTCATCAATGTTCAGACGGAGTACCGGACATGCCGTGAACTGATCAATCCATACCGAATAACGTTCATGCATATGTTCCCAATACGAGCGGTCGGTCTGAATTTCCATTTCACGTCCGCGTTCCGTGATCCGGTTCAGAATAGACGGCAGGCTGCCTTCCAGATAGATCAACACATCGGGATGAGGGAAATACGGGGTCATTACCATCGCTTCAAACAAACTGCTGTATGTTTCGAAATCCGTGGCCGACATTGTGCCCTGATCCGCATGCATTTGCGCAAAAATCCCTGTATCTTCATAAATAGAACGATCCTGTACGAATCCTCCGCCCAGCTCAAAAATTTTCTTCTGTTCCTTAAAGCGCTCCGCCAGGAAGTAGATTTGCAAATGGAAGCTCCAACGCTCGAAATCATGGTAGAACTTCTCCAAATATGGATTATGATCGACCTGTTCCAGAGAAGTCTTAAAATTTAAACGCTGTGCAAGTGCTGCCGTTAACGTGGATTTGCCCACACCAACCGTACCTGCTACCGTAATTAATGCATTCGCCGGAATGCCATAGTTATTCATGTGATATACTCCTTTACCTGGTTAACAATCTGCCTGAAATGTTCAGGATGCTCCACAAAATCCAACTGCTCCGCATTTACCTTTATAAGGGTTGGCGGATTGGCGCTGTCCGCCAAGTAGGCCATGCCTGTTTTGTAATCCGCAATCAATTGTTCCATATAGGCTGGGTCCATGTCCTGCTCAAAGGAACGTCCACGTTTGTTAATGCGATACATCAATGTGTCCAGCTCTGCTTCAATGTATAACACCAGATTGGGCTTAGGCAGATCATCGGTTAACAAGTGATAGATTTGACGGTACTTGTCCCGTTTGGTCCCTTTCAGGGTGCGTTCGGCAAAGATCATATTTTTGTAGATATGATAATCTGAAATGACTGGAGTATTTCGTTCAATGTAGTGCAGACCTGTGTCTTCCAATTGCTTGAACCGATTGCATAAGAAAAACATTTCAAGCTGGAAGCTCCACTCATCAATATTTTGATAGAAGGAAGCCAGAAAGGGATTCTCTTCTACTATTTCCTTCACCAGCGGAAGGTTTAATTCCTTGGAAAGCATCGTTGCCAGCGTGGTTTTCCCCGCTCCAATCGCACCTTCCACCGCAATAAACGGGGCTGAATTCATTGTGTTCCTGCTCCTCCTCGACCTCATGCATGTTTCCGTTTCTGTATAGACCTCACCTATTGTATCACAGCTTCGCGACATCAATGTCCAGTAATATTTATCTATATACTGAAATTTTATCTATAGCCAGAAAGATCATATAAATGGTAAAATACGCCTCTGCGTCTACTAATATTTTTCTGAAGGGGATTTGATCTTGATTACATCATTGAAGAAAGTGGTACAGTTTCCCATGATTTTGGCCTTATCCATTCCGCTTGTTTTAAGCGGATGCAATTCATCCTCCGATGATGCATCATCTGCATCTTCAGGACTGTCCGATTCTACCAGATCTACGGCAGAATCTACTACTTCGAGTGAACACACCGAAAAAGAACAGATATTATTATCAAAATCTAAGGAGATTCAAGTCTCTGTGCCTTCAGACTGGAAGGTATTCTCGAGTGAAAACGTGCAATTGCTGTTTAGCGCAATGGATCAACAAGCAAGTAGAGGCATAACAATCAACCGGATAGCCAAATCCGACTTGACAGCAGGAACAACACTCGAAGATGTACATAAGCTGTTCAACGACAGTACCGCCTCTGGTTTAGAGCCGGAGAATAAAGACGCGCCCACATATACTCTACACATTGATGGAAAGACAGCTCCTGTGATCGAAGGCAAGGGGAGCGCGCAGGGTGAAAACATCTATTATTTAAATGCTGCACTGGAGGCAGAACATCATTTTTACCGGATATTCCTGTTTCACCCGGGTGGATCCGCCAGTGCGGACCATGAAGATTTTGTACGTATTGCAGAATCCGTCAAAATCCTCAATGATGAATTGACAATGGTAGATACGGGGCGTTCTTCTTATACGAAGCAAACATTAACGAGCGAGGATGGGCTAAGCCAAATCCAAATCCCTTCCAATTGGTTAGTCACTCCAAATTTGTCGTCGGATGCCGACATTGAGGCTGCATTCGTCAGCAACGAGGATTATATGGTTGTACTGCGTGAAGCGAAGGAGGAGTTAGGGAACGATATCACCTTGCAGGAGTACTACAACTACATTATGAAAAATAATGCAGATCCAGACGGTACTGCATCCATCTCAGAACGAACCCCTGTGAAGATTCATGGTATGAACGGATGGCAGGTTGAAGTCCTCACTGAAGTAGACCAGATGAGAATCGGTTATGTATATACCTTCCTGGAATCAACCAATTACTTCTCCCAAATTATTTTTTGGACGACCGAGGGACGGTTTGACAAAGCCAAAGCCGACTACAAAAACTACACCGAAACCTATAGTGAGACCCTATAAAGCAACTGGAATAGAGCAGAAGCCCTTTTGAAACTTACCCATGTTTCAAAGGGCCTTTTTATTGTATAACTACCTACTTATTTTCCCATTTCAAACTAATCCTTAAATCAATTTTCCCTCTCCAACCTTTAAAAAAACGCAAAAAAAACTAAATCTTTTAGTACTAAAGCATCATTTTATTCTCATTACTAACATTCATATGACTTTATTACGATATATTCCATGAATACGATATGTCTGGAGGTCCTAGAAGAGTCTGGAATGATTCATATATACGAATAGATCAAATTAACCAGAAAAAAGGAGAGAAACAAGTTGTTAGCCAAGATTCGATGGAGTACCATGCCTTTCTTTGCCAAAAACCTCGTTATATCTTTCGGTAGTATTATGTTGATTGGAATCATCCTGATTACAGCAGGATACCAGCTGCAAAAAAACGTACTCAGCCAGCAGCTCTATGATCAGGCCAAGGTGACCACCCAGAAGTGGTCAGACGACCTGGACACAGCCAAAGTGCTTGAAGCCATTAATGAAAAAAGCTATGACGGTCCGGTGCAAAAAGAACTGCGGGACTATCTGGATTCCATCCATGAACTGTATCCCAACATTGCCCAGACCTATATTTTTGGAACCGAACTGGCGGAAGGCAACCAAACGTCCATCATCGCCGTTCCGACCAACCTGGTACAGCCTTTTGAAGAATTGAATCTGGCTGTAGGCTCCATGTACCCTCTTCCACAGGAAAACGTGGAAGCACTGGAAGGCATGAAGAAGGACGGGCAACCTGCACTAAGCAGCTTTTATACAGATGAATATGGAACCTGGACAACCATTATGTATCCAATCAAGAATGCTGCGGGTGAAATGTACGCCGCCATTTACTTCGATGTCGACGCCAATGCAATCCCAAGTGGTCTTCATAAACTTATTACATACAGCAGCATGTTCCTTATAGGTTTCCTGCTTCTGTTCATGATTCTGCAATATGTCCTGTTGAAGAAAACGTTAACTCCGATCCGTAACCTGATGAAGGGCATCGATGTTGCCAGCTCGGGGAATCTGGATGTATCCATCCAGACAGGCCGAGATGATCTGGGGATCATTAATCAGAAATTCAATACGATGATTGAACGCTTCAACGATACGATGTCCAAAGTCCAACTGACTTCCCATCACTTGTCCAACTCCTCCAAGAAAATGTTGGAGATCTCGGAAAATAACAATGGCAATATTCAAATGATCAGTACGAATATTCGGGATATCTCACTTGGCCTTCGCTCTCAGGACCAGGCCTCTGTAGAAAATGCACGTGCCATGATGGAAATGTCCACCGTTATCCAAACCATCGCAAGCAGCTCTTCGGAGGTTGCCGATGAAGCACAGAGCATGGAACAGCGGTCCCATTCGGGCCATGAGATTATGCAGCAAGTCATTGAGCAGATGGATCTGATCTCGGGAGCCGTACAACACACATCCGAGTCCATCCGGTCTTTGGAAAACCGTTCCAATGAAATTAGCGGTATTGTCAATCTCATCACTGACATTGCAGGACAAACCAATCTGCTTGCCCTGAATGCTTCCATCGAAGCAGCACGTGTAGGTGAAGAAGGAAAAGGATTTGCTGTCGTGGCAGGAGAAGTACGCAAACTGGCAGAACAATCGCAGCAGTCCGCCGATCAGATCCGCTCGTTAATCGACGAGATTCAGCGAGACATCGCGCAGTCCGCTGAAGCTATGCAGCTTGGTTCACGTGAAGTAGAGAAAGGTTCTCAGGTTACCCGGGAGACAGGTGAATTCTTCGGCGATATCCTGACAGCCACGAACAAAGTTGCGAATCAGATCCAGGATATCTCCAGTTCTACAGAGGAAATCTCCGCCAGTACACAAGAGATGTCTGCAACAGCAGATGAGCTGTCCGCAAGTGTTAGCAAGGCAGCTAACAGCAGCAAGCAGATTGAACAATCGATCGCTGAACAGGAAGCTTCCATGGCGTCCATTGTCAGCGCTTCGGATGAACTCTCTGCCGTGTCCAAGCAGCTGCAGGAACTAATTTCATTCTTCAAAGTTAAGCAAACAAATTAATCATTTCAACTTGCGTAGTACAAAAAAGATCTTTCCTTATTCCCGGGAAAGATCTCTTTTTCATCTTATCTTGTGCCCAATCACTGGGACTTGTCACTTGATGTTTCGGCATCGTCTTTCTTCTTCGTACCTTTGCTTTTATAAGGCTTTGGGGCACTTTTTGCCCGGTTTGCAGCGGCTTGCCAACGGTTCCAGCCTTTTTTACCCGTACCACGGCCGGTGCCGCCTTTTCCTTTTGCATTGCTCATGTTATCACTCCAATAATCCTGTATATGCTTAAAAATGACCGTCCTCGGTAACTTATTATGCAACCCAGCCCATCTAATTCACTTCCAGCATTTCTTATTATACCAAAAATCCACGTCTTTACGTCCATTTCCAGAAATCATTGTATTGTTATTCTGTTATGAAAGCGGTATAGTGGACATAATTGAAAGAGGAAGCTGCGTCTTCTTCGGGATTGTTACTGGTAAGCAGGCGATACCCAAACCAAGGCTGTCTATTAAGCCTTAGTTTGGGTTTTTTGTTATTATTACGACCAATTGAGGTGAAACACATATATGATCATCCGTCAGATTTTTAACAACAATGTCATCCGGGCTGAGAACCAGGTTGGTCACGAATTTGTTGTCATTGGCAACGGTCTTGGCTTCAAAAAGAAAAACGGGCAGCCCGTGGATGAGGATAAAATCGAGAAAACCTTTGTTCTCAAATCGGATAATATCCCCCAAAAACTGATCGACCTGATGGGCGAAACCTCCGTGGAGTATCTAACGTTGGCTGACAAAATCGTAGGCTATGCCAAACGGGAAATGGGCGATATTTTTAGCGACAATATCTATATTTCCCTCATCGACCATATTCAATTTGCCATTTCACGGTACAGGAAGTCCGTCGGGCTGAAGAACTCCCTGTTATGGCAGATCAAAAAATTTTATAAAAAGGAATTCATGATCGGCATGAATGCGCTGGAGTTGATCGATACACAATTTGGCATTCAGATGGACGAACATGAAGCCAGCTTTATCGCCATGCATTTTGTCAACGCCAGACAGGATGTTCAGGGCATGCAGCAGACGGTTGAAATTACCGAAGTGATCGATGATATTTTTAACATCGTGACGAATCATTATGGTGTTATCCTGGATGAAAATTCGTTTAATTATTCCAGGTTTATTACCCATTTGCAATATTTCGTCCAGCGCATGGTGAGCAATGAACAGGAACAGACGGCGTCTG
This sequence comes from Paenibacillus pabuli, assembly GCF_039831995.1. Taxonomy (NCBI): domain Bacteria; kingdom Bacillati; phylum Bacillota; class Bacilli; order Caryophanales; family Paenibacillaceae; genus Paenibacillus; species Paenibacillus pabuli. The sequence continues at coordinate 3,368,515 of NZ_JBDOIO010000003.1, forward strand.
GTGACAACTTTCTGTATGATCAGGTCAAAGACAAATACGGCAAGGCTTTTCAGTGCACCCAATTGATCAATCAGTACCTTGAGGACAAGTTCGAAAGTGCGATGTCCATTGATGAGAAGGTGTATTTGACAATCCATATTCAACGCGTTACTTCCCGAAATGAAATGCAGGACACGGAATAAAAAAGCTTGCAAACGATTTCGCTGTCATTTATAGTAGGTCTCACAACTTAACGACAAGGATTGTTACTGGTCAAGCAGGCGATACCTAAACGATTGGCACCCCATCCATTTTCGGATGGCCACTGCCCTCCGTTTAGGTATTTTTTTGTTTTCAGGGCAGTCTGACCACAAAGGAGAATGAACATGGATCATAAAAAAATGGGAGATGACATCGTACGCCTCGTCGGCGGTGAAGCCAATATCAACGGACTTGTCCACTGTGCGACCAGGCTGAGGTTTAACCTCAAAGATTCCAAAAAAGCCGAGCGTGAGACGCTTGAAAAACATGAGGGCGTAATTACCGTTGTGGAGAGCGGTGGACAATTTCAGGTTGTGATCGGGAGTCATGTTGCTCATGTATATGCAGAGATTATGAAGCATCGGGATTTTGGAGGTGAGTCCTCCTCAACCGCTGAGACAACAGGTGAAAAAACCTCGGTCTTATCCAAAGTTTTTGAAATTATCTCGGGAAGCTTCTCTCCGTTGATTCCGGCCATGGCGGGTTCAGGTATGTTAAAAGCCTTGCTGACCGTTCTAACCATGCTTGGCTGGATGTCCGACACCAGTGACACCTATCTTATTTTATCTGCAGCCGGCAATGCCGTATTTTACTTTCTGCCCATTTTCCTCGGCATTACGCTGGGTATGAAGCTGAAAGCCAATCCTTATGTCGCCGGGGTCATCGGTGCTGCCCTGCTGGAACCAAACTTCACCGGATTGATGGACAAAGGGTCCGATGTATCGTTCCTGGGGATACCTGTTGTCATGATGAGCTATTCAGCCAGCGTATTTCCAATATTCATCTCCATCAGCATCTATGCCCTTCTCGATAAGCTGTTGAAGAAAATCATTCTGAAGGATCTGCAATTGTTTCTGGTTCCGATGATTGCCCTCATGATTATGGTTCCTCTGTCTGCAATCGCCTTCGGTCCATTTGGCACCAACGTAGGAGACTGGATCTCCTCTGGCGTTACTTGGCTCATTGACGTTAGCGGGATATTGTCAGGGATTGTGCTGGGCGGATTCATGACCTTTATGGTCATCTTCGGACTCCACTGGGGGTTCACTCCGATCACGATCCAAAATATCGGGGTTGGCGGAGATCCGATCGAAGCGATGGCTGCTGCAGCCGTATTTGCTCAGATCGGTGTTGCCTTCGGTATTTTCCTGAAAGCCAAAAAGGACAAAACGCTCCGCACACTTGCAGGCTCAACAAGCCTTACGGGATTACTCGCAGGTGTAACGGAACCTATCGTATACGGATTGGTCCTGCGTTATAAACGCGTCATCCCTATCGTTGTCATCGCAGGTGCAGTCGGCGGTGCCATTAATGGTCATTTTGGCGTTAAAATGACGGCTTATGTGTTCCATAATATTTTTGCCATTCCGGTGTACACACCAACCGCTGTATATATTATTGCGATTGTATGCTCCTTCGCCATTGCTGCGGTATTAACCGTCATGTTCGGCTACGAGAGCAAAACCAAGTCTGCCATTTCAGAAATCAAGGATGCGAAAACAGATACAATTTCCGAAAGTACACCGAAAGAAATCCCTGCTGCTCCAGAGGTGAAAACGGCTGAGGTCAAAAAAGAGCAAATTCATAGCCCGCTTACTGGCAAAGCCGTTGCTTTGAGCACCATCAACGATCCTGCCTTCTCCACAGGCGCTATGGGCAAGGGACTAGCCATCGTACCCGAAATCGGAGAAGTCGTTTCTCCCGTGGATGGTGTAGTCACTTCACTCTTCCCGACAGGACATGCCATCGGGTTAACGACTGGCGCTGGCACCGAAATTTTGATTCACATCGGAATTAATACTGTTGCGCTGAAGGGAAAACACTTCAATCCTGTCGTACAGGAAGGTGACATCGTCAGACAGGGAGATCTTCTGATTCAATTTGACATCGAACAAATTAAGCAAGCCGGGTACGAAACTGTCACTCCGGTCATTGTTACACTCACACAACACGAGGTGGATGTGTTCGAAACATCCCAGGAACATGTACAGAAAAATGATGTCCTGCTCACTCTGGTTGTCTGATCAGCTACATTATCCAAAACCCAACTAGGAGGAATGAACAATGAAGCATACTCAACTCAAACCATTTCCCAAAGACTTCTTCTGGGGAGGTTCAACCTCAGCCTATCAAATCGAAGGAGCCTGGAATGAAGATGGTAAAGGTCCATCCGTTATTGACATGGGAAACCATGTGGAAGGCGTAACCGACTTCAAAGTGACCAGCAATCACTATCACATGTATAAGGAAGATGTGGCCCTGCTTGCGGAGATGGGTTTCAAAGCCTATCGCTTCTCCATCGCCTGGACAAGGATCTATCCGCAAGGTGCTGGCGAAGTTAATCCCAAAGGTCTTGCATTCTATGACTCCTTAATTAATGAACTGATCAAATATGGTATTGAACCGATTGTGACCATGTATCACTTTGATCTTCCTTATGCGCTGGAAGAGCAAGGCGGCTGGTCCAATCGGGCAACGATCGATGCCTTTGAACAATACGCCAAAACCCTGTACGAGAATTACGGGGATCGGGTCAAGTATTGGCTGACCATTAATGAACAAAATATGCTCATCCTGCATCCTGGCTCTTTGGGCACATTGGATACCACGATGGTTGATCCGCAAAAAACACTGTATCAGCAAAACCATCACATGCTGGTTGCTCAAGCCAAAGCAATGGTCCTCTGCCATGAGATGCTGCCAGCTGCCAAGATCGGTCCGGCTCCCAATATTGGCGTGATCTATCCGGCAAGCTCCAGACCGGAGGATACCCTCGCAGCCGATAACTATGCAGCAATTCGCAACTGGCTCTATCTCGATATGGCCGTATACGGTCGCTACAACCACATTGCCTGGAGTTATCTTGAAGAGAAAGGGTACACTCCAGTCATTGAAGACGGGGACATGGATATTCTGGCTCAGGGAAACCCTGATTTTATCGCTTTTAATTACTATACTTCGCAGACCGTTGGTGAAAGTCTGAATGATGGCAATGATTTCTCCCACACAGGGGATCAGCACGAAATTGTGGGCGAACCTGGTGCATATCGGGGATCTGTGAATCCGAATCTGCAGAAGACCGAATTTGGATGGGAGATTGATCCGGTGGGCTTCCGGTCGACTCTTCGTCAGATCTATTCCCGTTACAACCTGCCACTGATCGTTACGGAGAATGGTCTTGGCGCTTTTGATAAGCTGGAAGAAGGCGACGTGGTCAACGACCCTTACCGCATTGAATTTTTCAATAAACACATTGAACAGATTCAACTGGCCATCACGGATGGTGTGGATGTATTTGGTTTCTGTCCTTGGTCTGCGATCGATCTGGTGAGTACACATCAAGGGTCCAGCAAACGTTATGGATTTATCTATGTGGACCGCGAGGAATTTGATATTAAGGAGTTAAAACGTATCCGCAAACAGAGCTTCTATTGGTATCAAAAGCTGATTGAAACAAACGGTGAAATCCGTTAATCCATAGGCATCCAAAACAAAACCAGTCGGTTACACAAGGAATCCTGTGTAACCGACTGGCTTTTAGCTTTTCATCGTATTGTTGGTAACGAATTGCGATTACATCTCCGTCTTCGCTTGCCCTGCTGGTCTAACCCCTTTGAGAACCCGGAGAGATAACAGGAAACAGATTGCCAGAACAGCAGCAGCTGAAACATACGGATAGTTAATATTCACATCAAACAAGGCCCCAGCCACAATCGGACCTGCGATATTGCCCAAGCTTGTGTAGGCGGAGTTCAATCCAGCCACGAAACCTTGCTGTTCCTCTGCCAGTTTGGACATCTGCGTGCTGATGGCAGGACGCAAAATATCCATACCCAGGAATACGATAAAGGTGACCACCAGAATGAGCCAGTACGTATGCACAAACAGGGTCAGCAGTACAAAAACCGCCACGAAGAACAGACATACCGAAATGACTTTTTTCTCCCCAAACTTGTTCAGCAGCCACCCGATCAGGGATACCTGCACTACCGCACCCGCGATCGATCCGAACGTAATGATGAATGCAATATCTTTGGTCGTGAAGCCGAATTTGTGATCCACAAACAGAGAGAATACCGTCTCATAGTTAGCCAGACCAAACGCCATAACGAATACGATAATCAGGCTGAAGAAGTAAGGCTCCCGGTACGAATTCAGCAGCTGGGATACCATTCCCGGCGCTTTGGCTTTTGCCGCACCTGCAGCGGGTTTACTTGCTTCTCCAGTGCTCCGTGCCGATTCCGGCAGAATAATCAGAGTAATAATGGCTGCCAGCAATCCGGCAACCCCTGCCGCATAAAATGGAATCCGAATGCCGAAATCGGCGATATATCCACCGATCCCCGGCCCAATGATGAATCCGGTCGTAATGGCTGCATTAATCAATCCCATCCCCTTGCCGCGCTCTTCTTCCGTCGTAATATCTGCGGTGTAGGCCATAATGGAAGGGAAAATCATCGCTGCACCAACCCCGCCGAGCATCCGGGCTGCGAAGAGCAGCACGGGGGCATTGACCGCACCAAACATGAATTCCGATACGGCAAAAATTAGCATACCCCCGACAATGATCTTTTTACGTCCGAATGAATCGGACCACCTGCCCGCTACTGGGGAAAATAGAAACTGGGTAAAGGAAAATGCCGCGACCAGCAAACCAACCGTGAACCCAGTGATATGCAGCAGATCCATGTACGCAGGCATGATCGGTACGACCAAGCCAATACCTGTAAATACGAGAAAAATATTAAACATCAACAGCAGGAGTGCGCCCCTGTTTCTTGTCAGTAATGCCATGATTGTATCCTCCGTAAATTGTCAAAATGTTGCTTTTTATATAGATGAGCAAACGTATTGTTTCATGGGTTTCGTGGGTGTGTTCAATCCATCTTAAGCCTTGCTTATGGAGATTCCATGCAAAAATACATTCGCGGCCTGGCGGTACAATGCCACAGCCTCTTCGGGCTTCATCCCGCGAGATAACTGGCTGAGTCCGATAATGGTACTTTCCAGAATCAACGCCAGGTGATCGACATTGTCTTCCTTGAACTCACCGTTCTCAATGCCCTGCTGAACCAATTGTCTGTTGAATTGGATATGCCTCTCGAACATCAAGGCAATGCGTTCCTCAATATCGTTCTCCTTCTTTTCCCCGGTGAAAAACTCATCGGCTGCCTTGGTCAGCGGGTGGTTCATGTCATCCAGAACAAGCTGCTCCATGAGTCCATGGACCTTCTCCGTGGATGTCTTATAGAGATGTTCCTTGGAAGCCCAGTTCTCTTCCCACTCCCGATCCCACTCATCGATCAGATAGAGAAACAGGCCTTCTTTGCTTTTGAAATGGTAATAAATATTTCCTTTGCTGCTGCCAGTCGCAGCTACAATATCTTCAATGGACGTCGCTTTATAGCCTTTTTGTACAAAAAGAGCTCTTGAGGCATCCGCAAGTTTTTTCTTGGTCTGCTCGGTTTGAAGTTGCTTTTTGTTCATCCCATCACTCTCTCTCTACATACTGAACATTCGTTCTGTATTTTAACAGATCACTGGAAATTTGGCAATACAAAAGGAGAATGGCCCCGCTGCCGATTCTCCTTTGTGCTGCTTATTTTATCTTTTTCCCTTGGCCATGCAATATTTTTAGCTGACCATTCTCGTAACCGACCTGATACGTTACCTTATACTTCGTGGTCACATATTCGCCGTCCCCGCGTTCATCCGCCGTAATGGTTGCCGTGACGTTCATTTCATCATTCCCATTACCTGAGGAAGAAATTCCGCTAATGGTCACATAACTTGTATTCAGATATCCTTCGCGAAACTTGGCATAACTCGTACCGCTCTGCCATTCACTGCCGAGTAATGCATAAGCAGTAACATAATCACTCTGGTTCAGACTCAGATAGAAATCGGTCACCAATCCCTCTGCTTCGGCAGAGGTTCCGGATGATGTGGTGTTACTTCCACCGTTCGTCTGCACCACCGTTGTCGCATTTGGTTTCTCGGACCATGCCTGCACCTGCTTCAATACACTGGTAATCGGAATGCTGAAACCAATGCCGCCCTCCTGCTCCACGACAGCCGAATTAATGCCGAGTACTTCGCCTGTCTCCGCATGGATCAATGGTCCCCCGCTGTTGCCATGGGTAATGGGAGCCGAGATCTGATACAGATTACTGTAAATGTAAGGCGGAATCTCGAAGCTGCGGCCAACACCGCTAATAATGCCTGTGGTCACCGTATTTTCCAGCCCCAGCGGACTGCCCAGTGCCAATACCTCGTCTCCGGTCTCGGCTTTGGATTTGGCGATGGTTAGCGGTGTATGCTTCTGTAGATCCGGCACTCTGACGACAGCCACATCCGTCTCTTCCCCGATACCAATTACCGTCCCTTGATATTCCTCATGATTAAGTGTGCGGACCGTTACCTCTTTGGATCCTTCCACCACATGAGCATTGGTTATGACGTCACCTTTGTCATTATAGAGAAAGCCCGAGCCCAGCCCGCCGCTGCTCTCAATCGTGACCACTTTCTTCTGGCTTTCTTCAATAATCTGTTTGCGCGTCTTCTTCACTTTGGGATCTGGAGCTGTCTTGGCTGCCGTCGTTTCCGCTTCCTGCGCTGCGACGACAGCCAGTTTGGGCCCGCCCTGCAGCTGATTCTCCGAGTGCTGATGTATCCAGAACACGCCTCCTGCTCCGGCACCAATAATGATGGCACAGGATATGATCGTACTCCATGTTCGTTTGGCCATTCCAACCTTTCCTCCTATTCCAGATACCACGTTGCATTCACAACAGAGACTTGCGCTTCCTCATACACACCATAATAGTAGGTTTCAAAAAAACCTTCTTCGCCCACTTCCAGCCAGCTTGGATACACATCGACATAGGTCTGCCCCAGATAGGTGTCGTCTGTTCCATAGATATCGACCATAATTGTAACGGAGGAGATCGGCCTCGTCGCATTGTTCACGATTGAACCACTGATATACAGATCACCATAGTTATCGAGTGTTGCTTCCACATTTACGACGCTAACGGCTGCCGTACGATTTCTCAAATCTTCTTCCGCAGCCTGCTGCTCAGCCAACTGAATTCGCTCAGCTTCCGCTTTCTCAAACGCCTTTTTCTCACTCAGCACCCGCTCACGGTACGCGGTCAGTTTGTCATCCTCCGGTGCATAGGACAGTCCTTGATCGACGGTCTGCAGGGCGGCAGTAAAATCCTTTTTCTTCACTTGCTGTTCCGCTTGCTTATAACTAATTCCCGTCAACTTGTCGATAATTTGCTTCTGCACAGCCTGGGCTTCATTGCCTTTCAGTTTCGACACCGTATCCAGCTTCTCCGCAAGGGCCTCTACGGTGGTCAAACCATCGATTTCCTTCTTCACCTTCAGTACGGAAAGTGTAACCTTTCTGTTGTTCAATGCAGCACGTACCTTGCCAAAAACGGGTTCCTCCCGCTCCTTCAGTTCTTTGGCTACCGCCTGAATGGTTTTATCCCCTGCGGACAGTTTGCCTGTCTTCAAACTCACAGCTGCTTCATCTAATTGATTCATCAGATTGGACGCTTTCGCCGTAATCTGGCGATCCTGCATCAGCGCATCGTAGTTTGGGCGTTTGGCGATGGCTGTGTCCAGCAGCTGCAGAGCTTCTGCATATTCCCCGTTCAGCGCTGCCTTTTCCGCTTGTTCATGAAGCAATTGTACCTCTGCATTCACACGGCTTTCCTGGTTGTAATAATACGTCAGCAGGGCTCCCATCACCGCTGCCAGCAGCAGCGGGATAATCCAGCTGAATGCTCGCCCCGGACCTTTATGGTTCTGCTGGGGTGCAGGCTGCTGCTGTCTCGATAACGATTGATCGGTGTCTCCCGTTCCGGTCTCCAGACCCACTGCCGTTTCGGCCCAAATCTGCTCCTCTGTAGAGCTTGGATCTAATAATTTCGTTCTACACTTTCTGCACGTGCTATCCCCCGGACTGCTTTTGGTCCCACATACGTGACAATACACCCTGATCCCTCCATCAAAAAGAACGTATGTATGTTTGCTGTTTTTACATGAATCGACACTTATCATATAGCAAAAAGGTAAAATACACTATATGTTATTCCAATGTAAATGGTGCCCTGCCATGGACATAAAAAAGAGATACCGCCTCACGGTATCCCTTTGCACTTCACCCCTGTTGTCCTGCACGTACCCGAATGTTACCCAGTTCATTCGCATTGATGGCAAATGCATTTCCGCCCTGTCCAACAGAAGCTTTGGCAGACTGACGAGCCTGGAATTTCAAACGGCTTTTGTCCACCTCGACCCGGTTAACCTGTTTCGCATGCTTCTGTCTCTTTCGTGTGCTCATCGTACCATCCCCCTATGATGATATATCCCGTAGTTGTGCTGCTCCGGATCTGCTCATCAAAACACCCGAGCGACCCGTTTATCTTTTGCTCGAAGAACGCCGGCCCTTCTGCTTCTTGATCTGTATATTTACCGCGTTACTTGCGAGCACATTGCCCGTCTCGGCATATCCTTTAGCCGTTTGATGGATCTGAATGACAATGTATTGCTTCTTCCCCACACGGTAGCGATAACTTTTCACATTTGAACGAGTCATGGCCATCTCCCTGTAATCGTTTTTCAAAGCATGCGCTATCCTATTCAAGTCCAAATCTTAGTGGATGTGTGAATGTGTATGTTTTATATAAATAGACAAAAACCTCCCTACGATATAGTAGGAAGGCATCGTTTATTGGTTCATGTTCTACTCTACTCTTGCGTTGGAAATGCGCTAAGGTCCATATAAGAAACCTCCCAGAGGTGATCATCGGGATCCTGAAAACTCCATCCGTACATGAATCCATGATCCTGGGGATCATTATATGGCTTGCCGCCAGCATCCAGAGCAGCTTGGACGATGGTATCCACCTCTTCGCGGCTATCTACCGATAAGGCTACAATGACTTCTGCCGTACTCGCCGCATTCGAGATGTCTTTCGAAATAAAGGATTGGAACCGTTCCTCCACCAGCAGCATGGCATAAATGTTGTCCCCAATGATCATGCAGGTAGCAGATTCATCTGTAAAATTCGCATCAAACTCAAATCCTACGTTGGTAAAAAACTCAACCGATTTCTTCAAATCCTTGACAGGTAAATTGACAAAAATCTGCTTGGCGCGAACAGCCACCATCGACCACCTCAATCCAATAGAGTAGATTCTACCACAAAATAACATTTCGGATAGTGCCTGTCAACGCCAAGGTTTTACAGAGTCGATTCCAGCTTTTCCAGGAAAGGCTTGAGCTTATCCACCACATAGTGACTGCCGCCCCGGCCATTCACGCCTTCGATAACCGCCGAGATCAGGAAGCTGGGGGATTGCGTGTCAAACACGACAACGAATCCGTTCTCCAGGCCATTTTCGCCCTTCTTCGCCTTCAGCTCAGCCGTTCCGGTCTTGGCCGCAAGCTCTCCTGAAAGCGAGTTTAATGAATGAGCCGTTCCTCCCGAACGAGACACCACCTGAACCAAAGCATCCTTGACCGTGTTCGCTGCCTCAGGGGTAATTATCACCTCGGGTTCGGAGGTTTCTTTTCCTTGAATCAGAACAGGCTTCACCATTTTTCCTTCATTAATAAAAGGAGTGAAGGACGACGCCAGATGAATCGGCGACATCAGCATTTCTCCCTGTCCATAGGACGTGTCGGCAAGCAATACTTCGGAAGCCAAATCCAGGTTCGCTTCATTCGCATACTGGCTCGGCTTTAAGTACAACTCATCCAGACCGAAGTTATCTCCAAAACCAAACTTCTGGATTCCTTCAATAAACCGTTTGCTGCCCATCTCCAGCGCCTCTTGGGCAAAGTAAATATTATCCGAATAGACCAGTGCATCAACCATATTTACCGGAGTTAAACTTTTCACCCGCTTGACATAATATCCGCCCCAACTCTCATCCTTGCGCCATTGCAGACCGGAGATCTCATGGGTTTTATCCGCCGTTGTGACCTTTTCCATTAATCCCGCTGCCGCCGTAATTGCTTTGAAGGTTGAACCTGGTGCATATCGATTGGTGAATCGATTGATAAAAGGAAGCCGTTCATCTGCTGAATACGCGTCCCACTCCGCCTGAGTGAGTCCTGTGACCATTTTGTTCGGATTGTAGGCGGGTGCACTGGCCAGGGCGAGCAGGTGCCCATCGACCGGATTCATAAGCACGGCCGCTCCGGCATCTCCGTCACTCGATAACGCCTTATACAGCTCCGACTGTGTTTCCGCGCTGATGGTCAACTGCACCTTTTGTCCGTTTGCCGCGTCTTTGCGAATAAGCTCCGAGAGGACTTTGCCTGCTTCGTCCGTGATTTCGATTACGCCCCCGCGCTCGCCGCGGAGCTGCTTCTCCATGGACTGCTCCAGTCCGGCTCTTCCGATCCAATCCTCGGCATGGTAATATCCTTCCGTATCCTTCTCCAGATCTTCCTGAGTGACCTTACGCACATAACCAATCAGATGCGCAGCCGATGCACCAAGCGGATAATAGCGGATTTCCTTGGACTGCAGCTTCACCCCACTTAATTGTTCAGGAATATTGTAATCCTCAGTTGAACCGATGGGGACAAAATACTCCGGCTTCACCCACTTTTGGGACAGGGCGTTGTTAATCACATCCTCGGACACCTTGTAATGCTTGGCGATCTGGGCAATCATCGCATCCGGGTTGTCACCCAGCTTCTCCGGCACGATGCCCCACTCGTTCACCGTTCCCTTGGTAGCAAGAGGCAAACCGTCCCGGTCCACGATATCACCGCGTTCCGGCAAGAGTGTCCTCACCCTGACTTTGCTTCCTTTAATCATGTCGCTCAGGATCATGGAAGGCTGCCAGTTAATCCGCCACACTTTCGTGCCGTCCTCGGTTTCCTGCCGGACAAGCTTGAGTGTCTGTGTCTCGTTTACTTCCCCAAGGAAGGTTGTTAGCTGCAAGTGATAATCCACTTCATAGTCATCCGGATTCTGATCCGATTTGCCCGTGTTCTGCTCCCCTTTGTCCTGATTCTCTGATGCACCGCCACTTTCCGCTGTGTCCGTTACCTTGGGCTTCACTTCCGCCTTAACGGCTGAGACCTCCATTCCCGAATAGATGGCATTGTACTTCTCTACAAACTGTTCCCGGTTCATCCCGGACTCATCCAGCGACGCTGGCGTCATTAATGTATATAGCTGATCAAATTCCTGCTTCTGCAGATGCTGTATGTATTGGTCTACGGTTGCCTCCGGTTTCGCTTCCTCTGCCTTGCTGCTTTGCATGTATAAATACGCTCCTATTCCGCCAGCAAACAGAAGGGGGAGCAAGCCATATATGATTTTTCGTTTTGATTTTTTCATAGTCAGATCACCTCTACTATATACTATAGATTTCCAGAGCCCCTGAAACAATGGAACAAATCTGACGAATTTATCATTAAAAATAGCCGAATGCTCACATAATATGTTTAAATAAGGAGAGTGAAACTACAGGCAAAGGAGCCCGATGATGGAAATCAGCTATTTTTTACTCCCCAAAGACGAAGTGGCTTATATCAAGTCCTCCGCTTCCATGAAGGAAGCACTCGAACAGCTTGAAGCACAGCATTATACCGCCATTCCCGTGATTGATCAGGACGGAAAATATGTTGCGACCCTGTCCGAAGGCGATTTGTTATGGAAAATGCGGAGCACCCCCGGACTGACATTTGATAACATGGATCAGGTTCAGGTGCATGAAATCAGCAACCGGGTATATAATGAATGCGTCTTCATCCAAGCAGAAATGGAGGATATGCTGACGCTGGCAGCGGACCAGAATTTCGTGCCTGTCGTGGACGTGGACCGCGTCTTTCTTGGCATTATCCGGCGCAAGGATATTATTGAATATTACACGCGCAATATTTCTGATTAAAGTAATGAATGAATGCCACCTGCAGTTTTCCCTGCAGACAGATGTAAAAAAGGCGAGCACCTCTGCTCGCTTTTTTTGTTGCTCCAAATCTTCCTATTTCCTCCTCACAATCTCTTCTGTCACTTCGTTCTCAAGCTATTTTAGTACCCGAATACAACAAACATATTGCGCATTATTCGACAAATAACTACAATAATTATCACCATACGACATATTCAAGGAGATAAATCGCGTTATTTTAACATTACACTGCGAAGGTCCTAGTGTTTTTTTCAGAATTTGTTCAGAATGCTTTAGTACAATAAGCACGTCCTTTTCAGTTCAGCTCCATTTCAGAAACATCAGAGAGAGGTATTCCATTGAATTATTTAAGTACACGCAACAAGATTCTGGTCACAGCTACGGTGATCATGTCTTGTATTTACGTCATTTGGCGTACGTTCTTCACCATTCCTTTCGGCCATGGCCCTCTCGCCGTGACCGCTGGTCTTGCCCTCCTTATTGTCGAACTCATCGGCATGTTCGAACTGGCCGTCCACTTTTACAATATGACCCGGCTTGAATACCCTGAGCTTCCCGTAGTAGATGAGGCGTTATATCCGGATGTGGATGTCTTTATTGCGACCTACAATGAACCCACTTCCCTTCTCTTCAAAACGATTAACGGCTGCCTCAATATGGATTATCCGGACCGTTCCAAAGTACATATCCATCTGTGTGACGATTCCAATCGTCCCGAGATGCGGGAACTTGCCGCCCATCTGGGCATCAACTACCTGACCCGGACCGAGCACAAACACGCCAAGGCTGGTAATCTCAACAACGCCATGAAACATACTTCTTCCCCCCTGATCGTCACCTTTGATGCCGACATGATTCCGAAGCATGATTTTCTGACGTCCTGTGTGCCGTATTTTCTGACAGGAGAAAAGATCGGTTTCGTGCAGACACCGCAAAGCTTCTACAATCCCGATCAATTCCAGTACAATCTGTACTCCGAGAACCGGATTCCGAATGAGCAGGATTATTTCTACCGTGACGTGCAGGTCGGACGCAACAAATCCAATTCCGTAATCTACGGCGGAACCAATACGGTGCTCTCCAGACAGGCATTGGAAGACGTAGGCGGCTTCTATACTGGTTCCATTACGGAGGATTTTGCAACAGGCATCGAGATGCAGAGCAAAGGGTACCGCTGCTTCGCAACCAATAAGGTACTGGCATCCGGGCTTGCCCCGGGCGATCTAAAGAGCCTGATCAAGCAGCGTCAGCGCTGGGCACGCGGTTGTATCCAGACAGGCAAGAAGATGAATCTGCTGTTCAAGAAAGGTTTGAGTTTTGCCCAAAAATTAAATTATATCTCTTCCATAACCTACTGGTATTCCGGGCTGAAGAGATTGCTGTATATCATGTCGCCGATTCTGTTTGCCGTCTTCGGCATTCTTGTTGTGAAGTGCACAATACTTGAAATTTTAATATTTTGGCTGCCGATGTATCTCCTGACCAATACCTGTCTGCGCATGCTGTCGGGCAATATTCGAACAACCAAATGGACCAATGTCTATGAAACCATCCTGTTCCCGTCCCTGCTGCCTGCTGTCATTCTGGAGACGCTTGGCATTACGATGAACAAATTCGTCGTTACCCGCAAGGACGGTGCGCAAAATGATGATCGGAACTATCAGATAAAACAAATGATTCCCCATCTGATTCTGGCTGTCCTATCCATCATCGGTATCGTGAACTGCATTCACTGGACGTTCAGTCAGGGTACCATCGGTTTCCTGGTCGTGCTGTACTGGTTGCTGATCAACTTCTATAACATCATGATGTCCATCTTCTTCCTGGCCGGACGTAAAGTGTTCCGAAACCACGAGCGCTCACTCGCTTCTGTGGACTGCACGATTACAACCGAAGGCGAGACGATCTCCTGCTTGACTCATGATCTCTCGGAAGGCGGAATATCCGTGATGCTCGATATGCCGAAATATATCCCGAGTGATATGGAGGTCGGCATCAAGCTGGTTAACGATCGATATGCAAGTGAATTTACAGGCAAGGTCGCTCACGTTGCATCCATCGGCGATCGCTGGAAATATGCTTTTATCGTAAAGAAAATTACAGAAGAGCAGCAGCGGCAGCTGCTGCACATAATCTATGACCGCGAGCCTACGCTTCCTCAGAAGCTGGACAAGGATATCAGTACATTCGAGGACATTCGCCTGAACTTTGTGCGCCGGGGGCAGAGTGAGTTTATGTCCAACCGGAAGCTGGCACGTATTGCAGTTAACCGTACAGTGGACACGCCAACGCATGGAGCCGTTACCCTGCTAGATTTCAACTATGAATATGTTCTGCTGGAGACATCACGCCAAGAATTGAGCTATGAGATCCATCTGCCCATTAGCGACGACCTGACTCTGGAGTGTGTATGGGTACAATCCCTACGGAACAAACGAGGTAACCTGTACCGGGTGACCAACATCCAGGACATCGCCCGTAATCATCAGATGCATAACCTTGAGGCTTTGTTTACGCAGTGGAATAGGGAGCAACGGCAAACAGGTCGGCCAAATGTCATATCCAAAGACAAAAGCGTCTCGAATGATGAACTCAACGAGATGGCTTATTTATAGAGCGGAGGCAAGGTACACATGATCAAGAAGTGGAAACAACTTATACTTGCCGCCGTTTTCGCTGCATTATGGAGCCTGCTTCCCGTCCAGGCTGTTCAAGCAGAACAGCTTAAGCTGAGCGGAAGTACGCTTCGTGAATGGAATAACGGGACCGAAGTAGATACCCAAATGGATAAGAACGGCAGTATACAGATTCAAACCTCTACCGAGGGACTCAAAAAAGGCTATTATTCCGCTTACATCTATGAACTGCGGAACAGGGACTGGTCAAGCTACGGTGCGTTGACCTTCTCCATTCGTAATGAATCGGAGCAGACATTACCCTTCAATGTCGTTATCATCCGGGCAGATCAGAGCTCCCTTAACGTAGCGGATAACCGAAATGTCATCGTCGTTCCGAAGACAACCAAGGAAGCCACGTTGGTTCACCCTACAGCAGGTCTGATTAAACTGAAGCCTGGCTTTGTCGGACAGATCCGCATCCCTTTCTCCAGTCTGATGGTTCAGGACAAGGCCAAGACGGCAGGCCTGGTCAAGCTGGGCAAAATCACCGGCTGGGGCATTACGACGACCACCACCGAGAATGCCAAGCTAAACTTACGGGTCGGAAACATCAAGCCGGTATCCCGGAAGCAAGCCGCTGCTGAGAATGAGCTAACCACGCTGCAGATCACGGGAGAAGAACGAATGGTGAAGCCGGAGGCTGGTGAATCGATTGCACAATATGAAGTTCACTCTTCTTCCAGCAAAGGAATTTCAAAGACATCCTTTCAACTGGACAGTCCTGTGCAAGGGGCATCCATTACACCGGATGGCCTGCTTACACTCCAGACTTCCGTTCAACCTAAAAGTCTCACCATACGCGCACTCGTGAACGGAAAATGGAACCTTACCTATACCGTTATGATGGACCAATCGACAGCCATGAATGTACAGGAGAAGGATGGGACGAAGCGCGCCATTCCGTCTCCTGATCAGGTTACAAAGGTGGTAAACCCCACCGATCCGCTGATGAAACCGTGGATGGAGTGGCTCATCCGCATCATCCTGTCGGCAGCCGGCATCCTTACGCTTGCAGCCTACGGATTCTGGCGTAAAGGCAAAAACACAGCTCGAGCCCAAAAAAGGCGTTCCCGCCGCGAGCAGCGCCGGGCAAGGCGTCCATTCAGCATGTAGCTGAACGAAGCAGACTATGCCATATCCCTGGATGCGGCATAGTCTGTCTCTACTTTGCGTGAATGCACGCTGTATTCTTATATGATCCTCAAGGAGGAAAGGCAGTGCTCTTTTCCAGTGTCGTTTTTTTATTTTATTTTCTGCCGCTTGTACTGGGGCTTTATTACGTACTGAGATTCTCGGTCACGATCAAAAATATGCTGCTGCTTGTCGCGAGTTTATTCTTCTATGCTTGGGGTGAACCCTGGTTCGTCCTGATCATGCTGGCCTCTATCTGTTCCAACTATGTCTTCGCTCTGCTCGTGGACAAGTTCAGGGAAAGGCGCAATGCAGCCTACACCATTATTACTATGATGCTGATCGTCAACCTCGGCATGCTGTTTGTGTTCAAATACCTGGTTTTTGCGCTGCGTATTGTGAATGAAAATACGAGCTTCGGACTCAGCATTCCGAACATTGCACTGCCGCTGGGTATCTCCTTCTTCACCTTCCACGGTATCTCTTACGTCATTGATGTCTATCGTGGACACGGCGCTGTACAGAAAAATCTCTTTTACGTCGCATTGTACATCTCCTTCTTCCCTCAGCTTGTTGCCGGACCGATTCTGCGGTATAACACGATTGCGGATCAGATGGTAAACCGGAAAGAGAGCTGGGACAAGTTCGCGGTAGGCTGCTGCAGGTTCATTGTGGGCTTGGGTAAAAAGGTGCTGTTATCGAACAGCATGGCTATTGTCGCCGATCACATCTTCAGCATGGGAGGCACATCTGAAGTGTCCTCCAGTTTGGCGTGGCTTGGGGCGATTGCCTATACGCTGCAGATATATTTCGACTTCTCCGGGTATTCCGACATGGCCATTGGTCTCGCATTGATGTTCGGCTTCAAGTTCGAGGAGAACTTCCGATATCCGTACATCTCCAGATCCATCACTGAATTCTGGCGCCGCTGGCATATCTCGCTCGGTACCTGGTTCAAGGAATATGTATACTTCCCGCTGGGCGGTTCCCGCGTTACCAATAAGGACAAAATGATTCGTAACCTGCTGATCGTCTGGGGACTTACCGGCGTATGGCATGGTGCGGAGTGGACATTCGTCGTGTGGGGGTTAATTAACTTCGCGTTCATCGCGCTGGAGAAAATCTTCAGCTTTGACAAAGGAACACGCTTCATCCCGCTGCGGCATCTCTACGCCATGTTTATCGTCGTGATTGGCTGGGTTATCTTCCGGTCGCCGGATCTGCTGCAGGCAGGTCATTATCTGGGCAATATGTTTGGACTGTACGGCAATGGGTTCTGGAGTGATACAACAGGGATGTTCCTCAAGGAATATGCATTCTTCTTCATTCTGGGTATCCTGTTCTGTATGCCGATTGCCACTCGGATGAACAAACTCATGGTTGATGGCGCCCGTTTCCGCAAACCGCTGGAGCTGGTCTATCCGCTGACGATCATTCTATTATTCCTGGTCTGCGTATCGTATCTGGTCAAGGGTACATATAATCCATTTATCTATTTTAATTTCTGAGAGAAGGCACACAAGCATGCATAACTTTCTTGCCAAAAAGAGAATCACCGCTTTCCTCTTCATACTTGTGCTGGTGACGCTCTCTGTTCTGAATATCATTCAGTCCTTCGGCCCGATCAAACAAACACTGGCCTCCGGAGACTACGATATCTCTGAAACCAAAGGACTGATCCACCAGCTGGATGCGGACATCAATGATCATGTCTTCGAGAAGTTTGGATTCGTGGAAGCCTACGGATACTTGCAATCCCTGATGTGGAAAAACGAGGAGAACAATTTCGAGGTTGTCAGAGACATGGAGGGCAAGCTGCACTATACCTATTTTGCCACCGGGCCAACGTACACAAAGGATCTGTCCGACCGGGTTGCTGCGCTTGAAGCGCATTTGGATCCACAAACGAAGCTGACCTATGTCATGACGCCGGACAAATACGTGCGTGGCTATACTACGTTCCCGGAAGGCATTCCGTACAACTATAATAATGAAACTGCTGATGGCTTCCTAGCCAATCTGGAACAGGACGGCATTGATACCCTTGATCTGCGGGAGGGATTGCTGGAGAGCGGCATTCCGCCGGAGGATCTGTTCTTTACAACCGACCATCACTGGAAAATCAGGACGGCGTTCTGGGCCTTCGGCCAGCTCGTGAATCATATGGACGGCATGTACACGAAGTCGCTGGACCCGGATCATTATTTCACAGACATTCATAACTACAATGTGATTCCATACGAAGACATCTTTATCGGATCGCAGGGCCGCAAGGCTGGTAAATACTTCGCGGGTGCAGATGACTTCGACCTGATCTATCCGAAGTTCAAGACAAACTATTCCTTCTACTTCAAGACAGGCGAGACCGAAGCTGCACTTAATGGACGCTTCGAGGATGCGCTGCTCACCACCTACCCGCTCAATGTGCAGGGAGCCACATATGATCTGACTGCGGACAAGTATTTCACGTATCTGTACGGGAATCAGGGGATTGTTCATGTGGTGAACAAAGATAATCCGAATGGTCTGAAGGTCATGTTCATCAAGGACTCCCTCGCCGTGCCGATGATCTCTTTCCTGTCCACGGTTGTGTCCGAAATCTACGTCATCGATCCGAGGTATTACACCGAGGACATTATGGATTTTGCCAGCAAGACGGAACTGGATCATGTCTTGGTATCGATCTCGCCACAGGATCTGGTGGAAGAATTCTTCCCTTACGGGGCGAACAATTAAGTCAGTGAACGATCATACGATCAAGTAAAAAAAGGGTAACCCAAGGCCAATCATGATTTGGCAGACAGGGTACCCTTTTCTTTTTGTGATTCAGTAGAATCAGTTTTGTTCACGCTTTATCCTCTGTTCCTTGTAATAGTGCAGCACGTCAGGCGGGCAGCCTTGAAATGCACGTTCCTTGCCGTATTCATAGGCCTGATGCAAATAAGAATACGCCTCGTCATGCTGTTCCAGTCTCATGCAGACGGTCCCCAGCTCAATGAGCGGACCCGTATTAATATCCGATCCTCGCGTTTGCAGCGATAATTCCGCCCAGGGCTTCGCCAGCGCATACTGTCCCAAGTCCATATGTGCATTCGCATGACAGGATGCAATCCAGCTCGCTATTTCCCATTCGGTCTTTGGCTCAGGCAGCATCCCCCAGGCCTGATCATAATAGATCAGTGCCTGTTCATGCTGCTGCGTGTCGTCCAGCACATTGCCTGCTTCAACGGTTTCAATAATCTGTCTCTCCAGTTCAGGATGTTCCGATGTCAATTCCTTCATATCGCCTTCTCCTCCTTCAGTTCGAAGTACCACTCCAGAAATGTATTAAAATCAGGCCACTCGGGGCGGCTCTCCCCGTTCAAGAAAAGTTCAATCGACTCACCAAGCTCTACAAGCACCACTTCACCGGTTTGCCGATTATAGAAAAATCCTCCCTCCCCTTCAAAGCTATCCAGCGGTATGTAAGCTTCAGGCAATCCGAGGGTGAGCTGGGCCACCGTCATGTCTTCCAAATACACAGTATTCTCCATCACCCAGCAGATCTGATAGATCTCCTGATGTCTGCTATAGAAGGTCGGGCCATCATCTGCATACAGATAAAACTGCGCAAAATCAGACTGAAGATCAATATTCAGCTTCTTCAGTGCTTCCTCATACTCCTTCGGTACATTTTCATGCCACCACCCCTTGCCTTGGCAAAACTCAATAACTTTACTAGATAACATATTCATCCTCCTAATCAACTGACGGCGTAATTATGATCGATTCAGTGCAGAACGGTAGGGTGCATAAGTACTCATTACCCATTCATGGAACAATTGGTGAGCGCTGCTGGCATCGGGGGCATGGAAGAGATAGGTTCCTTCCACCTCCCGGCGGCTCAATTTGGAATCAACTAAGTCTCTGTCGTCTTCTTCATTCAACATAATTTGGTACGTCCCATCCTCCTCGCGGAATCCGAGGGCGTGCACATTCGTTTCTTGTTTATAATATCCGAGCTGCAGTATTGCTGGTTGTTCGTTAGCCAATATACCGGCGAAGGCCGGGTTCGGAAAGTGCTCATCGAAATGGGATTCATCCGGGACAATTCCCTGATAAAAGCCGTTAACCACTTCGCCGAGAAGGCTCACGATATGATGGGCATTAACGTAAGGGAAATGTTCAATTTCGTAGACATCGGAGTCCGAGTGATGCCACTGCAGGTACTCCATGATTTTGGAATAGGTGAAGCTGACGGCCCCCGCTGCTTCCCGATTCAGCGGTTGGTCCGCAGTGAGACGGGTCAGTTCCATAATACTATTCACATATCTCCAGAATAACAACTGATCAAAACGCGCTTCCTCATGAAGCATGTATAAAAAGGTATTCTCTTCCGCCCGCGCGTTGCGCATGAGCTCCTGGAGCGAATGTTCCATATGACTTATACCTCCGAAAACGTTTATAACCAATGTATCAAAATTGAAGAATGTTTGGAAATATCACATCCTGTTCCTTCATATAAAAGAAGCCCGCATGTCTGCGGACCCCAATTGAATATCTATTCATCTCACCTAGAAGGCTTCGATCAGGAAAACACCTCGCGGGTACGGAATGCACGATACATGCCAAATACAACGCCAATCGTAATAACAGCCATAATAATCATATATATAGTCAAATAGGACAGTTCCAATCCAAATACGGAGTAGCTCGCTGGTGCTTGAAATAACCTCGTTACCCGCATCATGGTACTGAATGAAAACTCCTCAATCCACTTGGCCCATCCCGGGTTGAAGTTGAGCACATCGAATGCCAGATAAGGCACACCTACAATCGCAACATTAATGACCATGGCAACAAACGACGTTGAACTGAGCGTAGAGACGCATAACACAACAAAAGCAAAGACCAGACTGCCTGCCAAGTGAGTGACCAGCTGGACTCCATAATACTGAACCGCAGATAGCCGATAAGGAGAGAAATCATAGTAAAAGCCCTGAAAATACATCCCAACACTCTGGAGAGGTGTATCTGCTCCAGCCAAATTTCCAAACCTTAACCAGTAGATCAACAGGTTGACTCCTGTAAACAATATGACGCATAGCACGACATAAAGCATGGAGGCCATCAATTTAGCCGATACAACTTGGCTTCTCCCCCGTTTGCTGCTGCGCAGTAATGCTGCGGTTCCTCGTGCATATTCCTCTGCAAATACAGGTGCCAGTCCGAGCAGAATGATGATCATCATGAAGAGCACTCCAAATTGATCAATGTATTCCAACAGATAGCCCCATGGCTTATTGTAATGAATCTCGGAGACGGTTACGGTTCGTTCTATGGCATTTCCGCTGTCATCATATCGGGTGTAGTTTTTGGTGGATTCCGGGGAGAACATTGATATTTCATAAAATACGCCATATCGAGTCTGGTTCTTTTCGTCACTGTAACCCTCGGCTAGCATCTGATCCCGTGCGGTCTGAACCTTCTCCTCCGTAATGGCTCCTTCATAGGGCTTATAGTATGATGTACCGTTCAACGGCCCGGGATGCCCGAAACAGGCATATAATGCAAGAAGCACAAGCAGTCCGGCGATTGCCAGATAAACGCTTTTACGCGTAATGATTTTAACAAATTCATATTGGGTTAAACGAATCACGATGTCGCCTCCTCGTCAAAATAGTGCATGTATACGTCTTCGAGACGAGGAGTTTCCGGTACAGCTTGCGGTACAGGCTGCTCTTTGGCCAAGATTCTGGCTACGATGCCGTCCGACTGATAGGACAAGCCACTTACCTTAAAATGCGAGGTCAGCTCAGCAAGCTGCTGCTGCGTTAACGTTGCCTTCCACACACTGCCCTGCATCCTGTTCATGATTTCCTCAGGTGTGTTCCGAGTGATCAGTTGACCATTATTCATCAGAATCATTTCCTTACACGAAAACTCCAGGTCAGAAATAATATGCGTCGATAACAGAACAATCCGGTCTCTTCCCAGCTCGCCGATAATGTTACGGAACCGAATACGCTCCTTGGGATCCAGGCCAGCCGTCGGTTCGTCGAGAACCAGAATGTGCGGATCATTCAGCAAGGCTTGAGCAATACCCAATCTCTGCCTCATGCCCCCAGAGAACGTACGGATTTTATGCTGGGCCTGCTGTTCCAGATCCACCATCCGTAATGTCTCCTGCACGCGAACAGCGGCCTGAGGTACACTCAGCCCTTTGAGCGAACACATGTACATGAGAAATCGATGAGCAGTGAAACGGTTATAAAATCCGAATCGCTGCGGCATATATCCCAGTAGACTTCGATAGCGATCTCCCATCCGCTCAATCGGTTGTCCATCCAGCAAAATCTGGCCGGATGTTGGCTTGGCGATATCGACAAGCATGCGAAGCAGCGTTGTTTTGCCCGCTCCATTCGGTCCGAGCAGACCGTAAACACCACCGCTGGACAGCTCCAGCGAGAATGATTTCACAGCCCACTTGTTCCTGTATTTCTTGGATACATTATCCATGGTCAATATCAAAGGAATAACCTCTTTCTGTTTGTGATGTATATTTACGCGACATCTGGCGTATTTGGCTGATCAACAGCAGGATTCCGCATATGGCAAGCACGATAAGCACTGGCGTTTGAATCGAATGCACTAGACTGATGAATCGTGGATCGCTCAATATTAGCCAGATGAGTCCGAACCATCCGACCAAAAAAAGGCTAACGGCTGTACCACCCCGGACACGCATGGCCAGCCACAAACTAGCTCCTGCAGCAACCATCAGTTGGGCGTACCAGAGAGCAATGACACTCCATGAAATGGAACCACCAGTCCCCCCGGATATGGCTAGCATAAGCAGCAGTACAAACACCATATTTGCTGAGAGTACAACGATCAAGCGGGTTAGCATTAGCTGCTGCGATGTTATTTTGCAGGTGAGTTCCATTTCCATCAGTCCCTGATCCCGGCCTTTAAACACTTCCAGCAGCCCCAGAATAAAAGGAACAGGTACCATAACAATCCCGCTCATGTAGGGATCGATCTTGCTGTGCCCCCCTAACCAGAAGCCAATGATCAGGAGCAGCGCACATATTACCCAGTAGGATCTGTGAAAAATCGCGACCTCTCCTCGAACAACCTGGAGCAATTCTATAAACGTCCTCCCTGGTGAGGGTTGTAAATGTTCGTTCATTTGGTCCACCAGTCCAGGCATATATGCCTCCAGTGTCCGGATCGTCTGATCAATCTCCATCTCGGAAGGAAATTCAACCGCATATTGATCCAGATAAGGGGCAATCTCGTTGAATTCTTCCATCTCGAATTCAGTGGTGTGCTTCTTTTTATCTTGGTTTTCGGTACGTTTCATCCCGCTCACCTCCCACAATGATCTCCTTCAACTTGGCTATCCCCAAGCGTATACGTGATTTCACCGTCGATTCGTTGGTTCCCGTCAGCTCGGCGACTTCCCTGATCTTCAGCCCGTTGTAATAATTTAAAATAACCGCGTCCCGCTGCTGCTCAGGCAAACGTAACACTGCCTGCCTAACTTGATCATTCTGAAGCCGTTTGTAGAAGATATTCCACACGTTCTGATGCTCACTGGCAGGGAGCGCCTCTTCGGTTAACTCGCTTTCCCTGTTTTGCTGTTTGAATTCGCGTCCGCGAAAATAATCCATGCAATGATTCACTGCAATTTTCAGCAGCCAGTGACTGAATTTTCCGTTATCACGGTAACTGCCGAGTGACTTCATCATTTTTACAAATACCTCTTGGGTCAGATCGTAAGCGGTATGATAGTCTCCCGTTTTCCGGTACACATAAGTAAATATCGAATGATAATGCCGCTTCACCAATACTTCCATTGCAGCCCGGCTGCCTTTGCGAATCTCATGAATCAACTCTTCATCATCCAACGCTCCCTCACCCCCTCAATTCAATTAACGATAACTTGCTCATAAAAGATCAAAAATGTTTAATTCATTTATTTGGAAATTAACAAGTGGGATGCACCAACTAAATGCAGCTACTTTTTTATTCAAATTGTCCTCAAGTTGAATTCCTTATTCTGTTGAAACTTTCTCTACTGCCTTTCGTCTAATTACTAATAAACAACAAAGGAGATGACTATGCGAATAACCTGCAGCCCTGCATATGCTGGAAAAATGATTGGGACCATTGACCTTCAACCATCGAAGTTTATAAAAGGGATCTCAAACACCAGCCAAATTACCGATCATGTTGATCCTGAACGCATTGCAATTCCCTACATAGAAGACACTAACTTTGGATCGCATTTAGATGCTATGACAATCATGAAGGGAACCTATAAGGAAGAGTTTCATTTGAGCTATGATGTGGAATATACAATTGATGTGGATAAAAAAGGGTACATCACTCAATTTGAACATACGTTTCCCTTGGAACGCTATATTGATCTTGTCGCAACACAATCCTATAAAGTCATTAAAACCAAATGGCGCGGGCAAGACTATCACGTGATGACTTACAGCTACATGGAGGAAGTATGTAACCCGACTAACGTCATTTTCAGATGTAACGCTGCGGAAGACGTATTCGTCGTTGCTGAACTTGCTCCCTACCGTATCGATGGTGTGGTCGTACAGCCCAACCATGTTTATCTTCACCTTCGTGCATTAATTTCAGCCAGAGAGGATCTCTATCCGATCGATTACATGTGTGAACCTGATTTTGACCTGAGCCTGGATTAGATCTGACCATATATGAAGAGAAAGAGCACAAGACTCTCCCTTTTACTAGGTAGCCTGTGCTCTTTTAAATTGGATCGGCATCAAATCTTCTCGCAAATCCCTTCATCGCTGTCTTTATCTCTTATTCAGACTGGATAACTGCCATTCGTTCCACTGTCTCCGTGTTCTCCTTATACCATGCCATGACGACATCTCCCTCTTTCAGATCAGATACCTGAATTGCCCCGTTGGCATCTGAACTGGTGTTACCACGTCCTCCCATCTCCATACCTTGAGTGATACTAACATCCACATTCAGCTTTAATTTCATTTCAACGCCAGTTTCATTGATCCCCCTGCTTCCGCTGCCAGGAGCACCGTCCTGCTGACCCTGATTATTGGAGTTCTGTGAAGAGAAGCCCTGAAACTCAAGTAATGCTAGAGTAACGGTATCTCCGTCTATCGAGACAATCCTGCCTGTAAGATCGGCATTCATTGCAACACGCATATCATCCGGTCCACCTGTTCGGTCATTCATGCCTCCGCCTCTCTGCATTCCTCCGTTCATGCCTGGGCCACCATTTATCATTCCCCCGCCATTCATGCCTTGCGCAGTACCGGTATTCGTAATTTTTTGGGCTGTAATGACATCACAGGCGGCAAGCAGAACAGCACAGCCTGCCAGCAGGATTAGAACAGATGTGAAATAATAATTTTTTCGCATAAGATCACCTTTTTCCCAGGGATGGCCGTCCCCAGCCGAGTTTTCTTTGGAACATCAATTCATACGTATCTTTGAATCCCAGATAGGACAACACGATTAGCAAAGGGTATACCGGATAGATATAGCGCGATTTGATCTCCCACAGGATATAAAAACCGATAAATCCGAGAACCACCAGAATCAGAGAGACTTCATCATATCGCTTAAGACGAATCCCCCGGACCAACCGAACGGAAATAAAACAGTACATCAGGAAGTTCATCACATATACGACCCAAAGCACACCCGTTCGATAGACTGAATCCCCCTGGAACAGGTCCGTTACCCCATTGGTGTAACTATAGGAGCCAGCAATTCCGCCTGCTCTTTCTCTTCCCATGCCTGAGGCACTTTCATTGCCGATTCCGTATCGATCCATCTGGTACGTCCCTTCAGTCCAAGTCCATATGATCTTTTTGTAATACATCTGAATCAGTTCGCTGGCACTCGCTTCCGACAGCTTCGATTCAATCTCCTGCTTAAATAGTGCTGTGCTATCAGCCTTATTGTAATTGGCCTGTCTCTGATAGATTTGGTAGCTCTCCATATTGTCCCAGAATCCGAATCGTTCGAGGTTAATCCCCATGTTCAGCCACATATAGACGGGGGCCGAATTCTCGCCGACCGGTTCTTTTACCGTACCTGTGGACTGCAGCACGGCATTCTGGGTCCAACCTGGGACATTAAACAGAATAGCCATTACGGCGATGGAGCCCAGCACCTTCTTGAACCCGATACTCCGTATGTTCAGCAGGATGTACAAGATAGCGGCAATCAGCACAATGGCGCCGATACTGCGGAAGTAGTTCCCGATGGCGAGAAGAATCGCAGCACAGAGAATAGCCTTCCATGATTTTTCGCGTACAAACCGGAGCAAAAAATATAAACAGGATGTCAGAAATGCCGTCGCAATAACATCGTTATAAATCAGGTTGTTCAAGAATAAGGAAGGCAAGTACGTCGCTGCAAAAATCAAAACGCCGTAATCCCGTTCCGTAGATTTGGGGTTCAGCTGCTTATAAATGAGATAAACCATGAAGGTGGTCACCGTTGAAAAAAGGATATTAAACAGCTTGATCACCAGGTAGTTATCCGGGAACAGGTACAGCAGTGTTTTTAAATAGAGCACGATGGAAAAGTTAAACGGGAACATGTGAAGATATCCACCCGTTTCAAACGAGGAATAATCCTGATCGTAGAGCATGCTCATCGCCAGAGAAACGACCGTCTGAGAGTCATCTGTCGGCACTCTTGGAAACACAAAGATAATTGCGATCTGAATCGCCATGGAACATAGCAAAACTACCGGGATGACGACCTTTGGACTGTACTTGTTCAATCTCAGGCAGAGACGGTATAGCCCGATACCCATTAACAGAAGCAGGATGATGACCGGAAGGAAAATGCTCCATTGCTGGGTTCCCAGGATCGGATTGTCTCCATAAAGGCCATAATTATACTGCGCCCGAACGAATAAAGACGACACAATAAACAAACCAACAAAGAAAATAAGAATGAGATAAAGCGTCTTATGGATCACCTTAGACATGCCAAAACTCCTTTTCGAGTACAGGATTCGAAAACAGTATAATGGCTCTAACTGAAAAATCGCTGAATTCGAACTGTCGGCTATCGCTGACCCCACGAACATGATTTAAAACACAAATAAGACCGCCCTCTTCACCAGAGATAGCGGTCTATCTATTCCTCTAATATAAGCTACTTCTTTCGTTTCTTCTCCGCGGCCTTCTCTACATTTTCCTTCACCCGAAATTCCACAATCCGGCGGATAAGCTCTTCCGGCAAGGGTTGATTCAGGGGGAACTGCACCGACCCTTTAGCGCCTTTGTAGACAGAGAGTTCATCCCGGAATGCCTCGATTCCGCTGGGAGCAGGATAGAATCCGATATGATTCTTATATGCAGCAAAATGGACCAGATTTCCGTGCTGCGCATACGTTGGCATCTGATAGCTAATCTTCTCCTCCGCATTCGGAGCCGCTTCGCGAATAATTTGTCTTAATACCTGCAGTCTGACCTGTACATCCGGAGCGAACCCCGAAATATATTCATCGACCAGTGCAGAATAATGGTTACCCTCAGCCATCCTGAACTCCTTCCACCACGATTCATGGACTCGTGATATGGATTTATTTTTCACAACGTCATGGCCCGGCCATTGCGCATCAGATAATCTTCCTTCGTCTTGTAGTCCGGCATGATACTGCCAACGCGGCGCCAGAAGGAGCGATCATGATTCATATGATGAATATGGCACAGCTCATGGATAATGACATAATCAATGACTTCCGGTGGTGCCATGGCCAGACGATAGTTAAATGTGAGTTTTTTGTCCCAGCTGCAGCTGCCCCACTTGGTGGGGGATTCCACAATGTCTATGGACTTTGGCTTGACCTTCAGCTCCTGTTGATATGGACCAATGCGTTCACCAATGACTCTCTTACACTCGGCAAAATAAAATTTCTTCAGATTCGCCCGCAGCTCATCCTCGGACAACCCTTCAACCTTAATTAACTCATGCAGTGCATATTCCTTGCCCAGAAACAAAAACTTCCCGCTACCTTCTTCTTCGTAGTCTTTGGCCTGCGGTCCTTCCAGGGCCTGCTGCATTAGCGCCGATTTCTTCAATATGATTTCACCATGCTGCTCTACAAGCTGCTGAATCATCTCATTGCTCGTGCCATTAGGTGCCTTAATCGTTACCATGTAGGGCAGGTCCATTGTGATGGAAACCTTCTTGCCTTTGCCATATACCACATGGCATTGAATGATGTGTTCGTTTAGTTTAATCGTTAGCATGCTGTGCTCCGCTTCTTTTTTTAATCCATTCATTACGATTGTATATCATCCTAAGGTAATCTGCACAAACAACACATAAATATTTGTTAAATAAAACTGTATTATTATTCACTATTATGTATTATTATTTAAAAATATTGAATTCAGTCTCATATAAATGGAGGATACCGTATGAAGCAAATTACTGAGAATGGACACAAAATCATTGAGGAATTATCCCTCAATCACTGGCAGTCCTTGTCTACCTTGTTCTATGATGGATGGATTTTACGTTTTGCCAACGGATACACGAAGCGTGCCAACTCCATACAACCCATCTATGATTCTACCCACGATGTGTTTGCCAAGATCGATGAGTGCGAGCGAATCTACGCATCCAACCAGCTGAGTACCATTTTCAAAATCACACCGTTTAGCCAGCCGGATCACTTGGATCAGCTTCTGCAGGACAGAGGGTTTACCCTTGTGGATCACACCAACATGCAGGTGCGCAGTCTGGAAGAGCTGAAGGAACCGGAGTACCCTTTTGTACAAATCGATGAGCAGTTGACCCAAGAGTGGCTGGATCACTTTTGCCGATTGAATCAGGTACATGAAGGGAAGCGGAGAACAATGACACAGATGCTGTCCAATATCCGTACAAGCACAGGTTTCATTTCTCTCTCGGTTGATGGGCAAGTCGTTGCCTGTGGCCTGGGCGTTGTTGAACGTGGCTACATTGGCTTGTATGATATCATAACGGATGCCGCATACCGGAATCGCGGGTTCGCTGAACAGATGATATTACATCTCTTGCATTGGGGGAGAAAACAAGGCGCCACATCCAGCTATCTGCAGGTTGTAGCCGGTAACGCTCCCGCTATAAAGCTCTACGCCAAGCTGGGCTATTCGAAAATCTACTCGTATTGGTATAGAGTTAAGGCACTCCACGAATCTTGATCCACATCCCTGCCCCGAACTCCAGTTCATCAGACATCCTTAGATGCACCTTATCGTATTAAAAAATGCCTTTCTTAAAAAACAAGAAAGGCATTTCATATTTTCTATCCTTATGATATAGGAAGCTTAACCAGTACCTCGTATGACTTGCCATCCTGGATATCCTTAATCATGTCTCCTTCGATCAATTGACCGTTAACATACACTTCGGTCTTTCGGACAGCCGCATCCCGTTTCATCTCTACCTGCAGCTCGGCACCACGGAACAACCTGGTCACCGAAGCCTTATCCCAATCCGCAGGTAATTGCGGACGAACGAGCAGCCCTTCGGCGTGACCCTGCAATCCGAACAGTCCATCGATCAGGCAGCGATACACCCAAGGTACCGTACCTGTATTGAACAGATGGCTGGAGCGCCCGGCTGTACGTGGATATTGTCTGTAGGCCCCGCGATAATAATTGGGGATGAATACAGGTAACTGCCCCCGCTGGAGGACATCTTCGGTATCGGGACCAGGAATCATTTTGCGAAGGAGTCGATAGGCGTTCTCCTTTTCCTCAACTAAATACAGTGCATAGATGTAGAACGCAGCCGCATGGTTGTAGACCGCCCCATTCTCGGCACTGCCCGGATGTTTTTGCGTAACCCGCCCCACATCTTCCCGCATGGCGGTGAAAGACGGTGCCAACTTCTCCACACCATATGGGGTCTCTAACTGCTCCTCCACTGCCCGGATCAGCTTCTTCCGCTTCTCCTCATCGGCCGCGCCGCTCATCAGCGCCCAACCCTGAGGATTAATATAGATGCGTCCTTCCTGATCCTTGCTGATGCCAAAAACGACATTATCATCCGTTATTCCGCGTGCATACCATTCGCCATCCCAGAGATACTCATTCGCTACAGCATTGGTCCGGTCGGCTTCCTCACGGAATTGCTTCGCTGTTTCGGTATGCCCGGCCTGCTCCGAAATATCCGCCCATACCTTGAACGCATACGCCGTTGCAATGGTGAGCCAGCCGGATACCCCTTTACCCTTATAACCCACCATGTTCATCGGATCACACCAGTCGCCCTGATTAATGAAGTTGAGGCCGCGATGGTCACGATCCTGAATCAGCCAGCGCATGGCCAGATTCATATGCTCCAGCACAGAGGCCTTCTCTTCACTGTCGGCAAATGCAACCTGCTCCTCCAAAATGCTGTAATCATTCGTCTCATCCAGATACGTACGCATACAGACCGGAAGCCAGATACAGTGGTCCGTATGAGGAACCTGGTTGATGTATTTGAGCTCAGCATCCGGGTGCAAAATGATTCCATCCGGCATCGCGCCGCTTGCATGCTGCTGAGCCAGGGCTGTCAGGAAGGCATCTCGTGCGATCCCAGGCTGAATGTAACTCATGCCCATGTTATCCTGCAGATAGTTTCGGGTCTGCGGATCAGTCGTCAGACGGTTCGTTTTGCCGTGGTAATACATTTGGCGTGGCAGCCAGTGGTTTACAAAATTATTCAATCCGTCATCCGGGGTCTGGATCTGGATATTTCCCTGTCCTTCTGCAACGTAAGCGGCATATTCCTGTTCAGCCAAGGCAAAGCCATCCAATCCTTCATGATCCCGTTTGATAAAATACTGCTGCCGGATGCGTTCGATCTCTGCCTCATCATGAGCCGGGCCAAAGATAAACCGATATTCCCGCTCAGCTCCTGCTTCGAGCTCCAACCTGTACTGAAGGACAGCGACAGGTGTCTCATACCTTGCATCCCCGCCCTCTAAGGTGTCCAGCTGCAATGCCGATGGGGCATGAAGGCCGCCCTCGCCCTCGAAACGCTCATGATTCACTTCCCATGAAGCAGGCTTGCGATCCGCAAGCAGGTAGGTCTTGTCGCTGTAATTTTTGACTTTGGCATAATCCTGATACTTCTGATACGGCGTAATGGACGAGCAGACGATTCCCTGCAAATCATCCACATATTCACCGGACTGATTCATCCATGACATATAACCAACCGTGAAATACGGATACATGCTTAGCTTGCGTTTATGAGAGGAAAGGTTCTTCACCTTCACTTGCCACAGCTCCATGGCATCCGCTTTGGGCAGACGCAGGCTCATCTCAATGGAAATGTCATCGCTTACAACATTCCAGCGAATATCGTGTTTACCCACGGCGAACGTATAGCTGTCCGCCTGTTTTCGCACCGGCTCATATGGAGCCGAGAAAATGTTTCCGCCTACTTCATCCTTGATGTAGACAAATCTCCCCGGATGATGCGCATAATACGGCTGCTCCGGCTGCATAAAAGTCTTCGCTTCCAAATTGGGTGCATGCGAGTACTTGGCAGGCTCCGGCTGCATGAATTGCGCCACAGCATATCCGCGGCAATTCATATGGATCATCATCTTTTCGTTCCATAGGAATCCGGATGCCTTAGGCATACTTGTCGGACTGGTCAGCTCGTAATATTCATTGTCGTTCGTTACTCTGATCATCACTGAACCTCTCTTTCGGTTATGAAATTGAAATGACAGAAAACGTTTTAGTAACTTGTATACAACTTCATTCATTATAACACGGGAACGCTTACAGTCACGGATAAATGTTTAAAACTTCATGTAAATTAACCTGCTCAACGCATAAACCTCGAAAACATTCTATTAAAAATATAACTTCTGTAAGAAGGATCGATATAACAAAAAAAGAGCTGAATTCTCAGCTCTTATTGCGCTCCAATTGTTTTTCAATACCCAGCCTGTCAATCTGAATCCAATATTCTGCAATCCGCTCATTTTCCACGCGATATACGGCACTGGCAATTTCAATAACCGGCCGATGGGTTGGTGCATATCCGTCCACTTCACCAATATGTATACCCTCTTGTCTCCAGCGCACATACACCTTATCGCCCTGTGCGATCAGTTCCTGTATCTCAAGTGAGATTTCACCGTACGCCTGAATCATCTCTCGTACATGATCCGCATATTCGGAAGGTGTCCTGTTTACGGTCACTTCCTCTTCGGATACCACCTGATGTGCCAGTACCTGCTCTGCCATCAATGTATCAGCATAATCAAGGTTACGACCTGACCGAACCTCCTCGAAAAAGGCTCTGACAATCTGTTCTGGGGTCATTGCAAGCCACTCCATTTACATTGGATTTTCTGTCACATCTAAAACGCAACCTTCTATATCTTCCCTTATTCTAACATCCATTCCATGGTGGGAGTTCAATCTGTTCTACTGTTCTACGGGACTATTATCCCTATTAACATACCTTGACAATGAGACTATATAACCATAAACTAGCAAAAGACTTTAGGTAATTAATAGGAGGTTTTGCTGATAAGAGGATTCAGATTGATTTTTACCATAAATGATAATGTCAGGTGTATGAACTAGAAAAACCAGAAAGTGGTGTATCATGAAACGTCTATTCGTAATGTTGTTTGCCCTCACTCTACTGCTGGCCGGATGCCAAAGCAATGACAAAGAGAGCAGTCCGAGCGAAAATAATCCCACAGAAACTTTAGAAGGCTCTACCATATTGAGTTTGAAGCAAAAATACGGCTCCGAATCAAGCCCATCGATTATGCCCATGTATAACGTAGCTCAAGACGAAGAATTCCAGTTTACATTTAAGGCTGACCTAAAAACCAGTCGTCTACAAGCAAGTGACATGATTAGTGTACATACGGATATTAAAGCCCTGGAAGCAAGTAAAGTCTATGCCATACCGGAAATCAATGATAATAGCATTTCGATCAAACCTCTCGGATGGGGTGTATTAAGCTCAGAGAAGCTGAAAGCACAAGAACAAAGTACATGGGGTGGTGCCCCCATCTATTACATTCGTCTGAACTATAATCCAGATGCTGAGAAACTGACACTACTTGATCAACCCATGATTATTCCTTTTACAGTAAAATCCGAGCTGCCTGTTCCAAATCTTAAGTATGAGATCGACAAGGATAAACGGTTCACGCTTACCTGGGACAAGGTAGAGGGCGCAGCAGAGTATAAAATCTATAATCGTGCCGATCGAACGGTTATTTTTGAAACAAACAATGTTCCCCTGCAAGGGGCAGAGAAAGCCTACAATGGAAGCAATCCGCTGGTCGTAGCAACGACAACCGAAACATCCTTCAATGATTTCAATGAGGATGGCAAAGGCGGCCTTGGTATCATGAATGAACTAACGACATCCTATCAGAACCATGGTATGAAGGGTGAATACTACGTCACTGCTGTCAGTGGGGACAAGGAATCGAATTTTAGTAACGGTGTGGCTACTGCTCCTCTCTCTAACCAGTTGCCCATGGCTCTAAAAGAACAGCTCTATATGAAGAAATTGAAGAACACAAACGAACTGCCTAAAACAACAAGTATTGAACACATCGACGGTTCCTTCTCCCAAGGATCAATTGTCTACGATACTGCGAATGTAGAAATCTCGGATTTCAACGAAACGAACATTCCTTTTCATATCAAAGGAACCGCTCTTAAGAGCTACGTACGGGTAGAATCTGTAACCAAAGAAGACTTGGCCAAATTGGATCAACAAACGGTCGCTGAGTCCAGTAACGGACTGGTTGAACCAAAAAATGACACTCCTTACGTGCCTGCACCTGATGTGCCAACCATCATTAACAATAATGATGCGCCTGCATCGGAGACTGCAACAGAATCTACGCCTGAAGAGTCTGCAACGACTGCTGTTCCAGCACCTGAAGTTGAAGTGGATGCGACCACTGAAGAAGGTTCTGAACAAGCACCTGCCTCTAACCCTGAAACGGCAGAAGCAAATCTGGTGGACGAACAGAAATCGAACACACAGCAGAATGTTGAAGAAGGCAACCAGGAAACCGTTCCTGAACCAGCTGCAGGTGATAAACTCATCAATGCGGATTCTGCACTGGAAGAAGTGCTGGCCAAAAACATGATTGCAGCTGAAGATCAAATCTCATTGAAAGCTTTTCCCGAAGCCCAAAATTTCACGACACTCTCGGATGTTGTCCTGAAAGTAATGTATCAGAATCCATTGATTCTCGGCGTCGAAGGTTTCGAATACAACTATGGTACATTGACGCTCTCCATTCATTACAATGAATCTGCAGATGTCATCCAGAAGAAACAAGGCGAGATTATTGCCAAAGCAAACGAAGTTGTTGCTTCCATCATCAAGGATGGCATGAAGGATGATGAGAAACGAAAAGCCATCTATGATTATCTGAACGATAATGCGAAGTATGACGATGCGGCACTGGAAAGTGCGGAGCAAAACAACTTTAAAAATGTGGATGCTCAGTTTAACGACTCATTCACCACCTACGGTATTCTGGTCAAAGGGGTTGGTGTATGCGCCAGCTATGCTTCGGTCTACAAGCTGCTCTCCGATCTGTCCGGATTGGACAGCATTGTCGTAACGGGAGCATCCAGTGGTGTCCCTCATGCATGGAACAAGGTCAAAATCGGAAATGAATGGTTCCACGTAGATGCCACGAACAACCTGACCAACTCCGGTATTCCCTACTTCCTATACAATGCAAACGATGAGACGGCTGCAAGTCAGGAAACGATAGCGGATAAAGATTACTGGATCGATTCCGAACTCGAACTGTTTCATGGTGAAAGTGATGCGAATGACTATTATGTGCAAAATGAACTCGAAGTCGCTTCGGTCAATGAATATAAAACGAAGACTGAGAGTGAACTTAAAAATGGGGAGAAACGGGTTATTCTGAGATTGGCCTCCCCTGTTGACTCCGATGAATTAATGACAGCGGCAGGCGAAGCACTTGCTGCGGTGGATGAAGCCCTGCTGAACACGGCACAATTGGCAACGCTGGGCAGTTACACGATTCTGGAAACCAATCCGGAACAAAAATAATAACCAAAACACAAAGAACTCCATCACCCATATCGGGAATGGAGTTCTTTGCTTAACAAGCTAATCCATTGGGGGCCAATTTACGGTCTCCTGTTAAGGACTAACGGTACCACCGTTAGCATTCAGGGTCTCACCGCTCACGTAACTGGATTCCTGGCTCGCCAGGAATACAAAGGCAGGTGCCATCTCGGCAGGTTGTCCTGCCCGGCCAAGTGGCGTATTGGAACCGAAACTAGCAAGCTTCTCGACGGGCTGTCCGCCAACCACCTGAAGCGGTGTCCATACCGGACCTGGCGCTACAACATTCACGCGGATACCTTTGCTGCCGACCTGCTGGGCCAGTGCTTTGCTGAACGTGTTGATGGCCGCCTTCGTCGTTGCATAATCCAGCAGGATTGGTGAAGGACTGTACGCCTGAATGGACGACGTATTGATGATGGAGCTGCCTGGTTTCATATGTTTTACAGCCGCTTTGCAGAGCCAGAACATGGAGTACACATTCGTTTTGAATGTCGCATCGAATTGCTCTGTAGTCAGATCCGCAATCTGTTCCACAAACTGCTGTTTACCTGCCACGTTGGCAAGAATATCGATCCCGCCAAGCTCCTTAACGGCAGACTCAATGAGCTGCTCACAATAGTTCTCATCCTTCAGGTCGCCGGGAATCGCCACAGCCTTACGGCCTGCTTCTTCAATCAGCTGTACCACTTCTTTGGCATCTGCTTCTTCTTCAGGAAGATAAGATAGCACAACATCCGCGCCTTCACGTGCAAAGGCAATAGCCGCCGCGCGGCCAATTCCGCTGTCTGCTCCAGTCACTACGGCTTTGCGTCCAGTCAGACGTCCGCTGCCTTTGTAGCTCTTTTCGCCTGCATCAGGCACAGGTGTCATCTCGCGCTGAAGCCCCGGCTCTTCCTGCTGCTGTTTCCATTCTGATGTTGCCTTCGGATATTGTGTCGTCGGATCTTGTACAGTATGCTGGTCTTGATTAGCCATGTTCAATTCCTCCTTGGATAAATTTACACGCTATAAAAATAGAACCAATGAATTCTACACGTGTCACTACGCGGTCAGAGCAACCTTCCGATCGCTGTTATCCCCCAATTTTTTTCTATTCCTTTAGAAGGAGAAAATTAGGTGATAAAGGCGAACATTTCATTTCTTCAGGTTTTCTCTGCCCTCTACGTTAATGTGTAGATGTGAAGTTCAATTTAGATAGAATGTGTAAATTTCAATTTATTTATAGTTGGGTTTCATAAAAGTTGCACTCTTTTCTTTGTAACCGAGATGGGTGGAATTTAAACTGGGCTTGGCCATTTCCTTATCGCAGCTGCGTACAATTGAATCTCCAGTCACTGGAGGTTGTATAATGGATCATGAGGTGATCTTATTGGATTCAAATCAGGGTTCTAATCCACATAAATATTCGATCGGTGAAGCCGCCAAAATGATTGGTTCCACCGTTAAAACCATCCGTTATTACGACGAGATCGGACTGGTTCATCCCTCTCTGCACACGGAAGGCGGCCACCGTCTCTATACCCCCCAAGACCTGTGGCGGCTGGAGCTAATCACAACGCTTCGCTATCTGAATTTCGGCATACCAGATATTCGCAAGCTCATGTCTGGTGAACTGGGTGTCTCGCAGGCGCTGGACCTGCAGATTGAAGCGCTTGAGACCCAGATCGGTACTCTGAATTCCATGCTCTCTATTTTGCAGCAAGCCAAGCAGCATGAAGCCGAAACTCCATTGCATGCAGATCAATCTCTCAGCTATGTGTCCAGCCTGGTGGATTCGCTTACCGCCCATGCCAAGAAACGCAAACAGTTCATCTCTGCCAAAATGGAAGAATCCCATCTTCTGGATGGACTCCCGCAGGAATGGAGAGTTTCATTCTTGCATTTCTTTGATAAATACTTGATGAAAGATACCAAAATGTCTGCCGAGCAAACGATGGCCTGGAATGAAATCCAGGAAATCATTAATGATCCCGGCTATTTTGCCGATCTGGCCCGACTCGAACTCCCCTTCTTCACGATGGCGAACCATCCACAAGTTGAGGCGGAAGTCTGGGTGAAGAAAATGGAGGAAATCCGCGTCCGGGCCACCGAGGCATTGTCCAAGCAATGGCCGCCAGACAGTCCTGCGGTTCAGGGGATCGTGCAGGATTTTGTCATGTTGTACGCGAGTATTGAGCATACCGGAGACCCGGAGGCTTTTTTCCGAACTCAGGCTCAGTACATGCTGGACTCTGTTACGGAGCGCATCCTTCGTTTTAATAGGCTGTGTATGGTGGTGAATCCCGAGTGGAGCGAGATCGTCGACGGGATTAACCTGCTTCAGGAAGGCATGCGGCTGCGGTTACAACAAATGGAAGAAGACTGAAGTCCAGTCTCCTTCCATTTATCCGTTTATCCCTTTTTCAACGAATAGGATTCATGTTCTCCCACGTTACTATCCATCTGCAGCGGTTGTCCTTTCAGGTAGTGATTAAAAAAGTCGATGGTTGTATCATTTATCAACTGTTGTGCCTCATGCGCATCTACACCCTGGGACCATTCCAGAATAGGAGATATCAAATAGAGGTCAGAGAAACTCAGATGTTTGGTGTTATTCAGCTCCATCCAGTAGTTTCCTCCTGCCGTTACCGGCTCATAGCGTGCGTATACTTCCTCATAGTATTTCTCGGCTTCCGGACGGGTCGTGCCCATGGCAGCGATCTCTTCGTCACTCATGACGCTTGTTCCTGCAACCGTTGTGTCTGCACTCATCATCAGGAACGGTTTGCCAACTCCTTCAGCAGGAATGCGTTTCTCGCCAAAAAGTACCCCATCCATATTCATGCCTGCCTTGAGGCGCGGATCATCCATCAACATCTGTACCGTCGTTGCCCCGCCAAATGAATGCCCGAACATGCCCATGTTGTCCAGATCCATGTGACCGGTAAAACGTCCGCTCGGATCATTCGCAGCCAATTTCTCCACCTCATCCAGTACGAATTGCGCATCCTTCACCCAGGTCTCATTAAGCTTGTCCATATAACTGAATTGCAGCTGTTCGAAGCCCTCTTTGCCCTCCGATTCAAACTGAGCCACACGTCCATCCGGAAATACGGATACCAAACTGCTGTAGGTGTGATTAATGCCAACGACAATGTAACCCTGACTAACAAGCTGCTCCACCTGGAACGTATTTTGATTTTCATAGCCATGCAGACCATGAGAGAAAAGGATCACCGGATACCTGGCCTCCGCATCCGATAACGATGCTTCCTGTATTGCATGAGTTTGGACCTGGCCCAAACTTGAGAATAACAGCTTCGGCAGCTGCAGCACTTCATTGAAGGCTGTTGCATAAACCGCTGGATCGTTTACATACGGAGCTGTTTTCCCCTTGACATCGGGATCTGTTGGATACCAGATCTGTACCATCAGCTCCCTTTGGTCTCCGGCGGTACTCGTCAGCAATTCCTCCCGGCTATTGTCCGTCCAATCATAGGAGACTGTGCCGATTCCATAAGGCCCTGTTGGTTTTTCGAACGAAAATACCGGAAATAGAAGCGGCAGGCCTACCGTAACCACTGCATACAACAGTACCAGCAACTTTGCTGTAATGGACCGAACATGACCAGACTTTCGCGCCGTAGACGCAGATAATATAGCAGCACATTTACCTTTTTCAGAGGCCAAACCAACACGCGTATACCGTCTTGCTTCTGTGATTACAACAACCACGGGAACCAGTGTCAGCACGTATGCCGAGATCATTGGCCAACGTATTCCCTCAACCACACCATGGATCAACAGCAGCGCAGCCGATGTGACAAACCCTCCCCATACCCATTTCCGCGGTTTATTCCTTCCCCCAATCAACCACACCAGCATTATTACGTTGAAAATAAGGTAAATCCATTCTACAGTCCTCATCTTGCTTATGCCCCCTCTTTTATCAGCTGCGCTTAAGTTACAAAACCATACAGCAGCAGCTTTTCTATTCGTAATCATAAAACCTCCTGTAACAGGAGCTTCAAGAGGGGATTTTTCTAGAAAAAAGTAACTACTGAGAACCAATAAAAAAAGAGAGGGGATTCCCCTCTCTTCTTTTACATATTCTAATTTCAAAATCATCGAAAATTACCAGGATGTACGTGGTTTTTGAATTGAATCCGTTTCTTTTTCTATATCTGTCATCATATCTTTAATCCGGTCCAAAGCCAGTTGAAGTTGCTTTTGATGTGCATCCAGGCGATGTGCCATCGATCGAATCTGCTCTTGTGTAGGAGGCTGCGGCGCATGGGAGATTTCAATCAATTCTTTTTCAATAGCATCTATGCCATCCAATCCTGTACCCAGCATCTCAATGCCAAACTTGGCCTTATCTGCAATATGATCTATCTTTAAAGCCGTTTCTTTTGCTTGTTTGTTGCCCCAGCCACCCGATATGTAATTGGGCTGACCTACAGGTGGTGTATAATCGCTCATAGAGACCTATCCTCCCTATTTCTGATACTTATCGGTAATTTCATCAATCTTATCTGTCAACTTGTCGATCTCGTCCGTGAGACTATCGATTTCGTTGGTTAACTTGTCTACATCTTTAATGTTCTTCTGAACTTCGTCAATGTTGCCGCTAGTAGCTATAACTTTGGACATTACTTCTTGTGCAATCGATGTCACAAGTACTTGTACATGATCAGGAGCATCTTGTCCAACTTGTGCGACCAATCTATCAATCAGAGGCTTGATCTGAGATAATGTCGTTGCAGCGTTTGAAAGCTCACGACCACAAGAGTTCAATTCGGAGTCAATCTTGTCCGATACACGGTCAATTTTGGATTGAGTGATCTGGTCGATTTCTCTGATGACTTTGTCGATATCATTTGACATCTCACGTACTGCGCCTTTTCCTACTAACATTAGCAAACTCCCCCAGTATGTTTACAAATTCTTCAATCCTCTTGATTATAAGGTAAGCCTGAATACTGATCAATAAATTAAGTTGTTATTTCGACTCATTTTTACAAAAAAAACAAAAAATGCACCCTTGAATGACACCGAATCTCTGAAGATTCTCCGATGTATTCAAGAAATGCATTTTGGGCATCCGCTGAACAATCAACTTACGGTTGTATCATATGAAGTTTACTGATCTTCTCCGCCATCTACACGCTGTTTTTTTCCAACACCGAATATGAAATATCCGATCACCACGATGGCCATAAAGGTCGCACCTACAATCAGGGGCAAGCGTGTATCCGGGTTAAACGCCATCCCGATGATAACGAGGATCAGATACACAATAATAATGTAGTTGCTGATGGGGAACCATTTGGACTTGAAGTTGTGTTCACCCATCTCTTTACCCCAGCGCTTTCTGAACCGGAACTGGCTGAAGGCCAGTGCGAACCATGGCACCATCCCCGGAAGAACACTTGCACTGTAGATATACAGGAACAGTTTGGAATTCGGCATCAGGTAGTTCAATATTACACCGATCAGCAACAGGGAGATCGTAATAACGATGCTGTTGCGTGGAACCCCGCCTTTGGACAGCTTTTTGAAAAAGGCAGGTGCCTGTCCATTCTCCGCAAGCGTGTATAACATACGTCCCGCACTGTAAATTCCACTGTTACATCCTGACATTGCCGCCGTGAGCACCACGAAGTTGATAATGCCCGCAGCAGCCACGATACCGACCTTGGCAAATGTGAGTACAAACGGGCTTCCCGTCTGTCCCACTTCATTCCAGGGGTACAGTGTCACGATGACAAAGATGGCCCCTACATAAAAGATAAGAATACGCCATACAATATTTTTGATGGCTTTACGCAGTGTTTGCTTCGGATTCTCCGCTTCCCCGGCCGTAATGCCGACCATTTCCACGCCCTGATAGGCTGCCGTCACAATACATAGAGCAAATAAGAATCCTTTGAGCCCTCCAGGGAAAAAGCCCCCATGACTCACGAGGTTCGATAATCCGATCGGCTCCCCGCCGTTACCCAGACCGAAGAAGATTAAGCCGGTTCCGATGACGATCATGAACACAATGGCTGTTACCTTAATCATGGCAAACCAGAATTCAAACTCACCGTAATATTTAACCGCAGCCAGATTCGCCGCCGCAATAATGAGCACGCCAGCCAGTGCCGGCAGCCATTGCGGAATATCCGGAAACCAGTATCCGACATAAATGCCGATCGCCGTAACTTCCGCCATCCCCACCGTTACCCAGAGGAACCAGTAACTCCAGGCAGTCAGGAACCCCGCAAGCGGACTGATATATTTATGAGCAAATGTGGCAAAGGATCCGGTGACAGGCTCCTGAATCAACATCTCTCCCATAATACGCATGACAAAAAAGATAATGATCCCGGCCAGCAGATAGGCCAGCAGCACCGAAGGACCTGCCCATTTGATCGTACTCGCCGATCCCATGAACAATCCAACGCCGATTGTACCCCCGAGTGCAATCAGCTCTACGTGACGGGGCTTTAGCCCTCTAGATAGTTGCTTCGATTCCAAACGATTCTCCCCTTTTCTTGTTTGCAGCTTCGTGTTGTCAGATTTACATTTCCATTTTCGTGTTCACATTAACGCAATGCAGAATTGCTTCACCAAATTGTACGAGATGTGCCGCAGAAATACAACAAGGAATGTAAGGAAGCGTTTTTATTAAGAATGTTTATCATTT
Organism: Paenibacillus pabuli; assembly: GCF_039831995.1. NCBI lineage: Bacteria > Bacillati > Bacillota > Bacilli > Caryophanales > Paenibacillaceae > Paenibacillus > Paenibacillus pabuli. The sequence goes on from NZ_JBDOIO010000003.1 coordinate 3,410,302, forward strand.
TTGTATTTTAAATATAGCCGCATCGAACATGGACCTAACAAACAGGATACTGGAACAATCTTGCTACCTATCCGTATCTTCTATAAACGCTTATAGGGGAGGCACCATATGCCTGACTTGTCGCTGGTCTTATTTTTGTTCAACCTGTCTCTATTTCTTCTGCACGAAATGGATGCGATCAGGCGGTCCGAGTGGAGATTGTTTATCGTGTTGAAAGAGATGGAAGACGAGAAAGCTTATAGGTATTTTACATGGGTGCACCTGCCCCTATACACCGTCATCCTCTCCCTGCTCTTCAGTTCGTATCAGACAATTACATTCTGGGTGCTGGACATCTTTTTCATCATACATACGATATTGCATTTCTTGTTTGAGAAGCACCCTCGCAATCAATTTAAAAATTCGTTCTCAAGGTCATTCATCTACCCCATGGGAATTTTTGCTTTAATCCATTTGATATTCCTAATAAACTAGGGGTAACAACTACTCATTTCGGGAGGTCTGCATATGGAACAGCAGCACGCAGCACGAGTCGAATTATTCGTTTCCAACGTACAGTTGATCAAGAAGTCATTCAAATGGCAAAATCCGATGATGCACCGCCTGGCGGCACTTCTCTATGCAGCCGAAAATAAAACAGCAGATGGCGAGGCCATTCGTCAGAGTCATGATCTAATGAAGCAAAATACAAACCTCTTTTCCGTATTCAGAGGCAATTCGGCCATCAGTATTGCCGCCATGCTCTCCCTTACCACGGATCAGGAGTCGAAGATGGCGGATACCCTACATGTCTACGATCTGATGAAACAGATCAAGTTTCGCACTTCCGATTTCCTGGCCGCTGCTGCCTATCAGATTGCTGCCCAGGCAACGCCTGACCAGTTTCAGTACACGGTGGAGCGTGCCAAGGCTTTTTACGATCAGATGAAAGCAAAACACCGCTTCCTGACCGGGCAGGATGACTATATTTTTGCAGCCATGCTGGCTCTCTCCGATCTGGATGTGGAATCCGGTGTGGCCCGCTTGGAGCAGCTCTACCGTGAACTGAAGCCAGAATTCTCCCCTGGCAACAGTGTGCAGGCATTAACCCAGGTACTGGTCCTTGGAGACGACAATCCTGAATCAAGCGCGCGTGTATTGGCGTTACAGGAGGCGTTCCGTAAACGCAGCATCCGCTTGGATAAAACGTATACCCTATCCTCCCTCGGAGTGCTCTCTCTGCTGCCTGTAAACCAAGACACACTGGTGGATCAGGTCCAAGAAACGGTTGACTGGCTGCGCGAGCAAAAGGGCTTCGGGGCATGGTCGATCACCAAACAAGAACTGCTTCTATTCTCATCGGCCCTCGTGGCTGTTCAGCATGTTGAGAATCTGCGAAGCGGCGTGCTGACCACGACACTCTCTACCAGCATCACCAACATTATCATCGCACAGCAGGCCGCCATGGCCTCCGCTGCCGCGGCATCGGCTGCTGCTGCCGCTTCATCTTCTTCAAGCTGACGTTTCCCATGGAATTTTTCATGAGAGTAAAGACCCCTCTGAATGATTCAGAGGGGTCTTTAGGTTATTCAAAATGAGTATAGAACAATTAATCAACTTTCAAAACTAGAGGATTCCCGCTTCGCGGAACTCTTCCACAAAACTGTCCAGCCAATCGTCACCATAATCCAGTGCACCCATATCACTTTCAATAAAAGCAACATCCAGACCCATGACCCAGAATCGGCGAGCGACAATGAATAGGTCCACGGCCTGTTCGTCCGCTGGAGAGAAGCTTCGTATCGAACGATAACCTGCCATGAGTGCATTCCATAATGCTGCTTTTTGCTCACCGGATTGTCTCTTTCTAGCCTTTACCTGAGCCAGGTCGTAAGCACGCCAGCCTTTGGCTGTCCACTCCAGGTCATAATGCGTAAACAAGTTTCCCTGCTGAAAGGCATTATTGTTGCCATGCATATCGCCATGACACAGCCCCCATTCCAGACTCTGGCTGGATGCCGTAATGCGCTTCTTCAGCTCCTGAGTAAACGCATACAAAAATGGTGCCGATTCATGCGACTCTCCGATATACGCTATAATGCGGGCGAGCGGCTGATCAATCAGAAATGGTGTATCCAGCTCATATCTCGGCTGCTCCAGTACCACCTGATCCATAGCTCCGTGCAGCTCAGCCGCAGATTGACCAAAAGCAAAACAGGACTCTTCATCCTCCAGGTTGTTCTCGTTCCCCTCAATATAGCGGAAGATCACGGCTACCCGTTTGCCTTCCGGCGCACCCAGCACGGTGTAATCCCTGTTATCCTTCCTCTTAATGTAATCTCCAACATCTGCATGCACCGAAGAATTCAGTATCGCTTTTAATTGAGATAGCACAGACAACTCCGTGATTACTTCTTCCTCTCCGATCTCTGCTCGGTAAACCCGAAGGATATACAAGCCAGTGGACGTTTTTACCCTGTATGTATCATTCAATCCTCGCAGCCAAAACAAACATTCTTCCCATTGACCCAGTTCATATTGATCTCTTAGAGCAAACTCCAAATATTTTGGGCTTAAAATAGACCGCAAAGCCACTGGTTGGTTAAAATTAATCATAATGTGCTCCTTCAGTTTAATTATTTCTGTTATCCCTATCATTCAATATATAGGTTACAGGTACGTTTTGGAAGTGAGGTTCTACTGTGAATCATCAATGGTTTGCAACTATGAACTCAGATTGGTTCTATAATCAGGCAGTTGCCTGTCCTGCGTTGTACGATTCAACAGGCTCGCTATACACTCTCGATCAAAAAAAGCCAGATATACAGCTAATACATCATCCTCGTTTTCGCCAACAGCCAGTTCGAATAGGAGATTGACACCGTCCTTATAAAATATCCGCCAGGCCTGAAGAGATGACGTTTCTGGAATTTCATATGCTCCATCGCTTAATCCCCAATAGGATCGGTAATCCGATAACCCCCACATGTTCTCATCAAAAATAACCCAATAAGGCAGCCTGTCCTCCACCCCCATTTGAATGAATGCCTTGCTTACCAGGAAATTGGTGAGCGATTCATTCTCCAGCGACCAATCCGGATGGTTCCACGCACACAGATACACAGGCGGGTCTTCTTTCGTCAGATCACTGAAACGAATGCCGCAATAGATCACTGATTCTTCGCATTGATAAAATACCAAAAACGCCTTGTCCGTTGTAAAAAACTCCGAATCAGGTACAAAAATATCCTCCAAAGCCATCGGTTCATACTGATTATTGCAATGCTGGGTAATATATTGGGACCGCCCAAACCTCTTATAGTATTCACGCAGAGCGGCTGGAAACGGCTTGCCGAGGCGGCTCTCCTGCTCCTGAATGTCTTCCTCTGTAATGAAATCCTCTGCTTCATCATGACCTTGAAGGAATTCGGTCAAAACTCTAAAATCTGCAATCAAGTCAATCTCCTCCTCTCACCAGAACGTATCTTTCAAGGAACAGACGGGCCTCCGGAAATAGCAATGGAGCGACATGATCTATGGAGAACCATCGAATATCATCGATTTCATCATCCTGAGGTTTCAGGTCGGTTCCGTCTCCGGAGTACTGGACCAGAAACATTGTCGTTTCCTGCCCCAGATAGCCCAATTTCTGCTGCGTTATGGCATCGAAACGAAAGGCAATTCTGTCCTCAAATTGCTTGGTAATTGTATAGTTCGTTGATCCGGTTTCTTCTTCTAATTCCCTGAGCAGTGCCGCCTCCATGCTCTTGTCCTGCGGCTCCATCCCGCCCTTCGGGAAATCCCACGTTCCTTTGATTTTGCCCTGCGCTCCCTTCACCTTATGAACCAATAGCAATTTGCCATCCTTTTGGATGACGGCGCCGACAGCCATTCGAATCATTGATTACACCCCCACGATCTTGAGTCTAGAGTAAGATATATTTGGTTTACATGTATGGTTTACATTATAAAATATTCATGCGCAGAATTCCTTTGTAGCCAAAATAGACCGCTCCCTGGCCAGGGATACGGTCTATGAAGACGATATTTTATGAAGAAAATATTCTATGAGGATACCGATTTGGTTACGCCAATCTTGGTGATGACCGTGTCATACGGAGCCAGTTCCAGCGTTTGTTTTCCAAACTCTGTATCAATCGTTGTTGTTTGAACCTTGTCACTATTGTTGATCACAACCAATATGTTACTTTCCGGATAATAAGCACACTCGGTGTACAAGTTATCCGGGATATACTTCGTTTCTTCGTACACTTGGCCTGCATAGCGAATCAGATTCAGCAGCAATCTGGTATTCTCCCAGTTGAATTCGAAGGCGGGAAGATAGATTCCTTTTCCTTTGCCGAAGGCATGCGCAGTCAACGTAATGTAACCATCCGTTTCGTGCAGCACCTCAGCTGTACCATCGGTAAGATAAATGCCTTTCTTCGGCATTATGCTGGCCTTACCCGGTACCAACCCCTGTTCATCCTGAGCCTCAAACGACCATTTTCCGTGAACGACTCTGGCCCCTGTATCTTCATCCACGCCAAGAACATGTGCCATTCGGAAAAAGCTGTCGTACCCCTCGATCGCCGAAGGCTGATTGATGCCTATAAATGCCCCACCTTGATACACCCACTCCGTCAGTAGGTCCACACACGTATGGTCGTTCCAGTGCTCCCCACCGCTCCATGCGGAACCGGCAGAGCCGGCATTGATCACGACATCGCAGTCTTTAAGAACGCCCTGACGGATGTCTTCAAAATTGATGAACCGCACTTCAACCGGTAATCCGGATAAGGCTTCATTGACATGAATCAAGTCATGCATATACGTTTCATGGAAATGCCCGGATAACGTCCACGATCTCAGTTTGCCCCAGCTATGCAGCACGGCTACCTTGGTCTTGATCTGATAAGGCTTGCCAGCCTGATGCAGTTCCTTCATTTCCCTGAATTCATTCGCAATCTTCTCGATGTATTCTACAAAATCCGGATAAGGTTCAACCAGGTGCAGATACCCGCCCAGTCCAATCCGGTCGATCGGCTCTCTGAGCAGGGCTCGCCGGATATTAATCCAATACTTCTTGGCATCCAGCGTAGGGTCGCCGCCCTCCTTGAAGGTAGGAAGCCCGCCTAAACCCACCGGGAACAAGTAAGGATGCAGCCTGATTTCATGCGTATCCACGTCGATACCCGAGCACATTCTTGCCTCATACCCGGAGAATACACATTTGATCATGCCGTCGAATCCAAACTCCTGAAAGCGGTCATTATAAGGCTCCATGCCAACCCAACTGTCATCGTAGAAGACATAAGCCAGCTTGTCATGTTGGTGTACAATATCAATCAGCTTTTTGCCGAATTCAATCACAAAATCATGAATGAATGCCATCCAGTCCAGCTTGCGCTGATCCGCAGGGATATGACTGACCCGGTATTTCCCGCCATTTACGAAATCCTCGGCCGTGAGGGAATAGCCAGCCTTTTTGGCAAACAGATCAAGCGCTCTTGCGCTTACCGTAAAATCGTATGAACCCCAGTCCGAGAACAAATGGCGGTTCCGCTCACTGCTGCCCCAGATCCAGGCGAAATTATAGAACAGGGACGTAAACCGAACCACGGTCGTTTCCTTGTGCTCCTGGCACCAATGTTCCATCCAATTCAGCAAGTATGCTTGGGTTTCCGGATAGATGGGATCGATCTGCATCAGATGCTCTTTATCCCAGTCATTCGTCGTGTGATTGTACATCGAAATCTCTTCCCATATCCGGTAAACCATGAAGCTGACGGTGTATTTATGCCACGGAACGATGCCGGTAATAACCACATTGCCGGATTCACGTTCATAATTCCACTGTTCTCTCGGCACTTCTTGTCCCGTCGTCCGGTCATAGACCTGCCAATACTTGAACGCCTCCCGGGAATCGTTCACTCTGAATTGTTCAGCGAAAAAATCCTCCATCAGGTAGATGGACAGGTAATCCTGCACGGCCACCTTGGGGTTGGTGATGAGAAAACATTGCTGCAGCTTATCCGTATTGCGGGATGCCCACTCATTATGATCCCGGATGATACAGATCGTCGAATATATACCGTATCCTGCGTTGATAATCTCATCCGACAATTTCGTTCCGTCACTATCACGAATGACATCGGCACCCCAACGTTCAGCGAGTTCCAGTGTCAGAGCCTCATAACCCGATTCTCCGGGCAAGGTAAAGGCCCCCGTTGATTTTTTGGACAAATTGGATCTCCTCCTATCTCAACATGTCGGACAGAAAGGCGAGTGCCAGGCCCTGACCCCAGCCCTGAATCCAGTCTTTTGGAATATTGCGATACCCTTCCCGGTCCTTCATGACAGCCGTACCGCCGGATACACCCAGCACCCGTCCATCTTCGGTGATGTTTTTCAGAACGCCATCTAATGCCTTCTGCACATACTTGGTATGCAGCGGATTGCCGTTATTGATCATGGCTGCCGCAATACCGCAAGATGCCGATACTTCTTCATAGGACTCTTCGTCATCAAGCACCGTTCTCCACAAGCCGTTGTCCGTCTGAACCAGCTTCAATGCTGCCAGCTGATCCCGAAGCGAACACTCGACGTCCATACATTGCGGATACAAATACCAGTCCTTCAATTGCGGCTTCACCTGCGACATCGTGTAAGCACCCCAGGCATTCGCTCTGCCCCAGTAAAATCCGGACATATGGTCCTTATTAACGTTGTTATAGCCGTGATACCAGAAGCTCGTGCTTGGGTCCTGAAGGTATTTAATATGCCAGTAATACTGATTCAAGGCATCCTGAATCATAGCTTCATCCTTCAATTTGCTGCCTACGCGCAGCAGGAAAAATGCAGCCATAAACAAGGTATCCGCCCAGGCCTGTTCCGGAAAATCATTGGCAACGGATACGGTATGCTGCAGCACGTTGTCTCCGAAGCGGAGCGCATGATTCTGGAGATAATCCACTTTGCTCAGCGCGATATCCCAATATTTCTGATCCCCTGTCTCTTCATACAACGTGATCAGCATATGGCCCATGGCACAGGTATTCACCGTCCAGCTCGGCAGTCCCAGCTCAATGTATTCATCTGCCCATTGAACCAGCCTGTCCAAAACCTCCTTGTTGCCAGTCGTCTGGTAGGCTCTGGATACACCGTAATAGGCTACCCCGCAAGGCCAGTCCCATGTCAGATCCATGGATAGTGTTTTTTCGGTGACGTTATCGATGACTTTTAAAATCTCTTCCCTGTCATATTTCACTTGAAGCATCGGTATTCCCCTCTCCTGGACACATGCCCCCAAGTGCACCCTGAGAGGTGTCCGTTCGTATTGTAAACGCTTTACTTATTCCATTCTACGCAGTAAAATGGTGTCAATCTAAGCATATTCGTAACAAAACTGCGCAATTTCAACCATTTATGAATGGGGGTATCGCATATGGCCAAAACCAGGAAACCTGTTATTGAATATCGTCATTACAGCCTGCCCATCCATTTTCCCGTCCTGCTATTAAGCGGTGAACGCTGGAAAATATCCGATATCAAGAGCGAGCATCTTCATTTTCATAACCATCTGGAGATTGGCATCTGCTACTCCGACAGCGGCATTATGGAGATCAAGGGTGAATCCGTTCCCTTTCAGGCTGGCGATATAACTTTCATTCCCAGATATCTTCCTCATACAACGTACAGCACGCCTGGTACGGCCAGTTTGTGGGCCTATATTTTCTTTTCGCCGGAGGACCTGTTTCAGCATTCATTAAAAAGTACATACAGCGACTTCGAGCCGAATCTATGGGCAGTACAGGGAATGAACTGTGTGCTAAGCAAGGAGCAGCATCCCAAGGTGTACACCCTTGCCACATCGATCGTGGAGGAGTTAAGGCTGCAGAATCCTTATTATCAGGAAAGTGCCTATGGTTTAATGTTGTCCCTGTATATCGAGCTCCTTCGAATTCACTCCCGGAATCAGCCCCTGGCTGAACAAGGTACAGATCATGGTTTGAAAGGCGATCTGGTCATCTCGCCCGTGCTCGAGTATATCACCAAGAACTACATGACCCCCATGACCATCGATTTTTTGGCCGATCTGTGCCACTTGAGCACAACGCATTTCCGCAGAAAATTTCACGAGATTATGAGGACGACGCCTCTCGAATTCATCAACAGTACACGGATCGAAGAAGCCTGCAAACAGCTGAAAAGCACGGACCATTCCATTCTGTCGATCTCTGAACAGGTCGGGTTTCATTCCATCTCCAGCTTCAATCGCTGCTTCTCCAAACTGATGGGACAGTCCCCCAAAGCGTGGCGCAAGAGTGTACAATCCGAAGTACAGTCCGCCAAAGCATCCATACTGGAGTTTACAGGGTGGGTCTAGGTCTAGGCCTAGGCTCAAAAAGCGGGAAGATTAGCATCTCCCCCTTTCCTCCCTACGGATCTCAATCCGGTTCCCAATCAAAAAACGCAACCATAAATGGTTGCGTTAAATGCATTCCTTACACGATTTCACCTGTGCTCGCACCGGTTAATGCCTTTTCGGGTGTTTTTACTGCAGGTACAGACAGTCCCAAATTCCCTCGAAGGGTACTGCTCTCATATTCAGTTCGGAATAATCCCCTCCGCTGCAATTCCGGAACCACCAGTTCGACGATATCGTTGAAGCCCTCCGGGAAATGGGGCGGCATAATATTAAAGCCATCTGCACCATCATTCAGGAACCATTCTTCCAATTGATCCGCAATTTGTTCCGGGGTCCCGACAATCTCCCGATGACCGCGCGCTCCTGCGATTCGTTCATAGATTGCACGTATCGACTGCAGATTCTCCCGTTTCGCAATTTCACGAATGATGTTGTAGCGGATTCGCGGATTGGTCTCATCTTCGATGGAGCTTGCCTCGGGAAGTGGTTCATCGACATCATACCCGGACAGATCAATATTTGTGAAGGCAGACAGATATGCTAACCCCACTTCAGGCAGGATATAGCTGTTTAATTGCTGCTGTTTCAACAGAGCTTCTGCCTCTGTTTTGGCCACCGTAATGAACACGCCAGGCATGATCTTCAGATCATCCGGCTTACGTCCGTACTTAGCCAGTCGCCCTTTGACATCCCGATAAAAGACCTGTGCCTCTTCAAGCGTTTGCCAAGCTGTAAAAATGACTTCAGCCGTCTTCGCTGCCAGCTCTTTGCCAGATTCCGAAGACCCGGCCTGAACAATCACGGGATGCCCTTGCGGTGTTGTTGGGGAATCAAGGGCACCCTGAACTTTAAACCATGCCCCTTCATGGTTAACCGGATGTACCTTCTCTACATCCAGGTACCGTCCATTTTCCTTGTCGATGACCAGCGCCTCATCCTCGATGGACAACCATAGCTGCTTGACAACGTCCACGAATTCCTCAGCACGTTCATAACGGAGCGCATGCTGCAGATGCTTTTCTTTCCCGAACAGGAGCGCTTCTCCCTCGTTGGCCGATGTGACGACATTCCAGGCGGCCCGTCCCTTGGACAGATGATCAATTGCTGCGAATTTGCGCGCGACATGGTATGGATCGTTATAGGTTGTGGTCAGCGTGGCCGTTAACCCAATATTTTTTGTCACGGCCGCGAGGGCCGAAATAATGATAACCGGGTCCAGCTTCAGTGAGGATTGTGCATTACCGGAAAGCCGCTGACCCAGGACATCGGCGAAAAATATCATATCGAATTTACCGCGTTCCGCCGTCTGTGCAATCTCCGTTAAATAATCCAAATCAAATGCGCGACCTGCACCTGATGAAGGGTGCCGCCAGCTTGCTACATGATGTCCCGGCAGATTAATGAAAGCTCCCAGTTTCATTTGTTTTCTAGTCATACGAACCACTCCCTTATTTGATTATGGTTAAAAACCTTTTATATAAACCACACTTATCTATCACACAAGGCCACTGCGAGTGCAGTACCATCTTCCGATCGCTGTTATCCCCAGATTTTTTGATTCCCTTTTTCTAAGGGGAAAATCAGGTGATAAAGGCGAACGCTTCGCTTCTCCAGATTGGTACTGCCTCTCCGTTAAAGTGTGTATGGTATATATGAAAAGGTTATTGAGCAAATGGATTATATTCGTTGGTATATAAGTCTTCCGGTTTCACCTGACCTTCTTTTAGCTCACCATTCGCCACAAGCCAGTCGATCCAAGTTCCGTATTCCGATGGAGTAATGACGCCTCCCTTTTCCGATATGCCTGTACTCTTCCAATATTTAAGGTTTTCCGTCGTTTCCTTGCGTTCCCGCTGATTCACAATGTCCTCGAACCTCGAGATGACTTCCTCCCTAGGCGTGGTCTGAGCCCAGTCAATGGCTTTGGCAACCCCGTCAACAAATTGCTTCACCGTATTCGGATTCTCCCGGATGTAATCCTCGCTGAAGAAATAGTCGCCTGCCGTAAACTCCTTGCCAAACACATCGATATCTCTGAAAATTTCAGTGATTCCTCCTGTTGCCAGAGCCCTGTCCCGGCCAATTCCGCTTAACATCACCACGTCGATCTGTTGATTCCGCAGCACCTGTTCCGCACTTGAACTTGGGACGGTCACCAAAGTGACCTGTTCGATTTCTTTTTCCGTCAGATTGCCTTGTCGTAAATAGTCTTTGAGGACAAATTCCAAATGAGCCCCGAGAATGTTCACCCCTACCTTTTTCCCGATAAAATCTTTAGCTGACTTTATGGGTGACCCCTCAAGGGTGTAGGCTCCGATATACGTATGTTCATCACTGCCGTATGAACCGATGACGGACTTTATTTTTACATTTTGAGAATAGGATTTGATAATGGCCCCGTTGAATGCTGAACCAAAGTCAATTTGTTTCGTCGCGGTTAACTGGATGCTTTCCGGTCCCCCAACGCTGTCACCTATGGATTCCAGTTTCAAATCCCCCAAGTAGCCCAAATCTGCAGCCAGCTCCGGAAAAGAAACACTTCCAGGTGAAGACTGATACTGCAGAACTTGATCTTCTTCTCCGCTCTTCGCGGAGGTCTTGGGATCTGAGCAGCCTGATAGGACACCACTGACCAAGCCTGCAAGTACAAGAATGCCTAATGTTCGTTTCATCTCGCTTTTCCTCCTCCAAACGATGCTTATTCATAACTTATTAATTCAATTGAATTAGTAAGGATTATTGATAAAAAAATAATGAGGGAATATTCGAACAGAACTACTCATTCACTTGCTGTTTCCATTTGGAAAATCTACGTTCAAGCATGCTGAGCCCTTGGTTGATTAACAACCCCAGCAAAGCAATGGTTAATATCCCGGCATACATTTGAGGGATCTGGAAGTTATATTGGGAATACGTAATGAGATAACCCAAACCTTCTTTGGCCCCTACCATTTCAGCAGCTATAAGTACCAGGATCGCCCCTGTCCCTGCCATACGAATACCGGTAAAAATGGTTGGGACTGATGCTGGCAGAATCACCTTAAGAAATAATTTAAAGGACTTAATATTCATCGATCTTGCTGCCTTAATGAGCAAAGGATCAACGTTGCCGACAGCAGCAATCGTATTCAGAAGAATGGGCCATGTGCAGGCAAAGAGCACGATCGCAATCTTGGAAGTTTCACCGATTCCGAGCAGCAGCATGAATACCGGAAGCAGTGCTAATGCGGCAGTATTTCGAAACAATTCCAGCACGGGATTTAACAGCTGTCTGGCTAATGGATACCAGCCAATCAGTAATCCTAACGGGATCGCAATAAGTAAGGCTAAGGCAAATCCACTGAATGAACGAACGATGCTTGCCAGAAAGTGAGTGAAAAGTTCACCTGAGATGATCAAACTCCACAATGCCCGGATGACCTCGGAAAAGGCAGGGAAAAACGCTGCATCGACCAAGCCCGTCCTTGGCGCAATCTCCCATAGTAAGACCAAGGCAATTAACACGATCGACTGTTTGAACAACTTCAGCACACCAGAAAAGGCAGCAGGACTTCGTTTACCAAGCCGTAGGGTTGAATGAGCAGTCTTTACGGATTCGATAGGAATACACTCCTTTAATCAATTAGATATAAGCACCGCGGTACTCAGGTTCATGCAGCAGACTCCATACTTCATGGCGAGCCTTTACAAAGTCGGGATGGGAGCGAATATCTGCATCTTCCAATCGCGATTGAAGCGGAATATCCACAATTTGTCTCACCATACCTGGCCCTGGCGTCAATACCACTACTCGTTCTCCAAGATAAACCGCCTCATCAATACCATGTGTAATAAAAATGATGGTCTTTTGGGTCTTCTGCCAAATACGCAAAAGTTCACTTTGCAGGGATTCACGTGTCTGGGCGTCCAATGCGGCAAAAGGCTCATCCATTAATAAAACATCCGGATTAAAAGCAAGACTTCTGGCAATCGCTATACGCTGCTTCATCCCCCCGGATAGCTCATGAGGAAAACGGTCTCCGAAGTGAGTAAGCCCGACCAGTGACAGAAAATGCTCCACTTGCTCCCTACGCTCCTGCTTCGGAATACCCTTGGCTTCCAAACCAAATTCAATATTGCCGCGTGCCGTCTTCCACGGAAATAAAGCGTACTGCTGAAACACAATGCCCCGGTCAAGCCCTGGGCCAGTAATGGTTTGGCCGTCGATTAAAATGCGACCCTGTGTCGGTGAGGATAATCCGCTAATCATATCCAGCAAGGTTGACTTTCCGCAGCCACTCGGACCTACGATGGTGATGAATTCGCCTTTTCTTACCGAAAAGTCCAGGTCTTTTACAGCTGTAAATGCCTGTGTTGCCTCCTTTTGCTTCGGATCGCGGACAGTGAACGTTTTGGTGACACTCTCAAATCTGATTTTTTCAGCAGCAGCCATTGACTTCACCTCTTCGATGATATTGGGTGTATTTAATCAAAAAAGGCTCAGGTGACAACGACAAGCGCTGTCCTCTGAGCCTCTGGATAAACCAGTCAGCATCCATTCAATGGATAAAATTTGAATATCTACAATTTACATTAATCTGATGTGTTTACTATATTTTAGACCTTGAGGATTGTCAACAACTACTTGAAAATAATGTATATTCATCGTGTAAAATCCAGATAAAATCACGTGCATTTCCTTCCTTTAACATCTTACATACTTGCGTTTGAAACCAATCCGATTTTTATCTACGGCATTTTGAATGGTTTCGGAAGCATTCAGGAACTTGCTCTTGGGCTTATCCTTCTGAACTTCGACGGGACCGATGGCTAGCGCCGTTTCAACAGCCTTGTCATGCAGCGGAATGTAGGACACTCCCACGGTGTATACAAAACTGTTCATTGAATATTGGGTTCGTTCGGGAGACTGGTGGATCTTCGCCTGTACGTCTTCCAACATCGCCCTCAGCTTATCCTCAGAGAACTCACTGTCCGGCCGGTTGCCGAGCAGCCAGCAGTAACAGCTCCAGCCTGCCGACATTTTCAGCTCTTCACCACTGGCGATCCATTTATCCGCCACTTGCTGGGCAATATCCGTCTCGGACAGCGTGACAGCAACGATGAAATCGGAGATCATGTAAAAATAAGCGTCCTCGATCCACCGGTCAAAATCCGCTTCAGTCATCGCTTTCGGATCGGCAATGACGCCCGCAAAATACATTGCATCGTAATTCCCAGTTGCGTACAGCAGCTCGGCCAATGCCTGATCCTTTTTGATTTTGCGGGCAATCGGCTTCATCGCTCCTGTAGCCACACCGAAGAGTGGTTCGTGGGCGCCATTGGACATGTAGATTTTTTTGGTGCGCTCCTTGCCTAACGCCTCAAGCTCCTGCATCACTTCTTCCAAATTCATGACCGCAACACTCCTTGATTCATATTGGAATTGGGATATTTCGTCTGCCTTTTGTCTCAGCTATCTTTCAAAACATCGTTGAAGATCTGTCCGCCTCCATCAACATCAATGATTTTAAGGCGACTCGTGTTTTTGATAAAAATGGTCCTGTATTTCTCCTCACCATCTTGGTTCGTGAGTAGCAGAATGCGTTCATTTTCACTGTCCGTTACCGTTCGAAACGTATAATCCCGGGCATCAACCTTCTGAACAATCGTGTCATATTCGGGAAGCGAAGACCACTCGTCCTGGCTTGTACGTTCTTCGGTTGGTTCGTTGTTTGGCTGCGCTGTATCGGTCTGTGCGGATTGTTCGTTGCTGCCCGAGGGGTTCCCGGCATCCGTCTGGTTCGATTGGCAAGCCGTCAACATTGTTGAGGCCGCAATCAGGATCATAAGCAGTCTGTTCATCGTAAGTCATCTCCTGCCTGCGTTAATGCTTCTTTTATTGAATAAGGGTCTCTGACGCCAGCGTAAAGCCTTCAATCGCAACATCTTCGTCCACTTCAATCATGATGCAGCGTTTCCCTTGGAAATTCACCTGCTTGACGTATCTCAAATCCTGCGGGCTAACCGAAATCGTAGCGACCTTCGTTTCGATCTTGATGGACTTGGAAGTAAACTTCGGCATAACGCTGGTCGCTTTCATCTCATAGTTTCTGTTGTCCACGATCGTTTCGAATGCCCGTTCCACCTTCTCGGTGGTCACATCCTCCACGCCGCTTGCGTTCAGTACACGCTCCAGATCTTTGTAATCCAGCTTCGGAGGCTCTTCTTCCTTCGTTTCTTCGTTGATTTCGATCACCCGGTTAATCTCTTCATACACCTGTGCAATGGTAGCTGAATCGAGCTCTTCGCCGGCCACTTCCTTGACGATATCTTCAAAGATCGCTCGCTCTTCCAGTGCTGTCACGGATCTTTCTCCGTTCAATACCTGTTCGACAAAATGAGGATCCGGGAAGTTCGATTTTCCCGTACAGTACAGAATCCGATTCACATCGGAATAGTTGTCCGTTACGCTAGGGTACAGGAATCCTTGCTCCGGCGTGCTTAACTTGATAATCGGATCGACAATGACATTGTACTTGAACTCCCGCTCCACATAATCGAACAAGAGGGTCTTCCGCTGTTTCTCCGTCGAGTTCACACTGCATAGAATGAACGGATGGGCGAATACCTCATTCTTCTCGCTCTCTTCCGCTTCATCATTTCTCGCCTTTGTCGGCAAATAATACTGCCCCCGAACAAACGTGACTACCATATCCCGCTCATACTTGGCATCGGCCAACATCCGGTCCACGAGCAGCAGCATCATGTCCTGCCATTCTTCCGGGTCTCCCGTCACGAGCGCTTGGTGAAGCAGTACCTGTGCAGGTTCCTCCGCTTCTTCCTGAAACTTCAGTTCGAACAATTTTTGATCCAGTTCGCCGGTCAGCAGTTTTTTGAAATTCCCCATGTATAACTCCTGCTTCTCCCGGTCCACCAGCTCGAACGGATGGCGCTCCCAGTGGTAGACTTCATTCGTTTCCTTCGTAATATAGACATTGAGGATATCGTAAATATTCAGTAAATCGTGATCCATCTTGAATTGCTTGCGTATATTGGCGACTTCTTTTTTGTTCATAGCGGAATCGGCAGCTCCTTCGATATATTCTGGCTTATTTAGTATAAATTATTGAGCATAAATTTGTTAGCAATTTGCGGCTTGCATTACTGTGCCAACGGGTCCATTCTCCTGTGCACCTGATCCTCTATTGTGGCATATTTAGATACCCGAGTCGAGGGCATTTCCTTGAAATAAACATCTTACTTCGTTGTGCATATTTTCCTTTTCCTGAACCTGCAGCATCATGGGGTAATCCAAAAAAACAAACTCTCCACTGGAGTATTGATCTGCAGTTTCCCTGCATTTCTTAATCCCGGTTCATCAGGAAATCCATCCTCTCAAATAAAAAGGTGATACGGAATTGGATCCGTACCACCAGTTCATATTTCATATTTTTTCACTCGCCATTCCCCTGACCGGCACCGTAGGTGGATGCCTGAGTCTACAACATACTTCTCATGCAGCAGATAATGCTGTCGAGCATAGAGGGCATATCGTTTATGGTATTACAGCTTACCCGCAGCTTTCACTTTCACGAGCAGTGCGTTGCCTGGCAAATAGGCAATCGGAATGTCCTCGACGGACACAATCTGTACCGTCTCCGGGTTCGCGCCAGCTGCCGTCGCCTCGTTCACGGCGCTTTCCTTGGCATCCTGCATGACGTCGTCATATTTCCAGTCGTCCAGCGAATAGATCCGCTCCGACTCGCCGCTAACCTCTCCCAGTGCTGCGCCGATTGCATTCGCCGCATCATAATTGTCCGGCCGGATGATCCGGCTCGCTCCTGCCAGCGTCTCCGGCACAAGCAGGCTGCCGCCGCCAACCAGAATGACATCGACCAGATCGGCACTCGTTTTCATCCGGTCAATGGCGTCCTCCAGGCTCTGCTGCATAACTGCATCCACTTTGTGGCATACGGCTTCGTCTACCGCATCCGCATTTGTGCCCGGCCATACCGCCCGGCCCAGCTTCACCGCCACGTCCGTCGTCGTTAGCGTATCACCGCCGAAGATGCGGGCCCGTGTCGTCAGGTCATAGCCGACGCTGTCGGGGCCAACCGTTACGCCGTCAGCGCCATCCAACCGGACAATGGTTCCGCCGCCGAGACCAATGGACAAAATGTCCGGCATCCGGAAATTCGTACGAATGCCGCCGATATCTACCGCTGCCGACGACTGGCGCGGGAAGCCTTGCACAAGCACACCAATATCCGTTGTTGTACCGCCAATGTCAACGACCAGCGCATCAGTCAGCCCGGACAAGTGCGCAGCACCTCGAATGGAATTCGTCGGTCCGCAGGCAATCGTCAGAATCGGATAACGGAGCGCATATTCACTCTTCATCAACGTGCCGTCGTTCTGGCAAATGTACAGCTGCGCATGGATGCCGAAGCCGTTCAGCGCTTCTTCGAAGCCGCGCACGACACCCGCAATGACTTGCAGCAGTGCCGCGTTCAGCACAGATGCGTTCTCCCGCTCAAGTAGTCCGATGCTGCCAATCTCACTGGAATAGGTAACTGGCATGTCAGCACCCAGTACTTCGCGGATGATCACGCCAACTCGCTTCTCTTGGTCACGGTTCACCGGGGCAAAGACCCCGCACACCGCTACCGCGTCAACTTCGCCCTTCATCCGGTTGGCCAGTTCGACAATCTCAGCTTCATCCAGACTTGCAATCTTGCGGCCATCATACTCATAACCGCCAGAGGCGATATAGCTATGCGGTCCAACCGCCGTGCGCAGGGATTCGTCCCAGCCAGCAAGCGGCGGAATGGCTGTCGTTGCCGGAGCACCAATACGAATCAGGCCGACCCGGCCGAGATGTTTGCGTTCCACGATCGCATTCGTGCAGTGCGTGGTGCCAAGCATCGCGTAGCGAATCTCTGCTCCGTTCACGCCGCTCTCCTGCAGCAAGCGGCGAACAGCCTCTACAATGCCCTCGTTCACGTCAGCAGTAGTATGGACCTTGACCTTGTGCACGCAGTGCAAGTTGGAATCCAGCAGGGCGGCGTCCGTATTCGTTCCACCCACATCAATCCCGATCCGGTAAACCTGATTTGTGTTTGGTTCAGTCATAGTTACCTTAGTCATTGCGCCGCACCTCCTTTCAAAACCAACGTCTCAATCGGCACATAGTCGAAATCATATCCGAAGTATCTTGGCCCAGCCGTCTCAATGCCTTTAGGTGTTCGCCATTTGTCATCACATGGCAAGCCTGCTACCGTCACCCGGGCACCATACTTCAGATTCTCCGTCGTCACCGGCATACCCGTATCCTGATCCAACAGCGTAATCAGGTCAGGCGTAATGGCGAGTGGTTGGTCATCAACGGTGGCGAGCAGGAACTCATTCTGGAAAAACAGCCGCATCGTCTTCCCTTTGTTCTCGCCAGTACCTTCGAACACGGCTTCACCGCGCGTAAAACCGCCGTCCATCCGGCGACGGATATCCACGGCCTTGCCATGAAACAGGGCATGTCCATTCAGCTTCGTGAGCAGTTCCTGCACCGGATTCAGCTTCTCCTGCTTCGCTTCGAACAGCGTCCGCCCGATCTCATAAGCGAGCGTTAGCGTACCCCCAATGGCGCTCTGCTTCGCCTGCGCTCCAGATACCGGATAATCGCAGATGGAAGCAGAACCACCCATCTCTACTGTCAGCGCACGCGCCATGCGCTCTTCCCATACGCCATCAATCGTATGCATCAACGCGCTATTGCCGCGCTCGTCCGCCATCGCTACCGGACTGCACGGGATGCCTTCCAGATGGAACGTAACCATCTGCGATTCGGGAAACGCACGCCCCATTGCATCGGCATCCACAAGCGGAATTCCGCGCTGCGCCGCCGCAATGACCGGAACGAGTGAGTTGCCACCACCGACCTCGATCGGCATGACGGCATCCACTTTGCGGCCCAGTTCTCTTTCCATCAGATCCAGCGGCTTGGTCAGCTGTTCTGCCGAAGGGATTTTCTCCAGCATCACCGTAGGTGCACCAATCATCGATACCGGTACCACAAGTCCCTCATCATCCAGTTCTTCAAGTTGTACGATACGGACCGGCCCATGCTTGCGGATGGCCTCCATGGCTATCAGTTTACCGACATGAGGGTCACCCCCGCCGCCTGTGCCCAGCACCGCTGCGCCAATTGCAATATATTCAATAGCTTGTTCATCAAGTGTAGTTAATCTTGCTGCCTTGTTCATGCTTTCATCCCTTCTTTGCTACCCATTTGCCTATGATGGCTTGTACGATAAATGCCATCAAGAAGCTGTCCAGCGCCGGAACCTGCGTCACTTGGAACCAACCAAGCCCATCCGGAGCCATCGTTGTCATGAATCCGAAGAATGTGGCAAGGACCCATACCACGATGGAGCGAGGAATCCAGCTCCGGTTGCTGTCCAGCCCTTCAAACGAGAATCTGTTTTTGTTCACCAGCAAATACTCTGCCGTATATATACCGCCCAGCGGTGCAACAAGCATCGTGATATATGTGAGGAACGTCATGAAACGGTCATAAATGCCGAAGCAAGCGAGTGCTGTCGCAATCAAACCTGCAATGATCGTAATGACGGATTTGGGCACTCGTTTGAATACGACGGAGAAACCCAATCCTGCGGAATACAAATTGTTCGTGTTGGTTGTCCACTGTGCCAGTGTCAGCACGATAATGGCCGGAATACCGAGTCCGAGCGTCAGGAAAATACCCGTCAGATCGTCGGAATCCATCGACCGTGACAAGAAGATGGCAATGATCGTCATGAAGCTGTTGCCGACAAAGAAACCGACAAAGGCTGCCGTAATCGCATGCTTGGGTGTCTTGGCCCAACGAGCAATGTCAGGGGACAGTGCTGTCCCAAGGATAAAGATTCCGATGACCAGTGAGATCGCCGTTCCCATCGGCACTGCCTCACCCTCGAACGGTGACCAGACCGTGCTTCCGCCTTCGCCGTTCAGCGCCAAGACCAGCGCGAAAATAATAAAAACGACGAGCAGCGGTACCGACCAAACACTTAATTTCTCAATGGCCCGATAGCCCCAGATCGCCGTAGACATCATGAGCAGTCCGCCAATCATCGACAGTACCCAGAGTGACCAGTGCCAACCCCACAGCTCGCTTAACGCCGTCTGGAAGTTGGAAGCGAAGAAGCCGACCTGTACGCCGAACCAGCCCAGCGATGAAATTCCGAGAATGACGGAGACAATGAGTGCTCCTTTGTTCCCGAACAGAAACCGGCTAATCATGGCCGTGGACAAGCCTGTTTTGGCCCCAACATAGGCGCACAACGCCCCGATAATACCCAAAATGACTGAACCGACGATGACCGCAGTAAGGGAGTCACCGATGCTCATGCCTGCGCCGAGCTGCGCTCCCAGAAACATGGCAGATAGATCAATTCCGATCGCAATCCAGACAAATGCCATCGAAAGCCATGATTTTCGTAAATGCTGAGGTACGGGTTCCCGTTCGTAATCTTCTATTTTCGTATCGTTGCTCATGTTCCACCCTCTGCTTTCTGTACAATCTTGTTGATTGCCTAAGCTGCGACGGATCTCCAGAACATCTCAAAGGCATGTTTCAGTTTCCGTTCGAACAGCTCCGGCGATTTATAGTAGTAATATTGCATGCCCAGCCCGTCCATCAAGGTGAGGAACGAATCCACCAGCGTCTCCATCGGAACGGCAGCCAAATCGCCGCGATCCAGACCTTCCTGCATCATCTCGCCGATAATGCTGCTCAGCAATATATCGAAACGCCCGAATGCCTCCTGCATTCTTTCCAATAGGAAATCCGGCGGGAAAATCAAATACCGGAAGGCAAACACGGCAAGCTCTGTTTTGTTTCGGTGAAAATCGTATTGGCGAAGCAGCAGCGCATGCAGTTTTTTCTCCGTGTTCATTCCTTTGCTGGTTTCCGCCATCGCTTGGATATATTCGTTGTAGGCGCTCATCGATTCTTCGAAGACCGTCATGAACAGATCCTCCTTGCTCTCAAAAAAGGCATAGATTGCTGGTGTTTTGACCCCGACCTCCTTCGCGATCTCCGATAATGCCGTCCCATCGTAGCCCTTCTGCCCAAATAATCTAAGCGCTGCTTCCTTCAGCTTCGTTCTGGTCATGGTCATCCCCTTTTCTCCACTTTAATTAACGTTAATTAAGTAGATTATACAATTATCTGCATAAAAATCAATGAATTTTATTGCTATGTCAGCTTTTCATTTCAATGTTATACGGTAAAAATTCAGTTGGGACAATATACTCTCAGATTTGGAATGGAATGAATTAGTAGATTGCAGATGAGTGCATACGAGTTCCATATGGCTCTAACATGATAAAATGTATACCAAAAAGAGATACCCTGACATCAGGATATCTCTTACTAGATTTTAAACCCACTTCATTCAAACAGCCGTTGATGCTTATGAAAAAACTCGTAAAAGAATCGTACATTATCAAGTTCAAACCATTCTGCCGTTTGCAGCATACTGGCATCGAGATTGTAGATCTTCGCATGAAGCGTGCCCAGAACAAAGGGAGAGTGCGTGGCAATAATGAATTGACTGTCGAAGTAGCGCGCCAGATCGTTCATTTGTTCAGCCAGCTTGATTTGATTCGCCGGAGACAGTGACGTTTCCGGTTCATCCAATAAATACAGCTGCCCGGGAAGCAGCTGCTCCTCAAAGAACTGCATCGAGCTTTCCCCGTTCGAATACTTCTCCTGCGAGAACCGAATGATATCCATCTTTTTCTCAAACGCATATGACTGCTCCAGCTCTTCTACCTCGGCCTTGCTCTTTCCCTGAACGAACTGCTCGTGGAGCAGCCCTTCGCGAAGCACGCTTTCCTGCTGTATTTTTTTGATTTCATATAGCAGATCCTCTGACTTGATGTATCGGCTCCCCTCGGGTAGCTTATATACGGTACGCTCCTGTTCATCCTGCCCGAGTTGATAGCTGCTCTCCTCGATAAACCGCTGAACATAGATGCTGTGTCCATAAGTGGACATTCGCTCAGCGCCCGCCAATCGCAATTTGTTCGCGATCAGATTCAGCAAGGTGGATTTGCCGGAGCCATTACTGCCGTATAGTACCGTGATACGATCAAACAGCAGAACCTCCCCTGCCATGTGTCTGAACACATGATCCGGATAGATATTCGGGTTGCTGGAAATGACAGAAGAGAGTTTGAAGTTACTGATATGCAGCATCGTCTCGGCTCCCCTCCCGGATAAAATGAAATGCTATAATTTATTTTAATTTATGATATTCATTATTAATAATCTATCCATATAACCATCCGACCCGGACCACTTTTCTATTCAAGCACCGTCCACATATCCAATGCCGCCATACGAATGGCCTCATGCTCATGATTCCGGTATGCTCGCAAGCGTTCGGAACAAGCCTGATTCCACAGCAATGCCGTGCCTGCCATCTTCAGCAGAGAAAGCCCAAGATACTGGGCCGCAATTCGCTGCTGACCTCTCAGTTGGTCCACCAGATCCAGAATCGCCTCCGGTTTCCAATACGCCTGACTGGCATTAGCTGCCCGATTGATCTGCCTGTAGGCCACATCCAATAGATACGGGTGCTTGTCCACCATTTGAATCACAGGATCCAATTGCAGGGCGGCCTGATTCACCTCGTTCCATTCAACAAATGCCAAATGTAACTTGATCACGGCTTGTTTCAAAGTTTCTTGAGATTGAAGGACAGCAATCATGCCTGTATATAAAGGAACGAGTCCACGCTTCGCATGTGGAGGCAATGAGATTAGCTTGTCTATTAATGCGACCAAACGCTGCCGCTTTGGAAGGTCTCTCTCCGGGCTGGCATTCCATTCGGCTCTTGTCTCCGTGCCCGATAATTGTGTGCAAACATTAATGACCTGATCATTCACCTTTCCTTCACGACAAGCCGTAATTAGTGTATCCATCGCTGCCTTCCACCTGGCATTGTCCTCCAGATCCAGAATCGTTTTGCTGGTGGAAGCTGCCACCTTCTCTTCACTTCCATTCACCCAGTGGCTCATCGCTTGGAAAGCCTCTCTGGCCACAACCGGGTCGGAATGTCCGGCGATCTCGATAATTAAGTCCAAATATCTTGGCCTGGATTCCACGGGAATCCCGCCAGAATACTGGTTAAGCAGGCTTCTTGCGATGTCACGCTGCGGGGAAGCAGCCATGGCACTCAGCATGGCCCAGCTGCGTTCATCATCCAGCCATTGTCTGGCGGCATGGCCTATGGCGATCATCACGTCCTTGTGTACATTCGGTTTCTCGCATTCACGGATGAGAAGCGCCATGCTCTCTTCACTTTTATAAGCTCCAAGCAGCCGAATGGCCTCTTTTCTGACCGTGATCTTTAATTTCTCCCGATGGAGCAGGTCGGACAGCATGGAATTCAACATCACCGGACTGACCCTGCGCATGCATCTGGGGATCGAGTACATGGCAACCCGGGCCCGGTCTCCATCCAAGTTATTTAGCAATACAGGCAGTCCCTTCTCGGGCTCTTCCCATAACGAGTACGCATACAGAGCCGCCTCCACAACATGCACTTCCTCGTCATGCAGTAAAACCTCCAGTTGATCGGAAATGTAATCGGGCATGCTCGCCAAGCTGCGCATCGCGGATGCACGTTCATGGAAGCTTCGTTTGGCGTCGAGTGCTACCCGTTCCAGCAGGGAAGCGAATGCCTTTTGCTGACGCGGCAGCCACCGATGGAACCCGTTATGCGCAGGCACAACATAAATTGTTTTTCCCGATAAATGCTTGCCTTTGATGATTGTCCCCGAGATGAACGGGTCCAGCCACTCCTGACGCTTCAGATGCAGATGCATGAATACGTCATGGAATGAGATGAAGGATGGGTCTCTGTCCAGTAATTCTCTAACCCTTGCATCCCGGGTTTTATACGGAAGCAGCCAATAATGGACCGCCTGTGGGGACAACGTTTTGGCCTGCAGCAGTTCTTCCAGCAGAAGCTGGAGCTTCGGCAACCGATCCACGGCTTTTCCGAACAAATCTGCCATGCGCAGAATCACGCTCGTGTTTTCGCGCTTATTCGCTTCTACACCAAAAGCATAGACCTCATCGAATAACGCTTCCAGTGCAGAACTCGGTATGCTATCCCAATCCATCGTGTACAATGCAAACTGTCCGTCACGCATCGTCAATCTTCCGAACGTTCTCAGAGCAAACTTGAACAAGGTGCCCTTCGGCTCCAGTGCATGTTCCCGCAGTATGGCAAAAGCCAGCCTCTCCGTGGCAGACCTTGTCCCATAAGACGTGTCTCTTGCTTCAATTACGCTATCCACCAGCACCGTCAGATCGTCAATATGCTTTTCCTTGAACATGGGAGCAGGGCAGTTGGAGAGCTCCGCCATAACCATGAAGCGTACCGGATCCTGATCGTTCTTGATTCGGGTCAGAAAACGAAGCGTCTCATCCATACCACGCCGGGAAAGTGCTGTGCTTCGAATGAGGTGGGCATAGGCCGCCGCACGCTCGTCGCTATTCGACACCTGAACGGCTTGCTCAAGCTGCTCTCTGGCATTAACAATTAAGCGGCGGGCTGTCGTTTCGAGCTTGTTGTCCCGGTGATCACGAATGTCGCGCAGTTCCAGCATGCGGGCAGCTTCCTTGTCACGCAGTCGGTGTGGCAATACATCCAGCAGCAGCGTAGGGAAAATGCGTGTTTTCCGCTCATCTTCCAGATAAGCCGCATCAAAGATCGCTTCGCGATGCGACGGCGCAAGAGTATCCAGCACCTTGGCCAGGTGCACAGGCTGATCTGCGAGCAATGCAGTCAGCGTGGTCCACTGCGCTGTGGTGAACCATTTTCTCTTTTTCAGAATGCCGACCGGAACGCCATGATTCAATAGATATCCCCGTGTCTCCTCACGTGTCAGCAGTTCAAATACGCTCTCTGGGCTGGCCTGAATCAGAATCCCCAGTTGCTGCTTGAGCACTGGATGAATCGTATCCGTTGGCCCAAGGGTAAGCGCACATTCCAACACGATCGCCGGTCTTGAAACACTCAGTATTTCAATCGCGGAAGAGAGCGTCCACCATACATGGGTCTTCTCCCGGTGCGTTGCATGCTGCAAAGCATTCTTGAAGTACGCTGCCACCAGATCGGGGTGGTACTTCGTTAGAAGCCGCCAATTCAGTAACGCATATCCCAGCTCTGGCAGCCTGCTGCGTACTGTCTCTTCGCTGCATACAGCTAGTAACAAGGCCGCTTCTTGTGCTCCCCAGCGATTAAGCACGATCGGCAGCAGCCGCTCTGCCCAATCCTGATGATATGTATTCACAATGCTCCGCAGCAATTGGCGGCGACAATGGTATGACATCAGAGCGATTTGGTTTTCAATTGAAAATTCCGGGTCCGTCACTACTTCAGGCAGCAGCCGAGCCGCCCGGCCCCTAACTCCTGCCTTGGGATGCTGCAGAGCCAGTATAACTGCACGGGCATCATTCACTACACCCGCACCCGTCAAGGCCAGATGCGCCTCATAGGCGGTGCCGCTTTCAAGCAAGGATACAAGCAGCGCGGAATAATCCGCATCTCCAGTATGTTGGCGCCCCAGAAGAGCCATTCGCTTCATCCTGTCCGAATATCCCAATGAGTCCAGCTCCATAAGCAATTGCTCTATATTTATCAGATCATGGCTATCTGTCATCATCTTCTCTCCCCTCATGTCTCTAATAAACTTTAATGAACTCTTATAAGCGATCAACCATCTCCACAACCATACTTCACAGGGTATTCCTGGAATAATATAACTTCTTGATCTACATAGGTTTCTCCTTTTTAATCCCAAATTTCAGACGAAGTTAGCGCATGGAGTCTATCCTCTTAGCCTAGATTCATGTATGAGGACAGCTGGACAAAAACCACATTCAATATACTGCGTCGGGGGTTCTACGTTTGACCGAGGCAGCAGGCTGCACACAAAAAGGGATGCCTCACGAGGTCCGTAAACGGCCCTTGGAGTCATCCCTTTTATTTAAAATAGTCCTTCTATTGAATTAGTTATTCCAGTATTGCTTCGCAATGCGCTGACCTTGGTCAATCTTCGCCCATTGCTGAGCCTCGCTCAGCTCGTTACCGCCATCGCAGGAGGCAAAGCCGCATTGATGGGAGAGCAGCAGACGATCCTTATCAATGATTTTGGATGCTTCGTCAAGCAGACGGATGACGCGTGCTTCATCATCCAGTGTACTTGTCTTGGAAGACAGCAGGCCGAGAACAATCTCCGTTTCCGGTCTGTCCTTGAACACTTCCAACGCTTCAATCGAACCCGCACGGTCATCATCCCACTCCAGGAAGAAACGGTCATATTTCAACTGTTTCAGGAACAGGTTGGCGATTTTCGCATAAGATCCACCACCCATGTTGCGGGAATCGTAGTTACCGCGGCAGTTATGTGTCCACATTTTCAAGCCCAGGCTATGACCGAAGTCAATTACGGTATTGTTAATATCAATAAATTCGGTAGCGAGACCCGCTACTTCTGCTTGATCAATATGCTCGCCGGTAAATGGAGAGTTTGGATTGTCGTCTGCAAACAACTCCCACAGGCAGTCATCGAATTGCAGAATTTTGCCCCCAGCCGCAGCGAATTCTGCCACGAATTCTTTATATGCCTTCTCAAGCCCCGCTTTGAGCTCCTGTTTGTTCTGATATACAGCACCCGTACCGCCAATGTTATCCGACCAGGAAAGCTCACCGAAGATATGGGAAGGTGACGGTACGCAAAGTTTCGTTTGCTGGTCGCCTGCCGTATCCTGCAGCTGTTTGAACAGTTGAATGAAGTGATGGTTCTTCCCGCTCAGTTCACCCGTAATGCGCAATCCGATATCTTTACGAGTTTCATATTTGGATGTTCCATCCACATCCCGGAAAAAGTAACCGTGGTCCGCAATATAGCGTTCAATTCCATCAAAGCCCCAGACAAAGTCCAGATGCCACATCGACTTGGAGAACTCGCCATCTGTAACAACCGACAGGTTATGATCGATTTCCTTTTTCACAACCTGTTTGATTGCCTCGGTCTCGCATTGCTCATATCCTTCAAAATTCTCATAGAACGGATATTGGATATCATCACGATGTTCAATTTGTGTTTTATATGTCAGCAGCTCTTCGGGCCGCAACAAACTTCCTACGATCTGGAACTTATCAGTCATGTAAATAACCCCCTCGTTGTATAGGGTTATCATATCACGCCGAGCAGAGTTCGAAGAATAACCAAAAGAAGATAACTAGTTATAGCCAAAAGCTATAGCAAGATATTAAAGCAGATTATTAAGATGATTTCCATTAACACTTCCCGTAACGGGTTTAACTAGTTTATCTGCTTTCATTGGTTCTTCCATTTTACAATTTTCCGAACTCTTCTATCGTTCGTCTAAAGCGCTTGGGTGTTAACGAAGCTAGTTTAAATTATAAGCTTTATCAATCAAAGGCTCTGCTCTTTTAAAATCTTCAGGGGATTTAATAATAATCTGCAAATCACCAGTCCCAAAATGCCCCACATTACGCATATCTCTAGTAAACCCATCCTCAAGTTCAATCTCACCAGGATTTAATCTCATGTGCAGTAGTATCTGCTTTTGGTAGACTTCTACACAAATGATATTTTTCATCTTTTTAAAAGCTGTATACAACTTGAGCTGATTTTCTGTAACGTCATCACCGAGTGCAAGTACATAAGCTCTAATGGAATAATACAGTTCTCTGAGCGCGGGCGTTGTTGACTGAAGTTGTTCTTGGAAAGTCTTGTCTGATGATGGCTTAGTCCAATTATCTCCTTGTTCCTGAATATTGTAAGGTCTCACCGTACTTGAATTTACTAGCTCCATCATAAGTAAATCTGCGCCAAACTTTTTGTAACGAACAAGATCAATGTTTCTATTGATCTGTTTAACTGCATATTTATCATATTTTGTGAAGTCTCCTGCTACACAAATAAGTCTGGGCATACTCCAATCTAACTTATCCGAACACTCTTTTCCTAGATTCTTCATCACTAACAACTCAAATTCTGCTTTATGATCAAGTAGCCAGTCGAGATAAAATAACCCTTGGTTAATCACGTTCTCGTTACTGGTTCTTTTATATTCAAAAATGACAGGACAGTTGTTTTCATCTAAGCCTAAACTGTCAATTCTACCACCGTTCGATGTAGTATATTCGCTTTTTAGAAAAGTTACTCCGAAAAAAACAGGCATATTCTTTTCAATTAATACTTGTAATTCTCTCTCAAGTAGAACAGAATTTGCTGGCAACTCTTTAACTTCTCCCGTTATATGAAACAGCTTAGTATCCGACATTTATGTCTCACTTTCTAAAACTTGATCACCAGAAAATTTCTTATCATAGTTTCAAGTTATTTTTATTTTTACATTCCCTCGGTATCTGAGCCACTATGCTGTCCTTTGGAATGGAATACTGATAGAAGCACTTTTGTTAGCTATACGTCAAGTAGACCGCCCCCCGAGCAAAGGTTGCGGTCTACTTGACGTATATCCTCTTGTTAAGCCCACCGCCCTTAAAAGCGGCTATTGCTCCGAGAGTCGTGTTGTCGCACGGCTCTCTTTGCATTATAAGCTGTTCATGCCCTTATTATAACATGACTAATGAGGAATTCAATTCAAGGCTTAGCAAGCGTAGAATAAAAACGATAAACATCTAACTCTCAACTAATTCACAACGTCCTACGCCGAATTTCATAAAAATACTGCACGGCTGGGTGCTTTAACTTGATCTTCTCGGACATGTTCAAAATCCGCTTTTTGCCAACGCGTCTGTCTACCAGAGCCAGAATGTTCAGCAAAATATCCTGACTCTCCAGACTTTCCTCTATAGGTCTTGATAAAAACGTAGTCGCTGCAACCGTGAAATTGGATTTGCTTAATGATGACTGTGCTGACAAAAGCTCTTTGGCCAGGACAGAGATTTTTCTGCTTCTTGCAATGACGTGCAGGCGATCCTCCGGAATGGCTCCTTTGCTCTCTTTTCGGATTGCTTCAATCTCTTCGTTATCCACAGGAAATTCAATATTCGGATCGTTCTTGATCTCCTGCTCCGTTTGATACCACCGGATGGGAGTTGTTGTGTCACTCATATTGAGCACGTTCTTTTTATCTACGGCAAGGTAACAGCTTCCTGATTTATCAAGTGCATAACGGTAGCTTGTTGCGCGAAATTCAACTCTTCCGACTAATGCCGGGCTAAGGAAGCTCTCCAGTTGTTGCTTCAATTTACTCCAGGACATAAATCCTCCTCTTCTCAAAAGCCTACTACCTTAATTATAACATAGCATACCGAATTGACATCTCGGGTTGATACAGGATGTGGAGCTAGACTTCAGACGGGAGAATTCCTATTTTGGGATTTTAATTCCCTATGTGATAAAATGACTGGAAATTGTATATCTATTAAACTGTCATTGCCTATCATGGGATAATACGTTGCTATTCATAAAGGAGAGGAAGACGTTATGGCTAAGAAGAAAACAACATTACCCGCCCATATGGAGCAACTCATTAAAAATAATGATATCACTGCTGTAAAAGAGGTCTTTGAGCAATGCCAATGGGATGCCCGCGGGGGTTACAGCAAAGGTACAGCCCTCAGTTTCCGGCAGATTTCGGATGAAGTCGTTCGATGGCTGGTAGAGCAAGGAGCTGATATGAACGCCCGGGACAAGTACCAGCGTACGCCATTGCATGCCCATGCTGCGCACTGGTCAGGAAATGTACCCTTGCTCCTCGAATTGGGTGCAGAGCTGGACGCGGTTGATTATACCAATGAAACACCATTGCATTTAGCAGTCAATTCGTATAGAACTACAGTGGTGCAAGAGTTGGTAACCCGAGGTGCTGATATCAACGCAGAGAATAAACAGGGGAACACCCCGCTCGCGAAAGGATTAGTCAATTGCCGGAATAGTGATATTGTAAGTATGTCTGAAATCTCAGCCATTTTGCTGGATGCCGGAGCATCGGTCACCCCTGCTATGAAAGAGTCGGTAAAGCGAATTGGCAAGGATTTTGAATTCGTCCGGGAAAAGTTCAATCAAGACAGCGTTGACGAAGTGTCAGACGCGCTTCTCAAGCTGTATCGACTATTTGGTGTCGAGCCGGTAGCGAATCGGATCATGCATGATGGAACTGCCCCCATTCAGGTAAAGGCAACTACCTGGCCCGAGCAGCACCAAGAGCTGTGGGAATATCTCATTCCTCCCAAGGGTCATGCTCAAACGGTACAGGGAGAGGTCATCCGCATCACCGGGCGCGTGTCTCATGAAGTATTGGATAATGGCGGGGGAAATTGGGATGGCCAATACCTCAAGATGCTGGATGCGCTGCTTCGATACCTGGGCACCGGTACGCCATTAGCTCCGGCACTTCTGCAAGAGGCAACCAACTTGGTCGGCAGGCTTCGCAATGGATCGGATTATGATGCGCCTGCTAGATTATGCGAATTGGCGGTGTTATGGGTGCTTAACAATCCTCAACCGGTAACGATGGCACAACCGGAATATTCTCGTTAATTTACCTAGGGAAGAAGGCTTTGAAGTTCCTGATTCCCATTCGTGGACAGATTGGGCAATGAATGTGTTACGACTAAAATAGAAGTACAGCAGCTAAAAAAAGAAGCGGAATATTTCCCGCTTCTTTTCTTGGTAAACCGCCAATAAATCTCAACTATTTGTCGGAACTTGGCAACTTAATTTCCTTGTACCTCAACCTCATCAAGATTCTTGCTTCCAAACTCATCAAGCAGCGTGCGCACTTCACTTGTCGATTTGGCATTCATTAAGCTGTTTCTGAGTTCACTTGCCCCGCGGAATCCACGAACATAGATTTTGAAGAAGCGGGCAAGCGGACTGAACGAACGCGGCTCCTGTGCGGAATACTGATCATAGAGATCCAGATGAAGCCGCAGCAGACCAAGCAATTCTTCGCTGGTGTGTTCCTTCGGCTCTTTTTCAAAAGCAAACGGGTTCTGGAAGATACCACGCCCGATCATAATGCCATCCACGCCATATTGCTCAGCGAGCTTCAAGCCGGTCTGACGATCAGGGATATCCCCATTAATGGTCAGCAGCGTATTAGGTGCTACCTCATCACGAACTTTTTTTATTTCCGGAATCAGTTCCCAGTGAGCGTCTACCTTGCTCATTTCTTCTCTTGTGCGCAGATGAATCGAGAGATTCACAATGTCTTGTTTCAAAATATGGGTCAGCCAGTCGCGCCATTCGTCCACTTCAGTGAAACCAAGTCTTGTTTTTACACTTACGGGCAGTCCCCCGGCTTTTGCAGCCTGGATAATTTCCGCTGCCGTTTCGGGACGACAGATCAGCCCGCTGCCCTTCCCGTTCTCCGCCACATTGGCTACAGGACAACCCATGTTAATGTCGATGCCTTTAAAGCCTTCTTTTGCCATACCGATACTCATTTCCCGGAAGAATTCCGGCTTATCGCCCCAGATATGAGCTACCATAGGCTGTTCATCCTCTGTAAACGTCAAACGACCGCGTACACTTTTGTTCCCCTCCGGGTGACAGTAACTCTCTGTATTCGCAAACTCCGTAAAAAATACATCCGGTCTGGCCGCTGCACTCACGACATGGCGAAACACAACATCAGTCACATCTTCCATCGGTGCCAATATAAAAAATGGTCGTGGCAATTCACACCAAAAATTGTTCGTCATCTCAAAAACCCCTCTATACATATCAGGATAAATCTTTATCCTCGAAAATAGTAAATGTAACCTGTTCATGCCCTTACTTCATCTTCACTTTATAGCATTTTAAGCGAAGCAGTTCAAACGACAGCAACAATATATTTTATATAGTAGACATCTAAATGAGTATATCATACCCAGGAGAGAAGCATACTCCCCCAAAGACTCGCAAAAAAAGGAAGGGCACCGGCCCTCCCTGCCATTTTCTATAACGTACTGCGCCGCAGCTCATAGAAGTACTGCATGGCTGGATGTTTTAATTTTATCTTATCTGACATGTTTAAGATTCTTTTTTTGCCCACCAGAGCCAATATATTCAATAAGATATCATTACTCTCCAGACTTTGCTCAATTGAAGTCGATAAGAACGCAGTAGCTGCGACGGTAAAATTGGATTTACTTAATGCAGCCTGCGCGGATAAAAGCTCTTTGGCAAGCTCTGAAATCTTTCGGCTTCTTGCAATGACCTTTAGACGATCCTCGGGAATAGTGCTCTTGGCATCTTTTTGGACTGCTTCAATCTCTTCTACGCTAATTGGGATGTAGAGTTCTGGATCGTTTTTGATTTCCTGCTCCGTCTTGTACCAACGGATTGGGCCGGTTGTATCACTCATATTAAGTATGTTCTTTTTGTCTACAGTAAGGTAACAATTTCCGGATTTATCAGGTAAATAACGATAACTGGTTGCCCGGAATTCGACCCTTTCATTCAATGCAGGAGAGAGGAAACTCTCCAAATTTTGTTTCAATTTGCTCCAGGACATGATTCCTCCTATGTTTTCAAAGCCTAGTATCTGTATTTGCAACGGTTAGGCAATCGTTATTTCAACAAGTGATCTTCTTGGAATACACCGTAAGCGTATAACCGTAGTCTGATTCGGAAGAAGAGCTAGCTTTATCCGTTTCATCTGCTTTATCTAGCTCAATTATAGTCACTCCATCAAATTGAGTTTTATTAACATACTGCGATAAAACCTCACTCATGTCATTGACCATGTTTAAGCTACATCTGAAAGGTAATTCCACACCCTCATAATAAGAAACAACAGAAAAACGTATTGCTGGAATCTGCTCATCACCCCATAGGTAAAAGATAAACGATTTACCTCGATAATATTTTCTCAAATAGTCAGACCAAGACGTCTCAATATAGCCAAAAATCTGTTGTAATTCATTTATCGAAAGCTTGTTCTTTTTAATTAGTTTGTTCAGCTTTTGGAGGGTATACAGATTAAACTGAGTCTCGGAATAGTATTGTTGCCTATCGTTAGAGAATAACAGATTCGGATGTTCTGCAATCGCCGATATCTCGTAAAATGCCTTTATCCCTTTGTTCTTAAGAAAACCAATCACTTTATAATCACAACCCTCATATTGAATCCAAATTCATTGTACCATATGGTTGGGGAATTCAACTTTTACGATTCGAAGCATAACTTTACCTTCCCGCTTTGGCTCCCCCAGATATAAATCAAACCACCTCCATCGTTCTGATGATTCTCGCTGTCCGCTCTTGCCGAACCGAACAAGCTCCTCTACAATTAAAGCTCGGCAGGCTTTTGTACCTGCAAATCGTGAGATGAAGGTGGCCTGGATCAAATATGGAAATTTCACTGGATATTATCAAAGACAAAGTTGAATGCTTGCAGGCTTATGACTTCAAAGAACTGGAGCGTACGATTGAAGACCGAATCGGAATCAACAAAGCGCTAATGCTGCGAGTGAAGCAGGTTCAGCATCAAGTGACGTACCACCCCATTCACAACAAGATGTTATATAGTGCCATTGTGCATTTTGCCGTAGACTGATGGGACATAGGTAAATTATAGGAACTGCAAAAACCGGATTGATCTATGCTCAATCCGGTTTTTGCTTTGTTTCGTGAACATACTTTTTTTCAAACTTGTGCTTTATAATTTTTTTTACACCGACTCTTACATACGAATTCCTATGATTTTCACCTGCTCATTAATCTTAAGCAAACAAGCGGCTGCCTGATCGGCAACCGCTGCATCTGACATGCTTATTAAATGTCGTAGTTATTCGAAGGACTGTGAGCGATAATGGATTGCACGACTCGTTTAACCACAGATTTCGCGGCATCCTGGGTGGAGATTCCGCTGATCTCGTTCTCGTTAACTTCGATAAATCCTTTGCCCCCAATGATCTCTCGGGCTGTCTCAAGTTCGCCCGCACTGATAGAATCATGGGATACCAGTGAGATCAGACCGGCGTCATTCAACACCTTTGCCATCTCCGCCGTACCGCGGAGCGTTTCTCCACTAACGCTCTCAAGCAGCATCGTATGGTAACCGGATGACATTAGTCGCTTCTCCACTTCCTTGGCGAGAGCTACCGTATCCGAGCCAGCAAACCAGACCGTGAGCGGAGATTGTCCTTTCTGCTGGGCGCGAACCTCTCTCGTGATTCCCGTATCCAGCGTGGCAAATCGGCTGTCTCCCTTCAGCGCTTGATCGATGACTCCGCAAGCGGACGTCATGTTGGTGACACGATCAATGAGGATAAAACCTCCGATACTCTTATTGTGTTCAAAGGAATCGAAGACGATCTGATCCGACAGCGTGAATTCACACTTGGCCAATTCGTTCTTAACAATTTGATCGGCCGGAACGGTATGGCCCGTGTTAATGTCAATTTTATGGGTAATCGCCGTTACAGTGCCTGGAAGAGTCTTCGTTCCGACTTTTACCCAATAATGCTTTCCTGGAGTCAGGACGGAATCGTCCATCCACAGGATCGTTGAAGTGAAGCTGTCAGCTTCTTGCACTTGATTGTCCACCGTGAGCACGCAGCCCCGCGAGACATCAACTTCGCGGTCCAGTTGTATCGTAACCGGTTGGCCAGCATAAGCCGAATCCTGAACTTGGTCCGTCACCAAAATCCGCTTAACCTTTGCTTTCTCCCGACTTGGCAGAGTCATGAGTTCGTCTCCGACCGAAATCTTTCCAGCTTCGATCTGGCCCTGGAACCCACGGAACGTATGGTCCGGTCTGCTTACACGCTGAACCGGCATCATGAATGGCTTCGTATCATCGGTAGTATGAACATCTATATTTTCCAAATACGGCAATAATGCTAACCCTTCGTACCAGGGGCTTTTTGGCGACTGAGTTGTGATGTTGTCCCCTTCCGTAGCGGACACGGGAATGACCTGAATGCTCTTGATTTGGAATTCGGCCGTCGTTTGGATGAACTCTTCCTTGATCGCCTCGAACGTCCTCTGATCGAAGCCAACCAGATCCATCTTGTTCACAGCCAATACAAGATGCTTGATCCCCATCAGGGCGCAGATCCGGGCATGGCGTTTGGTCTGGGTAATGATGCCTTTGGTAGCGTCCACCAGAATGATGGCTAGATCGGCAAAGGAAGCACCTACAGCCATGTTGCGCGTATACTCTTCGTGTCCCGGTGTGTCCGCCACGATGAAGGAACGATGAGACGTCGTAAAATAACGATATGCCACATCAATGGTAATCCCTTGTTCGCGTTCGGCCAGCAAACCATCGAGGAGCAACGAGTAGTCGATCTTGCCGCCTCGGCTTCCCAATCGACTATCGAGCTCAAGCGCGCGTTCTTGATCGGCGAACAGCAGCTTGGCTTCATAGAGCATATGTCCGATCAGCGTGGACTTGCCGTCATCCACACTTCCGCAGGTAATGAATTTAAGTAGACTCTTCATGTTAGAAATAGCCCTCCCGTTTGCGTCGTTCCATGCTTCCCGCCGCTTCTTGATCGATAACCCGACTGGTCCGTTCGGAAGATAACGCACCCAACGTCTCCTCAATGATCTCATCCAGCGTAACGGCATCGGACTCGACTCCACCTGTGAGCGGGTAACAACCCAACGTGCGGAAGCGAATCTTCTTCATCTCTATCTTCTCGCCAGGCTCAAGCTTCATCCGCTCGTCATCCACCATGATGATATGCCCGTCACGATTAACGATCGGTCTTACGTCCGCGGAGTACAGCGGAACGATATCGATGTTCTCCCGACGAATGTATTGCCAGATATCCTTCTCAGTCCAGTTAGACAGCGGAAAGACTCGAATGCTCTCTCCCTTGTTGATTCGCGTGTTGAATAGCTTCCACATCTCCGGACGTTGGTTCTTCGGGTCCACGAGTGGTTCTTGTTCCGGAACGAGAAAATCCGCTCCTTCGCACGCGACTTCTCCTCATCACGTCTTCCGCCACCGAACGCAACCGTGAATCCGTATTTGTCCAATCCCTGTTTCAGGGCTGTGGTTTTCATAATGTCGGTATATGCGGAACCATGGTCGAAGGGGTTAATTCCTTGTTGAATAGCCTCTTCATTAGAGTGCACGATCATCTCGATACCAAATTCCTTCGCCTTTCGGTCACGGAACTCAATCATTTCCTTAAATTTCCAAGTTGTATCGATATGCATGAATGGGAACGGCGGCTTCTCGGGGTAGAAAGCTTTGAGGGCCAAGTGCAGCATGACCGAGCTGTCCTTGCCGATAGAATACAACATGACCGGTTTCTCGCACTCCGCTGCTACTTCTCTGATAATGTATATCGCTTCAGCCTCAAGTTGATCCAGATGTGTTAATTCTTGCATGGCAAGGCGGCCTCCTTTTAATCCTCACTAAAACCATCGTATTTATAAACTTATCCTATCAGATTCCATCTTTATTGCAAAGTGGAAAAAAGTAAAATTTATGATGTCTATGTGTTGGATCGACAATATTCAGCATTGAGTAGCGGCTCCCTCCTATCATAAAATCGCCTAAACGAATGATTTTTGTTGAGCTGTAACTGGAATCGGTTGGTTAACGATCTATATTACAATCATGATCGAGAGGGCCATGGGATTTGAAAAAAGCTGCTGTCTGTAAAGTACAGACAGCAGCTCAATGAGTTGCCTAGTTTTTTTCAAAATGTCCTTTCAAATCACTTACATGTTCCAGATCCGGGACAGAATCACCGCTGCTTCAGCGCGGGTCAATGATTCAGTTGGTGCAATTTTGCCACCTTTTCCGTTGACGATTCCGCTTCCTACGAGGGAAGTTACACTATCCACCGCGTAAGCGGAAATGCTTGCGGTATCGGAATAAGGAGCGAGATTCCCGCTGCCGGCAGATGGCTTACCTGCTGCTTTTAGAGCTTTCGCTGTAAGAACCATCATGTCTTGACGGGAAATGCTGCTGCTTGGTTTGAACGTGTTGTCTTCAAATCCAGAGGTAATTCCCAGCTGTTTGGCAATGGCCACGGCCTCTGCATAGTAAGCAGTAGGCTGTACATCGCTGAAGGCTGCCGCGTTCGTGTCCTGCCCCTTCAATTCAAGGGCTCTCACCAGCAAGGTGATAAAGTCAGCTCGCGTAATGGAAGCTGCAGGAGCGAAGCTCTCATCCGATATGCCTTTAATAATATCGCGTGCAGCCATTGCTTCAACGGATTCTTTTGCCCACAGGACATGCTGTACATCGGCAAAAGACTTGGTTACGTAGGCTACGGCATACGTGCTGAATTCCGTTGTCTTGAACACAACCGATCCGGATTTAGCATCGTATCGTCCGTTCGGTACGACTGCTGCCTTTCCTTGACTGTCAATATTCAGGATCACCAATTGATGTGCATTGGCAAGTTCTTGGCCAGCAGGTGTGTACGGTACAGATACCGTTACAGACGCCGCTGGATTATTCCAGGCCAGCACACGGTCCCCAGCTTTGATGCTAAGGTCGATGACCGGACGGCTGCCCACTTTGGCGCGAACTTCTGCGTTCAAGCGGTCTGCCAAGACTTTGCTAATCTGAATAGAGACTTGGTCCGCTTGTTCCGTAATATTAGACAGCATGTTGGACGGAATTTGAAGTGCTGCATGGTCTGTCTTAAGTACAAACTCAACATTATTATTGCTCTGCAGGTTTGAAGTTGGCAGCTGCACCACATAGGATTGGGCATTCGCCTGCTTCGGTACTTCGATGGTAACCTGTTTCTTGCCATTTGCACCTGTAGAAGCCTGTTCAATCGCTTTATTCAGGCTGTCACTTGAAATGGTTGCTGTGGCTGTTCCATTTTCGACTTTCACTACTGGCACAATTGCCGAGTCGCTGCCTGGAAGCTGTGGTTGAGGCTGCGGCTGCGGAGTAGTCCCGGAATTTGATCCGCCACTGCTTCCACCATTGTTCCCCCCGCTGTTGTTGCCTCCACCGTTGTTTCCTCCTGAAGAAGGTTTGCCCGTGAGCGTCAATTCACCAAATACGGACGTATCCTGGTAACCTTGACCGGATGCATCATTCCATGCGTTTACGCTGATTCTGTTGCCGTCTTTGGCATCATTAATCTGCGCATCAAAGCCAATCTTGGCATTATTCGCAGGCTTCACCTTTTTGAATGGAATTTTCATCTCGACCGTGTAGTTGGTACCGGAAACAGAGACTTTGGAATCGAAACCTGCTGCGATTTCCGCAGGATTAAAGGTAGCAAGGTTCTCGAAGTTCACTCGGTATTGTCCATCATCATCCTGGAAGCTGGACGTTTTGCCGTTATTTTCATCGACGAATACCTCGACAGAATCCTGCTCCCATACATTTGGATTGGTGTTGTTCAGTTGATCGTCTCTGACTTGAACGAGCACATAGAGATTGTCGTCATCCCACAGTACTCTTGCCGTTCCTGTTGCACCGGACCACGCCATTTGCTTCGTATCCAGTTTCAATTCAGGAGCTTTGCTCCATATGCTGTCTACAGAACCATCAAGCGATGGTGTCCCATAGTGCGCACTTGATTTCTTGTAATCAAGCTCTTCGGGTGGATGTTCTGCCAGGTACTTCTCCGGATCAACGACCCCGTAGAAGGCCTCTTTGGCTTGAAAATCCTTGTCGAACAAGGTTGGATTCTGCTCGGCTCTCCAGCTCGTGCTGTCATTCAATCCCCAGAAGGTCACACGCGGAATATGCTCGCTGTTCTTCTTATAGAGATCCATCAATTGGGCATACAGATAGGCCTGCTGCTTCGCTTCTTTTTCAGTGATTGCAGAGTTCGTGCCTGCCATAATGTCCAATTCGGTAACACTAACTTCTACACCCAAGGAAATGAAACGTTCGAGTGACATCTTCACATTGTCCAATCTCGTGCCCAGATTGTAGTGGGCTTGCATGCCGATGCCATCAATCAGTTTCTCGCCGGGGTGATCTGCGGCGTACTTCTCATTGATCTCTTTCACCATGCTGTAGATCGCTGTAGATTTATTTTGGTTGTCATCGTTGTAATCATTGTAGTAAAGCTTGATGTCCCAGCCATTCTCGTCAATGACTTCTTTGGCTGCAAGGAATGCCTCCTCAAGAAAGTCAGGGCCGATGGCCTGTAACCAGCCGGAATTACGCAATGCATTTTTCCAGTCTTGCGGATTAGCCGGGTTATCGTTCATGGCTTCGTTGACAACGTCCCAGGAAATAACCTGGTCACCAAAGTGTTCAACGACCGTTTTAACATGTGTTCTCAGGTTCTTCAGAGCTTCTTCACGGCTCAAAGGTTCGCCGTTTGCTGCCGTATGCAGCCATGTAGGAGACTGCGCATGCCATACGAGCACGTGACCGTGCAGATCAAGGCCTGCATCCTGTACTCTTTGAACAAGGGCATCTTCTGCGGTGAAATCAAATTCTCTGTCCGCGTTGTATGCATAATCCGGCTTCATATCATTCTCAAACGTGACGACATTGTGATGCTTCGTCAGCAGCTTGAGCCGGGTCTCGTCAAAGGTCGACGGATTAACAATGTTGCCGATCAGGAATTCATCCTTGTAAACCTCCTTCAGATCAGGAAGGCTTTCTTGAATCGGAGGTGCAGCAGTTACGGGACCCACATATTTTAGAGCAAAATCATCCAGAAAAAAGGTACGGTTCCCGCCATCGTCATTTGCCGTTTCAATATACGCATTGAGTACGCTTGGAGTCGTCGTGAGTGTATACTTCCCTGTTAGGTGTACCCACTCCTGATCTGTAACGGTTGCATTTTGTGAAACGTTCGCAAAGCCACTGTCCGCATATTGAACACTAATACGAAGTGTTGTAGGCGCCTCGCCAGGTGCCATTTTCACCCATGCAGACAGCTCATATTCGTGATTCTTCGCCATTTTGCCTGTAGCATCAACCAAGGCTGCATCATATTGTGTCGTGGTTGTCACAAGCAAGCTTTGCTTGCCGTCTGGTGTATGATTATCGCCTTGGGAGAGGACTACCGTTTCACGGCCGTTTCGTGCTTTGAATCCATCCAGACCGCTCTCAAAGTCTGCAGTGATTCCTGTTTTATCCACAATCTCTGGTGCGGTTTCGCTAGGGGTTTCTGCTTGGGTAATCGTGATATCCCCGATATAGAATTGCACACCTTTTCCTGTATCATCGGATTTAATCCGCAAAGCTGTCTTGTCCACACTCGTCACGGAGAGAGGGGCAGATAGCGTAATGCCTTGGCCCGCAATAAAATCGGAAGAGCTAATTTCCGTGTATCCTTCTGAGCCAGACACGCCCTTATTGGTTACAACCTCCAGGACAGCTTTCCCGGCTGCAGGTGGATTAATATCCGTATCGACATAAACGGAAGCGGTTACAGAATACTCTTTGCCATTGGTCAAACCAAGATCGGTGAATGCAAGATCCACGCCATCCCAGTTATTGGATCGGTTACTGACTTTCAGCGCTGCTCCATCATCATTGCCCTCAAACGGCATGCCTGTGGCAGCTTCCAGCTGGGCATCGCCGGATTGAGTTGCCTTGCCTTGACCATTCTGGAATGTTTCCTGATAGACGATCTGTGAGTTAGAAGCTACTGGATCTGCTGCACTGACTGTCGGAGCCGTCAAGCCGCCCGGAAGAAGCAGAGCCACTGCGAGTAACCCGGAAACGACCTGCTTAAATGATTTCCTCATTCGAAGCCTTCCCCCCATACCAAATTTTTTATAAACCATGTAAAGCGCTTACATAATTTACTGTAACCAGCCTCCTTTCACCCCAGATAATACCACTTCATGGAAGAGAATTCTTACTCCAAATTAAAGGTGAATCCTAGATTATTTCAGAACTATACGAATTCTGATACGGGTATGGTCATGCTCTTCGTTCGATGCCACAACCAGCCACACTTTAAAAAAATCAAAGAGGAGCAGGGTTTCCCTGCTCCTTCACTATGCGGAACTTCTTTCTCTCATCAAACGTAAATTCACAAGGTATAATGAAATTAGATGCCCGTTCAGCATCATCTTATGACCATCATAATGAAGGAGGGGACATTC
This sequence comes from Paenibacillus pabuli, assembly GCF_039831995.1. NCBI lineage: Bacteria > Bacillati > Bacillota > Bacilli > Caryophanales > Paenibacillaceae > Paenibacillus > Paenibacillus pabuli. The sequence continues at coordinate 3,450,782 of NZ_JBDOIO010000003.1, forward strand.
GTGGCTTTTATCCCGTTAAACTGTCCCAATTGCAACGGAAGAATTGAATACAAAGAGGGTGAGATATTAAAGTGTCCCTATTGTGAAACAGAGCTTTTATTAAAGCAAAATCATGTCTATTACGTGGACCAGACCATTAATCACTACCACGGAACGCTCCCAAAAACAGCACCGACGCTGAACGTCTCTGTAAGGCTGCTGCTGATATTGATGCTGCTCCTGACCGGGGCCATCGGCACTTATTTTTATTACAGCGTCAGCTCCACTCATCCCCAAGCAGAAGCCAATCTGCCTGTGCGGAAGATGCCTGAAAGCGAGGTTCTGCTCTCCTTTTTGCGAGATATCTTCGATAAAGGGTCTGCCCTGCCGACAGAGGAGGAATTGGCTCGCATTCGCTATTTAACCGTAGAGCATTCGGAGAATGATCAGTGGAAGTTTACATATAGCCTCTCCGATCCCTTCAGCGATGAAAAGGCCGAGAAGATCACGTATGTTACTCAGGACAAGAAACTGAATACTCAGGAGATCGACCAACGAGATTTTGAAGCCTTTACGGGACTGTCAGCGTTGGACTTGAGGGGAACATACGAAATTGCCCAGTCGAACCAAACCACGTTTGCTCATATGTCGGGATTAAAAAGCTATGGAGGCGCTTTTAACGAATCCTTTAGTACATTTTCGGGCTACTTTGGCGACAAGTCTAAAATTACGGAGCTTTCCACTCAGCTTCGCAGTAATCAGGAATTGGCCTTACTGCTGGAATTCCCTAATCTGAACTCGTTATCCATTACCTATGTGGATGAATCGGTAACGGATTTTTCTTTGTTGAACAAACTGCCGCTCAAGTCCCTGTCGCTCACCTATATCAATGAACTGGGATGGTTGTCGTCCATGACCGGGCTGACTTCCCTATCCATTGATTACAGTGAAGCCACAGACCTGCAGCCGCTGTACGCCTTAACTCAGCTTCAAGAGCTCCGGCTTTCTTATTTAACCAACGTAAAATCCATCGACTTTGTGCAAAATATGCCTGCTTTACAAACGTTAGATATTGAAAATGTAAACTTCTCCAGTCTGGAGCATCTGACCGGCAAGGCTTCCATCACGAAATTACGTCTGGCTTCTCTAAGTCAACTTAGTTCAGTAAAGCCCATCAATAGCCTATCCTCTTTGAGGGAATTAACGTTGTCCGGCTACTACGAGAATGCAGAAGTCCTGACACTGCCTAAAGTAGAGCGAGTGGAAATTCCGAGCTCCTTTCTCCCCGGACTGAAAGCGCCTGACGCAACCAGCCTGACGCTCCGTGACGGAAGTGGAGAGTTGAATTTGGCGGCGCTGGGGAAATTTCCGAAACTTAAGCAACTCTCCCTCTCGGAGGTCAGTGAAGTAACCCGTCTTGGCGCCCTGGACGGCTTGTCCAGCCTAGAGGCCCTAAACATTTACGACTCGTCACTATATAAGGAGAGCGATGCTTTATTTCGTTTGAAGCAGGTCAAATCTCTGATGTGCTCCGAGTGCAGGCTGAACTTTGAACAAAAGGCGGCCGCGGAGAACAGCGTGCTTGAACATTTGACCTTAGAGCAGCCGTATTTCAGCATAAACAATACCTCTGTTACTGAAGTTGACCGCATGATGCCTTACTTTGCCAAACTGTCCGCTCTGCGTTCCTTCACTCTGCAAGACAGCAATTTGGCTTCTCTCGAATTTATGAGTAACTGGCAGGCCATGGAAGAGCTTCATCTCGAGAACAATGCCATTTCCAATATCGAGACCCTAAGCCAGCTGCCTAATCTGCAAAGGGTATATCTATCCGGTAATTCCGTACAAAACAAATCCGTGCTTGGTACTGATGTGCACGTATATTAATTACCTCCTGTGATGATGGGGAGTTTTAGACTACTATAATTAATGAACTCACTCCAGAATTACTCACAAATTAATGGATGGTATTAAAACAAAGACAAGAAGGGGTTCGAGAATCATATATAAATTCTCGAATCCCTTATGTTTATGTTTAGCTTCTAACCAACATCGCCACCGACTCCACATGAACCGTATGCGGGAACATGTCCACTGGCGTTACCTCAACCGTCCGGTAACCGCCATCCTCCAGTACGCGCAGATCACGTGCCAAGGTGCTTGGATTACAGCTTACGTACACCACGCGCTCCGGCTTCATCTCCAGGATGGTATCGAGCAAACGTGGGTCGCAGCCCTTACGCGGCGGATCGACAACGATGACGTCTGCTTCGATGCCTTGCTCTTTCCAGCGCGGGATGACGTCTTCGGAGGCACCAACTTCGAACTTCACGTTCCTCATCTCGTTCAGCAGTGCATTGCTTCGAGCGTCCTCGATCGCTTCGGGCACGATCTCTACCCCATACACCTGATCCGCATGCTGAGCGAGGAAAAGAGAGATCGTACCGATGCCGCAGTAGGCATCAATGACCGTCTCTTTGCCGCTCAGGCCGGCGTATTCTACCGTCTTCCCATACAGCACTTCCGTTTGCACCGGATTCACCTGATAGAACGAACGTGGAGAGATCGCAAACTGCACATCTCCGATATAATCGTAGATTACATCACGGCCCCACAGGACGCGGGTTTCATCGCCGAAGATGACGTTGGTCTGTTTCTTGTTCACGTTCTGGCAGATGCTCGCCACATGCGGGATCGCTTCACGAATACTGCCAATCCATTCATCCTTATGCGGGATATCCCGGCCATTGGTTACCAGAACAAGCATCATCTCACCTGTGCGAAAAGCCTTCTTCACAACAACATGACGCAGCAGCCCACGGCCTGTCTCTTCGTTGTATGCACTGATTCCCAGATGACTGCCGATCTCCTTCACCTTCGCTACCACTTCGTCGTTGTGCTCATGCTGAATGAGACAGGTCTCCATATCGATGATCCGATGGCTTCCTTTGGCATAAAATCCACCCACCAAGCCGCCTTCGGTCACGCCAATAGGCACCTGTGCCTTGTTGCGGTAACGCCACGGCTCGTCCATACCCATGGTAGGCAGCACACGGATAGCGTGCTCAGCAGCTTCTTCGTTCATGACACCTTCCAGCCGAAGACGAATACGATTGCTACCGTTCCCTTGTTCTTCGGAAATAGCTGGCTCAACTGCCTGGTCTGCATCCTCTTCAGAACGTTTCTTCTGGTTCGCTTCATCACCCTGAGCGCCTGCATCCTCCACCATCACGTTCAGCTTCCCGATCCGCTGCAAATTATCCACCACCAGCTGGCGCTTCCACGCAAGCTGTCCAGCGTAGCTCATATGCTGGATCTGGCAGCCACCGCACTGATCATAGATCGGGCAGGGCGCGGATACGCGATCCGGGCTCGCCTTCACGATCTCCAGCAGCTTGGCGTAGCCGTACTGCTTCTTGGTCTTCATCACGCGTACGCGGACGGTTTCACCCGGGAGCGCGCCTTGCACGAAAAGCGTGTATCCATTCGCACGGCCTACACCCTCACCGTCATGGTTCATACCAATGATGTCGATGACGGTCTCTTCGTTTTTGCTGACTGGAAGTCCTTCGATCGGCGCGGATTCACGTCCCCGTCCCTTCGGACGAACGGCAGAAAGAGATGCGCCTTGTGACCGCACCTCTTTCCCTTGCTGACGTGATGATGGACGAGATGATTTACCTGGCTGACGGGATGCCGTAGCGCTCCCTTGCCCCTGAGAGGCAGCCGAATTCCGGCGGTTTTTTCCACGACCGCTGCGGTTCGTATTAGACAACGTACATTCACTTCTTTCTTCTTATATATCACCCCACGCATGGGGAGTTCATTCCACTTCATCTTTTCAATTTCACCCTGAGATTATACGTGATCCCCACGCGGACGGCAACTGGAAAAACACACTGCCACCCGCGCCTTCACGCGCTTCTCTTAACGATACAGCAGCAGGTGGTGCTGGAGGTTCTGGAACGTCGCAGGCAAAGTGCCGCCAAGCTCCCCATCCAGGTTCAGCTGTACGTATCCCGGCGATGTCACTTCCATATAATCCGTCTGGAAATGAATCACTTTCTTATCGTTCAGATGTTCTCCGCGCAGTGCAAGCGTAACGAGACGAATCATATCGGCCAGATTACATTTGCGCACACCGATGACATCGAACAGCCCATCGTCTATCGTTGCCCCTGGTGCAAGCTTCTCGAATCCCCCGACGGAATTCGTATTGGCGATCAGGAACAGCATGAACTCGTCATGTATCTCTTCCTGGCCTGCCGCGCGGATAATCAGCTCCTGCGGAGACAGACTGGCCATTTTCTCAATGCCCTTCATATAATAGGCAAGCTGGCCAATCATCGTTTTCAGACGGCTTGGCACCTCATATGTCAGTTCGGTCAACGAGCCACCGCCTGCGATATTAATGAAATATTTATCATTCGCCTTACCCAGATCGAGCGGACGCGTCTGCTGTTTAATGACCAGATCCACATAATCTTCCCACTGTCTCGGGATCCCGAGTGCACGCGCAAAATCATTTGTTGTTCCCAAAGGGAATACACCCAGCGGCGGACGGTTCTCCCGCTCGGCCATGCCGTTGATGACTTCGTACAGCGTACCATCGCCGCCTGCGGCAATAATCATGTCATACCCACGTTCAATCGCGAGCTCTGCTTCCCGGGTTGCATCTCCCTCACCCGTTGTTGCATGTACTGAAGCTTCAATTCCACCTTGATCCAAACGCTGCAGCACATCAGCCAGACGTTTCTTCATTTCTTCCCGGCCTGAAGTCGGATTATATATTAAGCGAGCCTTTTTCATCTCATACGCCACCTATTCCACATTATCCATGAGTCTGAACGACCTCATTTTCTTTCTACTTGCGAGCGTCCACCCGGGGAACATTTTACATGTTCACCCACGTCCGTTAATCCTGCCCGAATCTTCATTCATATCTATATCTATGCATAAGGAATTCCATCTGATTCCAAAGCCTTTATATTCTATCATATCATCAAATGTGAAGATGTCCTAGCCTGTAACGGATTTACGCCATCCTGCAAGCATATACGATCTTATTTTACACAGCCAGCGATTTTCTCTTCAACTGTTTTTAACCCATTTCATTGACACCCATTCTGCCCGTCTGACAAGAATTTAACCTTTATCTCCTTCAAAAAGCACAAAGAAACGGCTCCGAATCACGAAGCCGCATTCACGTTACATTATATTTTACATTCATTATCGGTTTAGAAGCCGATTCGTCTGCCTGCACGAAGCTGTTTGTACCAGAAATAAACGGTGCAGCCCACACAGTAACCGAGCAGTGCTGCACTTGCAGCAAGTAGGAGCATCCCGGAAAATAGATAACCGGCTACCTGCCAGCCCCAGGAGAAGGAGATGAGAGCAAGAGACAGGAATACGACCGCCAGAATATTATTGAAGCGCTGCAGCTCTACCGCCTGGGTTTCCGAACCTTTTCCCTTAAGCACAGCCTTCCCGATCTGGACAAATAAATTCAGCTTTCCGCCAGAGACGAGCCCGACCACCTGAATGATCCATAACGCACCCAAGATCAGCGGTTGATTGAACCCAAACGATAGGAGTACAAACAGCACAATTCCGACCTGATTCGCTTTGACATAACGCATAGGCACTTCCCGCATCCTCATATCTCCTTATCCCCATTTTATTAGTTGGTTTTATTGTAATCGAGATTGAAGTTTTGAGCAACAGAAAGATGATTTGAACATGTGCATATCTTATTATAGGATGGTAAAATCCCTTCGGAGTGCATCCCAATGGGGTGTAGGTACATTCGCTATGCTTTTCCAATCGGTAAATGCCCGGTCCATTGCCTCTATTTCGCCATAAGAACCTGCAACCAGTTTATGCACTGGAAGCATGCTGTAGATCTTCAGCAAAAGATACAGCAGCCGCTTATGCTTGCGGATCAGCTTCGCCTGTGCTCGGGGAATCATGTCGATGCCCATCGCCTCCAGTACAGCAATTCCCTCATCCAAGGCACCGATCATGTGCAGGAGCTGCTCTCGGTTTCCCTCCAGCTTCTTCAACTCTCGCTCTTTATTGAAACTTACTGCATTCAACATCAGAATCGGGATGAGGTGACTCTTCAGCCAAGCGTCAATATCCTCACTCACATCCAGCTTATACTTTGCTCGCGCAAAGGCCTGATTCAGCAGAGACTGAAAAGAAATCTTACCGTCCAGTGCGCCAATCACCATTAGCCCCTTTCCTCCGCCTATGGACATCATTCGATCTTGGTGACGCTTCCCGCCGCTAACGTGAAAACCAAACGCAACTCGCTTATCCACTGGGCTGTTGTCTTCGAGATAGGTCTGCATGCTTCGTGCATCTGCATTGTTTCCTACAATCACGATGTTGGTGCTCCGGTTATTCGCGAGAATAGGTAACACCGATGGAAAATCATTATATTTCATGACCACGAAAATGAGATCGTAAACATCTTCCGCCTTTAATTCTCTTGTTACCCGAACCGGATCAACCGTCGTTCTAAACTGAAATACATGCCGAATGACCACGCCATCCCTCTCCAATTCCTCAGCCCGTTTCCCTCTCGCCAGAATGGTAACATCATTTCCTCCACGTACCAGAACGTGGGCCAGCTGACTGCCTAACACGCCCGCACCATAGACCAATACTTTCATTCGATTCTCCTCAGTTTCGTTATTTATGAATAATCGTTGCTTTATGAACAGTTGTTGATAAAATAAGAGTATCAAAGCCGCTTTCGGGCTTCAATCGCTAAAAAACCCGCTTTCGTTGAATAATCAACGAAATACTCCTTTTTGTTGAAAAGCGTAAGCTATTTATAGAGAGATATGCAGAAAACGAAGAAACATGTAGAGGAGGCGCCATGGATAGACGCGTACTTAAAACCAGAAAGGCCATCATGGAGGCTTTTGTCGGATTGCTGGATGAGAAGGATTTCGAGCAAATGACGATCAATGATATCGCAGATCGCGCCAATGTTAACCGGGGAACGATCTATCTGCATTATACAGACAAGTATGATCTGCTGGACCGCTGTATCGAGACGTACCTGCAGCAATTGGTGGACAGCTGCATGATTGATCATTATCCAACGCCAATGACGGCAAAAGACGCGCTGCTGCGAACCTTCCGTTATCTCGAGGAACATGCAGCCATCTATACCACCCTCCTCACGAAAAAAGGGATTCCGGCCTTCCGGAGCAAGATCATGACGATTATGATTCAGGGCGTCGAGGAACAGATGGATGCGTGCGGCGTTCAGGGAGGCATGAGCAAAGAGATCACTATACAGTTTCTGGCTTCTGCTGCCGTGGGTCTGCTGGAATGGTGGATTATGAATGCCATGCCTTATTCTGCAGAGGATATGGTCGACCAATTAATTGCGTTATTGGAGCTCCATCTGAGCCTGCCTGCACTCGTGGTTCAAGGATAAGCTCCACCTCAAGCAACACCAGCAATAAGAAAACCACGTCCGGCGGACGTGGTTTCCTTGTCTATAATTTTAAAGTGCTCGTCCCCTTCTTAAGAAAGGGCCTTACCCTCATTACATCTGTCCAGTAAAAGTTGAATTTGACGCTCCAGCCAGTTTCCCAGGAGCGGATGCGGCAGCAGCGTCTCACCGCTGTAGGCATAGTCCAGTTCCTTCAGCCTGCCCGGAATGACGTTCATGGTAAAATAACCGGCACTCAAAAACAGCGGCGCCACAATAACGCGGGTTCCCTGCTCCTGGCTCCAGTGTTTTGCCTTGTCATACACACTCTCCGGATTGAGGAGTGCATAATCCGTATGGGCAACGCCACTGACATCCTGCACCCGCTGTGCGAGTGAGGAGATGCCTGTCTCCCAGCGTTGACGGAATCCATCGTGAATGCTCCCGTGCCCAACCAGTAGAATTGTCTCCTGCTTCGGCTCCCGGGACAGCGATTTCACCTTATCCCACACCATCACGGCAATATCCGGGTCGTTATCCACAGGATAACCGAAGTGTACCCTTGCAGTTACCTGAAAGGGTTCCAGATCCGTTTCCCGTTCCGGTGCTTCCTTCGCGCCGATCGCATATTCAATCTCATCCACATGAGTGCTGCCAGACGAAACGAATAGCGGTACGACCAATATATCGGTTACGCTCTGTGCTTCCAGTCGGTTGATACCGTCCTGGATCAGGCGTCCTTCCACAAGTTCAAGAAATGAAGCTTCAACAGGCAGATCGTCAGGCAGATTAAGCCGGGAGACCGCGTCATCGACGGATTCTACCCAGGTCTGCTCCTGAGAACCGTGACTAATGATCAGTACACCCGGTTTCTTCATCTTAGCGACCCAGACGTTCTAATGTCATTTTATAGCCATCATTGCCGTAGTTCAGGCAGCGCTTCACGCGGGAGATCGTAGCTGTACTAGCTCCTGTCTCTGCTTCAATCTGATTATACGTGTTGCCTTTACCAAGCATACGAGCAACTTCCAGCCGCTGGGACATGGATTGAATCTCGTTCACCGTGCAGAGGTCATCAAAAAACACGTAGCACTCCTCAATATCTTTCAGAGTGAGAATGGCCTCAAATAGTTGTTCAATACTTTTATCATTTAGCTTTTTCAGCTGCATTTCATCATCATCCCCTAGCGGTTACTGTGTACCTTCATTGTACTCACACTGAGTTGGTATTTCAAGCGTTAACGATTTCACGCACTACAGAATAAAAATACATGTTACCGCTTACATTAGGCACTATTGTCCTTCACACGTGGACACCAACCGTAATTCCTGCGATATATCCCATTTTTCACCTGTATATTCCCGATTACTTATGTAGGGATTTAACCCTTATAATTGTTACAATTTTGTGTACAAACTTCCCTTTTCGATGATTATGATCCTCCCTTGTCCCCTGCGCCCAATTCCGCAAATATCCCGTTTTCCGTGACACCCGCCTACGCCGTCTCTCCGCGAATGACATACAGTATAGCAAAAGGGAGTTCCATCAAGGTCTGTTCACGCCTATTGGACCTGACAGTTGAAGGAACGCATTTCCGAAATCCAATATAGAAGGAACGTGATCGTTCATGCCACAGCATTATTATCATCGCCAGCCCACACCACGGCAGCGTCCGTCTTCCTATTCACAGCGACAGGCGCATACTTCTGCCTATGCTCCGCCCGGTGCGGTACAGCGTTCATTGAATGAAACCCAAGTTCAACCGATGTACCCCGGAGTAGAACCCTACTATCCGGCCTACGGTGAAGTGGAGGCATCTGCACTTGTACCTTATGGGCAAGGTGCACCTGGCGGCAACTTGTATAGCGGCGGTGTACCCGTTGCTCCCCCAGTTCCGATTGAGACACCTGCTGCTTCCAGTGGTTCCGGGTTCTCTCTCGCGAATCTCGGTGAGTTAAAAGGAATGATCGACCGCTTCGGCGGCATCGACGGCATCATGAATGGTATTGGAAAAATGCAGAAGGTTGTCGGCGGCATTCAACAAATGGCTCCAATGATGAAGCTGGTTATGGGCATTCTGCCTTTTGGAAAAGGGAAAAACAAGAGCAGCAGCCCAGCGGAGGCCGACTATGAGGAATATACACCGCCTCGCCGTCCGCGCAAGCGGCGCAAGAAGACGACTTCCGCCCCACGCCGCCGCAGCAGCAATACGACTCGGCGCAAAACAAGTTCCACCAAGCGCCGTTCCTCAGGCAGCAAACGCTAAACCTCTCCTCAGGCACCTATCCCTTAGATAAGGAAGGTGCCTTCACCTTCTTTACGAGCAGGACCATTTATCCCCTTAGCCCTTCAATACCTCACCCATTGGAGTATCTCGGGCAAAATTTTTCAAGAACTTATGTTCTTATTTATGTTCATTGAGGTATACTGGGTAGTAGATAAAGGAGGCGGACCATGGAACTGTTTAAGGATAAATATACGCCCGGATTAATTGACCGAATCGGCGAACTGCTGCATCAGTATTACCCTACCCTAGACAAAACGCGCTTCCGCGACCTTGTGTTTGCCGAAGACTGGGAACAAGCCGAATTCAAGGCACGCATTCGCCGGATTACACTTGCCCTGACCGAAGTACTGCCCTCTGCCTATGAAGAGGCACTGCATGTACTTGAACAGGCGGCACCACAGCTGCGGGGGGTCGAGTATTTGTTTGTCCCTGATTTTATTGAGGTGAACGGACTCGCACCTGAACACTACGAATTGTCCATGAAGTATCTAACGGTCTTCACACCTTATTCCAGCTCGGAGTTCGCCGTGCGCCCGTTTATTGAACGGTATCCGATCGAGTCGATGAAACGGATGATGGAATGGACAAGCAGTGAGAACGAGCATATTCGCAGGCTTGCCAGCGAAGGCAGTCGCCCTCGTTTGCCATGGGGTTCCAAGCTGCGCAGTTTGATTGCGGATCCAACGCCAGCCCTTCCCATTCTCCATGCTTTGAAACAGGACGAGTCCCTCTATGTACGGAAAAGTGTCGCAAACCATCTCAACGATATTTCAAAAGACCATCCTGATCTGGTTCTGGATCTCGCCTCCACCTGGTACGGTCAGCATCCACATACCGACTGGATTGTACGCCACGCAAGCCGTTCGCTGTTGAAAAAGGGGCAACCCAAAGCTCTCGCCCTCTTTGGCTATATTGAACAGGATGCGGTACACGTTGAGCATCTTCAGCTTGTACGGGATACGATTGCCGTTGGTGAAGAGCTGGAGTTCACGTTCGATGTGGTCAATGCGAGTGGTCAGCCTCAGATGCTGCGGATTGAATATGAGATCGGATATATGAAGGCCAACGGCAAGCAGGCCCCCAAACGTTTCAAATGCTCGGATAAAACGTATCCTGCGGGGAGAAGCAAGGTCGCTACGAAGCAATCGTTCAAAGTAATTACCACCAGACGGTACTATGCCGGACTTCACACATTAACGATTGTGGTCAACGGACAACCCACTGCTTCGGCAGCTTTCATTCTTGAATAAAAAACAGAATTGCCATCCATAAGTTATTCACAGCTCACAACTACGGATAAAAAGATATTCACATGTGGATAGGATTGATATTTCCCTTTAACCGAATGCCGTGTCTGTCACAGACGCGCTTCGGTTATTTATTTTTCCCCCTCATTTCCCCTATGTACGTCTCCTCCAAAATCATCTGTTGACTTGGAGCATACTCCAAGTTGTACCATTCGGAGATCATCACCCACATGCTTCACCATTATTAGTGAAAAGAGGAATAAACGATGCAAATGAAAAAGACCGCCCTCATTACGGGAGCAAACAAAGGAATTGGATTCGAAACGGCACGGCAGTTGGGAAATATGGGTTATGTTGTTCTCCTCGGAGCGAGAGACATGCGTAAAGGCGAGGAAGCCGCACAGAGACTACTAAACGAGGGAATCGAAGCCTATGGAATCGAGCTTGATGTTACGAGTCAAAGAACCATTGAGACAGCCGTCAGTCACATTGAACAAACGTTTGGCTCGCTCGACATTCTGATCAACAACGCAGGAATCTCTGTGGGCGGAGCTACCCCACCTAGCTTAATCGCTTTGGATGATATACGAGAAACCTATAATACGAACTTCTTCGGCATGATATCCGTAACGCAGGCGATGTTACCCTTAGTGCAGCAGTCCCCTGCAGGACGAATCGTTAACCTGACAAGCGGTCTGGGCTCACTCGCATACAATAGTGATCCCGAGCATGAACATGCACAATTCAATCTGCTCGCTTATAACAGCAGCAAAGCAGCCGTTAACATGTTTACCGTTACTCTTGCCAAGGAATTCAGAGATACACCACTTAAAATAAACGCTGTCGATCCAGGCTTTACAGCAACTGATCTAAATGGTTTTACAGGAACCAATACTGTGCAGCAAGCTGCCGCTACGATTGTGAAACTGGCTGTTCTCGGGGACGATGGCCCAACAGGAGGATTCTATGGGAGTAATGGAGAAATACCTTGGTAAATTCAATACTGAGGAGTTGCATTACATGCATGACATACCCGACATCGTTACATCGATTCGCGAAGCTGCTCTGCTTACAGGGCTGACCGAAGATACGATCCGCTATTATGAAAAGGTTGGACTGCTCCCCTATGCAGAACGCAAAACAAACGGACATCGGCAATACAGCAAAGACCAGATTCTCGGCATTATTTTTTTGACCAGGCTTAAATCCACCGGGATGACCATCGAACAGATGAAACATTACCGTGAGCTGTCTGAGCAAGGTGCCGATACCCTATCCGTCAGATACGCGATCCTTGAGGAACATCAGCGTAAGATTCAGCAAGATATAGCTAATTTACATGAAACATCAGAGATCATAGCCTATAAGCTCCAACATTACCGAGAACTTTCGGAACATCCTGATCTTGAAGATTCGAACTGCAACACCAGTACCTAACTATCTCCAACAATCAATCCATTTGGGAAGACACAAGCGATGATCTCTTTTGCGCTGCTACAACAGACAAAAGAAGATCCTCGCTTGATCACATCTTATTTACTATCCATAATACATTTTCTATATAGATCTTTTATTTAAACCATCCGCGCTTCACAAACCATGCCACCATGCTGCCACCCAGTACAAACATCAGAAGCAGCACTCCACCGTACCCAAACTTCCACCCAAGCTCCGGCATATAGGCGAAGTTCATCCCATAAATTCCCGCGATAAGTGTCAGCGGCATGAACACTGTCGTTATAACCGTAAGTGTCTTCATAATGGCGTTCATCCGGTTGGAATTCAGCGAAATATAACTGTCCCGCAGGTCTGCGGTCATCTCCCGGTCCGCCTCGATCATGTCCGTCAGCTTCAGCAGATGGTCATAGATATCCGTAAAATACGCGGTATGCTCACCCGTCCGCTGCACGTGCTGCGAGTTGATTACCCGATAGAGCAGATCCCGCATGGGTACCACGGTTCGTCTTAGCTTCAACAGCCGGCTGCGCAGGTCAAACACCTGATTCATCAAGTCCTCTACCGATTCCTGACTGCCCCGGTTCTCCAGTTCTGCGAGTTCATCCTCAATCGCAAACAGCGACGGGAAATAATGATCGACGAGCTTGTCCATCACGGTATAAGCTGCAGCCACCGGTCCACGCGCCCAGATGGTGCGTTCATGTGCATGATGCAGGATGCGCTCCCATGCTTCATCTACCTCTTCCAGTACACCATGATGAAAGGAAACCAGAAAGTTCGATCCCAAAAACAAATCCACTTCCTCCGCTTCCAGTGTAGTTGGATTAAGCGCATGCAGCACAAGAAACTGTAAATTGTCGTAGTAATCCAGCTTCGGGCGCTGCAGCACATGCAGACAATCCTCGATCGCCAAGGGGTGAAAATGAAAATATGTATCCAGCAATCGGCTTTCTTCCTCCGAAGGCTGGTTGAAATCTGCCCAGACCCAGGCATAATCCTTCAGGTCCAGCTGTGTCAGGGGAATGTTAATGGAGACCTGATGATCTCGTGTGATGGCGAGTGTACGAATCATAAATTAGACCACGTCCTTGTCCTATATCCTTTACGCTATTGTATAACTTAATCATCGAACCGTCTCCTGCCATCGCATAACAGCCCTATTATCCACAAAATCACTTGCTGCAGGGACAACAAAAAAAGCCAACCCTGTTGGCTTCTCTCATTCCCTATCCACAGTTCCCTGTATCCACAGGATAATCTAACGTTTGGTTTATCATTCCACGGATGGCTATCCACATATCCAGCCTGTCCACACGTTCATGCACAGGCTTCTCTATAATATGATTAAAAAATTGTCCACATATCCCGATATTCACACAGTTATGAACAACTGTGCCGGTCGGTCCCAATCAGCCTTTCGGATCACTTTCTTAGAAAATAATCCAGTACAGCAAGCCTGCCAGTACAGCCGTAATTGGAATGGTGATGAACCACGTAATAATGATACGTCCGGCCAAGCCCCATTTTACAGCAGAGAAACGCTTCGCGGAACCTACACCCAAAATAGCGGATGTAATGGCGTGCGTTGTACTCACTGGAAGATGCAGCAATGTTGCCGTGAATATAACGGAAGCCGCGGATAAATCGGCAGCAAAGCCGTTGATCGGTTCAATTTTGAAGATTTTGGTTCCCATCGTTTTGATGATTTTCCAACCACCGATGGAAGTCCCCAGTGCCATTGCCGTTGCCGCAGAGATTTTAACCCACAGCGGAACTTCAAGATGATCCTGCACACCTGCTGCTACGAGCGCAAATGTGATAATCCCCATGGCCTTTTGAGCATCATTCGTACCATGTGTGAACGCCTGCAGTGCAGCGGTGAAAATCTGTACCGTACGAAAACCCTTGTTCACGGTGTGCGGACTGCGTTTGGCAAAAATATATTTGAGAATGGTCATGACCACATACCCTATGGCAAATGCAATCAGCGGGGATAACAACAGCCCCTCGACGATCTCAATGAATCCGCCCCATTTGACTTTATCGGAACCTGCTCCCACGAATACGGCCCCGGCAAGTGCTCCGATCAATGCATGTGAGGAAGATGAAGGAATCCCAAACCACCAGGTCACGAGGTTCCAGATAATTGCGGCAATCAAGGTGACTATGACGACCTCTATCCCGTTATCCAGCTTCGTGGGGTCTGTAACGCTTCCTCCGATCGTCTTCGCTACTCCCGTAAACATCATCGCACCGACAAAGTTCATGACCGCTGCGAGAATGATCGCCCGGCGCGGGGTCAGTGCCCGAGTGGATACCGAAGTTGCAATGGCATTCGCAGTGTCGTGAAAACCGTTGATGAAGTCAAACGCCAGTGCAAGGAAGACGACTATACCTAATACCCAAATCGTTGTTTCCATTATTCTCTGGCTCCTTAAGAATTACGCATAATGATGGATTCCAGCATGTTAGCTACGTCTTCACAAGCATCTGTCGTTGTCTCAAGACGCTCATAAATTTCCTTGCGCTTGATCAATTCAATCGGATCAGACACGGTAGCGAAGAGATGCTTGATGCACATGCGCAATACTTCGTCGCCCTGGTTCTCCAGATCGTTCAGACGAATCGTATATTCGCGGATCGCCAGCAATTTTTTCTGGGACAGCAAATGGATCGCTTTTTGAATTTCGTAAGCCGATTGGCGCAAAATCTCAGCGAACTGCACGATGAATTCATCCGGATCAGTCAGTTGGTACATATAGAAACGGGAAGCTGTTGCTTCGAGCCCGTCCAATACGTCATCAAGTGTTGTTGTCAATTCCATGATGTCATCACGCTCGATTGGCGTAATAAATGTTTTGTTGAGCTCCATAATGATCGTATGCACATAGTCATCGCACTTGGACTCGTATTTTTTCATTTCATTGGTAAACAGAGTTACATCCTGAAGGTTGGAAACATGCTCTGAGAAATAGTCAGCTGCCTGTACGACAGTATCCGCCATATTCTCTAATGTTTCGAAAAATATATCCTTCTTCTTTATTCTCATCGTCCTATCCCCTTTACGAGAAATTGCTGATAACCGTGAAACATGAAATGACAACCTTTGATATCTTATCATATTTGTTTCATGGTTTGTACAAAAGCTGCGATCCTTTTTTATATTCTTATCACATTAATCTGAAATGAATCTTAATTATTTGGAATCGATGGAAAAATGATGCTAGGATTTTACACTGCGTTTACAAAACATAAACTGACAGGATTCGACTTTCGTTTTTGATCAGCATATTAATGAAGCAAGCGAAGGAATTTGATCTTAAATTAAATCTTAATTTTGAACTTGATTTTGGACTTCAATATGACTTGCGAAGTCAGGTTGGTTCGGAACGATACTGATAAAGGTTTGGCCTGGAACCAGGGCCGCTTCTGTCCCATTTTGCACAAAACGAATAATATCACCCGGTTTCTTCACCCACTGACCACGAACCATCTTGCCTTTTTGAAACAGCATCGCTTCCCCGCCCTGTTCCACATTGACGGACAATCGGCCAACGCTGTCGAGTACCTTGTGATCCGCACCCGCTACAATAATGTTCGCTGCTCCAATCTGCTCTCCATTATCCTGATCCTGATCGGGCTTCCCATTCACCAGTCTCATATATCGTCCGCTAACTTCATCATAATCATACGTCACCCGGTAACTATCCAATAAATAATGAATATCGAATTGAGCTGCAGGTTCTCCTGCGGAAGTGGAGCCTTCCTCATTATAGATGTAGACGGGGGATTCGGTATCGTGGCTGTACCCCTTGATGTCCGCTCCCTCTCTAAGCTTGTCCGCTGAAGTATACAGATTGTGCGGTGCCTTCCGATCCGAAGAACGCCAGAAGTACGGTCCGCTGTTCGAGATTTCATCCATGTGCTGCTTCTGCTGCTTTTGCAAAATGGAATACGCGTCAGGACTGCCGCCCGCATGTACTAGCACGCCATCGTAACTCTCGCCCAGTTCAATCAGATACGGACGAATGCTGCGTACAGGTCCCACGGTCTCTGCACCGCCCTGACTCTGGAAGATGGCAATGAACCGGGTAATTCCGCCCTCTGCAAGAACCTCAATAATAATATCTGCCGAACTCAGACCAGACTGGGGCCTGGCGGCAGGTGCATTGTTAATCATGACCGCGAGTGGTCTCTGGGTAACGGCCTCCTCCACCGGCAATCCAGTCAGCGGTGCGGTGAACAGCGGCGCTGCCGGTTCTTGTATCTCTTGCTGCTCTTCTACAGGCGCAGGTACAGATTCCGGCTCCGGCGGCTGCGCTGCCTCCTTATTCTGACAAGCTACCAGGCTTATGGCGAGAATCAGCAATGATGCAGCAGAGGCTGCCTTATTCCATTTTAATGACTTCAATCGTTGTACCTCCTGTACAATGGCCTAGGTCTAAGGTGTGATGATTTCTGGATGTGGATAACCATTTCACGTTTTTCTTTCCATTTAATCACACGCGCCACCATTTGTCTTCGATATAAAGGCGATTTTCTACCCCGGAGTCAAGGAATTGAAACGATGAATCGGAATTCATTTATGTCTTAAATGTGAACTCATCAAAGCTTACTTAAAATTTTAACTAGATTGTGATTTTTATCACAAACAAAATGACTTTTGAACTATACAATAAAGACATCAAAGGTGATCACTTAGAAAACCAAAACAAACAACACACACTAGATTCCATGAAGGAGTGGTTTATATGTTCAGCTTCAACCAATGGCTTAGAGAAAACAAAGTGGCAATGTGGATTTTGACAGTACTTCGGGTATACATCGGTTATGACTGGATGACTCACGGATGGGGCAAATTGACAGGCGGCTTCCAGGCTGGCGGTTTCCTCGCTGGGGCAGTAGAAAAAGCAACAGGCGAAAGCCCAACCGTTCAGGCTTGGTGGGGAACATTCCTTGAGAAATTCGCAGTACCGAATGCCGGATTGTTCGACTTCCTTATCCCTCTCGGCGAATTCTTGGTAGGTCTTGGTCTCATCCTTGGCTGCTTCACAACACTGGCTGCACTGATGGCCCTCGTGATGAACTTCGCGTTCCTCTTCTCGGGTACAGTGAGCACGAATGCACAACTGGTTCTGATGCAAATCTTCCTCGTCGTCGCTGGTGCCAATGCTGGTAAAATCGGTCTAGATCACTGGGTACTGCCTTACCTTCGCGGGTTGTTCAGCCGTGGCAAAGGGAATCACCCCAAAGATACAACAACGATAAATGCAGCTCAAAAAACAGCGTAACGTTCAGTATACCATAACAGCCCTGCTCCCCATCCCCCGGGGAACGGGGCTTTTTCATGCCTGACTTGCCCCTGCACGGAATCACGTATTATGATGAACATATAGATTATAACCAAAGGAGTCCCCCACATGCCCACTCAACGCCGTCTTGAGACTGAAGCCGATTTCCAGGAAGCCATGGATATGAAGTACAAAGTCCGGGTTTTTCAGGATAACCACCAGATTGATTCCGGTGGTATCATTATCCGTTTTGACAGCAAAACGATTGTTGTCCAGTCCAGTGTCAGTGAACTTGCCTATCATTCCCGTACAGATTGCGAGTTCTTCGAAATCCGGAAATAGATATATAGACTTACACCAAAAAAAAGGTTCCCTCCGCCAATATTACTGGGCGAAGGAACCTTTTTGTTTTTTTTATTATGCATAAGTGGTTCATGTCTGAATGTCATCATATAGAGAGGGCTGTATTGTACAGCTATCCCTCTTGTCTGCTCCAAGTTACACGCCGTCACCGAATTGCCAGCAGTTCAAACTGAGCGTTCCATATGGGTAAGACTGGAATAAACGCTTCGCCTTTCGGGACATGTCTGCTGTGCCCATGGCGTAGAACAGGGGTGCCAAATGCTCTGTTCCATATGAAGGAACTGCAGTCCGGGCATTCGGAGCTTTTTTGTCATATTGAAACAGCTCTCTTGTATTCCATTTCTGCAGCCGTTCTTCCATCCAATTATCGAACTCCACGGCCCAATCCTGCGGTTCATCTTCGTTGTCACCAAGTAATCGCAGATTATGAACGGTACCGCCACTGCCTATGATCAGCACATCGTCATGACGCAGCTGCTCAAGCATCCGGCCAATATCATACTGTTCCTGGGGTGAGCGCAGCGAATCTACAGAGACGACAACGACAGGGATATCTGCCTCCGGATACATATGCAGCAGCGGCACCCACACTCCGTGGTCCAGGCCTCTGCCCCGAACAGGCTGATGCGCCAGATTGCTGCGGGTAAAGAGGGCGCAGATCTCACTCGCGAGTTCAGATTGTCCTGGCGCCGGGTAATCAATTGTATACATATTAGAGGGAAATCCGTAGAAATCATGCAACGTCTGATGTGTATCGTCCATTGTCACGGAAGGCTCGGGACAATCCCAATGCGCCGTAAATACAACAATGGCTTTTGGAGCCGGCAGCCTGTCGCCAAGCTGGTTCAGGAATCGAGTGTAGTCATTGCTCTCTACCGCCAGAGCGGGAGAACCATGCGCAATGAAAAATGCGGGTAATGTCATTGCTGCCAACCTCCAGACACGATAGAATGGTCACGCTTCTATACTACTCCTCTATTCTACCGCGTAGAAGACGCTTTTCCAAGCTGACATCCCGAAACTGCCCAATCACACAGTTCTGGTTCTCCACTTCACTGTGTGTTTGATTGCTTCAGGCGTCCTCCAAGCCATCAAATCATCCAGTGCTGCCAATCCTGTTCGATCTTCTGACGTTCACCGAGCCATTCCCGGGTACGCGAGATCAGCTGTTCCCGCTCTTTGCCGGAAGAGAAGGTGTGATCACCCTGGAAAATAATCTCCTTGTCGCAGCGCCCTTCCTGACGCATCCAGAATACCTTCTGATACAGGAAAGCATAGTCTACGGGAATGATGTCATCCGACGTTCCGTGCACGACCAGAACATCGCCGTTAAACTTGACAGCTTCCTGGAAGGGCTGATGCTCAGCCAGTGATTCGAAGAAAGCCGGAGTGAACTTGTAAGCGAGGTAATCAGCCGAGCCCTGCTTCACGCCCAGATCGTACACCTCACGCCCCGTAATCTTCACGATGTCATTGAACGGATATCCCACGGCAGACCACATGACCAGATTCTTGACACGTTTATCACGGATGGCCGTGAGCAGAGCAACTGCTCCGCCCAGACTGTGACCAATCAATGTCACACGGGTTGGGTCCACATCGCTGCAGTTCACCGCGTAATCCAGCACGGAACGGGTCTGCGCAATCATGGAATCCAGCCCTTCAGCTCCATACTCACCGCTGCTCTCCCCGCAGCCGATGTAATCAAAGCGCAGTACCAGGTATCCATCCTCAGCCAGTTCACGTGCGGTCTTCACGAACAGGCGATCCACGCCAATCCGGCTGCCAACGAAACCGTGGCAAATGACTGCCAAAGGCACTCGCTGCTGGTGATTACCCTCCTTGATATCCCTAACCACGGGATAATGAATTGTAGCTGTTAGTTCTTCCTGCCCATGACGGATACTGATCTGACGCTCCATGCTAATTTCCCCTTTCCATTCTTGCCTTTGCTCGTTCATTGGTTAATTGTATATAAATCCGATATGTTTAATGTGTATTAAGATGTTAGTAGTATAATATCATCCTGGGAACCTCAAGTCAACGTGAGGAAACAACCTGTTCAAGAGGCTATTTTCCATTTATCAAACGAACGTTATAAAATCTTTAGAATTCGAACGTATCTTCAATGTATCGGCAAAAATATGCCCTGATTGAATGAAAAGAAATCGAATTCTTCTATGCATTCTGTTTTTACGAACATGGAAATTTTAGGTACAATAGAAACTCATATATCAAAAGGAAACGGAGACGGCAGTAAGGAGTAACAGCCTTGAACACGACTGCCAGGAAATCACCATGAACGAGACTATTTTAATTGTAGATGATGAAAAGGATATTGTGGCTCTGATTCATCAGACGCTCACGCAGGAAGGATATAACGTGTCCACTGCATCAAGTGGCACCGAGGCATTACAGCTTCTCGGTGATCCGCCGGATCTGATCCTGCTGGATATTATGATGCCCGGCATGAGCGGATTCGAGCTCTGCCGGCTGATTCGGGATGAGGTGAGCTGTCCCATCCTCTTTCTCAGTGCGAGACAGGCCGAAATGGACCGGATTCAAGGGTTATCCATCGGCGGAGATGATTATATGACGAAGCCGTTCAGTCTTGGGGAATTGAAAGCAAGAGTGGCTGCCCACTTGCGCCGTTCCCGTCGCGATGGCGTTCAGCCGCGCGTGAATGAGCCTGCGTTTTACAGATACGGATCCTTGCAAATGGACCTGAAGGGACGCACGGTAACGATCATGCAGCATGCCATTCCGCTCACGCTCAAGGAGTATGATCTGGTGGAACTGCTGGCCACGCACCCTGGGCAGGTTTTCTCCAAGGAACAGCTGTATGACCGCATATGGGGCCTCGAAGCAACAGGAGATACGACCACGATCACAGAACATGTCAAAAAAATAAGGGCCAAGCTGGCAGCAGCCGACCCGGATCATGCGTATATCTCGACGGTATGGGGTGTCGGGTACAAATGGGAGCCCGTGCGATGATTAAGGAACGCTGGCCGATCAAAAAACAATTAGTCTGGGCATTTGTACTCGTTATGGGGATCAGCATCGTATTGACACTTCTGACCTGGGCTGCGGGCATATCGTTCCTCTTCTCCAACCAATGGCTGCAGCCAGCCAATTTTTATGAGTCTCAAATTCCCGACATTCAGCACACTGTGCAGGAGCAGGCGAAGCATCAGATCCAGTGGACCGACACGGCCAATCAGGCCAAGCTGGAACAGCTGCTGCCACCGGAAGGCATCACCTATCAGATTGTGGATACCCACGGAAGCAGAAGATACGGAACGATTCAGGAACAGATCGTGGAGAATGAAACGGACCTGCTAAGCAGGCTGAACAGCAAGACGATCACAGATCGCACACTCGGATTCGGCGGACTGGTTACGCTCATCTCGCCTCTAAGCGGAGATCAAGGCATGTATTCCGGGGCTCTCATCCTCCAGTACAGGCTGGAAACCAGCCCCTCCCCTTCTATATCGCCCGTCTGGACGAATACGTTTCTCTTACTTATGCTGGCTTCTCCCTTTGTTTATATTGCGGCAGCGACCTGGTTTGTGGCAGGAAGAGTGGGCCGCAATGTAAATCGCCCGATTGAGGACCTCATTTTGGCTTCCAAACGCATCAAGGGGCAGGACCTGGACTTTACTCTGGATAACCACGCCCCCAATGAACTCGGGCTTCTCTCCGCCTCCTTCGAGGATATGCGCAAGGAACTGAAGAGCGCCTTAACCCGGGAATGGAAGCTTCAGCAGGAACGGAGTGAGCTGATGGGCGCGATCAGCCATGATTTCCGCACGCCGATGACGGTGATTCAGGGTCATGTGGAACTGCTTAAGGATTCACCCGCACATGTTGTACATACTACCGAAAGCATGAGCAGTCATCTGGACGTCATTGACCATAATGTGAAGCGAATAAATCGGCTCATTCAGGATATGACCGTAGCCGCAGGTACCGATTTTGATTATTTTCCGCTTCGCTGTGAACCGGTTGATCCTTCTTCCTTCTGGGAAATGAAGCAGCGGGAGATGGGTTTCCTGTGCTCCAGTCAACGTGTGCACTTGGCATTCAAACTTGTGGATCGACGAGCGGATAGCTCTCCACCTCTGCAACTGGATGTACAGCGGGTTGGTCAGGTGCTGGATAACCTGGTGGCTAACAGCTTGCGTTATGTACCCCCTCAAGGGGAAATCAGAATACATGTGGATATACAGGATGTTCAGATCATGCAGGTTACCGTCTGCGATACGGGTCCAGGCTTTACCGATGCGGATCTGCCGCATTTGTTTGACCAGTTCTATCACGGCCACCAGGGACAGACCGGGCTGGGCCTGTTCACAGCCAAACGCATCGTGGAGAAGCACGGCGGAACCATATGCGCCAGTAACCTGCCTGAAGGGGGGGCTTGCATCTCTTTTACGCTCCATACTGCAGGGTAATTACGGATTCAAGGTGCTATTCATAGCTCCGGCGGAACATCTCATGGGTCTCGACCTGACCTTCCCAGCGATGCTCACGGGCAAAATCGGAACTTTCCCAGAAGCTGCCCGTCTTGTCGGGCCCCTCGCCAAGTTCAACTGCGAATTCGGTATCGTCGACAGCTCCCTGTCCCATGGGAACCACTTCATCCTTTACACCGCGGGAGTTGCTGTTCAGCAGCAGCTTCCGTGTTAATTCATTGTTTTTATTGTTGGCTTGATTCATGTCTGCACACTCCCATTCGTGGTTTTTTTCGTTTGAAATGCTACTATTGTGTTGGAATCGGCCAGCCTTTATTCATTCTTCACACAATCGTTGGATATGGACTCAGCCTATGCATATTTCACAGGAAAAATGGGGAAATTAACCGATAATATGTACATGCAAAATGAACCTCGGATTCCTTCCGGCGAAAGGGATTGAATTCATGGAATTTCTAATCGATTGGATACATGCCCACGGCAAGCTGGTGTTGTTATGTACCTGTGTCATTCTGGCTTGCGTGTACTTGTGGATACATCACAAACAGCTCTTTTATAAGGAATGACTTTGCGAAACGAGAGCCCTTCCCGTATACTAAAATACCGTCAGGGTCTTCAGGAAACTGGTGATCTGTAACGTGTTCAGACAGGGGGAGCAATCATTGGGGATTTCCTATAAGAAGCTTAAAGAAATACAAAACCGGCAAATGACCGAGATGAGCCGGATGACGCCCGAAAATGTAAAATTGTTCGACCAGATTAGCGGCATTGCCCGCCGTACCAACGCAGATGAAAGAACCCAGGAAGAGTGGATTCTGTCCGAAGGAAAGGCTATTGTACAGGCTCAGCGGGATGGACAATCCGCGCGGGAATTATACGGAGCGGACCTGGAACAGGATATACACGCACGCCTTAGTGCAAATGCAGGAACAGGAAACTCAAGTTCCTCTACAGCATTCGTTGGTAAGAACCCATCCAACAAATCGAAAGCCGATAAACCGGGTAAGCCAGCTGTAACTTCTAAGGACGATGAGAATGTGAACGGAGAAGCTTCCGGTCCAGTCAATCGTACACCCAAGTGGTATGTGATGATTGCCTGGGCAGCCATTTCCTTTGTCATGCTCATTCAGGGCGCAGCCGGGCTATTTATCGGTTGGAGCGGTGGAGATACGGAACCCTTCAGCCATATCAGTCTGTTTTCGATTATCATTTCAGCCGTTGGCGGGATTGCACTGGTTGAGATGCTTCGCCGCCTGGCGGAACGTCCGGATGATCAGGGTAAGGATATGACGTCCAAGCCCCAGGTTAACCTGAAAGGCATTGCGATCTATATTGTCATTGTTGTTCTGGTCCTGTTCGTCGGTTATCCGCTGCGGGACAGTCTTCCGGTATTTTACTTAGCCCCGTGGGTTAGTCTTGTGATTGGTATCGTGGGGCTTGCTCTACTGAGACCGCTCTTCGGGCAGAAAAAGAAATAACCTAAAAAGGGGCCATGATGGCCCCTTTCTTCATTACTCATCTTTTCTTCACACCTATCCTCGAAAGTTCCCTTTCTCAGAGCATTGGCGCCACATCCGGGTCATTTTTTTCAGCACTGGACTGGTTCCGCTGTTTGATCCCCTTGCCAGGCGTTTCACCGAATTCCCGTTTAAACATGCGGATAAAATAGTTAACCTCCATGCCAACCGTCTCTGCCGCTTCTCTCACACTTGCGCGTGGATGCTTGTCCAGCCATTCGGATGCCTTCTGCAATCTCAATCGCTGCATATATTGATGCCCGGTCACGCCCTCGCGCTGGTGAAACAAACGATTGAGATGCTGCACGGAGTAACCCACTGCTTCTGCCACATGCTTTAACAACAGATCATCCTGATAATGGGCATGCATCAACGAGACCGCACGGGTAAATGCCCCACTCCCCTGATCGGACTCGCGTTGACCAGGTGACATGGGAACACCAACCACTCCAGACAGGTCTGCCTTCTCCCGAATCGTGGATACGGACCTCGCGATGTCCAAAATAAGCTGGTAAACGATAAGTGAGGTGTTCCAGACGCCAGACTTCCCATCGTCCAGCCCATGCCAGAGATCCGTCATTCTCGACCAGAACTGTTCAAAATCGGATAAGGCTCTTGGTCCCTCATGCAGTAACCCGGCCGATTGAAGCACCGACCCGGCTGAATTGCCGCCAATGCCGATATATCCGAGCTCCCCATCTGTTCTGGAAAGCGGGTAAAATTCATGGGCAACCCCAGGTTCAGCTACCCACAATTGACCTGCTCCTACGGGCCAAGACCCCTTACCCGGAATCTTGAGTTCGCCTCCGGCACTGCGCGACAGGAATAGCTGGTGCACCGGATATCCTTCCGGCCGGAGCTGCACTTTCTGCTCGTGTGTTCCAATGCTATACAGATACAGAGGCAGCCGGGAATCCGGCAGCCCGGTCAAGCGAAATGCAAGCATTCCATCATTCCTTTCGGATCAAGCGCTTCTTCCTTCTATTATCCCCCTGCTGAGGTGGGGCAAGCAACGGCCTAGAGAACCCTTTTGACGACAAGAGTTGAGCTACTAACAAGGAAGCTCCCTTCCAATTAGATTGGTAAGGGAGCTCTCAATACAATGGCTCAATTTATAAACTAGGTTAGTTTGTCGGATTAGTGCTGGTACTTTGAGCAGAATCAGTCGAACCGGCATTTGGGTCAGTCGTTGGAACTGCCGGATCTGGAGTTGGTATCACTGGGGTAGCCTGAGCTGCATCAAGTTTAGCTGTACCAGACGGAGCAGAGAGAACACTTGTGTATAACGACGGATCACTTGTTACAGAAAGGATATACACTTTGTACTCTACTCCTAGTTCGATCACCTTTCCACTTGAATCCAGCGTATCCTTAGTTAAAGAAATTTCTCCTGGTGAAACCTTTGTAGAATAACTGTTTGAGTTCGCAGAGGGCAAATCCAGACTGTCTTGGGCTTTTACTACAAATAAACGATATTCGCCAATCCCTTTATCATCGGATGGTTTAGTGAACGTAACCTTCAGGCCTGCATCCGTAGCTGTACTGGCATTCTCAACTTTCGTTATATTTGCTACCTGAACAGCAACAGGCTCTGCCGGTTTGGCCAGAATACTGAATTCGTTGGAAGCACCGGACAGATTGGAAGCACGCGTACCACTATCGGATACGGACAAAACAAATGCTCTGTATTTTTGACCTACGACAAGAGCATTACCATTGATATCAGCGTGACCATTATTCAACTGAATTGGATTGCCAGCATCATTCTTGGAAATTTGAACATACGATCTGATGCCGAGAGCAGAATTCAGATCAAATCCAGTGACTTGACCAGATGGAACGATTAATACTCTATAATTTGCAATACCACTGTCTGTTGTTGGTTTACTGAAGTTCACGGTGACATCCGACGCGTTTCCTGCTTGCCCTTGACTTTTCACCGTTACATTCACATTATTCACTGCGCCAACAGCCGTATTGGATGCGAGTGTAATTACATTGGAGCCTGATGACAATGCATTCGCAAGAGAAGCGTTACCGTTCACCGCCATGACATACACGCGATAACCCACACCATTTACAATTGAACTGCCATCCACTGTTTTCGTATTACTGGTGAAGTTCACAGTCTGATTGCTTCCATTCTTGCTGACATACGTATAATTCGCACTGTTCACTGCATTTGCAGCCGACAGATTGAAGCTGGTATTCGTGGATTTCACGACAAATACCCGGTAGTGATTCACATTGGCCTCATCCGCCGATTTGGTAAAGGTTACGCGCAGATCGCGTCCATCCCCATTATCACCGATATCGCTTGCCGCTACGTTGCTTGGAGCTGTTATCGCTGCATTTGGAGTCAATGTAATCTGTGACGAGTACGAAGACAACGCGTTCTGACTGGAGTTGCCGCTTGTGCTTACCGACAGGACGAACACACGATAAGTCACGTTATTGGAAACTCTGTACCCATTCGTATCCACCATACTGCTTGGCAGCGTAACCGACAGGTTACCACCTGTTTTATTCACTTGATAGTAGTTGTTCGAAGCGTTAGCCGCACTCAGTGTGAAGCTTCCTGCGTTACCGGAACGAACCACGTACACCCGGTAGACCGCAACCTTCGACTCATCCGACGCTCTGTTGAAAGAAACCCGCAGATCGCGCCCATCGCCGTAGTCGCTCACATCCGTGACAGCCAGATTATTGACAGCTCCTGCATTTCCGTTCGTCGTCAGTCTCAGCAAGTTGGAGGAAGAGGACAGGGCATTGATGTATCCGTTCTGCTGATTGCCCACAGCCATGACGTAGATCCGGTAATCCTGCAGATTCGTTACGTTATACCCGCTTGTATCCTTCATTGATGAAGGTAACGTTGTGGTAATATTGCTGCCTGTTTTGTTCACGGTATAGTACAGGCTGGAAGACAGATTGCTTGCCGTCGTCAGATTGAAGCTGCCGGCCACCGAGTTCCGAACTACGAAGATACGGTAGCTCGCTACCTTGGATTCATCGGATGAACGGTTGAAACTCACCTGAATGTCACGACCATCTCCATAATCCGAGTTATCTTTCACTTGCGTAATAACTGGCGCTTTTGCCGTATTCACACCCAGTGTTAAGGAAGAGGATACCGATGACAGCTTGTGATCTGCAGCTGCTGCATTGGAGCTGACCGACATAATGTATACGACATAGGCGGTGCCACTGCGAATTAATTCCCCGGACGTATCACGCGTGGAAGAAGTCAGCTGACTTTTAACCGCTGTGTTGTTGCCTTTATAGATAATCGTTGAGTTCGAGCTGGACACTTTATTCGCTGCAGTCAGATTGAATGATGAAGCATCCTTCGCTTTGACGACAAATGCACGATAATACGTAATATTCGAGGTGCTGCTTGGCTGATTGAAGTTAATCTCCAGATCACGGCCATCCCCGTAGTCACTGATATCGGCAATCCGAAGACTGGTGACAGGCTGAACTGTTGTCTTTACATTGTTTAATTTCAGGGATTGGGAAGACCACGCAAGTACATTTTTGTAATTATTACTGCTGTTGCCCATGGTCAGGACATACAAACGATAGGTTTCACTCGTATTCAGCAAATCCCCGTTAACGTCACGCGTCTGAGCATTCAAGGTCAATTTTGGGTTACCGCCATTTGGAGAAACCGAAGTATAATTGCCGGATGGTACAGCCGATGCTGCAGACTCGTTGAAGCTGTTGACATCACGGGTTTTCACCAGCATAATGCGATATTCGGATACAGCCTTTTCGGATGTAGGACGCGTAAAGCTGACCGTCAGATCCCGTCCATCTCCATTACTTCCTGAAACGGATCCATAGATGTTCCATGCCGCAACTTTTGTGTCATCAACAGGAGGCGTGGACGTTGTTTTGATATCCACCCGCTGATTACGGGAGTTCCAGAATACCTTCTCCCCGAACGCTTCACTCACAAAGCGAATGGGAACCATCGTGTTGCCCTTAATCGTACTCGCAGGCACGTCCAGCGTGACCGCTTCCCCATTAATGTACGCTGTCTTGGAACCAAGCTTCAGTGAAATTTCTTGATCTCCACGACTGGCTGTAATGGTTTTCGTTTTGTTCGTATAGCCCACGGTGGCATCCAGTCCTTCAAAAATGGACCGCAGCGGAACCAATACCCGTCCGGCCTTCATGACAGGTGCCTGCGCAGATGACAGCTCGGCATCATTGATGTAGATACTGATTCTCGCTGCTGCATCGATTACCGCCCCTGGCAAGGCTGACATCAGCATGGCTGATACGGCCAGTGCGGACATGACCTTTTTGACTTGACGTCCTCCGGCTTTTTTCATATTAAATATCCCCATTCTCTTTTTAGATGAATTGAATTGTATTAGAGCGTCTTTCACTTGATTATATTCCTGTAATTTCCTGTGCACATCTAAGACGTCTGGACCTGATCAAAAGTTTCCAATCGCTCCAAAAATATTTTCGCAGAAAAGTTCTTCCACCATCTACCTGCGAAAGGTTAAAAATAACAGAACATTTTGTCATTATTCCGAAACAACATCGGTAGCAAATTGAGTTAATGTATAAAAAATCATTCAGTTTGTATTTTTAAAATCCATGGGAGGTTTACATTAATGACATCATTGTACTCATCTGCCAGACGCCAAGGGCTCCGCATGCTCATGACAGCCACAGCCGCTGCTGTATTGATGCAGTCCGGTGCCGCGGGTATAACGGGAATGGCTGCAGCAGCGCCCTCCGATTCCGATGCCAAAGTAACCACCAGCAGTTCGACCGCCATTTATAACACGTTTCAATCCACACTCCAAAAAAAGAACGGCTTATCCGCCGCTGACACCTATCTGGAATCCAATATCGATAAAGTAACACCCCATCATGCGACCCTAATGGTGCTGCAGTTGGAGAATGCCCGCATCAAGGGATTAACAGCCATGACGGACCGCATGTTGGTTCCCAATGTTCAGGACAAGATGATCAAAGCATATAAGTGGAACGACAGTTTCACCCAACTGATGGAGCGTACCAAAGACTCGGAACTCCGCGCATTGCTGAAGGAAGCCCGGGATAGCGGCTATCGTCTCGTGATGTTGGAAGGCTCCCTTTATCCGATCATGAATTATATGGCTTTTCAAAAGTATAATTCGCATGTCAAACCGGATATCAAGCAGTACATCAACATCATGGCGGTCGAGACCAGCAATCTGGCTGCTGAGGATGGCGCACTTATCATTGGGTATCAGGAAATCCTGAACCGGGCATTGAATCAGGAACGTTTCCTGCAGGATTATCCGAAGTCCAATCGGGTCAAGCAGGTACGAAATTTGCTGAACAATTATACCCTGTATACATTTTATGGCCTGAACAATACACCGCTGTTTGATTACGAAACCAACACCATGGTGGCCAACGCCCAGAAAGGGTACAGGGCTGTTTTACAACGGAACGCACCTGCGGACAGTGACTTGCTGACTAAGCTTGGTGCCTTCATGGACGTGGTAACCGAAGCAAAATACCAGAAGACGTCTGCCGTGGAAAAGTGGCTGGAGCAGAAAGTGCCAACTGGCGGCTACACCGGCTTCTAACACCATTCATCGCATTAAGGAATATATCCGTTACAAAAACAAAACCGCCACAGGTTGCTCCCGTGACGGTTTTTCAGTGTGATCAACCCTGCTGAATCGGCTTGATCATATGGTTATATTCATGTCCTGCAATGACAATGACATCATCCTTCGTATATCCCTGCCGTTCATACAGCATCAAGGCACGACCATTATCACGCTCGACAATAAGAGCCACACGATCATGCCCGAGCTCCCTTCCCTGCTGCTCAAAAACAGCCATCAGAGCCCGCCCGATACCCTGTCCTTGATACGTTTCGCTTACCGACAGTGTATCCAGATAATATTCGCCGGGACGAGTTTCTTTGATTAAGGCAAATTTCTCATCCTGACTGCGTCCAGGCCGATCCAGAATCGGCTGGTCCAGACGTTCCGCTTCACTACCGTCATAGGCTACGAGAATACCGGCAATGTGCTCACCGTGTTCCATTACTGTGACATGGCGATAGCTGATCCGGTTGTCCTCCTGCATATAAAACTGCTTCAAAATCTGCATCGCCTGCTCGTGATTGGACTCACCCGCCAGCGCATATGCAATGTCTCCTATCGCCTGATAGAGCAGCAGGATGACCTGTTCTGCATCCTCCCTGCGTGCTGGTCGCAGCTGGAGATGGGGCTCGTTCCGATCCGGCTTCATCATGGAATCCTTCATCAGATTAACATGTTGAAGAGATTCAGATTTTTGTTCAGCTCGGTATAGGCAATGCCTTTGCGATTCATACGTTCAATCAGAGGCTGATAATCTTCCTTGTACATCAGCTCAATGCCTACCAAGGCAGGACCGTTCTCCTTATCATGCTTCTTCGTATATTCAAACCGGGTGATATCGTCATTCGGTCCGAGCACTTCCTCCAGGAATTCACGCAAAGCCCCTGCGCGCTGCGGGAAATTCACCATGAAGTAATATTTCAGACCTTCATAAATCAGGGAACGTTCCTTGATCTCCTGCATCCGGTCGATGTCGTTGTTACCGCCGCTAATTACGCATACCACGGTTTTGCCCATAATTTGCTCTCGGTATTGCTCCAGTGCAGCAACAGCCAGCGAACCTGCTGGTTCGACCACGATTGCATTTTCATTGTACAACTCCAAGATAGTGGTACAGGCTTTGCCTTCCGGTACCTTCACGATGTCATCAAGCGTGCTGCTGCAGATGTTGTAGGTCAGATCTCCGACCCGCTTCACTGCAGCACCATCCACGAATTTATCAATATCATCCAGCGTGACAACCTGTTTACGGAACATGGCCTCACTCATCGAAGCAGCACCCAGAGGCTCCACACCAATGATGCGTGTTTCCGGGCTAACCGTCTTCATGTAGGTTCCAACGCCAGCAGCGAGTCCACCACCGCCAATCGTAACAAATACGTAATCTGCATTCTCATCCAGGCTTTCCATGATCTCCATCGCCACTGTACCATTACCTGCAATAATCTTTGGCTGGTCGAACGGGTGAATGAACGTCATGCCCTGTTCGTCACATGCACGCATGGCTTCGGCATAAGCATCATCATACGTATCACCGATCAGCACAACTTCCACGTTGCTCCCACCGAAGCGTCGTACCTGCTTGACCTTCTGATTCGGTGTCGTACTCGGCATGAAGATTTTGCCGTTGATTCCGAGCGCATTACAGGAAAAGGCAACACCCTGTGCATGGTTGCCTGCGCTTGCGCAGACAATGCCTTTCTCCAGCTCAGCCGGAGTCAGACTGCGGATCATGTTGTAGGCACCCCGAATTTTGAAAGAGCGCACCACTTGCAGATCTTCCCGCTTGAGGTACACATTGCAATTATATTTGGCCGACAATACAGCATCCCGCTGCAGAGGCGTTCTTACAATAACTTCACGCAGCACATGATGTGCCCGTACGATATCTTCCATGCCAACACCGGCATGGCCAGAACTTTTGTTTTCCGTTGATTCTTGTTCCACTGGTTTCATCTCTTCTCCACACTCCGCTTGTCTTGGTTGGCAATGCAAGCATTGCTTTTTCTGTTATTGTATCACTTTTGACCTAAGCTTGCGCCAAGGCCTGAATCATTTGCCATCCGCAAAATTTCATCAATTATAATCTGCGGGTCGGTAAACGTGACCATATGACCGGATTGGCCTGCTTCGATCCATTGTCCGTTCGCTAGCCCTTGGACTGTCTTGCGGTGGGCCGACACGATGGCGGGTCTTATTTTTTGTTCTCCCTTTCCTGCTTTCGTACCTGAAATGATACTCACTTCCAGATTCCCCAGCTCAGGAGGAGTATGCCGTAAGGAGGCCAAATCATCCAGAAACGTCACCGATTCAGCAGCCATGGTACGTGATGCCTGTACAGTGAAGTCTTCCTCCTGGTGATCCTGCGCAACATCATCCGGTTGAACCTGGCCCGGCTTACTGCCCATCTTCCGATACAGTCCTGTACGAGCCATCAAAGGAAGCAGGAAACGGTTCACGGCAAAACTGGTTTTGGCCATAGTGGAGAAATACAGTTCACAGTTCTCGTCCGATGGATCGACCAGGATCAGTCCTCTAATGCGAGACAGATCTCCAGCTGCCGCAGCTCTGACGATTGGCCCTCCCCAGCTGTGCCCCACCAGAATGAAAGGACCTGGCCCAAGTGCAGTCAGCAGATCCCCCAGATCCTCTGCAAGCCTGCGGAGACTCCGCTGCTCCGTGTCGGCCTCACTCCGTCCCAGGCCAGAACGGTCATAGACCACAGACTGCGTATGTTCAGCCACTTGAGGCACCACGAGTCCCCACGCCGATCTGGAAAAGCCCATACCTGATTCAAAAACGACAATCGGATTGCCGCTTCCTTTGGACATATAATGAAGCTTGCGGCCATCTCGTGTGTGGATAAATGCACTTGAACCATACGAATGATTGGAATGAATAGCGTTCATGCTCCCCTCCTGACCTGATTACAAACATCGTCATTTGTAGTCCTATCGCTCTAATTGAAAATGATTATCAATTACTTAAGTATAGGATAATTCCTCCTGTAAAAGCAAACCAAAAACCCGATCCATACAAGGATCGGGTCCACAATAAACTGGCGTTTAAGACGATTGTATTCTCTACCTATTGCATTTCATTTACTTACCCTATCAATCATGGGCTACGCCCTAATTCCATGATCCTTGCTATTCAACTGATCCAGCAATTGATTCATGGCTTCTTCGCTCATCGCTCCCCCACTGAAAGCGACCAGGGCACGCAGCGGCATATATTTCATCATGGCAGCCATCATATCCGCATGCTCACCTGCATCATCGCCACCCATGCCGCTGGCTTCCTGGAATTGCTGCATGGCTTTTTCCAACAGCCTTTTGTTTGCCGGATCGCGCTGGATGTCGCCGAGTGTGCTATTCCGTGTGTATGTGGGAATGAACGTTGCCGTGGACTCCACTTTAATACGTTTAATCAGATGAATGTCCTTGGAAGAACTGCCCACTTGAATATCAAACTCGCCAGTCTCTACATGCCAGTCTTTCATATCCACATTGTAATAAGCAAACGACCGTTTGTTTAAGGTAAAGCGAACCACCTCGGAAGCCCCCGGCTCCAGCTCCACTTTGGCAAATGCCTTCAGTTCCTTCACCGGACGAATCACCGTACTTTCCACATCACTGATGTACAGCTGAACGACTTCTTTGCCCGTTCTGTCTCCGGTATTGGTGACTTTCACGCGCACTTCAACTTCATCTTGGTCTGTCAGTTCATTCCGGTCCACCGATAGATCGGTATATTCAAACGTCGTATAGCTCAGTCCATAGCCGAATGGAAATAACGGCTCGATCTGCTTCTTGTCATAGTATCGGTAACCTACGAAGATACCTTCCTTGTAGTCAACCCGATCTCCTTCACCCGGGAAGTTAAGGAAAGACGGATTATGGCTCAGCTGTGCAGGGAACGTCTCTGCCAGTTTGCCAGAAGGATTTACCTCGCCGTACAACAGGTCAGCAATCGCTCCGCCAACAGCCTGCCCGCCCAGATAGGCTTCGAGTACAGCCTTCGCTTGCGGCAGCCAAGGCATTTCCACTGGTGAACCATTGCTGAGCACGACAACGATACGTGACTGCACTTTGGCCACCTCTTCAATCAGGCGGATATGGTTATCTGGCAGGCGCAGATGGGCGCGGTCATATCCTTCGGATTCATAGCGGTCGGGCAAACCGACGAAAACGACGGCTGTATCCGCAGCCTGCGCAGCCTGAACCGCTTCTGTCATGAGCTGGTCATCCACATCATCCGCTTCAATGCGGTAACCCGGGGCATACGTGATCTCTGTCTCCGTTCCTGCAAGTCGGGTCATCTCTTCAACAATATCATCGACTTGGGTCGGATTGATGTGGGAGCTTCCTCCGCCCTGAAAGCGCGGTTTACGGGCAAAGGCTCCAATTAGCGCCAGCTTGCCTTCACGTTTCAACGGAAGCAGCTGATCTTCATTTTTCAGCAAAACCATACTCTCCGATGCCACCTTACGGGCAAGCTGGTGGTGCTCCTCCTTATTGTAGGTAGCGCCCTTACGCTTCTGATCCGCTGCCTTGAAGATGAGTATAAGCAGACGTTCCACCGCCCGGTCCAGCTTCTCCAGGGACAGCTTGCCGTTCTCAATCGCATCGATTACCTTCCGCTCTCCGATTCCGCCGCTTGCGGGCATTTCAAGCTCCAGCCCTGCGGAAAGTGCATCTGCACGCTCATTTACAGCACCCCAGTCAGATACAACAAGACCTTCATGTCCCCATTCTTCCTTCAGAATATCGGTGAGCAACCACTCATTTTCACCTGCATATGTACCGTTCACCTTGTTGTAGGAGCACATCACCGTCCAGGGCTGACCATCCTTCACCGCACCTTCGAAACTGGCAAGGTAAATCTCACGGAGCGTACGCTCATCCACCACTGCGTCAATGGACATACGCCGCTCCTCCTGATTATTCACCGCAAAGTGCTTCAGCGATGTACCCACGCCCTGACTCTGTACACCCTGGATATGGCCCGTCGCCATGCGTGTAGACAGAAGTGGATCCTCGGAAAAGTATTCAAAGTTCCTTCCGCCCAGCGGCGAACGCTTAATATTAACGCCGGGTCCCAGCAATACGCTAACTTCTTCAGCTTGACACTCTTCACCCAGCGCCACTCCAACCTGACGCGCCAGTTCGGTGTCCCAAGAGCTGGCCAAGCCTACTGCGGATGGAAAGCAGGTCGCCGGCACACTCGACGTCAAGCCCAGGTGATCCGCACTTCCGTCCTGTTTCCGCAAGCCATGCGGCCCATCTGTCACCATGATGGATGGGATACCGAGACGCTCCACTCCTTTCAAATGCCAAAAGTCCAGTCCTGAGCACATGCCTGCTTTTTCTTCCAGTGTCATCTGCTGTACCAGTTCCTTGATGTTTCGTTCCATAATAACCCCTCCAGTTCATGATGGTGCTACATTGCTATATTAACTAAGCATACAAGCTTATGTAGTAAGCATTCAAATGATTACCCGGTTAGTAACGTTTACATAACACCAGTAATTCATTCGTTTTGATAAACAAAGAAAGACAGCCCGATCCTTTCAGATCAAGCTGTCCCGTTGTCTTGCCGATATAGACTGGCGCCGAAATTCATTATCCGGATCGAATAATCAGGTTTACACCTGGGCTTTAAACCATGCTGCCGCAGCCAATGCCTCGGTACGGGTCAACTGATGGCCCTGACGCTCCCAGTGTGTTTTCACGTCTGCGCCTGCACCGCTAAGAAGTGAAGCCAGTTCTTCCGTTTCCCGTTTCGGCACAATCGGATCGTTCTCTCCTGCACCGATGAAAACAGGCAATCCGTTCAGATCAGGCAGTTCGAGTCCGCGCAGCGGTACCATAGGATGATGCAAAATTGCGCCTTTGAATGCGTCAGCCTGATGGAACATCAAACTAGCCGCAATGTTGGCACCATTAGAGTAACCAAGTGCGTAGACATTGCTGCGATCGAACCCGTACTCCGCAGCCGCTGCATCCACAAAGGCACCCAGCTCCGCTGTCCGTGCAATCAGATCCTCTTCGTCAAAGACCCCTTCGGCCAAGCGGCGGAAGAAACGGGGCATCCCGTTCTCCGACACGTTACCGCGTACGCCCAGAATGCCTGCTCCTGGGGCAATCAATTCGCCAAGACCTACCAGATCGTCCTCGGTTCCACCTGTCCCGTGAAGCAGCAGCAGCGTTGGGGAATCCGGCTGTGCACCTGCTTTATAAATATGTTTCATCGTATTGGTTGTAGTCATGATTTGGACTCTCCTTTCCACTCACGTACTTGAATGGGTGGCAGCAATTTCTCGATCTGTTCACGCTGTGGTTCATACCATTCAGGCAGCATCAGTTTCTCGCCCATGCTCTCCTGAGGTTCATCCCGTGCAAATCCCGGAGGATCGGTAGCCAGTTCGAACAATATGCCTCCCGGTTCCCGGAAATACACGGCATTGAAGTACTGACGGTCGATTACAGGGGTTGGATGATAGCCTGCTTTCTCCAGATCCCGCTGCATTTGCTCTTGCTCTGTATAATCTTTTGCACGCCACGCAATGTGGTGCACCGTACCTGCTCCACCAATTCCCCGCTGGAATCCGGTAGATTGAACGTCGATGATTTGCCCGATGTCACCGGTCGCATGGAGGCGAATCAATCCATTCTCTTCCCCTACCTGCTCCAGGCCGAGCATGGAAACCAGCACGTCAGTGGTTTTCTCAGGAACATGGCTGAACAGGACTGCGCCGCCAAAACCTTTGATGGCATGCTCAGGAGTTACACCGTTGAATGTCCATTTACTTGGCTGGCCCTCTTCGCGTTCAACCAGTTCAAGCAGCAGGCCGCCTTTGTCGAAGAAGCGAATATATTGCTCACCGAATCTTGTTTTGTTTTCAAACGGAATATCGAAGGAAGCGAGACGTTCTTTCCAGAATGGCAGACTTCCCACCGGAATCGCATATACCGTCACTCCGGTCTGTCCGGAACCAATGACACCTCTCATGGCATTTTGGTGCGGGAAGAAGGTAATGATTGTACCTGGCGCCCCATCCTCATTTCCGTAATACAGATGGTAGACATCCGGTGCATCGAAGTTAATTGTTTTTTTCACCAGTCTCAGGGCCAATACCCCTGCATAAAAGTCTACATTTTTTTGTGCATCATCTACAAAAGCCGTAACGTGATGGATACCTGAAGTTCTGAACATAATCTCCACTCCCTTAGTTTTACTTTTATCATGGTTGAATGTAGCGGTTCGTTATTCATTGTTGTTTGTTTATTTATCTTTAATTTAAGATTCTTTAAATTTATATTAATCCATTGGTGATCGAATTGCAAGCTTTTTGTTTTAAAATTAAGATTGTTGCACCGTTGCTGTTGTTAACCCCTGCTTAGCAGAATTTCGCACAAAAAACAGGTCCCCGAAAGAATCGGAAACCTGTTCTCTTGAGTCCTTTTTAAGTCAATTTCAATCGTTTGGGTGGATTCACCAGATCTTTGTGTTCGTATTCATCCTTGATGTCCCCTACGATTTCTTCCAAAATGTCTTCCATCGTAACCAAACCTATTGTGGCACCCTCATCATTCTGAACGCTCGCCATATGCACCCGACTCTGCTGCATTTGGATCAGAACGTCCTTAATCGGAGATTTCTCTGAAAAAGCAGGCATGTCATGAATGTAGGCATCCATGCTGAATGATCTGCCTGCAGCCACACTGGTCAGCATTTCTTTTGTATTAATGAAGCCGATAAAGCGAGCCGCATCCCCGTTCGCAATGACTGGGTATCTCGTATACTCGTGCCGATTCAGCACTTCAATGACCTGATTAAGCGGCATTTCCTTGTTCAGCGTAACAATTTTTTCTTTGCGAATCATAATCTCCTGCAGCAGACGCTCATCAAACGCAAAAATGTTTTTCAGATAGTCCAGCTCGGTCTGATTGATCTCCCCGCTCTCGTAACTCTGGGCTACAATCAGCTTCAATTCCTCTTCGGAGTGAACCGTATCGTGTCCGGCAGGCTTGATGCCAAAGATCCCGAGCAGCACCCGTGCAGCTCCATTGAGGGCATAGATGAACGGATTCATGATCTTACCAAACCAGTACAGCGGTGGTGCAAGTAAAAGCGTCATTCTCTCTGCAAATTGGATCGCCAGCGTTTTGGGGGCGAGCTCACCAATAACCACATGCAGAAACGTAATGATCGCCAAGGCAATCCCGTAGGATAGTACCGTCGACACTGCTGCTGGCACTTCAAGTCGCTCGAACAGCGGATGAAGCATTTTTTCAACCGTAGGTTCACCCAAGGCTCCCAGAACGAGAGCCGTGATCGTAATCCCCAGCTGACATGCGGATAGGTAATAGTCCAGATTGTGTGCGACTTTCTTGGCCATGACCGCTTTTTTGTTGCCTTCGGAGATCAGCTGATCAATTCGTGACATCCGCACTTTCAGAATGGCGAATTCAGCACCGACGAAGAAGGCAGTGAGCCCTATAAATACGGCTACTAAAAATAAATTCAATGCTATTATTCCGTCCAATGATTTCCCTCGAGTGAGGGATTCACCTCCAAGTTGAACATTTTAATGGTTATAAATTTCTGATGAATCTTACATTGGTCCACTCCGATGACAGAACAACCTTCCGATCGCTGTTATCCCCAGATTTTTTCTTTTCCTAATTAATAGGGTTGAAAATCCGGTGATAAAGGCGAACACTCCGCTTCTTCAGGTTTTTTCTGTCCTCTTCGTTATCATGTGATTAATAAATTTATGAAACAGACATCTAAAGAGGTCAAAATTTGTATACAAACGCGAACGCTGTGCTTCTCCAGAATTGATTCCGTTCCCTGCACTACTACGTAGCCATATTAATTACTCAAACGGATTTAGTTAGCCAAATCGCTCGTTGCTTCTTCGACCTGGGCTCCATTTACTCGTTCAAGTAGAACCTGCTTAATGTGATAGTTGTCGGTGTCCACTACGGTCCACACATAATCACCGTGCACAACCGTATCGCCATTTTCTACACCCACACCCTTCTGGAACTGAATCCAGCCGGCGACGGTGTCCATCTCCTCATTGCCTTCGAAAATCAATCCGAACTGCCGCTCCACTTCATCCAGAAGCACCCGGCCGTTAATCAGATATTGATTCTCTCCCGTTTCCTGAATGTCAGCCACTTCATCGGCATCGAATTCATCACGGATCTCACCGACAAGCTCCTCCAGAATATCCTCCATCGTGAGAATACCCGAGGTTCCGCCGTACTCATCCACCACCACGGCCATATGCACACGTTCCTGCTGCATTTTGATCATGGCATCCTGGATTCGTGTAATCTCGGATACGAATGGAATCTCACGGACAAAATCGGCAAGTTGGTATTGCTTCTGGGCAACCATATCCGGCAGTATCTTCTTGACATTGACCATGCCGACAATGCGGTCCTTATCCCCTTCCTCAATGACTGGATAACGGGAATAGTTATGCTCATCGAGCACTGGAATGATATCGTCGTAAGTCATCTCCTGGTCCAATGTGACAAGTTCTGTCCGCGGAACCATAATATCTTTCGCGACCCGTTCATCAAACACAAACACATTTTCCAAATAAGACAGCTTGGTTTGATTCGTCTCGTCGCCTTCGTAACTCTGGTTCATGATGATTTTGATCTCATCCTCGGAATAGGCCTGGTCATGTCCTGCAGGCTTCACACCGAACATCCGCAGAAGGACGCGGGATGCACCATTGAGCGCCCAGATGAAAGGATACATGATCTTTCCGAACCAGTATAGCGATGGCGAGAGCATCAGCGTCAATTTCTCCGAAAATTGAATCGCCATGGTTTTGGGTGCCATCTCACCGACAACCACGTGAAGGAACGTCACGAGGATAAAGGCAATCGCATAGGAGGCCACTGACGAAATAGCCGGTGAAATATTGAGGTACTCAAATACCGGATATAACAATCTCTCGACGGTCGGCTTACCTAATGCTCCAAGTCCAAGAGCGGTTACCGTAATACCGAGCTGACAGGCAGATAGATAGTAATCCAGATCGGAAACAACTTTCTTGGCGAGCACAGCCTTTTTGTTACCTTCGGCAACCAGTTGATCCACTCTTGATGTACGAATCTTAACAACCGCAAATTCGGATGCCACAAAAAAAGCAGTCAATGCAATCAAGAGAACAAGTAATGCTAAATTCACGATGGTAATTATGTCCAATGATTTCCCCGATTCTCAGGGATTCACCTCCAGAAATAGTTACAGCAGCGCTCGTTAACCCCGTTAACGGCCGCACAGCTGATTGTAGTTAAATTGGGCGTATGCATATATAAAATCAAAATCAATAATGACAAGATTGCTATATGCTGCACACAGACCTTGTAAGTTGCAAAACAGGAATTCAGGATGAAGTCAATCACATTAAGAAACCACTTCACTTAAAATAGGGCTGCCCCTCATGCTGTTAGATTGTTTCTCCGATTTACTCCACCTTAATTCTCCATTTGGACAGTTTACAATATCGCCTTCCCAATAGATATCCACCTCCCCTCTTGTTCATTCCTGTTTCAGAAAAGTATAACATGTTCCGAATCAAACCATCCAGTTGTACGTCATGGTTTGGATTATCTTGCACGTATATTCATGAATATTTTGTTCACAAATGGCTTAATTCATGTAATAAGTTACTTATATGCCTAACAAAGTTATGTATAGAATAGACCGATTTTATAACACTACTACCCTTGGAGTTATCCAGCTGAAACATATTTCTAATCGAATGACTCAACACAAAAAAGGCCCGCTCGACGAATGCCATGCTTCAAATCTGAAGGCATTCGTCGGGCGGACCCCATATTCCATAATAACTATTTACACCAAAGCTTTGGCAGCAATGTCAGATCGCTGATGCTTACCTTCGAAACGGATACGTTCCGCCTCGGCATAAGCCTTGTTTCTAGCTTCGGCAATATCGGCTCCAAGACCCACAACCCCAAGAATACGTCCACCATTCGTGACCCATTCTCCGGATTCGCTGCGTGCCGTTCCTGCGTGGAAGACGACAGCATCGCTGACCTGATCCAGACCTTCAATGGCTACGCCTTTTGCATACGGCCCCGGATACCCTCCCGATGCAAGGACCACGCATACGGCAGCCTCTTCGCTCCACTCGATCTCCAGGTCTGCCAGTTTGCCATGCACGGTGGCCCAGAAAATGTCGAGCAGATCCGTTTTGAGGCGCGGAAGTACAACCTGCGTCTCGGGATCACCAAAACGAGCGTTGAATTCAATCGTTTTGGGTTTGCCGTCCGGTGAGATCATGAGTCCTGCAAACAGTACGCCGCGGAATGGACGTCCTTCGGATACCATGGCTTTGGCCGTTGGCTTGATAATCGTTTCAACAGCCTCTTCGATAATTGAATTCGGGATATGTGGCAGTGGTGAGTATGTACCCATACCACCCGTGTTAGGCCCCTTGTCATCGTCGTAAACAGGCTTATGATCCTGTGCAGCGGCCATTGGACGAACCGTCTCGCCGTCGACAAATGCCAGAATGGACATTTCCTGCCCTGCCAGAAACTCTTCAATAATGACTTTGGCTCCTGCTTCCCCGAATACTTTCTCCACCATAATACTGCGTAGTGCCTGATCCGCTTCCTCGCGGGAATAAGCGACCGTTACGCCTTTACCGGCTGCCAGACCATCAGCCTTGATGACCACGGGAATTGACTGTGCATTCAGATAAGCCTGAGCCTGCTCGTAATTGTCGAATTTCTCATAGGCTGCCGTTGGGATGTTGTACTTCTGCAGCAGATCCTTCATGAATGTTTTGCTTCCTTCAATCTCCGCTGCATTGCGACGAGGCCCAAAGACCGGAATGCCTGTGGAATCAAATGCATCCACAATCCCGTCAGCCAGCGGATCATCCGGACCAATGACCACAAGATCCACCTTCAGTTCCACGGCAAGGGCCTTTAATTTATCGAATTCATTCACTGCCACCAGGTGACATTCGGCAAGCTGTGCAATGCCTGCATTTCCTGGCGCACAGTGAATCTTACCCGCCTTCGGACTTTTCGCCAGTGCCCAGATAATCGCATGCTCCCGGCCGCCGCCGCCCACTACCAGAATATCCATTCGTTCCGTTCCCCCTCATGAATTCCAGATTTCGCTCATTATTGATCTAATGTGCTGAAAATGAGGATGAACAAGCCTATTCGCTTGTTCATCAACGTGTGAAGCTTTGGTTTCGATTCTTAGTGTTTGAAATGACGAACGCCTGTGAAGACCATGGCAATACCATACTCATTCGCTACTTTGATGGACTCTTCGTCCTTAATGGAACCGCCTGGTTGGATAACAGCTGTAATTCCTGCCTTCGCTGCCAGTTCCAGCGTATCGCCCATCGGGAAGAATGCATCAGATGCCAGAATAGCACCCTTTGCTTGCTCGCCAGCTTGTTCAATGGCAATTTTGGCTGCACCAACGCGGTTCATTTGTCCAGCGCCCACACCAACGGTCATGTCATTCGCCGCAAGCACGATCGCATTGGATTTCACGTGCTTAACTACTTTCCAGCCAAAGAGGAGCTGTTTCAACTCTTCTTCGGAAGGTGCACGATCTGTAACGACCTTCAGTTCACTCGCTTCAATGGAATGCACATCGCTCTGTTGTACGATCATGCCGCCGTCAATGGAAGTCACTGCGAATTGGCTCGCCCGGTTACGAGCTGCGTTCAACTCACCCGTTTTGAGCAAACGAATGTTTTTCTTCTTCGTCAGGATGTCCAGTGCCTCTTGCGTAAAATCAGGAGCCAGCACGATCTCCAGGAAAATCTCGCTCAGTTTGGCAGCTGTGTCGCTGTCAATAATCCGGTTGGCTGCTACAATACCGCCAAAGATGGACGTTGGATCAGCAGCATACGCTTTGCTGTAAGCTTCATAGATGCTTTCGCCAATGCCAACCCCGCAAGGGTTCATGTGCTTAACGGCAACAACAGCAGGCTCTACAAATTCCTTGACGATCTGCAATGCTGCGTTGGCATCGTTGATGTTATTGTAAGACAACTCTTTGCCGTGCAATTGCTCGGCTGTTGTCAATGTATCTTGAGCAGCAAGCGGTTTACGATAGAATGCCGCTTGTTGATGCGGATTTTCGCCGTAGCGCAAATCCTGGATTTTTTCGTAAGTCACCGTCAGACGCTCTGGCAGTGGATCACCATTCAGGTTGGAGAGATAGTCAGAGATAACCGCATCGTAAGCCGCCGTATGACGGAAAACTTTTGCCGCAAGCCGTTTGCGTGTTTCCAGCGTGGTATCCCCACTGCTGCGAACTTCCTCCAGCACTTTGCCATAGTCTGCTGTGTCGACAACAACACTAACAAAAGCATGGTTCTTGGCTGCAGAACGAAGCATGGTAGGACCACCGATATCGATGTTCTCAATTGCATCTTCATAGGTTACATCCGGCTTCGCAATGGTGTCCTGGAATGGGTATAGGTTTACGACTACCAAATCGATATAATCCAGTCCATTCTCTTCCATCTGGCGTTTATGATCTTCACTGTCACGTACAGCCAGCAAACCGCCATGAACGGCTGGATGCAGAGTTTTGACACGTCCGTCCATAATTTCCGGGAATCCGGTCACATCCGAAATCCCGATCACAGGTACGCCTTCCTTCGACAACAGGCTGCTTGTACCTCCTGTCGAAATAATCTCCACTCCCATTTGCGACAGCTCGCGGCAAAAGTCCACGATGCCTGTTTTATCCCACACACTGACCAAAGCTCTTTTGATACTCACAATATGCTCCTCCTTTAATGTCCCATGGCCCCGCGTTTCATGACGA
Source organism: Paenibacillus pabuli (assembly GCF_039831995.1). Classification (NCBI taxonomy): domain Bacteria; kingdom Bacillati; phylum Bacillota; class Bacilli; order Caryophanales; family Paenibacillaceae; genus Paenibacillus; species Paenibacillus pabuli. The sequence goes on from NZ_JBDOIO010000003.1 coordinate 3,494,352, forward strand.
AACACAGCCGATTTATTTCCCGAGAAATATCACAAAATGCGTACCAATTTTCGACTCTACTATATAAGCTGAACGCATGTTATTACAATGAACCACTGACGATGTCAGAACAAACTTCCGATTGCGGTTATTCCCCAATTTTTTGAACACTTTTTTTGAAAGTGAAAATCCAGGAATAAAGCATATACTTTCGGTGCAGCGTTCTTTCAGAAAGCTTTTAGGCGAACGCTCCGCTTCTCCAGTTTATTTCTGCCCTCTCCGTTCATGTGTAAATGTAGTCCACCTTATATCAATCCAATTTCCGCACTGTAACCTGACGGCCTTCCAACTTGACCAGTCCCTGAGCAAACCAGGAAACAACCTCCGGGTACAACTGCTGTTCCGCCGCATGAATGGAACGGCTGATCGATTCCGCCGTATCCCCAGGCAGAATCGGCACAGGATGCTGGGCAATGATCGGCCCGGTGTCCATACCGCCATCCACAAAGTGCACGGTTACCCCGGTAATTTTCACGCCATACTCCAATGCCTGTCCGATTGCATCCTTGCCAGCAAATGCGGGAAGCAAGGATGGATGGATGTTAATCAACCGTCCTGCGTACCGATCCACTACGACTGAAGTCAGCAATCTCATGTATCCGGCAAGAACAACCAAGTCAATGTTTTTGGATTCAAGCACTTCCACGATCTCGGCCTCGTAGGCCTCGCGGGAATCATAATTCTTCGGAGTAAACAGATGGCAATCCACGCCTGCATCCTTGGCCCGCTGCACAACACGTGCAGCCGGTTTATCACAGACCAGCAAGTCTACGGATGCATCCAACCCTCCGTTTTTTGCTGCATCCACCAATGCCTGAAAGTTCGACCCTTCACCAGAGGCAAATACGGCAATTCGGTAGTTCGCCATTAAACATCCGCTCCTGTGAAGGTTACTCGCGCATCTCCTTCAGTCACACGTCCAATGATGTACGCTTCTTCACCAGAGGCTTTCAGCTGTTCCAGAGCTTCACTCGCGTCTGCTTCGTTCACGACCAGCACAAGTCCGATCCCCATGTTAAACGTGGTGAACATATCCCGGTTCGAGACCGATCCTTTTTCCTGCAGCAGGTTGAAGATCGGCAGGATCGGCCAGGAGCCGTAATCGATATTTACATTGACGCTGCTCGGCAGCATCCGTGGGATGTTCTCGATAAAGCCGCCACCCGTAATATGAGCCATGCCTTTGACGTTGACCTTTTCCAGCAAGGACAGGAGTGGTTTTACATAAATTTTCGTTGGCTCCAGAAGTGCATCACCCAGCTTGCCGCCCAGCTCAGCTACTTCCTCATGCAGATCCAACCCGGCCTCTTCCAGCAAAAGTCTGCGCACCAACGAGAATCCGTTGCTGTGTACACCGCTGGAAGCCAGTCCAATCACCGTGTCACCTGGAGAGATGGTCGTACCGTTGATGATTTTGGCTTTGTCCACGATCCCCACTGTAAATCCGGCAATATCGTATTCCCCTTCGCTGTACATGCCCGGCATTTCAGCCGTTTCTCCGCCAATCAGCGCACATCCGGACTGGTGACATCCTTCAGCGATTCCGGCAACGATGGCTTCGATCTTCTCGGGGATGACTTTGTCACATGCCAGGTAGTCAAGGAAAAAGAGCGGCTCCGCGCCCTGCACCACAATGTCGTTCACACACATGGCCACAGCGTCGATTCCAATGGTATCGTGACGGTCCATGGCAAACGCGATTTTCAGCTTGGTTCCTACGCCGTCAGTGCCGGAAACGAGCACCGGCTCATCATATTTGTCTTTGTTCAAACCGAAGAGGGCCCCGAATCCGCCCAGATCTGTCATCACTTCCGGACGGAAGGTACGCTTCACGTGTTTTTTCATCCGTTCAACCGCTTCATTACCTGCCGCGATATCGACGCCGGCCTTTTTATATGCTTCTGACACTACCATCGCACCCTTCGTATCTTGTATAAATTGAACTAAAGATATTTACACCGTAACACTCCGATGACAGAATAACCTTCCAATCGCTGTTATCCCCAGATTTTTTGATTCCCTTTTTTCAAAGGGAAAATCCGGTGATAAAGGCGAAGCCTATGCTTCCGATGTAGCTTTCTTTCAGAAAGCTTTTAGCTTCGCTTCTTCAGGTTTTTTCTGTCCTCTCCGTTTTTGTGTAAATGGATAGTCCAATTTATTAATTTTTGCTCATCTCTAAAAGATGATTCTGTACCAATTCAAATCCAGCTACACCCAGTGTAATGTACAGGCTGTACTCTACTGGTGGAATCATCCGAATGAATTCGTCTCCGTCATACAAACTCCCGGCGCACTGGAATACTTGCAGTTCCTTCTTCGCAGGTGTCATCGGGAGGTTACCGATAATTCTCCATGTTCCATCTCTCAGAAGTGCTGGTGAGGTGAAGATCACGCTGCTCTTGCGCTGCATGTAAGAATAGACAAGAAAATCGCGATCTTCCAAACTTAAGGTTTCGTCACGCTGAATGCTCATCACGCCGAACGAAAACGCCTTTTTGAAGCGGCCTCGCAGCGCACATACAATCTGACACACGGCAAACCGTCCATCATGCATCGGGATCAGAAAAATATCGCCCTCATTATAGCTTTTCCTTCCCATAAGCCTATCTCCTAACAGCTACAGCCGAATTTCTCTTCGCCGCCGAAGTCAAGGTTGGTTGGGTAATCATTATCGAAACAAGCGAGGCAGAGCCCGCCTTTGTAATCATCCTGATTATCTCCCTGAATCGATGCAATCAGTCCATCAGGACTGAGGAACGCCAGAGAGTCCGCATTGATTTCACGGCAAATTTCTTCCACCGACAGCTGTGAGGCGATCAATTCACGGCTGTCAGGCGTATCGATGCCATAGAAACACGGGTTTTTGAAAGGTGGCGATGTAATGCGCACATGAACTTCCGTTGCTCCGGCATCACGCAGCATGTTCACGATCCGGCGGGAAGTCGTCCCCCGTACGATAGAATCATCAATCATGACAACGCGTTTGCCTTCTACGACGCGGCGCACCGCGCTCAGCTTCATCTTCACGCCCTGTTCACGCAATTCCTGACTAGGCTGGATAAACGTACGTCCGGTGTATTTGTTCTTGATCATGCCCATTTCATACGGAATCCCGGTTTGCTCAGCGTATCCTATTGCCGCGGAAATACTGGAGTCCGGTACACCTGTTACCAGATCGGCATCCACGAATGATTCAATCGCCATGCGTCCACCCATCCGCTTCCGGGCAGCATGCTGGTTGGACCCGTTCATGTCACTATCCGGACGGGCAAAATAAATATATTCCATTGCACACAGTGCCTTGCGGTGTTTGTGATGATCGAAGCGATCCTCGTGCAGACCATCTGCGTCAAGCACCAGCAGTTCACCAGGTTCAATATCGCGAATCAATTCTGCGCCGATCGTTTCGAGTGCACACGTCTCGGATGCGAACAGATATGCATCTCCGAGCTTGCCCATCGTCAGCGGACGCAACCCGTGCGGATCGGAAGCCACCAGCAGCTTGTCGTTGGTCATGATCAGAAATGCATAACCACCCACAATCCGCTGGAATGCATCTTTTGCTGCTTCCACTAAACCCTTCGATGAACGTGCAATCAAATGCGCAATAACTTCCGTATCGCTAGTTGTTTGGAAGATCGACCCGCTCTGTTCCAGCTCACGGCGAATCGTTGGTGCATTCACGATATTCCCGTTCGTGGCAACAGCCAAGTCCCCGTCACGATACTTGAAAACCAGGGGTTGTGCATTGGTCAGTTTACTGTCCCCGCTCGTGGAATACCGAACGTGACCGATGGAAATATCACCAGACAAGGTCTGCATCAGGTCTTTGGTGAAGACTTCCTTCACCAGACCCATACCACGATGGTAGTTAAACTGAGTACCATCACTCACACACATGCCTGCACTTTCTTCGCCCCGATGTTGAAGCGCATGCAGTCCATAATAGGAGAGCGAAGCAGCATCAGGGTGTCTGAATACCCCGAATACGCCACATTCTTCCTTCAGTTTATCGAGTCCTTCCTTACCGGACCCTTCGTTATAATAATCGCCTGTCCACCACTGTCCTGTCGTCAGTTCATGAGACATGGAATCGCATCCTCCCAGACCTGAGCCAAACCTCCTACGGGTTCGTTCACGGCTGATGTTCCGTTCAATTCGATCGTCAAGTTGCTTCCTTCCACACGTCCAATAACAGCTACAGGTACACCGCGCTCACGTACAAAAGCTTCAAGTTTGCCTGCTTGCTCCGGCGAAGCGGACAGCAGAACGCGGGATTGGCTCTCACTGAAGAGTGCATGATCCGCACGCAGTGCAGTTTCCACATTCACCTGTGCACCAACGTTGCCGCTGATGCAGGATTCTGCCAATGCCACAGCCAAACCGCCTTCAGACAAGTCATGCGCCGAGCGAACAAGTCCGGATTGGATCGCTTCAAGTACAGTACTGAGCAGCGCCTTCTCGGTGTTCAGATCAAGCTGCGGCGGACGGCCTTCCGTTTTGCCGTGAACTGCGTATTGCAGCTCGCTGCCGCCCAGCTCCGCTTTGGTCTCCCCGAGGAGGATGATCACATCGCCTTCGGATTTGAATCCTTGGGTCGTGATATGATCCGTATCATGAACGAGACCTACCATACCGACCACTGGCGTTGGATAGATCGAGCCTTTGGCGTTTTCGTTATACAGACTCACGTTACCACCAATAACCGGTGTATCCAGCACGCGGCAAGCTTCCGCCATACCGTCTACCGCTTTTTCCATCTGCCAGAAAATATCCGGCTTCTCCGGGTTACCGAAGTTCAGGTTATCCGTAATCGCCAGTGGCTCTGCACCGGAACATACAATATTGCGAGCCGCTTCACTAACTGCAATCCGGCCACCCACTTCAGGATCCAAATAAACGTAACGTCCGTTACAGTCCGTTGTCATTGCCAGACCTTTGCGTGTTCCGCGAATCGTTACCACGGCTGCATCCGAACCCGGACGAACGGCTGTACTTGTACGAACCATGTAGTCGTATTGATCGTAAACCCACTTCTTGCTTGCAACCGTTGGCGAAGCCAATACCTGTTTCAACGCTCCGCCGAGATCCGACACTTCATCGTAACGCAGGGTGTCGATTGAAGCGCTTTGCTCGTAGTAAGCCGGCACAGAAGATGGCTTGTTGTACACCGGACACTCGTCCACCAATGCCGTTACTGGCATGTCCCCAACCACTTCGCCGTGGTGGTACAGCTTCAGACGTCCGTCATCGGTAACTTTACCGACTTTCGCACAGATCACGCCCCAACGTTCAAAAATCTCCATCGCTTGGGCTTCATCCTTCGGCTCAACCACGAACAGCATCCGTTCCTGAGACTCGGATAGCATCATCTCATAAGGCGTCATGCCTTCTTCACGCTGTGGTACCTGATCCAGATACAGCTCCAGACCGTTACCCGCTTTACTTGCCATCTCCGCACTGGAGCATGTCAGGCCAGCAGCACCCATATCCTGAATACCAAGCACAATGCCTGTGTCGATCAGTTCAAGGCAGGACTCCATCACGAGTTTCTCCATGAACGGGTCGCCGACTTGAACCGCTGTCTTCTTGGATTCGGATTCTTCCGTCAGTTCTACCGATGCAAATGTTGCGCCATGTATTCCATCGCGGCCAGTTGGAGGACCAACGTAGTACACCGGGTTTCCTACACCCTTGGCTACACCGCGCTGGATCTTGTCATGATCAATCAAGCCTACGCACATCGCATTTACGAGTGGATTGCCTTCATAACTTTCGTCGAACATCACTTCCCCGGCTACCGTTGGAATCCCGATACAGTTACCATAACCGGCAATACCGGATACGACATGTTCAAACAGGTATTTCACGCGGTCGCTCTCCAGCTTGCCGAAACGAAGTGAGTTCAACAGGGCTACCGGTCTTGCACCCATGGAGAAAATATCACGGATGATGCCGCCTACACCTGTTGCTGCACCTTGATAAGGCTCTACAGCGGAAGGGTGGTTATGGCTTTCAATTTTGAAAACAACAGCCTGGTTATCGCCGATATCTACAATCCCGGCACCTTCACCCGGTCCCATCAGGACACGCGGTCCACTGGTTGGAAAACGGCGCAACAACGGCTTGGAGTTTTTGTATGCACAGTGCTCGGACCACATAACGCTAAATACACCAATTTCCGTGTAGTTCGGCTTGCGTCCCATGAATTCACAGATCAGCTCATACTCGCTGTCCGACACGCCCATTTGTGCGTAAAGTTTATGTTCTGCGACCTGTTCTGCCGTCGGTTCCTTACCGGATAGCTGCTGCGTCATGCCGATCCCTCCATGCTTTCAAAATAGATGTAAACATACGTTTGCCGTCTTCCGAGCCCAGCAGTGAATCCACCGCACGCTCCGGATGCGGCATCATGCCGACCACGTTTCCGCCCTCATTACAGATTCCTGCGATATCGCCTAGGGAACCATTCGGGTTGCTGCCATACGTAAATACGATCTGGTTGTTCGCCTGCAAACTCGCGAGCGTCTCCTCATCGCAGTAATAATTGCCTTCACCATGAGCAATCGGGATGATAATTTCTTCCCCAGGTGCATAGTCACGTGTAAATGGCGTATCTGCATTCGTTACTTTCAATACCGTATCATGACAACGGAATTTCAGTGACATATTGCGGATCAACGCCCCCGGAAGCAATCCAGCTTCGGTCAGGATCTGGAATCCGTTGCAGATTCCAAGGATATATTTGCCTTGTTCAGCAGCTTTGGCTACCTCATTCATTACAGGTGCGAAGCGGGAAATCGCCCCACAACGCAAGTAGTCTCCATAGGAGAAGCCACCCGGAACCAGGATACAGTCATATGCCGAAAGATCCGTTGCCGTGTGCCATACATAATCAACCTCTTGCCCAATGGCATCTTCCACTGCCTTGTAACAGTCAATGTCGCAGTTGGAGCCAGGAAACACAAGAACTGCAAATTTCATGGGATTAACCCTCCAATTCGTAGCGGTAATCTTCAACAACGGTGTTGGCCAGCAGCTTCTCGCACATGACAGTCAAACGTTTTTCCGCTTCTGCGCGATCAGTTGTATCCAGGTTCAGTTCCATGACTTTACCGATCCGTACACTTTCCACTTCATTGAATCCCATCGAGTGCAGGGCGCCTTGAACGGCTACTCCTTGCGGGTCGAGTACGCTTTGCTTAATAGTGACATAGACGGTTGCTTTGATCATGATCCTATGTTCCTCCTCAGTAATGAACGGGATAAATGCTTTATGCTGTTAAAAAAGGGCTTTGGGAGCTTGCTCCGGGGCGGATTGTTCTTCCGGTCGCTGTTGTCCCCAGGTTTTTTTGGTTTTTTTGAACCGCTCTGCGGTCAAAACCCGGGGACAAAGGCGAACGCTATCGCTCCTTTAAGAACAATTCCGCCCCTCCGCTAGTTCATGCGGCGTTTTTTGAAAGGCTAAAATCTTTTACGTTGCACGGTGGGTAATGGTCAGGCCTGACCATTACGTGAATCGATGTAATGGTCTTCAAGTTACATGCGTAACCAGTGTTTTTTATCTCGCAACTTTTTCTGTCTTCCCTACCTGAAGGAAGCCAATCCTCTAAATTGCCTCCTCCCCAGTTTGACACTGGCGGAGGGAAAGATTTGAGCTGGAGAAGCGAAGCGGTCGCCTTTGCAACCGGAATGTTTCCTTTTGAAAAAAGGATTCAAATCAAAACATTCCGGGGGCAACAGCGATCGAAAGCCAAACTTTCCCGCAGCTCGCTCAAACTTACTTTTCCGTTAAACGGTTATAAATATCGACGTATCTTGCCGTTGTTGCCTCTACCACCGCTTGTGGCAGTGGATCAGGCTTACTGTTTTTGTCCCAATCGGTTCCTGCCAGATAGGTACGCACCGGCTCCTTGTCCATGCTGTCGATCTCGATGTCGAGTGCGTAATTTTCTTTGGCCCAGAAGCGTGATGCATCCGGGGTGAAGATTTCGTCGATCAGGATGACCTTGCCATCCACAATGCCGAACTCGAATTTGCAGTCTGCGAGGATAATGCCACGCTGATCGCAGTAATCCCTGGCGAATTCGTACAGACGCAGGCTTTTTTCCTGAAGCTCGATTGCAAGCTCATCTCCCACCAGTTCTTTCATGCGATCCATCGGGATATCTTCGTCATGACCTACATCATTTTTGGCTGCCGGGGTGAAAATGGGGCTTTCGAGCTTGGCGTTTTTGCGAAGTCCTTCCGGCAGTTTGATACCGTTCACTTCTCCGCTTTTCTCATATTGTCTCCATCCGCCTCCGGTAATGTATCCGCGCACGACACATTCGATATCAATGCGTTCGGCTTTGCGTGTTACCATGATGCGATCTTTCAGAAGTTCCGGGTCAACGATCAGATCACCGAGAAGGTTCACGTCCGTATGAACCACGTGGTTGTCCATCATTTTGCTCGTCAGTTCAAACCAGAAGCTGCTGAGTTTATTCAGCACATTGCCCTTCTCGGGCACCGCCGGGTCCAAAACGTAGTCAAAGGCTGAAATCCGGTCCGTGACCACAATCAGAAAATGTTCCCCCAGGTCGTACAATTCACGTACTTTTCCTTTATATAACAGAGGTACTTTAACGAGATCTGCCGCTGTGGACAGTGCCATGGAGGCTCACCTTCTTTCAGGAGATGTAAGGCTATAGACAGAACCGCGATGGAGCACCACTCCACTCCGATAACAGAACAATCTTTCGATCGCTGTTATCCCCGGATTTATTGATTCACTTTTTCAAAGTATAAATCCGGGGATAAAGGCGAGCGCTTCGCTTCTACAGATTTGCTCTGTCCTCTCCGTTCCTTGCTGGTCCATCATCATTCCGTTCTCTAGCCTTATTGGAGTTAATTTTAGTTGGTCAAACCAAGCTTCTTGAAGATTGTGTCTACATGCTTCAGGTGCCATGACGGGTTGAATGCGTCTTCGATTTCCTCATCGCTGAGCACTTCGGTAATTTCCGGTGTGGCTTTCACGATATCCTTGAACTGGCGTTGTTCTTCCCATGCCTGCATAGCACGTGGTTGAACGGTATCATATGCCTGTTCACGGCTGAAGCCTTTATCGATCAGCTTCGTCAGTACCCGTCCTGAGAATGGAACACCGAAGGTACGTTCCATGTTGCGTTTCATGTTCTCAGGGAACACTGTCAGGTTTTTCACGATGTTGCCGAAACGATTCAGCATGTAGTTCAGCAGCATCGTTGCATCCGGCAGGATAACACGCTCTACGGAAGAGTGCGAGATATCGCGCTCATGCCACAGCGTTACGTTTTCGTATGCCGATACCATATGTCCGCGGATGACGCGGGACAGACCGGAGATATTTTCACTACCAATCGGATTACGTTTGTGCGGCATGGCGGAAGATCCTTTTTGACCTTTGGCAAACGCTTCTTCCACTTCACGGAATTCACTCTTTTGCAATGCACGAACTTCTGTAGCGAACTTGTCCAGTGATGTTGCGATCAATGCCAGGGTAGCCATGTATTCCGCATGACGGTCACGCTGCAGGGTTTGTGTCGAGATCGGCGCAGGCTTCGTGCCCAGCTTCTCGCAGACAAACTCTTCAACAAACGGATCGATGTTCGCGTAAGTTCCTACCGCTCCGGAGATTTTACCGTACTGCACGTTGTCTGCCGCATGGCGGAAGCGCTCCAGGTTCCGTTTCATCTCTTCATGCCACAGGGCCATTTTCAAACCAAAGGTTGTCGGCTCTGCATGCACCCCGTGTGTACGACCCATCATCGGCGTATGCTGATAAGCGAGGGCCTTCTCACGCAAGATTTCGATAAAGTTCACGATGTCACGTTCCAGAATTTCATTGGCCTGGCGCAGTACGTACCCCAGAGCCGTATCTACCACATCCGTGGATGTCAGTCCGTAGTGCACCCATTTTCGTTCTGCACCCAGACTCTCGGATACCGTACGTGTAAATGCAATAACGTCATGGCGCGTTTCCTGTTCAATTTCATAGATGCGATCAATATCAAAAGAAGCGTTTTGGCGAAGCAATGCTGCTTCTTCCTTAGGAATGACTCCGAGTTCCGCCCAAGCTTCACATGCACAAATTTCAACTTCCAGCCAAGACTTGAATTTGTTTTCCTCCGTCCAGATGGCTCTCATTTCAGGTCTGCTATAACGTTCGATCATGAATTTGTATTCCTCCAGATATTAGTTTGTTCAATCCATTGCAATCCTTCTTCAGCGTCCTGACAAAGCAGATTGACATGCCCCATCTTCCGTCCCGTTTTCGCTTCGGCTTTGCCATATAGGTGAAGCTTGGGAATAACACCGAGTTCCATTGCTTCTGCATCAGGTTGACCCGTTCTGGCGATGATTCCTTCCAGATGTTCTCCAAGCACATTGACCATAACGACCGGACTTAACAGTGTAGTGTCTCCTAATGGCAGCCCGCAGATGGCACGAATATGCTGCTCGAACTGTGACGTCGCACAGGCTTCCATCGTGTAATGACCGGAATTATGGGGTCTTGGAGCCAGCTCGTTCACATACAACCTTCCGTCCGCCGCGACAAACAGTTCCACCGCCAGTAATCCAACAGCCTGCAATGATTTTGCCACGGCCGCTGCAAGCTTCTGCGCTTCAATCTGTATGTCCGTAGCCACTCTGGCCGGTACGATCGAGGCATGCAGAATGTTGTTCACATGAATGTTCTCCGCTGGCGGGAAGGTCTTGATCTCTCCACTCGTGCTTCGTGCAACGACAACGGAGATTTCGCAGTCAAACTTGATAAATTGCTCCAGCACCAGTTCCGCTCCGGTCGCTGCAAGCTCTTCGTAAGCCGCTACAGCTTGGCTCGCTTCCCGGATGACTCGCTGGCCTTTGCCATCATATCCTCCGGTTACCGTCTTCAAAACGCATGGTACACCAAGCTCGCTTATTGCTGCTTGCATTGTATCCTTACTTGTAATTTCCCGATAAGGCGCTACTCTTACTCCCGCAGCTTCAATAGCTCGTTTCTCACGTAACCGATGCTGAGTTGTATACAATAACGCACTACCTTGAGGCACATAGGATTCACGTTCCAGCAAGCCCGCAACACCTGCATCCACGTTTTCAAACTCATACGTAATCACATCACACTGACGGGCCAGTTCAAGTGCTGCGGCTTCATCGTCATATCCTGCCTCAATCTGACGGGAAATCTGTCCGCAAGGCGAGTCTGTCGCCGGATCAAGCGTGACAAAGCGGTACCCCATCGCAGTCCCAGCGAGCGTCAGCATTCGTCCAAGCTGTCCGCCTCCGAGAACGCCAATGGTTGTTTTGCCTGGGAGCAGCACGCGTTCAGCCGTGCCGGGAGAATTCAATTCTGTATTACTCATAGCTCATCACTGCTTTCGAGTACTTCACGTTTGATGCGCTCTCTGCGAGCTTCGCAGCGATTACGGACATCCTCATCAAATGCACCGATCATCTGGGCCGCAAGCAGTCCTGCATTGGTAGCCCCCGCCTTGCCAATCGCTACCGTTGCGACAGGAATTCCACCTGGCATCTGAACAATGGATAACAGGGAATCGAGACCATTCAGTGCCTTGGACTGCACAGGGACACCGATTACCGGAAGCATCGTTTTGGAAGCGACCATGCCCGGGAGGTGTGCTGCCCCGCCTGCACCTGCAATGATAACCTTGAATCCGCGCCCGGCAGCCTGCTCGGCATATTCAAACATCAGATCCGGTGTGCGATGCGCGGATACGACCTTTTTCTCATACCCGATCTCCAGTTCATCCAGCACCTCACACGCATGCTTCATCGTTTCCCAATCCGACTTGCTGCCCATAATTACAGCGACCTGCACTGACATGAATACATCCAACTCCCGTCTGAGCTTATTTTAATAACAACCACTCTTGCCATACGTGCTCCCTTTTGAAACAAAAAAATCCGCTACCCGCGAAAACATCACATTTTCTCCGGACACCGGACTCCAAGAAATACGTATCCCGCATTTGGGCATGCCAAAAGGGGGCTTGCTGTCCGCATCCATATTCATGCGACTCTCAGCCGTATCTCCTCGTAGTCCGGAAATTTACGGTCTCCGGGTAGAGACTTCCGGGCCTTATCCCCGGCGTTATACGAGCAAATATCTATTCAATCCAAGCGACTCATTTCGGTCAACCTTGGTACATCTTTCGTTCCTACTCGACCTTATTCTCACCTGATCGACACATCTAACATTCTAACAATCCCCTACAGCTAATGTCAACTTAAAGACGAACATTTAACATATTGACAAATATAATGTTCGTGATTTAGGTATTTCTTTTGAACTTCATCTCCATTTCATCCCAAAAAAGAAAGCCGACTTCTCTTCAATGGAATGAAGACAGCCGGCTCACCGCATATTTGTAATTCATAATCTATTGCAATTATTTAACGATCAATACAGGAACTTGAGCATGCTGCACCACATTGTGGCTTACACTGCCCAAGACAAATTCACGAATGCCGCCTAGTCCACGACTTCCAATGACGATAACATCCGATCCATTTTCCTTAGCATAATCAAGCAGCACTTCAGCTGCGGCCCCTTGAATCAGGTCTACGTTGGCTGTAACGCCTGCAGCTTTGATCCGTTCTTTTGCTTCATCGGTTGTTTGCACAGCCAGGTTGTAGTAATCGTTATTCAGAGATGGCGGCAGCGGTGCGAGTCCTTCTCCAATAAATACGCGCGGGAAATCAAAGGCATGAATGACATCAATGACTGAATCCGGAGACACTTTAGCCAGTTCAATGGCACGATCAAGTGCCTTGTTTGAAGCTTTTGATCCATCGTAAGCGACTAAAATTTTGGAGAATAACATGTAAATCCCGTCCCTTCCTTATATGTAGAAACTCCGAAGCTGGAAGCTTCGGTCTAACATAAAACTAAATCCACCACCATGTAACCCTATAAACGTTCTTCATGCAGTATGAACCATTTGCCTGGTTTTGCAGTGTCGCCACCTCTAGGTTCTATTTCAGAAAATAACCATAGATTACGGCATTCAGAAATAGCAAAAGTGGAATCCCGATGATAAAGCTCGGATGTTTGGTTTTGTGCCGTTTCCGGTACATTGCAATCCAAATTCCAAGTGCTCCTCCAATAAACGCCAGCAGGAATAACGTCCGTTCGGGTGTCCGGTCACGGCGTCGCTGCGCGCGTTTTTTGTCATCTGACATCACCAGATAACCTACCACGTTAATAAATATAAACCACAATATGAGTCCGGTTTGCATATAATTCTAGCGGTCCCCCTATCCCGGGACATCTCCCTGTTCCTCCATTATAGTCCTCTGCAGGGACATGATCAACGCGAGAAGGGAGCCGCATAGTTTGTTGTATGGAATCATCCGTTCCGGTTAGAACCTAGGACTCCTGTTTGGGAATACCGTTCAAGCTGGGAACTCTTTTGCCTGCCTTGGTTGGACGTGCTCCGATGCTTTCCTCCCGGATACTGTCCTTATTCTGCTGGTTATGAATTTTCTCTGATTTATTATGCGGCATCTATGTCACCTCCTTGGCTTACGTTGCCTGAAAAGGAGGGATCTTATACGACACCGAGCGAAGCGGTCTAATAAGCACGACCTCGCCAGTAACCATTCAACTTGTAACAGACACTCTTAGGGGCATTACTCCCCTTTTTTCTCCATAGCTGCTTTCAATAAATCTCCGAGATTAGACCCGATAGATTCCTGCTTAGCATACTGCTTGACCAGCTTTTGCTGTTCGCGTTTGTTGACGTGCTGTTTATCTTTATCCAGTGCTTCCGTGATGCCACAAGGCAGGCACTGCACATAGAGGCCCGCTTTTCCTTCTTTCATTTCCATCTTCTTGTGACATTGCGGACAACGACGGTTGGATAAACGCTTCTCTGCCGAGCGGCGATAACCGCAATCCTCAGTCGGACATACGAGAAACTTACCGCGTTTCCCTTTCTTCTCCAGCAGGCGTGCATTGCAATCCGGGCAGTGGCTGTTGGACACGTTATGCGGTTTATACTCCGCCTTGCTTCCTTTTACAGTGGATACCAGTTCTTTAGCCATTGAACGTATGCCTTCCAGAAACGGTCCCGGTTTCCCCTGTCCACGGGCAATCCGTTCCAGTTCAGCCTCCCAGCGTGCCGTCAGTTCAGGTGTACGAAGCTGCGGAGCAGCCAGTTCAATCAATTGCTTCCCTTTACCTGTAGGATGCATGCTGTTGCCCTGGCGGTCGATGGTATCCGAGCTGACCAATTTCTCGATAATATCTGCACGCGTAGCTGGTGTACCTAGTCCGTGCTTCTCCATTTGCGCAAGCAATGCAGCTTCCGTATACCGTTTAGGCGGCATGGTTCTTCCACTTTTAATATGGCAACGCTGAACGGTAACCGACTGACCTTGCTGCACGTCAGGCAAAAGAGTGTGGCCGTTGTCCGCCTGCTCGTCTGTTCGCTCATCCTCTTCGTCACTGTAGTCTCCGCCGTATACTTCACGCCAGCCGCTGTCTTTTACCGTTGTACCTTTAACATGGAATGAATCCTCACCCACTTGAACGGTAATCGCTACCGAATCGTATTTGGCTGCTGGATAGAACAGACTGATAAATCGGCGTACGATCAAATCATACAGTTTTCGTTCCTCTGGACTCAGCTGATTCAGCAGCACGGTCTGTTCTGTTGGGATGATGGCATGGTGATCCGTTACCTTACTGTCATCCACAATTCGTTTGGTGATATTCAGATTTTTCCGCAGCAAGGGACGCGCTAATGATGCATACGGTCCAACTGCTACACTATCCAGTCTTTCTTTCAGCGTACCTGTCATGTCCGATGTCAGGTAACGGCTGTCCGTACGCGGATATGTAACCAGCTTATGCTGCTCATATAGACGCTGCAGGACGTTGGAAGTCTGCTTGGCTGAAAAGCCATACTTGCGGTTGGCATCACGCTGCAGCTCCGTCAAGTCATAGGCCAGAGGATGCGGCTCGACTTTTTCACTCTTTTTGACCTGAGCAATGGTTCCCTTACGTCCATCCACTCGTTTCTTCAATGCCTGGGTATCTTGAGTATCAAAGATGCGTGAATCTCCGCCTGAGGCCCGCCACACGGCTTGAAAACCTCCAAAATCTGCAGTTAATGTCTCATACTCCTGTGACCGAAAACCATTGATTTCATTTTCCCTGTCCATGATCATGCCCAGGGTTGGCGTCTGTACCCGTCCTGCTGATAACTGTGCATTAAAGCGAACGGTCAGCGCTCGTGTCACATTCAGCCCAATCATCCAGTCCGCTTCTGCCCGGCAGCGTGCCGATTCATAGAGACGGTCAAACTGACTCCCTGGCTTCAGCGAAGCAAATCCTTCTTTGATTGCCTTATCCGTCTGAGAAGAAATCCACAATCGTTTGAAGGGCTTCTTCCACTGCGCCATTTGCATGATCCAACGGGCAAGCAGTTCTCCCTCCCGGGCGGCATCCGTCGCGATGACCAGTTCACCAACATCTTGGCGTTTCATAAGCTGCTGCACTGCCTTATATTGATGATTCGTTTCCCTTAGCACCTTCAGTTTCGCCCGCTCTGGCAGGATCGGCAGGTCTTCAAGATTCCACGTTGCATACTTCTTGTCATAATCTTCAGGTTCCGCCAGCCCTACCAGATGCCCAAGTGCCCACGTTACAATATATTTAGGACCTTCCAAATAGCTCTTATGTTTATCACGCGCCCCCATAACTCTGGCAATTTCACGTGCCACAGATGGTTTCTCAGCGAGTACCAATGTTTTCAATTCGTATCTCTTCCTTTCTTCATACACCTTGTGACCTACATTCCTATCCTTTCATTATATCATTTCATACCTATCGTTTCTTGGCATATCCCAAAGAACTATTAACTTGATTAACTACCGTCCGAATTCAATGTCATAAAATATAACACGATTATGAGTACCTAAATTTCTTTTAGAAATGAGAATAAGAGTATTTGAAAGGAATAATCACTTATATACAACTTGTATACGTTTTTTTGGATAAATATGAGTGTTGTAAGAATACCTAACATGTTATTAGAATGTGACAAAAGCATATGTAGCCGTTTCACTAACACACATCATTGAGACAGAAGGGAGCGTGGATGCATGACTTATCATGGATCTATATTGAAAAAAAGTGGAGCTCTGTTACTGACAGGAGCAGTCATTGTTACAACTTGGGGAGGAGCTTCCGTACCACTGGCGTCAGCCGGAGCAGCCACCACATCGAGCAAAACAACAATCACAGCAGCAGCTGCCGGGAAAGCACCTGCCACGTCTGCCACGTTTATTGAAGCCATGGAAGAAGCAGTGACACTTGCAGGTGTACCTTTTTCTATGGACGATCTCTCGGGTAAAACCGTTCAGCGTAAGGATGCTGCTCTAGCTCTACAGACCTGGTTGAAGCTCGAGTCCACCACAGAGCCGTTCAAGGATGTACCGGACCAATCCAGCTATGCAGGGGCCATCGGTGCCTTGAATGCCGCAGGGTTGATGAAAGGATATACCGATTCCCTCTTTCTGCCTAACGCTGTCCTTACGGAAAATGATGTCGCCATATTGAAAGACCGCATTTATAACTACATAAAACCATTTGTTCTGGAAGAAGCAACGATTACAGAACTGCAAGCTGCAATGACGCAAGGAAAGCTTACATCCAAAGAATTGGTTCAAATGTATCTGGACCGGATCGAGCAATACGATGATCAAGGCGTTAGTATTAACGCGGTACTGACCTTGAACGCGGATGCACTGGAAATTGCCCAGGCTTTGGACGAAGAACGTGTAGCTCAAGGAGCACGTGGACCACTGCACGGTATTCCGGTTCTTGTGAAGGACAACTTCGATACGAATGATATGCCTACCACTGCTGGCTGTATCTGTCTGAAGGATTCCGTGCCTGCGCAAGACGCTGAGCAAGTGAAGAAGCTCAAGGAAGCCGGTGCCATCATTCTGGGTAAAACAAACCTGCATGAATTTGCGTTTGGCATTACTACGTCCAGTTCATTGGGTGGACAAACCCTGAACCCTTACGCACTGGATCACTATCCTGGCGGTTCCAGCGGCGGGACAGGGGCAGCGATTGCCTCCAACTTTGCTGCAGCAGGCATGGGTACCGATACTGGTGGATCGATCCGTATTCCATCCAGCTTCAACAGTCTTGTCGGAATTCGTCCAACGATTGGACTATCCAGCCGTGAAGGGATCATCCCACTTGCTCTAACTCAAGATGTAGGCGGCCCTATGGCACGTACAGTTAGCGACGCTGCGATCATGCTGGACGCTACAGCCGGTTATGACAAGGACGATGTGGCTACAGCCTATGCTGTAGGCAAAATCCCATCCAGCTATACCGATTTCCTTGATGTGAACGGTTTGAAAGGTGCACGAATTGGTGTGGCCACAGAGCTCATCCCAAGCACCAAAGCAGAAGAAAAAGCCGTTGCCGATGTGATCAACAATGCCGTGGAAGAATTGAAATCTCTGGGTGCAACTGCTGTTCCCATCAGTATTCCGAACCTGGACGAAATCAACAAATACCCGAGCCTGAGCGGATATGAATTCAAATTCCAGCTGAACGACTATTTGGAGTCACTTGGTGAAGATGCACCATACCACAGTCTATCGGACATCATCGCTTCAGGTGAATTTGATAAAACACAGGAACAATCCATGAAGGCACGCGATGCACGAGAAACGCTGGAGACAACTGAGTATAAAGACATCGTATTGAAACGTACTCAAATCACGCGCGAAGCTATTCTAAAAGTGATGGCTGATAATAACCTGGATGCCATCGTTTATCCTACATCCACCCAGGCTGCTGCCGTGATCGGCGAAGGCCAAAACTCCGGCGGGAATAACCGACTAAGCCCATTCTCCGGGTTCCCGGCTATCACCGTACCTGCTGGCTTCACTACAGAGGGTCTACCCGTAGGTATTGAATTCCTGGGCCGCGCCTTTGATGAAGGAACATTGATTAAACTCGCATATAGTTATGAGCAGGGAACCCACCACCGCCAAGCTCCTAAACTTACGCCATAACTCCTTTATTGAATTAAAAAGAGCTTAATAAACAAAAAGTACACTTCGCCTCCACATCGGAGGAAAGTGTACTTTTTTTATTATCCTAGTAAGACACACCGTCTTTCCCGCTTAATCTCAACTTTCTACGTTAATTCGTTGAACCAGCGTCTGGTACACTCCATTCCAACACAAGGCCCGCATAAGTTAAGCCACCACCGAAACCGAATAAGGCGAGGCGCTGACCCTGCTTCACTTTCCCTTCATCGACAGCCAGCTGAATGGCCAGAGGTATGGATGCAGCTGATGTGTTTCCACGGTACTCCATGCTGGTTAGCGTGCGTTCCAACGGTACAGGACCGCGCTCGCAGACAGCTTCAATCATTCTCATATTTGCGCTGTGCGGTACGAACCAGTCGACTTGCTCCGTCTGCAAGCCTGAGCTAGCGATAAGTTTCGGCAATTGCTCCGGTATCAGCCGTACAGCCCATTTGTATACTTCTCTGCCGTTTTGCACAAGACGTCCGTCACCTTGAAGAGGTACCCCATTCATCTCGGAAGAAAGCCCACTGCTATAAACATGTAACCCACCATCACCCTGAGTTCCGGAAAGTGCTGCCAGAGTACTGCCCTGGCCTTCGGTCCGTTCCAACAGAAACGCTCCGGCTCCATCCCCAAACAAAATACATGTCGTACGATCAGTGTAATCTGTAATTTTGGATAATGTCTCTGCCCCGATTACGAGCACTTTGCGATACATGCCACTTGTAATCATGCTATCGGCCAGCTGCAACCCATAGACAAAGCCTGCGCATGCTGCGCTCAAATCCAGCGCTCCAGTCTGAACAATATTCAGACGCGCCTGTACTCTGGAGGCTGTGCTGGGAAATGCATACTCCGGCGTACTTGTTGCTACGAGGATCATATCCACATCATGAACGTCAACTCCGTACCGGTGAATCATGTCTTCCACGGCCTTAACCGCCAGGTCAGAAACGTACTGATCCTCTGCCGCAATCCTCCGCTCCCTCATGCCTGTTCGTTGCACGATCCATTCATCGCTCGTCTCGACCATTTTCTCCAAATCCGCATTATTTAGAATCCGTTCCGGCACATAGGTTCCGAATGCAGTAATACTGGCTTTAGATTGCATCATAGCGTTAGTCACCTCGTTTTGTTTTTTTATATTATAGCACTAAGTATTAGTACTTGGTACTAATTAATAATAAATTTTTTTCTTTTGTTATTCTCTCGATTGATACACCTAAGCACTGCCCTCCTAATCCATTTACCTTAAACTTGGCATGTAGATTATGTGAAGAAGGATAATCATACTCTGGTTAGTATGAAGAATGCCTTAATAATAGCCGTTATCTGTAGACACTCCGTAAGGAAAGAAGGAAAATAGACAAATCGATCCATATTACTGATGGAGGATTTATAGAGATGGGAGATAACAGAATGGAAAGAAATATGAACATCCTTGCGATTTCAGGAAGCCTACGGAAACAATCCGCGAATACTATGCTAATGCAAGCCATGATTGAACTTGCTCCTGCTACTTTAAACTTTCAGGTTTATGATCAGCTGAATGATCTTCCACACTTCAATCCTGATTTCGATGTAGATGATGGTCCAGTTTCCGTTCAACACTTCAGAACTCAATTGAAGCAAGCAGACGGTGTCCTGATCTGTACACCTGAGTATGGAAATGGTATCCCGGGTGTCTTAAAGAATGCTTTAGATTGGATTGTATCCTCCGGAGAATGGGTGAATAAGCCTACAGTGGTTATAGCAGCATCCCCCAGCCCTTTAGGCGGCAATCAAGCCCATACATCCATATTGCTTACTTTAAACATGATCAATGCTCATATCTTGGATGATGCCTCATTTACAATTCCTTATATTACGATGAAAATCAACAAACAAGGTGCGATTACTGATCCAGATACCAAAAAGGCATTACAGAATTCGCTTTTACGCTTAGCTGGAGTGTGTTCCACCTGAAGAAAATTAACTTACATTATTTGTAAAAACAAAAAAACAGCCCGATAATGACCTATTGGGCTGTTGGATTTTATTTTGCATACATTTATCTAAAGAATTTAAACAAATAAAAACCACCACCGAATTTCATCGGCAGTGGTTCTTTGCTTGGCAACGTCCTACTCTCCCAGGACCCTTCGGTCCAAGTACCATCGGCGCTAGAGGGCTTAACGGTCGTGTTCGGGATGGGTACGTGTGGAACCCCTCCGCTATCGCCACCAAACGATGCTGCTACGCTCAGAGATCATTCTCTGAAAACTAGATCCGAAACGAAATATGCGACTAGAACCTGCAATTTGGATAAGCCCTCGACCGATTAGTACTGGTCAGCTCCATGCATTACTGCACTTCCACCCCCAGCCTATCTACCTCGTCGTCTTCAAGGGGTCTTACATACTGGGAAATCTCATCTTGAGGGGGGCTTCACGCTTAGATGCTTTCAGCGCTTATCCCGTCCGTACATAGCTACCCAGCGGTGCTCCTGGCGGAACAACTGGTACACCAGCGGTACGTCCATCCCGGTCCTCTCGTACTAAGGACAGCTCCTCTCAAATTTCCTACGCCCACGACAGATAGGGACCGAACTGTCTCACGACGTTCTGAACCCAGCTCGCGTACCGCTTTAATGGGCGAACAGCCCAACCCTTGGGACCTACTTCAGCCCCAGGATGCGATGAGCCGACATCGAGGTGCCAAACCTCCCCGTCGATGTGGACTCTTGGGGGAGATAAGCCTGTTATCCCCAGGGTAGCTTTTATCCGTTGAGCGATGGCCCTTCCATGCGGTACCACCGGATCACTAAGCCCGACTTTCGTCCCTGCTCGACTTGTAGGTCTCGCAGTCAAGCTCCCTTATGCCTTTGCACTCTTCGAATGATTTCCAACCATTCTGAGGGAACCTTTGGGCGCCTCCGTTACTCTTTAGGAGGCGACCGCCCCAGTCAAACTGCCCACCTGACACTGTCCCCGCACCGGTTTACGGTACCAGGTTAGAACCTAGATACGATCAGGGTGGTATCCCAACGGTGCCTCCACACAAGCTGGCGCTCATGCTTCAAAGGCTCCCACCTATCCTGTACAGATCGTACCCAAATTCAATATCAAGCTGCAGTAAAGCTCCATGGGGTCTTTCCGTCTTGTCGCGGGTAACCTGCATCTTCACAGGTATTAAAATTTCACCGGATCTCTCGTTGAGACAGCGCCCAAGTCGTTACGCCATTCGTGCGGGTCAGAATTTACCTGACAAGGAATTTCGCTACCTTAGGACCGTTATAGTTACGGCCGCCGTTTACTGGGGCTTCGGTTCACAGCTTCGGATTGCTCCTAACCGCTCCCCTTAACCTTCCAGCACCGGGCAGGCGTCAGCCCGTATACTTCGCCTTACGGCTTCGCACAGACCTGTGTTTTTGCTAAACAGTCGCTTGGGCCTTTTCACTGCGGCCCCCTCGTGCTATTCACACTACCGGGGCACCCCTTCTCCCGAAGTTACGGGGTCATTTTGCCGAGTTCCTTAACGAGAGTTCTTCCGCGCGCCTTAGAATTCTCTTCTCGCCTACCTGTGTCGGTTTGCGGTACGGGCACCTTCATCTGGCTAGAGGCTTTTCTTGGCAGTGTGAGATCATGACCTTCGCTACTGTAATTTTCACTCCCCATCACAGCTCAGCCTTATGGTTAGCGGATTTGCCTACTAACCAGCCTTACTGCTTGGACAGACATCCATCAGTCTGCGTCACTACCCTACTGCGTCCCCCCATCGCTCGTAACGATTTACGGTGGTACAGGAATTTCGACCTGTTGTCCTTCGACTACGCCTTTCGGCCTCGCCTTAGGTCCCGACTTACCCTGAGCGGACGAGCCTTCCTCAGGAACCCTTAGGCTTTCGGCGGATCAGATTCTCACTGATCTTTTCGTTACTCATACCGGCATTCTCACTTGTATAATGTCCAGCGCTCCTTACGGTACACCTTCAACCCTTATACAACGCTCCCCTACCCCTGATGCAAAGCATCAAGCCATAGCTTCGGTGGTGTGTTTAGCCCCGTTACATTTTCGGCGCAGAGTCACTCGACCAGTGAGCTATTACGCACTCTTTCAATGGTGGCTGCTTCTAAGCCAACATCCTGGTTGTCTGTGCAACTCCACATCCTTTCCCACTTAACACACACTTGGGGACCTTAGCTGATGGTCTGGGCTGTTTCCCTTTTGACAATGGATCTTAGCACTCACTGTCTGACTCCCGGAAGTAAGTCTATGGCATTCGGAGTTTGACTGAGCTTGGTAACCCTTGCGGGCCCCGCACCCAATCAGTGCTCTACCTCCACGACTCTGTTTTCCGAGGCTAGCCCTAAAGCTATTTCGGGGAGAACCAGCTATCTCCGAGTTCGATTGGAATTTCTCCGCTACCCCCACCTCATCCCCGCACTTTTCAACGTGCGTGGGTTCGGGCCTCCAGTGCGTGTTACCGCACCTTCACCCTGGACAGGGGTAGATCACCCGGTTTCGGGTCTACGTCCACGTACTAACTCGCCCTATTCAGACTCGCTTTCGCTGCGGCTCCGGCTCTTCACCTTAACCTTGCACGGGAACGTAACTCGCCGGTTCATTCTACAAAAGGCACGCCATCACCCCTAAAACGGGCTCTGACTTCTTGTAAGCACACGGTTTCAGGTTCTATTTCACTCCCCTTCCGGGGTGCTTTTCACCTTTCCCTCACGGTACTGCTTCACTATCGGTCGCTAGGAAGTATTTAGCCTTGGCAGATGGTCCTGCCGGATTCATACGGGGTT
The DNA here is from genome assembly GCF_039831995.1 of Paenibacillus pabuli. Lineage (NCBI taxonomy): Bacteria > Bacillati > Bacillota > Bacilli > Caryophanales > Paenibacillaceae > Paenibacillus > Paenibacillus pabuli. The sequence goes on from NZ_JBDOIO010000003.1 coordinate 3,517,294, forward strand.
TCACGTGCCCCGCACTACTCGGGATCCGTCTCGGAGGGAACGGGCTTTTAATTACAGGGCTTTTACCTTCTTTGGCGGGCCTTTCCAGACCTCTTCGTTTAACCGGTTCCTTTGTAACTCCATGTGAGACGTCCCACAACCCCAGAGAGCAAGCTCTCTGGTTTGGGCTGTTCCGCGTTCGCTCGCCGCTACTGACGGAATCACTATTGTTTTCTCTTCCTCAAGGTACTTAGATGTTTCAGTTCCCCTGGTATGCCTCTACATAACCTATGTATTCAGTTATGAGTAACTGGATATTACCCCAGCTGGGTTTCCCCATTCGGACACCCCCGGATCAAAGCTTGCTTACAGCTCCCCGAGGCAGTTTCGTTGTTCGCCACGTCCTTCATCGGCTCCTAGCGCCTAGGCATCCTCCGTGTGCTCTTAGTAGCTTAACCAATTGCTCAAGTGAGCAATGCAGTTATCACTAATATTTGAAACTTGTTTAACACAAGTTCAGCTAAAAGGAATGTTCTAATTCGCATTTTTCGTTTCGATATCTAGTTTTCAAAGAACAAGCTCCATGCAAAAGCAAGCTGTTTTGAGAGTTTGAGCTCTCAAAACTGAGCAACGAGTGAGTAAGTTTTGCTCTTCATTTCATCCACACATCAAGTGATGGACCGAAATGAATCGCTGTCGCAGGTTCAGTGAACCTGCTGATTTGAATGTTTCCACTCGGGAAACAATTCTCCATAGAAAGGAGGTGATCCAGCCGCACCTTCCGATACGGCTACCTTGTTACGACTTCACCCCAATCATCTATCCCACCTTCGGCGGCTGGCTCCTTGCGGTTACCCCACCGACTTCGGGTGTTATAAACTCTCGTGGTGTGACGGGCGGTGTGTACAAGACCCGGGAACGTATTCACCGCGGCATGCTGATCCGCGATTACTAGCAATTCCGACTTCATGCAGGCGAGTTGCAGCCTGCAATCCGAACTGAGACCGGCTTTTTAGGATTCGTTCCACCTCGCGGCTTCACTGCCCGTTGTACCGGCCATTGTAGTACGTGTGTAGCCCAGGTCATAAGGGGCATGATGATTTGACGTCATCCCCACCTTCCTCCGGTTTGTCACCGGCAGTCACCTTAGAGTGCCCACCCGAAGTGCTGGCAACTAAGATCAAGGGTTGCGCTCGTTGCGGGACTTAACCCAACATCTCACGACACGAGCTGACGACAACCATGCACCACCTGTCTCCTCTGTCCCGAAGGAAAGGTACATCTCTGTACCGGTCAGAGGGATGTCAAGACCTGGTAAGGTTCTTCGCGTTGCTTCGAATTAAACCACATACTCCACTGCTTGTGCGGGTCCCCGTCAATTCCTTTGAGTTTCAGTCTTGCGACCGTACTCCCCAGGCGGAATGCTTAATGTGTTAACTTCGGCACCAAGGGTATCGAAACCCCTAACACCTAGCATTCATCGTTTACGGCGTGGACTACCAGGGTATCTAATCCTGTTTGCTCCCCACGCTTTCGCGCCTCAGCGTCAGTTACAGCCCAGAGAGTCGCCTTCGCCACTGGTGTTCCTCCACATCTCTACGCATTTCACCGCTACACGTGGAATTCCACTCTCCTCTTCTGCACTCAAGTCACCCAGTTTCCAGTGCGATCCGGGGTTGAGCCCCGGGATTAAACACCAGACTTAAATGACCGCCTGCGCGCGCTTTACGCCCAATAATTCCGGACAACGCTTGCCCCCTACGTATTACCGCGGCTGCTGGCACGTAGTTAGCCGGGGCTTTCTTCTCAGGTACCGTCACTCCTTGAGCAGTTACTCTCAAGGACGTTCTTCCCTGGCAACAGAGCTTTACGATCCGAAAACCTTCATCACTCACGCGGCATTGCTCCGTCAGGCTTTCGCCCATTGCGGAAGATTCCCTACTGCTGCCTCCCGTAGGAGTCTGGGCCGTGTCTCAGTCCCAGTGTGGCCGATCACCCTCTCAGGTCGGCTACGCATCGTCGCCTTGGTGAGCCGTTACCTCACCAACTAGCTAATGCGCCGCAGGCCCATCCTCAAGTGACAGATTGCTCCGTCTTTCCAGCTTCCTTCAGGCGAAGAAAGCAAGTATTCGGTATTAGCTACCGTTTCCGGTAGTTGTCCCAAGCTTGAGGGCAGGTTGCCTACGTGTTACTCACCCGTCCGCCGCTAAGTATCAAGAAAGCAAGCTTTCTATCAACTCCGCTCGACTTGCATGTATTAGGCATGCCGCCAGCGTTCGTCCTGAGCCAGGATCAAACTCTCCAATAAAGTATTGAAAAGAGCGATTAGCTCATTTTGAATCTGACGAGATTAAAATCTCATTTTTGCTTTGAAATCATACAGTCAGATGACATGTACCGATTCCTCAGCGTCGATCTTGCAAGCAAGATCGTTACTCACTCGTTGTTCAGTTTTCAAAGATCAAACGTCGTTTGCGTCCGAGTGTTGTTCTCTTCAGCAACTTTTATATCTTACCACTTCCGAACCAATTTAGCAAGCATTTTTTTAAGTTTCTTTCGAAGCTTTCAGTTTGCTTACCGCACCGTGTTTCTCGTGTTTTCTTGGCCGGAATTAGAATATACCATGTACATATTTTTTATGCAAGTACTTTTTCTGAAATATAATTGAGCACGAACATAAACGACTTCTCTTTAAATAATTCCTTCTATTATATAGTTGCAACATATAGTTACAACGTTACAGCAAAAGCTCCTCTAGCAGGATTGATGAGCAAGACCTAACAAAATGGGTGCTGCCTATCCAAAGTCTCTCCAACATCATATAAACATGTCACCTTAGACGAGTCCTTCCTTCTATTTATTTAACTCATGCTATGTATCCTTATTAATGTACGTATGCCCTTTCCAGGCCATAAACCAATTGACTTCAACTTTCCCCACTTCCCTCTTTATAATAGAAAGGAGTTTACATCCTAATAGAATGAAAAGCAACAGCTTCAAGCACCCCAAAGAGTTTGAGTCTTTATAGATAAAAAAAGAACGAAAGCCCCGGTAAAGCCCAGAAGCTTTCGTTCTTCTATATAATAGTACTAAATTATTCTCCGCCCATAAAGATGTAGCGGCATAGAACAATAATTGCAAGAATCCACATCAACCAGTGAATCTTCACTTTGCGATCCGTCACCAGGTTACTGAATACCGCCAGAATAACATAAGACAGAATACCTGCTGAAATCCCGTTTGCAATTCCGCCTGTGAAAGGCATCAATACAATTGTAAGGAATGCAGGGAACGCTTGAAGGAAATCATCCCACTCAATGCTGCGCACCTGGCTCATCATCAATACACCTACGATAATCAAGGCAGGAGCTGTAGCAGCAGACGGAACAACCAGCGCAAGCGGAGCAATGAACAGCGCCAGAATGAACAAGATCCCAGTCGTTACCGAAGTCAGACCCGTACGTCCACCTGCTTCAACACCGGAAGCACTCTCAACGAATGCAGTAATTGTACTCGTACCCAATGCCGCCCCCGCACTTACACCTACTGCATCGACGAGCATTGCTTTACCAATTGTTTTCTCGCCTTTTTGCTTGTCTTTCATAATCCCCATCCGGGTCGCAGTCCCAACCATTGTACCGAACGTGTCAAACAATTCAACGAAGGTAAAGATGAAGATAATCTCAAACAATCCAAGGCTAATCGCGCCCTTCAGGTCCAACTGTCCAACAGCCAGATCACTGAAATTAGGCAGCCAACTTGCACCGGATAGTCCGCTAAGATTCGTAACACCCATTGGAATACCAATTAGAGTTGTAGCAACGATACCAATGAGCAGCGCACCTTTTACACGCATAACCATCAGTACAGCAATAAGGATCAATCCAATCAATGCCAATAGCGCATCATGATGCGTCACAAAATTACCGAGCGACAAATTGAAACTGCTGCCGGGAATCGGCTGGCTAAGGTCTGCATCTGGCGCAACATTAACCGTAACAGCAACGAGATTGGCCAATTTGAAACCTACAATCGTAATAAAGAGACCGATACCGACCGTAATGGCCATTTTCAATGTTTGAGGTACAGCCACAAGCAGCATCTGACGAATTCTCGTCACGGTCAAGATAATAAATACGATACCCGAGATGAATACCGCCCCGAGAGCAGCCTGCCAGGTAATTGCCCCATTCGAACTCAATACAACCGTCATGAAGTATGCGTTCAATCCCATACCCGGCGCGAGTGCAATCGGGATGTTAACGAACAATCCCATAATGATGGTCATAAGCCCAGCACCTACGGCTGTTGCAAAAAACACTGCGTTATCCGACATCCCCGCCCCGGCCGATCCGAGGAACAATGTGTTAACAAAAAGGATGTACGCCATGGTCATAAAGGTAGTAAGACCTGCAACAATCTCCGTTCTAACATTCGTTCCGTTTTCTTTTAGTTTAAAGAAACGATCCATAATCCACTAACTCCCCCTTAGAGATGTTGAAGCCATTTTGAAAAACGACAAAGACCCTGGACGGACTTACTTCACCCAGGGTTAGCTATAAGGAGAGGCGTAGCCTACTGCCAAGAACAAAAAAAATTCTAATGTGCGTCCATTATAGTTAACCACGCAGTCATATAGAATTTTGCTGTGCTTAGCCTCTCCTGCTCGTAGCCAGATCATTAGGGTGATCTTGTAGAAACTCCCGGGCCATATCCCCAGGATTATACGAAGTAGTATGCGCTATTTGTTTGTTTTCCCATCCCTATTTTAGAAGCGCCGACCTTTTCTGTCAATGATAAAAACGAATGTTAATTATATGTTTATACGGAAACGTTCGTGTTCTGAAAGCGCTATAAATTTCAAAACAAAAAAGCTACCGTATAAACGGCAGCTCATAATCCAACCTATACTTTATTCTACTGGCAAAAAACCGGTTTAACAAACAATGCAGCAACTCAGCATTATCCTTTGATTCCCGAATTGAGGTTAATGGATTGAAGGAAATACTTTTGTGCAAAAATAAACAGTACGAGTGTTGGAATAATGGCCAGAATCGCCGAACCCATCAGCTGTCCAATCATGCGATAGTTGCCGTAAATATCCTGCAGTAACAGCAGTCCAGCAGTAATCGGCATTTTCTCGACATCTGTGTATACGATAACCGGCCATAGGAAATCATTCCAGGACCCAATGAACGAGAATAGACCGCACACAATCAACACCGGTTTCACCAGAGGTAAAATGATGGAGTAATAAATTCGGAAATCACTTGCACCATCAACTTTAGCAGACTCGTCCAGTTCGCCAGGTATTCCCTTCATGAACTGACGGACGAGGAAGATATTGCCCATACCAGCCAGCCCCGGAATAATCATGGCCCAAGCCGTATTGACCCACCCAAGCGCCTCAATGATTTTGTAGGAAGGGATTAGGTTAACGACACCCGGGAAAAACGAAATCCCGAGAAGCGTGAAAAACAAGGCGTCTCTCCCTTTGAACTTCAACCTTGTGTATCCGTAACCTGTAAGGGAAATAACAAAAACAACAAGTACCGTATGAGATACTGCTATGAGCAGCGAGTTGCTCAACCATCTCAAAATCGGAGCGGTTGAAGTGTTTTCCAGTATGGCGACGTAGTTATTAAAGTCCCACTCTTTGGGAAATAATCGGAACCCGGCCGACACCACTTCTGCTTGCGAGCGAAACGAAGTCGTGATCCCGAAAATAACGGGCACCACCCATATGACACAAATGGTTACCAAAAATAGATAGGATATATATTTGGAGATACTTATTTTTTTGACCATGTTGATATACCTGCTCCTTCCCGATCCACGTTCGATCCTGCTCCTCTAATTGGCGTTCCGGTTCATTACGTAATATTGCAATGCGGAGATGACCAGAATAACCAGTCCTAACAGCACAGCCATGGCGGAAGCCATACCTGCTACTGACTCACCGGAGCCAAACGCAAGCTGGCGAATATACATCATGAGAACATGCGTAGTCTGCTGTGGTCCACCATCGGTCATCATCAGCGGCTGACCAAATACGTTAAACGAACCCGCTGTTGTCATGACAAATGTAAAAATCAACGGGAAACGGATGGAAGGCAGCGTAATGCTGAAGAATCGGCGTACCGGACCGGCACCATCCATCTCGGCTGCTTCGTACAGATCGCTAGGTACACCATTAATGGAAGCGCGATAGATAATCATGTTACCACCGACCGCCCCCCATACAGATATCACAATAATAATGATCCAAGCATACGGTTGATTGGCTGCCCAGGATATCTCTGATCCAAATACGTTACCCGTGATGCCGAGCTGTTTATTGAAAATAAGAGACCAGATGAGCGCTGCAGCAGATATGGAGATCATACCTGGAATGTAGATAATCGCCTGCATGAAGCCTTTGAATTTCACCTTTTTATGTTCAAGGGCTACAGCAACAAGCAGCGGAATAATGATTAACGGCGGAACGCTCAGTGCCACGAAAATCAACGTATTCTTTAAACCATTAAAGAATTGAAAATGAAATGAGGAATCCTGGTCGAACAGGATCGTCCTATAATTTTCAAAACCGACCCAAACCGGATCGTTAATTAGGTTCCATCTGGTGAAAGAGGCATAAATCCCGTAGATCGTTGGCAGCAGTATAAACACCAAAAACAGGATTAGATGAGGACCAACAAATAAGAACGGTGCAAATGATCGTTTATTCATATCCTTTCATTTCTCCTTTGGGAAAAGCAATGTGCCACTCTTGCGACACATTGCTTCTATTACAGTAGAATGGCGAGATGTACAGTACATCCGTTATGCAATTCAAGTGTTACTGGGCACCACTGCTTCCTTGAGCAATTTTGTCCTCAACCTCTTTTTGCATGGTTTGCAGTGTCGCATCCAACTCCACATTGCCACGAACAATATCAGCCGCGTATTTGTCGACCGCTTCAGCTACATACGGGTAATACTCGTAAGTGTAGATGTAGAGCGATTCGATCTCCTTCTCGTTCGAAGTAAAGAACGACTGCATGTAGTCTTTGTACTCCGGACTCTCAATAACCTGTTTACTCGCAACGGTCTGTCCCGCTTTGGCCCATTCCATTGAATTCTGACGGATAAACTCCAGGAATTTACCGATCCCTTGTTCCTTCTCGTCCGTTCTCGCTTCATTGTTCAGCATGGCAAACAGGTGGGACGAAGAACGGTTTGTAAACTTATCAGCCGTAGGTGAATATACATTGGTCACGCCAAAATTCAGACCTTCAACAGTGGCATGAGCGGTTGAGCTCCATGTACCATCTGTAGAAAACAGGACATTACCGGATTGGAACATCAGGTATCCATCTTCACCGAACGGAGTCATGAGACCGGCATCGGCGATCTTTTTGACATTTTCAAATGCAGCCTTCATTTCAGGAGTGTTCAGTGCTGGTTTTCCATCCTTCTGCACATCTCCGCCAACATTCTGCAATTGTCCGAGGATAACCCATCCGAGCAAAGCATCATTCACGACGAAGTCTCCTTCATCCAGTTTGCCTTGCAAAGAGAGCATCTCATCAATCGTGACAATATCATCATCCAGGAATGATTCCGCGTTATACTTTTTCAGCAAATCCTTGTTGTAGTACATGGCATTACTGTGGATATCGAGAGGGACAGTGTACTGTGTCCCATCAATTGTTCCTGTCGACCATGCTTGCGGCAAATAGTTCTCTTCCTTGATTTCCGGCTGTGTGGCCAGCATTGTAGTCATGGGTTCAAGCACGTTTTGCTTCACAAAGCCCGGAACACGGTCAGCATGGATAATAGCCAGATCCGGGACCCCTTTACCGGAGTTAATTACCGTAGACAGCTTGGTGTACATATCAGACGTAATCACATGTTTTAATTTGATTTCTGGTTCAGTGGCGTTATATTCTTTAACTAACTGGTCCATATAGGCTCCATCTTCTCCAGTCAGAGGCGTCCAGAACGTAATCGTATTTTTGTCGTCTGTACTGCAACCCGACAGCACAAAAACCAGCAGAAACAGCGTAGATACCATGATTACAAAACCTTTTTTTGTACGTTTCACACAAGAACCCCCCTAGAATGATCAATCCTAAGCACATTTGTAAACGCATTCAAATTATTAAGAAAATCACAGGGATCTGCAGTTTTTCTTTGGAAGCTGTCCCTGTATACCGTGTATACTTGCTGAAGGAAGCTTGCCTAGGAGCACTCCCTTCGTTCTTTCACATAAACGTTAATGTTTAAATTAATAATTAACGTTTATGTGAATTTATCGTAATTCATAGCGCTTACATTTGTCAACCACTTTGTTCCACTTTTTTATTTATTCTTTAGCATCTTGTTATACATTCACCGGGCGACCATCTGGAACGGGTTTGCCGAAATACGGAAATCCATACTCGTCCCAACCGAACACCTGTGCTCGCATGTGGCGATTCGGGTCATACAGTGGGTCTCCCTCAATTTCCTTGTAGTTGCGAGCATGATAGATCAAAATATCCTGACTTCCGTCCTGCGATACGGTAAAGCTGTTATGTCCAGGACCGTATTGTCCTGCCTCTACATCGGTTTGGAATACAGGTTTAGGCAGCTTTTTCCAGCTTTTTGGCGATAAAAGGTCACTACCTTCCTCCGCATACAGCAGTCCCATACAATAATTGTGGTCGGTAGCACTCGCCGAGAATGAAATAAAAATCTTGCCATTTCTATTCAAGACGGCTGCGCCTTCGTTGACCAAAAAACCGATTTTCTCCCAATCATGTGTCGGTTCTGCGATCATCACTTGCTCGGAAGCGAGTGTCCATGGATTTTCCATGGAGGCAATATACAGGTTGGAATTGCCCACGATATCTGGATCCTTCTGTGCCCAAACCAGATATTGAACATCTTCATATAAGAATGAGGTCGCATCCAGCGCGAAACTCTCCCATTTCGTCTTGATTTGCCCCTTTTCTTCCCAAACCCCTTCGAGCGGATTCGCCGAGGCATTTTCTAGCACGAACATGCGATGGTCAAAAAGTCCTTCTACCGTAGCCGTTGTTCGTGCTGCAGCAAAATAGATATACCATTTACCGTGGACATAATGAATTTCCGGTGCCCAAATGTTGGCACTCATCGGTCCTTCATCATACTTATGCCATACAACGACGGGTTCAGCGCTATCCAGTTCTTGAACAGTGCGGGCTCTTCTAACCTCAATTCGATCATACTCAGGCACGGAACCTGTAAAATAATAATAGCCGTCAGTATGTTTGTATACCCATGGGTCGGCTCGTTGCGGTATAATCGGATTAACAAATGATTCCTTCTTCGAAACTGTACTCACGCTGTCATCTCCTGTTCTGCACTGATTAGTTAATGTTTTTGTTGATATATTCGTAAATTTGTTATTAATTCACCTAAATATTAAGTTACTGAGCAAAACGTGTCAATAACTACGCAGGATTTTTTTGGTTATTTCATGGTTTGTTTTTACATTTTTCCGAATTCTTCTGTTTTCATGTTGTATATCTGGTATTATTTATTTAAAAACGTTGTGATTATATTCAGAATTCGATATTATAATATTCTACATTTACCATTCACATAAATGTTAATATTTCATTTCTTTCGGAGGAATTACATTGAAAATCGACCTGAACGAAAAAAACCTGCATATCTTCGAAGCCCTATCCAGCAGTGTACGCATTCAGATCGTTCATCTGCTGTCCAAGAACTCTATGAATATAAAAGAACTGGCCGAAGCACTGGGACTTAGCAGCGCCATTATGACCATGCATGTCAAAAAACTAGAAAAAGCCGGTGTTATTGAATCCAACATGGCCCCGGGTAAAGGCGGAGCGGCCCAAAAGGTCTGCTCTCTTCGCATGGACACTCTTGAAATCGCATTCCCGACCAAGGACGTCATTCAACGGGAGATTCACAAAACAGAAATTTCCGTAGGGCATTTCACTGATCTGCAGATCAAACCGACCTGTGGTATATGTACAAGGGATTCCATTATCGGTATTTTTGATGACCCCCGGTACTTTCTTGATCCTGATCGACTGAAAGCCAAAATTCTGTGGTTTGGACAAGGCTATATTGAATACAAGGTACCGAATTATCTCATGGGAGATGAGAATCCGGAAGAATTGGAGATTTCGATGGAGATTTCCTCGGAGGCACCACTGACCAACAATAACTGGCCTTCCGATATTTCATTTATCGTCAATGGCGTGGAGGTAGGGATGTGGACGAGCCCGGGTGACTTCGGAGGAAAAGGCAAACTGAATCCGCCGTGGTGGTTCGAGAGTGTAAATCAGTACGGCCTGCTGAAGCATCTGATTATCAAAAAGGAAGGCACGTTCATGGATGGCGTGAAATTGTCTGACGTTTCCATCGATGATATCGGCATTCGCAACAGTTACTGGTCGCTTCGCATTGCCGTCAAGGAGGATGCAGATCACATCGGCGGCGTTACATTGTTCGGACAAGGATTCGGGAACCACAATCAAGACATTATTTTCCGGCTGTATTACACCGACAACACTGAAAAGCCAGAACATGAATCAGAGGTTTTGTGAACCTTATCGCTGCATAAAAGACTGGTGATGCGAATGCGTTCTGTAGTTATATTTTCTCCAATCGGCACTTCTGAGTTGTCATCACTGGCAATAAAAAAACTCCCTTCGACATGTGCAATACATGATCAAAGGGAGTTTTTTAGTTAGCTACCGTTTATCCGTAAACCTATTCCCACTCAATCGTTGCTGGTGGTTTGGAAGTCACGTCATACACGATCCGGTTAACGTTATCAACTTCGTTTACGATACGTACGGAGATTTTCTCCAGCACATCCCAAGGGATACGTGCCCAGTCGGCCGTCATACCGTCGATGGACGTTACGGCGCGAATACCTACAGTGTAGGAATACGTACGAGCATCACCCATAACACCTACACTCTTCATGTTCGGCAGAGCCGTGAAGTATTGCCAGATTTCGCGGTCCAGACCAGCTTTGGCAATCTCCTCGCGCAGGATGTAATCCGAATCACGAACGATTTTAAGCTTCTCTTCTGTAACTTCTCCTAGAACACGGATTGCAAGACCCGGACCCGGGAAAGGCTGACGATGTACAATTTCGTCCGGCAGGCCGCACTCTGTACCCACTTTACGCACTTCATCCTTAAACAAGGTGTTCAGTGGCTCAATCAGCTTAAAGTTCATATCTTCAGGCAACCCACCCACGTTGTGGTGAGATTTGATCGTTTGTGCTGTCGCTGTTCCACTTTCCACGATGTCCGTGTACAGTGTACCTTGCGCCAGGAATTCGAAATCATCAAACTGCTTGGACTCTTCATCAAATACATAAATAAACTCGTTACCGATAATTTTACGTTTTTGTTCCGGATCATCCACTCCAGCCAGCTTGGACATAAAGCGCTCCTGCGCATCGATTTTGACAACCTTCATGTCGAACTTGCCGACAAACGTCTCCATTACGCTTTCGGCCTCGCCTTTGCGCAGCAGACCGTGGTCGATAAACATACATGTCAGTTGGTCACCAATCGCTTTGTGAAGCAGCGCAGCTACAACGGAAGAATCCACACCTCCGCTGAGTGCACACAGTACTTTACCGTCGCCCACTTTTTCACGGATATCTTTGATGGTGTCATCAATAAATGTTTCCATCGTCCAGTTGCCTTCGCAACCACAGATGTTAAACAGGAAGTTGCTAATCATGTCGTTACCGCGAACGGAGTGACGCACTTCCGGGTGGAACTGAACAGCATACAATTTGCGCTCATCGTTACTCATCGCAGCAATCGGCGCACTTTCCGTGCCTGCATCCAGTTTGAAGCCCGGAGGCAATGTAACCACATGGTCACCATGACTCATCCATACCGTATGTTCGCCTTCAATGCCTTGTGCGAGTGCAGATCCTGCGGCAAACTCAAGGTCAGCTTTTCCGTACTCACGTTTCTCGGAACGTTCTACCTTACCTTCAAGCTGCTGTGCCATAAGCTGCATACCGTAGCAAATCCCGAAGATTGGAAGTCCCAGATCATAAACACCTGGATCCACGTGCGGAGCGTTCTCAGCGTACACGCTGGACGGACCCCCGGAGAATACAATACCTTTTGGTGACAATTCTGCGATCTTCTCTGCCGGTGTGTTATACGGCAAAAGCTCGCTGTATACGCCAAGATCCCGGATTCTTCTGGCGATTAACTGGTTGTATTGGCCCCCAAAGTCAAGGACAACCACAATTTCATTTTGCTTATTCATTACCGTGCCTCCCTCAATTAATGAAACTAATTATACGCAACGACAAAACATACCGTCAAGGAAAGACGAAACTCCTTTTTGTGGGCAGTTTGCAACATTTGAGATGAAGACCCCTTCATTGTGAGTTTTCTACAAATTCCCCACTTCCATTCGCTTCATTTTCAAATGAATGTTTCATGCCAATTGAAATGTAAAATAGACACTACAATACCAAGACACTAACAAGGCAATATAGAGAAAATCGCCCAAAGACGCCTTATTCGCATTTCGGCGAGCAAGACGTTATCGGGCGATGTTACGGTGACTGCAGGCGCCGGGCGAGTCGAAGTGCCCGGCGTAGGAATTCAAGACTGTCCGTGCGCAGCGGACGGTCCGGCCCGTACAGCAGCCGTTCCCAGTCGGCTGCAAACCGCGCGATGTCCGCGGCGTCCGTGCCTGCGGCCAAGGCGGGTGACGCTGCATACTCCCGCAGCGTCATCCCTGGCGGCCGCGGGCCGTACCGCCGCGCGAGCGCGGCCCAGACCGGAGCTGCGGCGCTGAGCAGCCGCTCACGGTCCGGGAAGCTGCTTCGCGGCCATGCCAGCAGCAGCCTGAGCCGCAGCGCGGGGCGCAGCCGCCGCATGCGCAAGGCCCCGGCAGCGGCTAGCAGTACCGCTGCCGCAAGGGCTGCCGCGAGCCATGGCTCCGCGGCAAGAGCACGGGCGCGCTCCAGCAGCCAGGCGCCCGCACTACCCAGCCCGCCGCCGGATTGCGGCGGGTTCACCTCGCCGGGCTGCGCCCCGGCGACCGCTGCGGCGCCCACGCCATCGCCTTGCGGCAAAGCAAAGCCCGGCGTAGCCTCAAACGGCATCCAGCCTGCGCCGGGGAAGTACACCTCCACCCAGGAATGAGCATCCCCCTGGGTAATGACATACTGACCCGGTACCTCTGGGTCCGGCGTGCCTGCACCGAATCCCTTTACCCAACGCGCGGGAATTCCCTCTGCGCGAAGCAACACAACCATTGCCGTGGAGAAGTGATTGCAGTAGCCCTCTCCAGTGACAAACAGAAAGTCATCGACGAAATCAGTTCCGCGAGGCGGCATGCGCGTGTCCAGTGTATATTCAGCATGCTCTGCCAGGTAGGTCCGCACGGCCTGAACTGCATCATAACGCGATTCACTCTTCTGGATAATGTCACTTGCCAGTGATCGTACCCGCTCAGGCAGAGATGTGGGCAGCTGCAAATAGGTTCTGCGGATGGCTGCCGGATCTTGACTCGAGCTACGCGCCTCCCCCAATAGACGAAGCTGCTCCGGCGACGCGGCGGGAATCATGACATCGGTTGTATACGTCTTGATCGGTTCACGACTGCTGGAGCCAGCAAGCCAGAGCGTAGCCGAATCTGCATTGGAGAGCAGGGACATCCTATTGGCTTCGTTATTTTCATTCTTATCCTGAAAAGACAGGTTTAAAGGGACTCCTCCAGTAAAGAGTGGATTAGGTCCTCTCCACGGGCGCTCCATCGTGACCGTTTGGCGAATGCGTGTCCAGTAGGCTTGATTCTCCCAGCCATCGGCACGAAACAGACCTGCCGGACTGGCCTTTTGAAAGTTTTGTACAGGATCACTCCATGTACTGCCGTTATAATAGGAACGGGTCTCTCCGCGCCAGTACGTAACTTCAGGGCTTTTTGCTGTAAAAAAGACGGCGTTCCCTTGTACCAACGGAGACCCCATTGGTGCATCCGCCGTGCTGTATCCTGTGACAGATGCCGAGGCAGGGATGCTGCCGCGTGGTGTATAGCCTGCCCAGCGGGCGAGGCGTTCTCCAATCTGGTCAAGCGATATCCGTTCCGGCTCAGGAACGGGGACAACACGCCCGGGCAGGGCAGCGAACAGTACCATCCCTGCTGCCGCCGCAGCAGCCACCGCACACCAACGAACATAGGGATATCGGTGAAAGGTTGGTGTAGTGACTCCTTCCAACAGACGAAGCAGCTGCAATATGGCCTGGATCAGCAGAATCCATAGGACGGAGCGTACTACAGAGGCGTAGACATCCAGCCCGGCCAAGGTTTCCAGAAGCAGCAAGTAGAGCAGGGTAGCACTGCCGAACAGCATCACACTTCGCCGCATCAATACAAGAGACTGCACGGAAGCCATGAGCATGCTCCATCCACACATCATCAACAAACCTCTTGTCTCCGTACTGATGGAATAAAAGCGCCCACTTTCCATCAATGAGCGTGTATCCTCCATCCAAGTTCCCGGGTATCCGAGAGCCCATCCAGCAGGATCACTCCCCCCATACATCAGGCATAGAGCTGTCAGAGCCATAAGCAGTCGAAGCAATATCCCTAACGTCCAGCCTACACGCAGTAATCCCGCCATCAGGAGCGCACCTGTAAGTCCGGCCATCACCGCCAGAAAACGCTCGCTTCCCTGTTGTCCCGAGGAAGTAATCGGGTAAATCCATTCCAGAGAGAGAAGCAGCAGAATGACAGAAATGCTTATTCTATACACGGCAGGTTCTCTCTTAGAACGTTGGGATGTGGAGTCCGGACCGAGTACCGAAACGTCTTCGGCCGACTGGACAGCCGCCGTATCTCCATGATTACGCTCCCACATCCGAGACACCCGCCTTTCCAACGGAAGGCATTGAACGGTCTGTGATCGTGCTAATTCTTACCCCGCTTAGACGAAGCTGTTCCGTCCACTGGTCATCCTCAACCACCGGTGTCTCGGTTAACTGCACTTCTATCTCATGTCCCAACTCAGCTGCATCCACCACCCAGCCGGTCAGCACGGCATCCAGCCTGCCAGTAAGGACAATAATTCGTGTCCCCGCTGGCCACTGATCCAGCATAGTTGTATTCACCAGAGATGAAACGGATGAGTCAGCACTGGATATGCTCGCCTGGGCCAAACTGTCCAGTGA
Source organism: Paenibacillus pabuli (assembly GCF_039831995.1). NCBI lineage: Bacteria > Bacillati > Bacillota > Bacilli > Caryophanales > Paenibacillaceae > Paenibacillus > Paenibacillus pabuli. The sequence continues at coordinate 3,532,485 of NZ_JBDOIO010000003.1, forward strand.
CAGATTTACATGCTCCACATGGATCAGATCGCTTAACCACCTTTGGTGCTTATCCGGGCCAGTCTCTTCCCCCGTCCTCCAGAGTTGGTAGGGAACTTCATCGCGAACAGCTGTATACACCCAGCGGGCAGCCATGTTAACGGCACGTTCAAACGCCGGATGCTCCTTCGCCCCCTGCATTCCTCGTTCATATCCAGTCCTGCCTTCATACACCAGTATACCTATCGACGTTGATTCAGATATTTCAGGCAAAAAGGTTTGAAGCTTGCCCGTCTTGGCCGTGCTTTTCCAGTGAATGCGTCCCAGCGGATCTCCTGGTTGATACTCCCGGAACTCGGGACTTCGGTTACCCTGACCGGTTTTTGGGTTTGCCGAAGTTCCTTCATCTATAGCCAAGAATGCTGCAGACTCACCATCTCCGAACGCTGATCCAGATGGAACAACAACGAGAGGAGTACTGCCCGACGTTTCCGCAGAGACTGTATTCCAGCCGAATACGTCTCCCCAGTACAATCGACCTGAACCCCATTGATACAGCCCTCTTCGCAAGCCGGACATTTGATATTGGTAGGCAAACTTGCGTCTCATTCCCGGAAAAAGTAATTTACGATGCACACCAGCGGGCGTATCCTCACAAAGCATGATCCAAAGCAGTGGAATTCGGCATTCGAACTCCACTTGCACCTGAACACGCACCATCTCCCCAACCATAATCCGTTCCGAATTCATTTGCCGGCGAATGCGAATTCGGCGCGGTCCCAATAGATAAATGACGACACCACTAATCAGGATAAGAGAGGCCGTAATGGACAAAAACAGTGCTGCCTTGCCTCCATGCCATATGTAAAGGCAAGCAAAAGCTGCTGTTAATACCGCATGGAACAGCCATTGGACGGGCGCGGTCATCATCGCCGGCTCCTTCCCTGAGCTGTCATTTGCACAGGTACGGGAACAGAGGATAAGGCATCCTGAACGACCTGTTCCTGCCCACGAAATGCCTCCGTTCTATTCTGGGCTTTCAACCCGATTCGGTGGGCAAGCACAGGCACAGCCACTTCTTTTACATCATCCGGAATGACATAGCTTCGCCCCTGCAGATAGGCATATGCCTGCGTCGCAGCCATCCAGGCCAGCGTTCCGCGCGGACTGATTCCGAGCCTCACGGCCGGATGATTGCGAGTAGCTACAGCAACCGCCACCAGGTACTGTTTGACTACGGGATCAACATGCACATGTCTGACTTCACGCTGCATCGCAACCACTTCTTCAGCGAGCACCACCGGACGCAGTTCATCCAGCAATTCTCTGCTGTGTACTCTGGTTAGCAGTTCCACTTCCTGTTCCGGTTCCGGGTATCCGAGTCCGATTCGCATGAGAAAACGGTCCAGCTGCGCTTCGGGTAAACGATATGTGCCCTCAAATTGCAGTGGATTCTGCGTGGCCAGCAGGAAGAACGGCCTTGGCAAAGCATGTGTCGTGCCATCCACCGTGATTCGCCGTTCTTCCATCGCTTCCAGCAAGGCAGACTGGGTCCGGGGCGACGCCCGATTGATCTCGTCAGCCAGTACAATGTTGGACATAACAGGTCCTGGCCGGAATGTAAATTCACTCGTGTGAGGCTGATACATGGATGTACCTGTAACATCTGCTGGCATGACATCGGAGGTGAATTGAATACGGCCCATGGAACAGTTCAATGAAGAAGCGACAGCCCGAACCAGCATCGTTTTTCCTGTCCCCGGTACATCTTCCAGAAGCACGTGCCCCCCACTCAGCATTGCAGTAAGGACATATTGAATCTCTTGTTTTTTGCCTATAATTACACTTTCGACCCGCTTGATCACCCTGTTCAGCAGTTCGACCGCATGTTCATGTTCCATTCGAATATACGACATCTCTCTCATTCTCCTTCCATCTGGCATTTCAGAGCCATAGTAATCTATGATTCATTGTTGCCCGGAAGTAGAGAGATTAGTCCTGTCTGGACTCGTTAATTCATATCGTTCTGTACAAATAGAAGTTTAACGCTGCTGCGAGAGGCAAATTGGCCTTCACGATCCACTCGGATTCATCGGATTGCAGCGAAGATACATCCAGCCCCATTAATTCCAGCAGTTCTCGCAGCGGAACCCATATCGTCCCCCCCTGCCCCTGCACTGCTCCCTGTATCGTTCTATCATTCGATAGACTCGCTGATGTGGATTTCAGTTCCCCGCGGACGCTGTCCGCCTGGATAACTCTGTCCTTCCATACCGCAGTCGCCGTTCTGGATTCCACATCCCAGCGAATGCTGCCGCCAAACTTTTTCATAAACGGTCGTAATGGCACCATGATCCGCTGATCTTCCACGCGAAATTCCCCTTGCTTCAATGTGGCAGCAGCAAGGCCAATCTCTACCTTAAGTTCCTTGCCGGTTAGCCATAGGTTACGATTGGCTTTCACATGTTCCGTAACCCACTCGGCGCCAGGTGCTTTGCGAGATTTATATTTTCCTTCAGGATGAACACGGAATTGTACAGGTTGATTCTCCGCGTTCATGGTGTCAAAACGATATCCGTGATCACGGTAGTATTCGATAATTCCCGGTAGTGCCTTGACCGTCTCGGCATGAGCTCCACCATCATGCATTAACACGATGACTGAGCTGGTATCCGAAGGCACCTTGGTGGCATTACGCAAAATTTCTTTCGCTGGTACACCCTTGCGCTTCGAATCGCCGCTGTCCACGTTCCAGTCCATCACGGTATACCCACCCAATTCGAGCAGATCGAAATAATTTTGATCAAAATGTCCATATGTTCCGCCAGGCGCCCGTACCAGGTTTGGGCGGAATCCGGTGATGCGGTTCACGATTTCTTCCGTCTGCTTCACCTGTTTCCAGAACGATTTAAAATCACTATACAGTTCATCATAATGATGGTTATACGTATGATTGCCGAGAGCATGACCCTCTTCCACTGCGGCCTGAATCAGTTCAGGATAACGTTCTGCCTCTTCTCCAAGGACAAAAAATGTGGCTTGAACCTGTTCCTCGCGCAAAATATCCAATACTTCACGGGTATGCTTGCCTGGTCCGTCGTCAAAACTCAGATAGACTACCTTTTCACTGTTGCTCTCATTCTTAGGAACAACGGCTTCTGCGCCAGCGGCTTCAGAAGGATATGCCGTCCAGGCATAAGAAGCAAATACACATATCATCACCGCAAGACGAAGCAGACAAGATGGCCAGGCGGGGGATGCATGCTTATGTATGGGTTGGGCTTTTAGGGATTGCTCTTCTTTTTCTACCACTCTGAAATCCGTTCTCCGTATCATTTACGAATCATCCTCCAACGTCTCTAGTGATTCTGCTGATAGACTTTAGCAGATTTGTTAGAATTATATGGAGGCTTTACGAAAAAAAGACGCGTTTCTGTTTTATATTTTTCACAATTTGGGTTAGCACATGATTGATTCTTGGCTTAGGATTGGGTAGCATAATGAACAGGCACTTATTCCCGGAACCACTGCTATTACGGGGATAAGCACTGCAAACGTTTCATTTGACGGCGGGCTGCATTGATCGTAAACAGGACAGCATGGAGAGTCATCCGATTCCCCTGTCTTCAGGAGAGTGAAATCTATTGGAATTGCTTGAAAAGATCCAGCATCTATTTGGATCCTATGGATACAGCGTTTTGTTTTTTGGCTTATTGCTGGAATTTATCGCTCTTCCCTTCCCGGGAGAAACAACCATGGCTTACGCAGGATACCTATCGTACAAAGGACAACTGGACTTCGGGATTCTTGCCGTACTTGCCTTTTTGGGAACGACAATCGGCATGACGATCACTTACTTCATTGGGGCCAAGGCCGGCCTGCCCTTCATCGTCCGCTACGGAAAATGGTTTCTATTCAAACAGGACAAGCTGGATAAAACGCAAAAGTGGTTTGCCAAGTATGGTAATGCTCTGATTTTCATCGGATACTTCATACCGGGTGTTCGTCATTTCACCGGGTACTTCGCAGGTATAGCGGCTGTTCCCTTTCGCAAATTCGCTCTATATGCATACTCGGGTGCACTGTTCTGGGTTGTGTTATTTCTAGGCATCGGAAAAGTATTTGGTCCACAGTGGAACGCCGTGTTCCATCTTGCGCATCAATATGCCGCCTATATCGTTGCAGGCATTGGATTGTTACTGATCGCCGCCGTGCTGTACCGCTACCGGAAAGCTTGGGGACAACGCTCCGTTCGCAAGTCCTCTCCAATTAGACAAAAACAGAATGCAGAATGAAGCATATCCACGGAGTCGCCACCAGTGCGACTCTTTTTGGTTATTTCATTTTGAAAACCTCCCGTGCACGAATCCATGCGTAGGCTGCGAGCAAGAGCGCAATCATTGCAAATCCCAATCCCCCTGCAAAACCAAGTCTACGCGGTTCCAACAACTCCAGAAGTATCCCTGCGCCAAACATGGATAACCCAAGCATCGTACTGCTGCATGCCGTCACTAAACCATAGACAACCCCGCGGTATTTCTCCGGGGTTTCCCGCATTAGCAGCGTATCCAGACATGTGTTTCCCATACCCGACATAAAGGCCAGCAGAATATACATCAGGACAGCAGCTGATGCGAGCCTAGCCTCACTTAACAGCATTAATAAACAGCCTTCAATGAATAGACAGGCTACAACCCCAGGGAGCAGCCACAGCTGCAAATAACGAGACCCCCAACTGCTAAGCACAAGTCCAATCCCCAGTGCTGCGTAAAACAAACCCACACCCCAATCTCCGAGTTTGAACACTTCAATCGCATACACACTGATCAGAACATTATCAATCCCATTAATAACAGGAACCCACAACTCAAACGCAACAAGGATCTGCAAAGGGACAGATGAGCAGATGAACTGCCACAGCATCCGAGCAATCCCGACATGCTTCCGGGCAGGCTCCCTCCCCACCATTTCATCGACTTGATTCATGCTGAGTGGTGGGAACGACATCTTGCGAATCAAAGCAGCGGCAAACAGAAAAGCAAGTGCGTTGATTACAAAAGCAGCCTGAGGACCCATGACAGATGAGACGATACCACCCAAAAAAGCTCCCACGATGAGAACAGATCCATTCATGACCTGTTCGAGCCCATTAATCTTATGCAGGTTTTCCGAACGTACCAGCAAGGGGATTCCTGATTTGCGGACAGGCGCATAGATTGCTTCAGCGCAAGCGAGCAGCGTACTCGCTGTATAGAGAATCCATAGATCATCTGCTTGGTGCACAAGCAAATAACTTAAAGCCACGGGTACTCTTAGGAGATTGGTAACGATCATAATCGATCGCCGGCTAAAATGAAGTGTTAATACACCCCCTAACGGAGCCAGAAGAAGAAAAGGAAACACCCTTAACCCAAGTGCCAGACCTACAGCGAGACCTGAACCGGTTGTTCCAAGAATCAAGGCGAGCATGGCCACCTGACTGAATCGATCTCCAATTCCGTTCAATAATCCCGCCATGAAAAGCTGTCTGTAATTGGGTTCTGCGTGCAGCAAGCGTTTAAAACCTAAACTGAATGTCATTACGATATCACGCCTTAAATTTAGATATAAATCTAATTAGATATTATTCTAATTAAATGAAATTGGCAATCTACTTTTGTATATGTTCGTTTTGGCATCACTTCTTTTTTTGTCATAAGTTGAATTCATCCAGGTCATACTAACTTGCAAATATAGGGAGGTAAGGAGGTGAAAGTTATGAGTTCTGCGGCACAGAGCGATCATGAACAGAAGCTAATTTCACCGAATCTGATTGAAAATACGGAATATTGCAAACAAGTGATGGGCCAGAGCAACGACTTGATGATCCGCCCGCTCCAATGTTTACATAAATGGCCTTCCATACTGTTATACATCGATGGGTTGGTCGATGTTCAGATTCTGAATCAGGCCATCCTGGGATCTCTGCTTCAGACACATGATCTTCCGGGGTTCTCGGCAGACGATGAACGCCTTAGCTATCTCCAAAATGACATCCTTGCTGCCAGTGATGTGCTACTGGTAGACAATATTCAGGATGTACTTAACGCCTTATTATCGGGGTCGGCAGTACTGCTAATCGAAGGCTCAACCAAAGGCCTGAAAATCGGAGCAGCCGGCTGGGAAGACCGTGCTGTTACCGAGCCTGTATCCCAAACAGTCGTGCGCGGACCTATGGAAGGCTTTAATGAAAACTTGCGTACGAATACCTCCCTGATCCGCAAACGAATTCGTGATCCTCATCTGTGGATTGAAGAAAGAGAAGTCGGAAGAGTGACCAAGACCAAAGTTGCCGTATTATATCTGGAACATATCGTGGATTCGGAAGTGGTGGAAGAACTCCGGCGCAGGCTCGATGAGATTGATATCGATAGCGTTCTGGAAGGCGGATATATCGAAGAACTGGTTCAAGACAAGACCGGGACAATCTTTCCGACAGTCTATAACAGTGAGCGGCCTGATACGGTGTCCGCTGCACTCCTGGAAGGACGTGTTGCCATTATTGTGGACGGAACCCCCTTTGTACTACTGGTTCCGGCACTGTTTGTGCATTTCTTTCAATCTGCAGAAGATTACTATCAGCGTGCTGACATTAGTACACTGATTCGAATGATTCGCTATCTGGCCTTTTTTATCGCTCTGCTTGCTCCATCCTTTTACATCGCCATTTCTACCTTCCATCAGGAGATGCTGCCGACGAACCTGCTGATTAGTCTGGCCGCCCAGCGTGAAGGTGTTCCCTTTCCTGCCTTCATTGAAGCCATTTTGATGGAACTTACCTATGAAATCTTGCGAGAGGCCGGAATTCGGATTCCAAAAACGGTCGGTCAGGCTGTTTCCATCGTGGGAACACTTGTCATTGGTCAAGCGGCAGTTGATGCGGGGGTTGTGTCTGCAGCGATGGTCATCATCGTGTCAATTACCGCGATATCCAGTTACGTCATTCCGGAGAATGGATTATCCATTTCGGTTCGCATATTGCGTTTCGTATTGATGATACTGGCTGCTGCCTTTGGTTTCTATGGCATTCTGGTCGTTCTGCTCATTACAGTAACTCATCTCTGCAGCCTTCGCTCATTTGGAGTACCCTATATGTCACCATTTGCTCCTTTGGTTCAGAAGGATCTGAAGGATACGATCTTTCGCGTACCCTGGTCTCACATGAAAACCCGCCCTCTGAGTACGGGTACACCGAACAAAACCAGACAGTCCAACAAAAAAATGAAACGCTGATCGCGGCAAGGAGAACATCGTATGAACAAATACATCCGACTGGTTTTATCCCTTGCGGTTCTGCTCCCTCTCCTTACCGGCTGCTGGGATCGTAAAGAACTCAATGAACTTGGAATTATGCTAGGTCTCGGGATAGATAAGGATGGAGATAAAATCAAGGTTAGCGCCCAAGTGGTCGTTCCCAATGAGGTATCCTCCAAATCCGGAGGCGGGAAAGGCACTCCCGTAACCCAATATCAGGCTACTGCAGACACATTATTTGAAGCCATTCAGAAGCTGACTGAAACCAGTCCCCGTCGCATCTTCATGGCTCATGTGCGCATCCTTGTCTTTGGTGAGGAATATGCCCGCAAGGATGGGATATATGATGTCATGGAAGCCATGATGCGGGAACCTTCGGTACGACCGGATTATTATGTCATGGTTGCCCGTAAGACCACGGCTTCCAAAGTGCTGGATCTGCTTACGCCATTGGAAAATATCCCCGCTGAGAAGCTGTTTAATTCTCTGGACGTATCCGCCAAAACCTGGTCTCCTACAACCACCGTCACTGGAGACGAATTGGTTGATAATATGCTAACCCCTGGTATTCAGCCTGTAATTACCGGCGTAGAGATCATCGGAAATCAGAAAATAAGCGGGAGCAAGGATAATATATCTTCCATCAGATCTCCAGCCAGTCTTCAAACTACCGGATTAAGTGTATTTAGAAAAGATAAGCTGATCGGCTGGTTAACCGAGGAGGAATCCAAAGGATATAACTACATCCGGGACAATGTGGTATCCACGGTAAGTCATCTTCCTTGCGGCAATGGCGGAGCAGTAACGTTCAAAGCACTGCGCACCTCGACGAAACGAAAAGCCAAAATCGTGGACGGGAAACCTGTTATTCATATCAAGCTTGAGAATGTTTCCTCCATCGCTGCTGTGGAATGCGGTGTCAAAATCGGTTCAATGGAAACACTCAGAAAACTGGAAGAGGAGAGCGAGGAGAAACTAATCGAGCTCATGCAGACTTCGGTGAACTCCGTAAGGCGAAAATACCATGCCGATATTTTTGGATTCGGGCAGGAAGTATACCATGCCGACCCCAAGCTTTTTAAAAAGGTCGAGAACGACTGGAACAATTACTTCGACAAGCTGGACGTAAAGTACGAAGCCAACGTACAGATTAAACGTACGGGAACTTTGGACAATTCATTCAAAAATGAAATGAAGGAGTGAGATCAGGCATGATCACGGTCACAGTCATTGTTGTGGGAGTTATCGTAGGCTGGATCGATCTTCCTGGTCTAATCCGCCGTAAGGAGTGGAAAGAAACCGCAGTATACAGCAGCATGCTGCTTGTTGCCACCTTCTTTAGCGTGATCGCAGCAAACTTATGGGAATTTCCAAGTCCCCTCTATATCATTATGTGGATTTATGAACCTGTGAATCAATTTTTGGCCAATATCACCGGAACTTAGGAAAGGGGGGGGAAGACGGATGCTGGAGCAAGGACGGCTTGGCACAAGGCAGTTGGCAACCTTGACTTTCATGATGGTTATTGGAGATATGATGCTCATCTATCCCTCCGTCATCACGTCCTATGCGAAGCAAAATTCCTGGATCTGCGCCCTCATCGGAATTCCGCTCGGTATGGGACTCATGGCCATGTTCCTTAAACTGGGCAATATGAATCCGGGTAAAAACCTAGTTCAGATTACACGTAAGCATTTGGGATTCTGGCCAGGGACTTTCTTTTCGTGCTTTTACTTATTCTTCTTTCTCATTGGGACTTCCACACACACACGGGAAATCGGGGATTTTATGACTAGCCAAATCTTTCAATATACACCCATCCGCATCATTACTCTAATGTTTGTCATTACCATTGGCTGGGGAGCTTATAAAGGCCTGGAAACCATGGGCCGGACAAGCGAACTGCTGCTTCCGATCGTAATCGTATTTATCCTAGTCCTCTCTTTCTGCCTTTTGCCCAAAGTGGATATCAGTAACTTAAAACCCGTCACTGACACTGACACGGTCTCCATTATGCAGGGTATCCTCGTAAGCATCATCTATCCGGTGGGTGAGACTATCCCCATTCTTATGATTTTACCTTACACTGCGAGACAAGCTCATCGAACCCGTGATGTGATCGTTGCCGCTGGCCTGGGGAACTTAATGCTGGCAATGCTAGTTACCATATCCTTGTTAGTGCTCGGTGCATTTTTGACTCAGCACAGTATCTATGCATCATTTATTTTGTCTCAGAAAATCAGTATCGGAGGTTTCTTTGAACGTATCGAGGCCATTATGGCTACCTCCTGGCTGATTTCCACCTATTTCAAAGCAATGATTTATTTGTTTGCTTTCATGGTAGGAATAGCAGAACTCTTTAAGCTTAAACAGTATCGGGTTCTCCTTTTGCCAGCATGCATGCTGGTGTTTGGAATGGCCAATGTAGTGGCTCCTAACCTGACCTTTATTGTCATTACCATCGTTCCATATTGGGTGGATTGGGATACAACTTTAGGGATTCTGCTGCCTGGGATTCTGCTGCTTGTCATGATATTCAAAAAAAGAAAAAAATCGATATCCAACTGATCACATGTTGAAGGAGCACAAGCATGATGCTGATTAAAGATCGCCTTACGGTGCGACAATTCACCTTGCTGACCTTCCTGACATTGGTCGGTGACATGATTCTCATTTATCCATCGCTCGTCACTGCATATGGGAGACAGGACGCTTGGATATGCTCCTTGCTCAGCCAACCAATCGGTCTATTGGTAGTATGGATTCTGTTCAAGCTGCATCGTACCCATCCCGAATTGTCCCTGGTTGAAATTTGCAAAAAATTGCTCGGTCCATGGCTTGGTACCATCCTCGCTGCCGGGTATCTGTTCTATTTCATCATCGGCGCTGCCATATGCCTCCGCGAAGTAGGCGACTTTATGACGACGCAGATCTATCTTCAAACTCCCATCCGTGTCATTTTGACCCTGTTCATCTGTCCTATGGTGTGGGGAGTTGTGAATGGCTTTAAGACAATGGGGGCAAGCAGTGAACTTCTTGCTCCCATCGTAGTCGTTTTTATGATCCTCCTTCTGTTGGGAGTACTCCCGCAAACTGAATTCGCTAGACTCCGGCCCTTTCTAGATGCTCCCTGGATGAGTTTGATAAATAGCATCATTAGGGGAGCCTTCTCTTCATTTGGCGAGCTGATCGTGCTATCCATGTTCCTTCCGTACGTCGCAAGCGCACCTCATCTCAAACGGGACATGCTCCTTGCGGCCCTTGGAGGGGGAATTCTGCTAAGCATGCTAGTTCTCGTCTCTCTTATGGTTTTCGGCCCGATTTTTACTCAGCATGGTTTCTATATTTCCTATACGCTGGCTCAAAAAATCAATATCGGTAATTTCTTCGAACGAATCGAAGCATTGATGGCCATCGCCTGGCTTATCTCCACCTATTTCAAAAGCATGCTGTATCTGTTCGGTTTTGCTTTGGGAACAGCTCAGTTATTCAAATTAAACGGTTATAAGCCCCTGATCCTGCCTTCAGCAATGCTGATGTTTGCTGCAGCCGTTTTGATTGGACCCAATATCATCTTCTATACCAACACCGTCATGCCCGCATGGCTTGACTGGAATGTGACGGTCAGCCTGATCATCCCGCTCTTCCTGCTGCTCGTTCATAGGCTCCGCTTCCAGAGGAAGAAACCGCCGGCCAAACGCTTAACCTCATAAAAAAGGCAGTGTCCACGGTGATACCCGAGAACACTGCCTTCGTTGAATTTTTCACTTTTCACAGGGACTTCACAGCCTCCAAAGCTGCTTCAATATGTCCTTTAACTCTGACTTTGGACCATTCCTTGATTAACTTCCCCTCTTCATCGATGAGGAATGTGGAACGGACAATGCCCATGTATTCCTTGCCGTACAACTTTTTAAGCTGCCACACTCCGTATTGCTCGGCAACCTGATGTTCTTCATCCGATAACAGGGTGAACGGCAATCCGTATTTGGCAATAAATTGTTCATGCCTGCTCATCGGATCCGTGCTAATGCCCAATATAACCGTATTTAACCCCTCAAACTCCTTATGGCGATCCCGAAAATCGCATGCCTCCTGTGTACAGGACGAAGTCATATCCTTGGGATAAAAGTAGATCAGTACCCGCTGTCCGCGGTAATCGGAGAGCTTCACCGTCTCCCCAGTACTCGCCGGAAGTTCAAAATCCGGAGCGAGCTTGCCTTCCGTTAATGTCATCTCTCTCTTCCTCCTTAGTCTTACCCTCTAGTCAATGGGCTTCTCTCTACGAACCAGCACCACGGTAGCGTTTCACGCCATAGTTCCACAGCGTAAGTCCGATCGCCCCGAAAATCAGTCCCATCACTGGAGTCAGCAGTGCCATGCGATGCATCTCTGTTCGATCTAGGAACAATGCTGCAGGATAGATCCCGACAAAGGCAAACGGAATGACCCAGGTTAACAATACCTGAATGGCACGATTGTAGATCGTTACCGGATAACGTCCATAGCCCTGAATGTTGTACATCAAGGGAAGAATACCTGTCGGTGCATCCGAGTAAAAGGACAGCGACGTCAGTGTGGTATAGATTCCCGTGTAGATTAACACGGAGCTAAGCGCCAAAATAATTAACGCCGGAATATGCCACCATTCCAGGACAAGCCCCATCTCCGCTCCACTGAAGATCATGATAATCAGCCCGATAAACGAACCAACAAGTGCAGGCGGGTCCACATTTTCGAGCAATATCTGAAACAGGTTATGCGCCGGACGTGTCAGAATGCGGTCCATCTCACCTTTAACGATATACCGCTCGCTGAATCCCCAGAGATTGATAAAACAGCTGAAGATGCCATAGGGCACCATAAAATATCCATATACAAACAGAACTTCACTCTCGCTCCAGCCGCCGAGGTTATCCGTGTGTCGGAAAACTACAAAGATAAAGATCAGATTCGTTGCCTGGAACAGCAGATCCGAAATAATCTCGACCCAGAAATCGGCACGATACGTCAGTCGTGTTTTCATGTAGTTTTTTAAATATTCCCAGATTAGGCCTAAGTAGTACATGCTGTTAACCCCCTTGCACGAACAGACGCTTGCGCGCCTGACGCCAGATCAGCATCATTGGTACGAGCAGGATGACAAACCAGAGCACCTGAATACCCAGTACGCTCCAGATGCCAGTGCCTTCCACTCTCCCGGTGAAAACGGAACCCGGCAGATACGTGATAGCCTGAAAAGGCAATACCTTCATGATCGCAGACATCCAGCCCGGATAGAGGCTGATCGGGATGATTAGACCCGAGAACAAATCGACCACGACCCGTTTCATGCGCATCATGCCTTCATTATTCTCTACAAAGAAAGCAGCCAGTCCCGTAATAACATTAATCTGGGAGTTAATGAGAAAACTGAAGAACAGCATGACAAGAAATCCAATCCACGCTGAAGGTGCAGTTGGCAGTTCGACTGGGAACAGCAGAATCGCAATGAGCATGCCTGGAATCATAAGCAGCAGGAAACGGAAAACGCCCTCACCGAGACCCTGCATCATTTTGACCATAACGTAATTAATAGGCCTAATAAATTGAATCGCAATGGATCCATCCCGAATATCTGCAGCAATTTCACGGTCCAGGTTGTTAAAATAAAACGCACGCGCCATCCAGGATACCGCCACATATGTGGTCATCTGGGCTGCCGTAAAACCACCCAGTTCTCCGCTGCCACCATAAATGGCTTGCCATGTAAAGTAATACACGCCGATATTCAGCGTATATATCAAAATGCCGGAATAATAATTCACTCGGTATGCCAGCATCGTTAGAAACCGGATTCGCATAAAATCAAAAAATGCACTATTCATCTAGGATACACCCACCGCTTCTTTCCCTGCTCCCACAATCTCGGGACGCTCGGCAGAACCGGATTGGTAGATACTTCGAACAATCTCATCGGTGTTGATCTCAATAATCTGAATATCCGTAATATCAGCCTGTCCCACTACACGGCCAAGTACATCTGACACGTTGAGTTCCAGCGGAATCCAGACGGATGCGGACAGCTCATTCTCTACCGTCCAGCGTACGGGCATAGCGACAGTCCATTCCTGCATCTGTGCCAGTGAGTGGCTCGTGCCGAATTTGAAGCGAATTTCCCGTTCCTTGCCCCATTGGGATTTCAAGTGATCCAGACCGCCATCGTAGATGATATTCCCTGCATCAAGCATAATAACTCTGGAGCACAGGGCTTCAATATCCTGCAGATCGTGTGTGGTCAGCAAAATGGTCGTTCCGTGTTCCTTGTTCATGTCTTTCAGGAATTCACGAATTTCCGACTTGACGACAATATCCAGACCAATGGTCGGCTCATCCAGAAAAACAATATCGGGATTGTGCAGCAATGCGGCCACCAGCTCGCAGCGCATCCGCTGTCCCAGGCTGAGCTTGCGCACCGGACGATTCAGCAGATCCTGCAGCTGCAGCCGCTCAACCAGCTCATCCAGCCGTTTGCGGAAATCGGATTCGTCCACACGGTATACCTTGCGCAGCAGATGGAATGATTCAATCACGCCAATGTCCCACCACAGCTGGCTCCGCTGACCAAATACGACACCAATATTCTGTACAAATTTCTCCCGTTCCTGATACGGAACATATCCACCAACCGATATATGCCCTGAAGTAGGCACCAAAATGCCGGTCAACATCTTGATCGTTGTTGATTTGCCGGCACCGTTCTCTCCAATATATCCGCATATTTCACCCTGCGGAATCTGAAACGAAATATCGTTCACAGCCAATACCTCTTGGTATTGTCGTTTAAACAGATCCTGAAATGCGCCCTTCAGTCCACCCCGACTTTTCTGGACGCTAAACGACTTGCGCAAATCTTTGACATCAATCGCCAGCATGATTATACCTCACTTGGATTTTGTTGAAATTGCTTGTAGCCCAAAAAGAAATTATAATGGTATCAGTCAAAATTCAGCAAGCTTTTAAAATAGCTTAAGCTGCGTCCTCTGATTGAAGTCTGGAAGAGACGTGCACGGAAGGCTTCAGGCTACGTTACTTTGGCACACGAACTCGTTTTTTTATTTTATCTCAAATACAAAGGAGAGCTAGCATGACCAGAAAGACGAAGAGAACCATTTGGATTTCTCTTGCCGCCTTCGTGCTGATCGTTGGAGGAGCAGCGGCATTTTATTTCGGTTCTATTCTCAATCAGTTGAATGGCTTGCAAAAGGAAGGCGACGAATCTCCGTTCGCCAGCATTGAAAATGTCGAAAAAGTAAATACACCGGACCCTCCGAAATGGGAAGGCACCGAAACCGTAAATATACTGGTTATGGGCGTGGATGCCCGCGGCCTCAAAGAAGGGGAAATTCCCCGTTCGGACAGCATGATGGTCGTATCGCTCGACCCACTCACCAAAAAAATCAACTTGTTCTCCATTCTGCGAGACACTTACGTCGATATAGACGGATATGGCAAGGAGCGAATTAACACCGCTATTACCCATGGTCCCAATGCAGCAATGAAGGCGGCTGGCGACCTGCTGGGTATCCCTGTCCAATATTATGTGTATACCGATTTCCAAGGATTCATCAAATTGGTGGACGCCGTTGGCGGTGTGGATTTTGACGTAGAGAAGGACATGCACTATACAAGCAAGGCAGACAATAACGAATACGATATTGATCTGAAGAAAGGTTACCAGCATCTGGATGGAGAAACAGCGCTCATGTACGTGCGTTTCCGTCATGATGCAATGTCCGACTTCGCTCGTTCCGAGCGTCAACGTGAATTCTTGAAGGCCGTCGCGGCGAAGATGCAATCCACGACAACCATCGCCAAGCTTCCTACCATTCTGGAACAAGTCAGCCCTTATGTGGATACTAATCTGACACTCTCGGATATGTGGAAATTGGGTGGACTTGGATATCAGAGCAGCATGAACGGCAGCGAGCAGATTCCGCCGATGAACATGCTGAAGGAAGAGCGGACCGCAGGTGGAGCTCAAGTCCTGACGGTAACCGATGAAGAGAAATTGAAGCAGCATATTCAGGATATCATTCACCCGCCTGCTGAACCAGAAGACAGTACGACTGGAACCGAAGATAAAACAGCAAGCGGTGAAGACCAACCGTCGGAGCAACCGGCTCAGTAATGTAATCACGCAGAGGGCAGCTATATATGCTGCCCTCTCGCTGTGTTGTGTTACGAAAAACTTGCAAGAAACTATATAGCCGAAAGGAAGTAATGCCATGAACTCATTTTCATCTCGTCCCCAATCCGAATCCTTATATAAAGAGGCCCTTGAGCATATTGTAGGCGGCGTAAACAGTCCCTCTCGCTCCTTCAAAGCTGTTGGCGGCGGCGCACCCGTTTTTATGAAAAAGGCGCAAGGTGCCCATTTCTGGGATGTTGACGACAACCGTTACATCGATTATCTGGCAGCGTACGGACCCATTGTAACTGGACACGCTCATCCTCATATTACCCAGGCCATTAGTGAAGCCGCAGCGAACGGTGTGTTATACGGTACACCAACCGAGCTTGAAATCAAGCTTGCCAAAATGCTGAAGGAAGCCATTCCTTCCATGGATAAGGTACGTTTCGTCAACTCCGGTACCGAGGCAGTAATGACCACCATCCGCGTGGCGCGCGCCTATACCAAACGCAATAAAATCGTGAAGTTTGCCGGATGTTACCACGGTCACTCCGATCTGGTGCTGGTCGCTGCAGGTTCAGGCCCTTCCACACTCGGGATTCCGGATAGTGCAGGTATTCCAACCAGCATCGCACATGAAGTTATCACGGTTCCTTACAATGACCTGGATGGCCTGAAAGATGCCCTAGAGCGCTGGGGTGATGATGTTGCAGCGGTAATGGTGGAGCCGATTGTCGGCAACTTCGGCATGGTTATGCCAGAGCCTGGCTTCCTGGAAGGACTGTGTGCCATGACACGTGCCAACGGTTCGCTCGTTATTTATGACGAAGTCATTACGGCTTTCCGTTTCCACTATGGTTCTACGCAAACATACGCCGACCTTGCCAATCATGCCGAGATCGAACCGGATCTGACTGCTCTCGGCAAAATCATCGGTGGCGGATTGCCAATTGGAGCTTATGGCGGACGCAAGCATGTCATGGAACAGGTTGCTCCGCTCGGACCGGCCTACCAAGCCGGAACAATGGCCGGTAATCCTGCTTCCATCTCTGCAGGTATCGCTTGTCTGGAAGTCCTTCAGGGCGAAGGCGTATACGAAGAAATGGAACGACTGGCCATTGATCTGACATCAGGTCTGCAGGCTTCTGCCGATCGTCACGGTATCGCCCTAACCATTAACCGGATTCGTGGTGCCTTCTCCACACACTTCTGCGATCACCCGGTAACGAATTATGATCAGGCTCAAGATACAGACGGGGAACAGTTTGCCTCCTTCTTCCGGCATATGCTGAACCGCGGTATCAATCTGGCTCCATCGAAGTATGAAGCGTGGTTCCTGACTACGGCCCATACAGATGAGGATGTGCAAGCAACACTGGAAGCGGCTGAAGCCTCTTTCAAGGCTATGGCTCAAGAATAGTCCTAAGCTAAGATATCTAGCGTTACAGATAAGGCGTGCAACCAGGCTGAATATTCAGCTTGGCTGTACGCCTTTTGTATCTAGGGCTGCAAAAAAAATCACTTCATGTTTCCGGTTTGCAGCTTCAATACCTCCTCACGTATGATTCGCATCCCCTCTTCAATCCGCTGCTTCGGCACATTAGATATATTCAGCCTCAGCATTTTATCCTGCTGCGTTCCCTCAGGATAGTAACGCTCGGTTGTACCCGCAATAACTCCGCGTTCTTCCAACCGGGATAACAATACGCCAAGTGGCATATTTCCAGCCAATGGCAGCACCGTATGCTCTCCACCTGTACGCGGTGCATCGGTAAATGGACTAAAATCCGGATAAACAGCCAGCTGCTTATGAACCTTCTGCATTCGGGCTGCATAACGGCTGCGAATGACTTTGCCGTGATGAGCAAACATGCCATTGCGGATATAGACCTCGAGTGCAGCTTGAGACAGCACAGAGGTGTCGATATCCAGCATTTTTTTGTGCCCCCCGAATGAAGAGGCAAGAGCAGTGGGAAGGACCGCTACACCAATGCGCAGGCCGGGAAACAGAATTTTGGAGTAACTTTTTAAATAGATAACCCTGCCTTCCGTATCGTAAGAAAATAGTGGATCCTGCTTCGTATTTTCCTCCAGATCGGCCAAGTAGTCGTCCTCCACCAAGTACACATCGTATCGTTTTGCCAGCCTAATTAATCTCTTCTTCTCGGCAACGGTCATCGACGTCCCCAGCGGATTGTGAAAACGCGGCATGACGTAAAAGAATTTAATATCGCCTTCACCAAATTGCCGTTCCAGCGTCTCCCAGTCGAGACCTTCCAGCGTACGTCTTACCCCGGCAATCGGTACATTCAGACCTTCCAGCAGGGAATGCATAAGATGATAGCTGGGAAGCTCAACCAGAACCCGTTTCTTTCCATTCGGAAAAGCCATCAAGGCGAGTACAGCAAGCGCCTGCTGCACGCCGGATGTAATAAAGAATTGTTCTGCACGGGCAAACACCTGATAATCAGCAAATTGCCTTTGTAACAAATGGATCAGGGATGGCAATCCTTGCTCCGTACCATATAAAAACAACTCCGCCTGATTGTTCTCCATCGCCTGATCGACGCAATGACGAAAATCGGAATACGGAAATACCCGGGGGTCGGGGGCAGCAGAGGCAAAATCCAGCGGTCCCTTCCAGTCGACGTCTTCTGCACCTACTCCATTCTGTACAGCGTAATAACCCGATTGTGGAACAGCATACACGAGATGCCGCTGCTCCAGCCATTCATAGGCACGAATCGCCGTGCTTACACTGCACTGATGTTGTTCAGCCAGCACACGTACCGCCGGAAGTTTAATTCCCTTGTCAACCCACTGTTGATGACCCCGCTGCTGCAGCTGTTCCTGTATCCATTGCTGCAGCGACTCCGCAATTATTTCATATTTTTTCATAAAAATAACCCGTCCTCCCCACATAACTGTACCGGTACAATCCATGCTTTTCTATATTGTACCACGACAGAACTGACAGTATATTGAATAAGGACCTTACAGCATATGGCAACAACCGAATACTTGCCCAGTCCGACTCAGTAAACAGCCTATTGGAGGAAACATAATGAACAAGACACGTCATCGGGCCTATGCCTATACCGCAGCCGTAATGTACGCGGCTATCATCGGTTTATCTTTTCTGTTTGTCAAAATGACCGTCCAAGTGGCGCATCCTATAGATGTGCTTGCACACCGGTTTGCCCTATCCCTTCTCGTCGTCAGCATTCCGGTCGTCCTGGGATGGATCAAAATCCGGCTCACACTGGGGGATCTGTGGCGGATCATACCGCTTGGCCTGCTCTCTCCGGTTTTGTTTTTTGCCTTTCAGGCATTTGGACTTGTATCATCCAATTCATCTGAAGCTGGAATCATCCAGGCCATGGCCCCTGTCTTCACCCTTATTCTTGCTTCGATATTCTTGAAAGAACGGACCTCTGTGCTGCAAAAGCTGTTTCTGCTTCTATCTGTTGCCGGAGTGGTCTTCATCTTCGTGATGAAAGGCAGCGGAATGACTTCAGGCAATTTCAAGGGAGTTGCCCTGCTGCTGCTCTCCACCGTTTGTTTTGCAGGGTATGGCGTGCTTGCCAGACCGCTCA
This sequence comes from Paenibacillus pabuli, assembly GCF_039831995.1. NCBI lineage: Bacteria > Bacillati > Bacillota > Bacilli > Caryophanales > Paenibacillaceae > Paenibacillus > Paenibacillus pabuli. The sequence continues at coordinate 3,551,526 of NZ_JBDOIO010000003.1, forward strand.
CCCAGAAGTACAAACCGATGGAATTAACCTGGGTTACCCTAATGGTTGGCTGTATTGTTTTTAACTCCTCTGCAGTCATCCGTCATTTATCCAATGGTACGATTAGCGATTATGTAACACCTCTTGGGGATGCATCTTACCTTGGAGCACTGGCCTATCTGGCCATCCTCTCCACCATGATTTCGACTCTGCTATCCAGTTACGCGTTAACCCATCTGGAAGCTTCCAAGATGAGCGTATTCAGCAACTTGTCCACCTTGATTTCCATTGCAGGCGGCGCCTGGATTTTGCATGAACCGGTCAGTGGATACCATTTTGTCGGTGCAATCCTGATTATTGCCGGGGTGCTTGGAACCAATATGAGTGGCAGAAAACACAGGCTGGTCAGTGAAGTCAAAGCATGATACAATGTTAAAAATTGTAAATGGACGTTATCAACGATGATGAAGAGAAGTACATACGATATGGTGCTCCAGAGAGCCGGCGGATGGTGGAAGCCGGTGCACTGGTCGTATGGAAATGGGCTTCGGAGTTCCGAGCTGAACACGGTCTGTATCCTGCACTCGGGGTTCGGAGCTGTAAGTAGGCAAGGTGGCATGTTCAGCCGTTACCCATGGACAGGATATCGATCAACGACATCGGCCGACTCTCCTTGGTTTTCTCACCGAGTACCCGCAGCCTTGATCCGTATCCCTCAAAGCGGGCCGCAACCAGCGGCCAATTAAGGTGGCACCGCGAAGCAAAAGCTTCGTCCTTCTATTCTGTTCCCTCACGTGGAGCAGGATGAAGGACGAGGCTTTTTTATTTGAATACCTAACACTGTAACAGGCTGAAAGGGGGTGATGGTCGTGGAAGATGGCTGGTGGCGTCAGCAGATTAGAATGCTCGAACCATTACAATATCAAAGGAGAATGAACCATGAATATGAACAAGGATGTTATTTTAACTGGAGACCGAACAACAGGACAGCTTCATCTCGGCCATTACGTGGGCAGCCTGCGCAGCCGGGTGCAATTGCAGAAAGAATACAAAACATATATTTTACTGGCGGATGTGCAGGCGTTGACCACTCACTACGATCAGCCAGGGTTGATTGCAGACAGTGTTTATCAAGTGACTCTCGATTATCTCGCTGTAGGTATTGATCCGAACCAAGCTACGCTGTTCATCCAATCCATGATTCCGGAGATCGCGGAATTAACGGTGATCTTCTCCATGTTTGTCACCGTGAACACGCTTCGGCATAACCCAACCATCAAGACGGAGGCGCGTGACCGCGGATATACGGATCTATACTACGGCTTCTTGGGCTATCCGGTCAGTCAGGCTGCAGATATCGCATTCTGCAAAGCGACGCTCGTTCCAGCAGGCGAAGACCAGATTCCGCATATCGAGACTGCACGCAAACTGGTCCGGAGATTCAATGAGCTATACGCTCCGGTTCTGCCTGAACCTCGCATTTTGACTGGAGAGAGGCTCGGCGGACTCGATGGTATCGGCAAAATGAGCAAAAGCATGGGCAACACCATCTCATTAAATGCGAGTCATGATGACATACATGCCAAACTGACCAAGGCCAAGACCGATCCTGCACGCATCCATCGTACCGACCCAGGCCACCCCGACATCTGTCCGGTATTTGCATATCATCAGTTATTCCGGAAGGAGCACGCCGAAGAGATTCATGCCAGCTGCAGCCAAGGTTCCATCGGATGCAGAGATTGCAAGCGTCTTGCTGGCACTGCGATTAACGATTTGCTTGCGCCCTTCCGTGAACGGCGAAATGATTATGAGCAGCGGGAAAACGAGGTGAAAGAAATTCTCGTTGAGGGAACCCGTCAGGCACGTAAAGTCGCGCGGGAAACGATGCTGGAAGTACGAGAAGCGATGGGGATTCGTTATTTTGACCTTTAAAGTTTAAGGAAAAAGCCAGAATGAGAGGAAGGGATACTTCAACATAACACTCGCTTGCCTGTATGAAGCACACAAATCACGTTAACACTGCTGAGGATAGTCTATCGCGAAAAGGGGACCCCTCAGCATGAAACCTAGACAACCTTCTTTTTTGCAAGCCATGATGTTAATTATGTTATCTGTTGGCCTAATCAGCCACGTCCTGATCATTCCTGCCTTATTAAGTGCGGTTAAAAGGGACTCCTGGATTTCTGTCCTGTTATCGGCAGGACCCTATCTGGTGTTTGCGCTCATGCTTGCCTACGTCTCTCGTTTTCTTCAGCATCAAACCTTACATGAATGGCTGACTTCCCATCTGGGAAAACCCCTGGGCTTGCTCTTCCGGATCGGAAACAGCCTCTTTTTCTTGTCCGTCATCTATTTCACCCTGCACGATACCACCACCTGGGCTAAAACCAGTTATCTGACGGAGACACCCATATTGGCAACAAGCATTGCTCTTATGTCGCTCTGTGCCTATGCGGCCTATAAAGGCATTCGTTCGCTCGCATTTACAGCAGGACTCGTTCTGCCTCTCGTTGTGCTGCTTGGCTTCTATGTCGCAATCGTAAATACTCAATACAAGGATTACAGCCGTCTGCTCCCCGTTCTTGAACATGGCTGGCGTCCCGTTCTTCACGGTATGGTGTACAGCCTCGCAGGCATGTTTGAGCTGCTGTTCATTTGGTATATACAGCCCCATCTGTCGAAGCGGATACGTGTATGGCAGTACGTTATGCTTGCTTTTATTATTCTTGGATTGACACTTGGCCCACTTGTGGGGGCTATCGTAGAATTTAATCCTTTTGAGGCTGCCAAAATGCGTTATCCTGCTTTTGAGGAATGGAGAATTGCCTCCTTGGGCAAATACATTGCACAGACCGATTTCTTCTCCATCTATCAGTGGCTCGCCGGCTCATTTACCCGAATAAGTCTTGCCATGTATATTGTGGTAGAAATTTGGAATATTAAGAGCACCTCCAGAAGGATCATCACGTTTATTTCAATCGCCGTTTTCTTCATCCTCTCCATGGTGTACCGTCTGGACGATATGACATTCGAAAAGCTGCTTGTCCAATATGTATTCCCGTTTAATCTCATCTATCTAAGTGGATTAGCCATTATTGTAACTACCGTTGCATTCATCAGTTCACGCCATCAGAGGAGGAAACATCATGGAGCACCCAACGATTGACATCACGTCCCATGAAACACTGCTTGCCTCTTTGAAAGAACAATTTAATCCCTGTGCGGATGTCGTTATTCAGACTTTTCCTGCCAAAGATGAAACGGATATGTCGGTCATTATGCTCTATTGCGACGGCTTAGTCGATGGCAAACAACTCAATCAGTTTATTATCCCCCGGCTGGAGGATCATACCCTGCTCGAGGAGAATTTCCACCCCAAAGAATTGGGCTTAACATTAAATCCGGTGAAAGACCTTACAGATACGGAAAATTTAAATCTGTTGATTTTCAGTGGACAATTGCTGCTCATTTTCGGAAATGGAAATCAGTCCTGCAGTTTGGATATTGCAAGCATTCCAGGCAGAAACCCTGAGGAATCAGCTATCGAGTCCTCCGTAAAAGGACCCCGAGATGGATTCACCGAGGAGCTGAGCGTTAATATCGCACTCATCCGCAAACGGATGAAAACCTCTTCGATGTGCTTTGAAAAATACGTAAAAGGTGGTCGTACGCAGACTGCCATTGGCCTGTTGTATGTTAAAGACATCATTAATCCGGAGATTCTAAAAGAAGCTCGCCAGAACCTTGACAAGATTGAAATTGATGGCATTCTCGGCACTTCTGTTATGGAACGTTCGATTATGGGAGGCATCCGTAGTATCTTCCCTCTCACGGATAATACAGAACGACCCGATTATGTCGTGAGTTCACTCTTAAATGGGCGTTTTGCTGTTCTAATCGAGGGCTCACCCGTAGCCATCATTGCACCAACTACGCTCTTCAATCAGTTAAAGTCACCGGAAGATGAGAGTACGCCTTTTTTTATTGTGACGTTTGAACGGATTTTGAGGATTTCAGGTTTGCTTATTGCCTGTTTTTTTCCGGCCTTCTATATCGGTCTGACCAGTTTTAATGTAGAGCAAATCCCTCTACCTCTTCTTGCAACGATTGCCGGAACACGTATGGGCTTACCCTTACCAGTGACACTAGAGGCATTTCTGATGATCTTCATGTTTGAATTATTCAATGAAGCAGGCCGCAGGCTTCCACGTGCATTGGGCCAGACCGTCAGTGTCGTTGGTGGGCTCATCATCGGTGATGCTGCTATTCGTGCCGGAATTACTTCCCCCACCATCATTGTGTCCGTGGCCATCTCGGTCATTTCCAGCTACATTTTGGTGAATACGGTACTGAGTGGGGCCACAGCCCAAGTTCGAATCGGGATGCTTGTCCTGTCTTCCCTCCTTGGATTGTTCGGTTTCATGCTTGGGCTATTTGCCGTGCTGGTACATCTCGTTTCCTTGGAGTGTTATGGCGTGTCCTATTTGTCCCCCGTCTCTCCCTATATTCCCGGTGACTTTACCCAGGCCATATCCATGCAGCCATCCATGAAAAGAACCAAGCGCCCGGCCGCACTCCATACTCAGGATTCCACGCGTCGGAGGAAACGGCCTTGAACAGATGGCTTTCCATGGGCCTTTTGCTTATGAGTTGTCTGATCATACTGACGGGGTGCTGGGATTCCAAAGAGGTTCAGAGCATTAACTTTATTACGGGTATAGGGATCGATTATGAGGATGACAAGTATATCGCTTATGCCCAACTGATCGATTTTTCCAGTATTGCCAAGCAAGAGGGGCCAACTTCACGGCAAGCAAGCGATATTTGGATTGGGCGAGGCGAAGGCACAACACTTAGCATGGCGATTAACGACCTCTATCAGACTTCACAGCAGCAAACCCTATGGACCCATGTTAAAGCTATTGTTTTATCGAAAAAAGCCCTTAACGATCGGCTCGAGGATATTTTCAATACGCTGCTGCATTCCGGTGAGCTGAGATATACACCTTGGATTTACGGTACGGAACAAAGCATACCCGATGTTCTTGCTCCCTCTGCCTTGTTAAATCAATCTACGCAAACCATTGAGCTATTCGAACCGATCAAACTATACAAGCAGTTCTCTGCCTTTGAACCCATCCGCCTTCATCAACTTCTTGACGGGTTTCGTGAGCCTGCTTCGGTCATCCTATTGCCATCAATCACTAACAAAAATCAAACCTGGTTCAATGGGGATGAGAATCCCCCTTTAGTTAAAACCGATGGATTTTTCGTCATTTCAAACGGCAAAAACCAAGGCAAGGTGTCAGGTGAAGACGCAGATGGTACTCGATTCGTAAATTACGATCATGTCTACCAGTATCCGTTGTACGTATACAAGAGTGGGGGGAAATTGCCTGATCTGACTCTGAGGCTCCATGACCCGCATACCAAAATTTCAGCAAGGACGGAAGGCAGCGGGGTCACCTTCGACCTGTCTACTTCGGTAAAAGGCATCATCGTTGAAGAACACGTCTCTCACCAGTCTCCCCAAACGATGGAGGAAGCAGCCGAGAAACAGATCGAGTCTGCCATCCGTACTACGTTTGAAAAAAACAAATCACGCCAGATCGATTCCTATGGTTTTGTGGAACATCTATATCGTCATGACCTCGCATTGTGGAAAAAGGAGGTTCAGCACCGAGCGGATCCGATTAAACGATTCAAACTTGGAAAAGTGAACGTTCATGTAAAAATCCTCAATGCCAGCACATACAAATACACGGAGTAATGCACATAAAAACGACCAGCCACCTGCAGTAGATGCAAGGTTGCTGGTCGTCTTGGCATTAAGGTTTAAGTCAGTGGAAAAGCCATGACACTCATGAGTGCCAGCTCAGGCTGCGTGGTATCCAAACGACTGTACTGGATAATGACAGGGACATTACTGGAAACCGTGATGGCATACGGCACACCTGAAGGGATGAACTGATCTCCGGAATGAAGTGATGCCGTCCGGATATGTCTGGTCCTTCTTCCCGGTACGCTCGCTTCAATGTTCTCGATCGGCTCCCTGTCTTCAAAGAAGATCGTTATATCAAGTTCAGCATCGTCCTGACCGGTATTCAGAACACAGATGCTCTCATGACTCTCCAGGGCGCCCCGACTATCTGGTGGTATGTAACCGTCTGGAATAACCCAGTAGGTGTGACCTGTAGCCACTGCTGTCTCACTCTTTGCCAAACGGTCTGTTTCAGTATGCTCTCTTGCCATTAGGTGATCCTCCTCTATGAATGATGTTTAACTGCCCAGAGGGCTGCGCCTAACACTTTAACAGATGCGTCTTGCTTCAAACGCTGAACGTCCCGGCTTCCTTCCATCTTCTCTTCTAGCAAGGGAGATCCCTGTTCGGAACGCGGGTTCTTCTCTTCAGCGCCTCCTCAACTACCTTAAATACATTTGCAGCGGCTGCAGCCTGAGCTCACGGATAGCTTCCGCTACCTGCGCGGCAAGACGCCGTCCGCCGCGTTCCTGAAAGTGCGTGTTATCCTCCACGCCTGCCGGGAAGTTCAGATATTCACCCGGAAGCACCCACATAAAATCTTCCTTGGTGCCTTCGATCCCCGCCTGCTCGAACAGAATACGGCTACGTTCAGCAAGATCGATCAGCGGAACATCTTCCTCTTGTGCCAGCTCCCGCACGGCAATAATGTAATCACCATGCGTGTCGTTCAGCGTGCCGTCGTCCGCAAAAAAGCGCCGATGCACGGGTGTCACCAGCACCGGACGAGCTCCGGCTTCGCGGGCTGCATCGATATACTTTTTCAAATATTCCTTATAGGTTGTGAATGGTTCCGTTCCCCGCTCCGGGTCCGGTTTCTCATCATTATGTCCGAATTGAATGAACAAGAAGTCATCGGGCTTGATATGCTTCATGATCGCATCCAATCGGCCTTCATTGATGAAGCTGCGCGAGCTCCGTCCTGACTGGGCGTGATTATCAACGGCAACATCATGCTTGAATTGAGCCGGCAGCAGCTGTCCCCAGCCACAGTATGGATATCCACTCTCCGGCTGATCCGTTACCGTGGAATCTCCCGCAAGAAATACGGTCATCGTCTGATTGGCGAGCGTAATCTCCAAGGCGTTGATCCGTGGAGCTGGACCGGAGAAAGACAGACGAAGCCTTCCGCCTCTTACCACAACCGAGAATCTGACCTCGGCGCATTGTCCCGGTAGCGTACGGATCGTTGGCAGCACCAATCTGCCTTCACCAGCCTTGACTCTAGTGACCGTCTCAGCCAGTTCATCTCCAGCAATGAGCAGTACCTGATAAGTGCCGTCCGGCACATCAACGATAAACGATGCCTTGAGTGGAATACAGAAGCTTGAACGCAATCGGGCAGACACATTGGCCTGCCCCAAATACTCCTGATTTTGCTGTACGATGTCCAGATCTTCTATTTCACCAAATCGCTGTTTCTCATAAACAAGGGAATCCGGCTCAAATCCGTAACCGATCGTATCCCCGTAGATGCTATTGGCTGACACTTTTCGGTACCCTTCAACCCCCGTACCCGGACCGAAGTCGAATTTCCAGTGCGTAACGATCTCTTCATAGCGGGCCGCTGCCTCGGGGGCAGCGACTTGACTACCCAGAGCTTTATCCAATAGGAACAACCTCCTGTTCGGTTTTTCGGAAGAATAGATAATCCAGTCAAAGTGATTAAGGTTTTATCCTTTCAGTCCGCTGGTGCTCATACCCTGTACAATCTGTTTCTGGAAAATGAAAAATACGGCCACGACCGGAACGAGACTGACAATGGACATGGCGAACATCGCTCCCCAGTTGGAGGCAGACTCGCTATCCAGGAACATTTTGAGCGCCATCGATACCGTATATTTATCTGGTGAGTTCAGATATAGTACCGGTCCCAGCAGGTCCTCCCATCTCCAGTAGAAGGAGAAGATTGCGGCAGTCGCCAGCGAGGACTTAATCAGCGGCATGATAATCTGAATGTACAATCTGAATTTGTTACATCCATCAATGGTCGCCGCTTCATCCAGCTCTTTCGGAATCGTACGAATGAACTGCACCATCAGGAAGATGAAGAATGGCATTCCGAAGAATGTAGGTACAACAATAGGGAGAATCGTATTCAACCAGCCCAGCTTCGTAAAGATAATGTATTGTGGAACCAATACGACGTCATGCGGCAGCATCAGAGTCAGCATCATCAGGGAGAACCAGAAGCTGCGGCCTCTGAAGTTAAGTCTGGCAAAACCGAAGGCAATAAGCGACGAGGATAACACAGCACCAATGGTGGAGATGACTACGATCACGAGTGAATTGGTGATGTAATCCATAAACGGTCTTCCACCCGCGCCTTTCCACCCATCCACATAGTTGCTCCAGATCCATTCCGTAGGGAAAAGGGACTCCGCAGTAACGAAGATGGTGCGGCTCTCCTTGAATGAACTGAACAACATCCAAAGCACCGGATAAAGCATCAGGAGGGCTAGCGCTGCAACGAACAGATGATAAATCGGCCACTTTACATTTTTCCAAACCATCGTTACTTCCCTCCTTCAGATTCATAGAACACCCAGAACTTGGATGTCAGGAACACGGCTACTGTGAGTATGCCGATCATGATAAGCATGATCCAGGCCATTGCCGAAGCATAACCCATATTGTTAAACATAAAGGCCTGACGGAACAGGTACAGCGAGTAGAGCATCGTACCATCCATTGGACCACCCTCTCCTTTGGAGATGATGTACGCAGGTACGAAGGTCATGAATGCGCCGATCGTTTGCATGATCAGATTGAACAGGATGATTGGGCTAAGCAAAGGCAATGTAATGCTAAAAAACTTGCGTACCGGGTTTGCACCATCCACGCCTGCTGCCTCGTACATCTCGGGGGAGATATTTTTAAGACCTGCGAGGAAGATCAACATGGAGGAACCGAACTGCCAAACCGACAGCGAGATTAGCATAACTAGAGATGCATCCGGATCACCGAACCAACTGATAGGCCCGATTCCGATCGCCGTCAAAGCACTGTTGATAACTCCTTCATTACTGAAAAGGTTACGCCACATGATCGACACAGCCACGCTACCACCGATAATGGATGGCAGATAGTACAAGGTACGATATGTTCCGACCATACGGGAACCGGTATTCAGGATCATGGCGACGAAGAGTGCAAAGACCAGTCTAAGCGGTACACCAATGAATACATACAGGAACGTTACCTTAACTGAGTTCCAATACTTCGGATCCTCAAAAAACATTTTGGTGTAGTTGTCCATCCCAATCCATCGCGGGGAAGTGAACAGGTTATAACTCGTAAACGACATATATAGGGAGACAAACATCGGGATCAACGTAAAGCCCAAAAAGCCGATAATAAAAGGACTAATAAATGCATACCCGGTCAGGTTTCTGCGCAACGACGAATACTGCCTCAACGGAAGGAACCTCCTTTATTGATCTGCTTACTTCCACAAACCGGCTGTTAACAATTGGACGGGGAAAGGCCCTCGCGATAAGCGAGCAGCCCATTCCCCGCTATCCCGGTGTTGGGATGAGCAAGCAATCATTCAACTGTTATTTATTATTGGCCAGAACGGCTTCGGCGTTTTTACGGAATGTCTCTGCTGCCTGTTCCGGTGTGATTCTGCCAAAGTTCAGTTCCTCGACGGTATCCGCCAGAGATGCAATGACCTCAGGTGAACCGACTGGTGGCGGAGGGCTCATTGGTGAAGCTTTTGGCTCCATGGCCGCTACGAAATCAAATACCTGTTTCGTTGGTTCGCTCAGTTCAGGAGCAATAGCTTCCTTGATTGCGCCGGAGATCGGCACACCGCGCTCACCCTTGATCAGCTTGTTGGCTTCCACGTCATTCACCCAGAAATCGATGAATTTGGCTGCTTCTTCTTTCACTTTCGAGTTTGAAGTTACTGCCCAGTACATACTTGGCTGCATGTAAAGACCCTTCTCCATGTCCGGCCCAGGCATAGGAGCAAACTCCAATGGACGGTTAGCTACTTGCTGTACGGCTACAAACTGGTTGGACCATTGCCAGATACCGATACCTTTGCCCTTGACCAGATCCGATTCCTCGATAATGCCCTTAGTCTGGTTAGCCAGATCCGGTGTAGGTGCCGCACCTTGCTCAATCATTCGACGCATTAATCCGAAAAATTCGACAAACAGTTTATCATCGTCATATCCAAGACCTGTACCTTCAGCATTGTAGAGGGACAAGCCTTTGGTCCGCAGGAAGTAATGGAAGAAGATATCCGGGGCTACCCCGCCATCCAAAAACAGACCTTTCTCTGCGGTTTGTTTACCCAACGCTTCATATGACTCCCAAGTCAGGTTTTCAGGGAACGTATCTACTCCTGCCTTTTTGAGCAGAGCCGGGTCATAATGGAAGCCGAGTACGTTAACCCCGGCAGGTACACCATATTGTTTGCCGTTGATTACACCCGTGCTGATGACGTTTTCGGAAACATCATCCACCTTGATCTGGTTGCCAAGGTATGGCGCCAGATCCTCCAGCTGACCATTCTGTGCATATTGGCTGATGTAGGAAATATCCATCTGAACAATGTCAGGCAACTGATTCGCTGCAGCTTGTGGAGCGAGCTTTTTCCAGTAGTCATCAAAAGAGGCGTATTCGACATCAATCTTGACGTTCGGGTTTTTCTCTTTGTACAGATCAATGACCTTCTGCGTGTATTCATGACGTGCATCCGAGCCCCACCACGCGATACGCAGTGTAACCGAGCCATCTGCGGATGTACCTCCGGATTCTCCTTCAGAGCTGCATGCCGCCGTAAATACCAGCAGAACAGCCATCATCAGGAATATTGCCTTTTTCACCATGCCAATCTCCCCTTTTTGTGTGGATATGGTAATGTGAATGGGTTATCTCCTTTTTCTGATAACGCTTTCACAAACTTGATAATGTCATTTTCGCAAATATACGACCAGAGTTGAATACACAAATCCGTCTTGTTGGTTCAAAAAACAGAGGAGGACAACATCCACCATCACGGTGTTGTTCGTCCCCCTCATACATTGGCCAAGAGAGCGTTAGCCAATTGTTATATGCCGGATCTTCGGTACTCTGTCGGTGTCATCCCGGTCCACTTTTTGAACACCTGACTGAAATATTGCGAATTGCCTCCGAAACCAAACAGTTCTGCAAGCTCGAATACCTTTACATCCCCGCCCCGGCGAATGTGCTCACATGCACGCTCAATGCGCAGGCGATTCACGTAGTTGGAGAAGTTTTCTCCTGTCACTTTTTTAAAAATTTTGCCCAGGTAATCCGGATTCATATATAACATCTGATGGGCAACACCGTTCAGTGAAAGATCAGCTTCGCCATAGTGTTTATCTACAATATCCATCATCTTCTCCACGGCGGAAGACTGGCGGCTTATATGATTTTTATAATAACCGGAGGTCAGATTGGCCGTACTGTTGGCGACGAATGACTTCAGTTCAGACAAAGTATCCATGTGGGGAAGCTCTGCCATCCGCTGAGTAAACTCTGTTGCCTCTTCAGGCGGACAAACATGAATCATGGCCGAATAGAGCTGAACGACATAGGATCGGGTTACCTCAATATCAAGCTGCTGTCCGGATAAGCGCTCAAACAGACGGTCAACTTCGGCACTGGCCTCCTCGCTATTACCCGACTTAATCAGTTGGCACAATTGTTCGGCATCCTGCTCGGCATGGACGCCTTCACATTCCCCGGCAATGGCCACGTCATTCTTCGTGATTAATTTGCCTTCTCCGATGAAAAAGCGATGGTTCAGACATTGTTGCGCCTCACGATACAGACGCCGTGACTGGACCATGTGGTCCGCTTCGCTAAGTGCAGCCGTCACTTGTAATTTATAGAGCCTGGTAAAAGCTGCTCTCACTTCCTCAATTCGCTCCCTTAAGTCTGCGGAATCCGCCGAATCCTCCAGCAGAATCAGCAGCTTGCCTTCAATGGTAGTACTTAATAGGACATATGGCAGCAGATCGCTGGCAATGTTCTTGATGGCAAATAAATGGCTGTAGTCATGTTCGTCCGAGATGTGGAACAATAACAGGCGAACTTGATTGGCTTCGAGTTTCAGATCGAACAGTTCCTGATAATACTCCAAATCGACCGGTCCATACGTACGATTGGTCATGAACTCGAGCAAAAATTGTTCTTTTACATGGGGAAGCACTCGCTGCAGTCGCTGCTTCATCTCCCCAGCCACATGCTCTTTCACTTGTGCATCCTGCTGCTCCTGAAGCAATTCCGACAGGGCATCATGAATCTGATTTTCATTGCAGGGCTTTAGCAAGTAATGCTTTACACCGTATTGCATGGCCCGGCGGGCATATTCAAACTCTTTGTAGCCGGACAGCATGATAAACCGAAGTCCAGGGTAAGCTTCAGATGCCTTTTCTATAAGCCCCAGTCCGTCCAAACCCGGCATGGATATATCCGTGATGATAATATCAGGTCTGGAATGACCGATTTTGTCCAATGCCTCAATCCCATTTCTGGCGGTGTCCACCAGTTCTGTACCGGCTGCTGCCCAGTCCACCACTTGGGAGATTCCCTCCAAAATCACACGTTCGTCATCTACGAGCATCACTTTGTACATCGTCATCGTCCTCTCTGATCCAAGGTATTCTGATCGATACTACGGTCCCGGCACCGGGATTGCTGCTCATGATCATGCTGCCCTCATCACCGAAGGTCAGTCTGATCCGTTCCTGGATGTTGGATAAACCTATGCCTTGTCCTCTCGTCTGAATTCGTCCTTCCTGCAGCTGCACCAGAAACTCAGGGGTCATGCCCGGTCCGTCATCCTCTACTTCAATGATAATCTTGTCATCTTCTGCTCTGGCTCGAATCCGAATTTTACACGGGTCTATACTTGGTTCGAGTGCATAGTGAATGGCATTCTCCACCAAAGGCTGTAACGTTAGCTTTGGAAGGCGTGCATTCCCCACCTCAGGAGCAATATCCATATCAAAATTAAGCCTTTCCTCAAATCGTGTGCGCTGAATGGTCACATAACTGCGGACGATATCCAGCTCCCTCTCCAGCGTGATCCACTTCTCGGACATATTTACTGAACTGCGCAGCAAGAAGCCGAGTGCCTCGACCATTTCGGAAATTTGCCGCTGCTTCTGCACTTTGGCCAGCCAGTTAATGGACTCCAGCGTGTTATAGAGGAAATGCGGATTAATTTGTGCCTGAAGCGCTTTCAATTCCGTTTCTCGAATGACCAGCTGCTTCGCATAATTCTCGTCAATCAGTTCCCTGATTCGCTGCAGCATCATCTTGAATGTGCGATGCAGAAGCCCAACTTCGTTTTGGGAAGATACCGGAACACTGCCCAGAGCCGCCTCCTCCAACTTATCCAGATCCCCCTTTTCAATATTGCGCATCTTCTTGATCAACTGGGCGATCGGCTGTGTAATACTGCGGGACAGCTTGGCACCAAACACAAGTGCGACCAGCAAAATCATAAAGAAAATGACAGTCACTAATTGTTTGACAAATTGAATCTGCTTGAACATCTGGTCAAACGGCGTCATGTAAAGGTACACCCAATCCGTATAGGATGAATGCGCACGGGCGACAAAATTCCTTCCCTGTTCGAACATCGCAATCCCGTAAGGCTGGGTACGCTTCAATTCCGATTCCAACTCGGAATCACTAACTGACGATTGGGTGGGATAGATGACTTCACGTCCATCGGTAATCAGAAGCTGTGAGTCCTCTGCGGGATGCTGCATCTGATCCTGAACAATGCGATCCAGCCGTACACGGATAATCAGTGTTCCCAGCTTCTCCAAGGTGAAGGCTCCACCCGTGAAAGACTTGACCTGCCTTACGGATATGAGCCTCGCTTGCTGATCTCCGCTCGTATACCATGCATTGGATCCTGAATATTGCTGTCCAAGTGCAACCAGTTCCGCCTGCATGGACTCCGATATTCCCTCCCGGTTCCCCGCAGCCATAACGTTATTATCATTATCGATAAAAATCATGGAATAGACGTACTTCTCTGACCCTGCGTATGCAACAAGCCTGTTGGTTATTTTTTTGAGCAGGCCGTTTTTCTCGTATCCCGATTCCGCCTTATCCAACTGCAAGAGATACTGCTGGAGCGGTTCATCCGACATGACCTTGAAGGAAAGATTGGCAATTTCGCGCAGTTGATTCTCAATGCCCACGGAAGACATGTTCAGTACCTGGGACGACTTTTCATAGATTTGGCGATCATAGATTTTGAACACATATCCCAGGACAGATACATAAAACGTGAAACTGATCAGCATCAAAAATCCGATGAGAAGAATGGTTTTGTGATGGATCGGCAGCGATGTGAAAGCGTTCTTAATTTTTCTCATCCAAAGCGCTCCTTTGGCCCCGCGAAGGGTGCAGGCAGGTGTGAGAGTCTCGTTCTACTGTAAGTTATTTTCATATTTACACATCCATGGGCAGATGACAAGTCATAATTATTCAACATATAGGGTGCTATTCGAAGACACCGTGAAAAAAGAAGCCAGATTGATTGTCAGATCAACCTGGCTTCTCGAATAGAATCATTACACGTTGCTGCTTATGGATTAACGAATACTGTTTTCAACTTCGCTACATACTGCACATCAAAGCCGAGACCTTCGGCTACCATGGCCAGTGGTACATACGTTTTGGACTCTTTGCCCACCTTGTTCAGGAACGCTGGTGTATCAATTACAACGGATGCTCCATTAACCTGAACCGCACTGGCACCGATCTTCACGGCTACTTTACGGTCTCCGTATGTAATGGTTGCCGTTGAGGTTTTATTGTCCCAGACGGTGGTAGCACCTACAGCATTCACGATATCCTGAATGGCCACAAAGTTTTTCCCACTACGGATGATTGGTTTATACGGTGTGTTCAGCGTTTTGCCGCTAACGATGATGTTCATCGGTTCACCTGCTGCAGGCGCGGTCAGTTTTGTATAATCGCCCCAGATCGTTTCTGCAAAAACCTTGGCGATGGCTTCGTAACCAAACTGGTTCGGGTGAAAATCGCGATCCTTGATCATATGTGTCATGGTTCCCTCGCCGCCGACAAACTCCTTGGCTACATGTGCCACTTTTACATCCATACCCTGAGCGGTGAATTGGGATGCAATGCCGTCAATCGTCGCCGTAAAACCCTTTGATGCTTCCATGAGTTTGACATACAATGCTTTACCCGCTACTTCAGGCATAGGCTGGTACTGGTCGGCAATGACAATCTTGGCTTCGGGATTCATTGCGTAAATATTATTAATCACTTCGTTAACATTTACAGTATACGTTTCCAGCAGTTCCTTTACCTTGGCTTCCAATTCCGAATCACTTAGGTTATTGGCTGTACCAAGCAGTTCCGATACATCATTGCCCCCAATGGTAATCGCGATGAGATCAGCACCCGCTACGCTTTCACGGATTGCAGCAATATTGGCCCCCATCTGTCCTGCTCTTGGATCTGGCAGACTTGGCTGGATCGCGTCAGAAGTCAGAGTTTTGCCCTCGTTTATTGCAGAGGTAAAATTCTTCAAGCCAATACTCTTCAATCCGGCAATACCGTAGTTATCCACCTGAGTACGGCCGTGGAGCAAACCTTGCTCCTGCAAGCGCTCTACATAACCATAAGGCAAGCCCTTTGCATTTGGCTCGTATCCTACCGTGATGGAATCTCCCAAGGTGACAATCCGGAATTCCTTCGTTACGGCTGCAGCATCCTTTTTTGAAGAGGCAGCTGCCGAGGTTGTACCAGCAGGTAATGTGCTGGTGCTGTTATCGGCGGCTTGTGCTGGCTGTGCCGTTGATGCAAACAGCATCATTCCCGCCAACATGCATGCTGTCAATGCTGCCGACGTGTTGTTCCATGTACGTGTACGCTTCATTCGTGGTAACACTCCCTTTTTCTCACATCTATAAAATGATAACTTGAACTTTATTACACAGGTTCGTCTCCGGTAGCAGACGTTCATCTATTTCTATTCTATCATTAAAAAGTAGCCATGTCGCAGGACTCCGGCTTGCTCACAAAATAACAGACTTCCCTTCTATGGGAAGTCTGTTAACCTATACTCCTAGCCCTTTGTATGCTTGTTACAACCGTGTAGATTAGTGGTCTTTTCTTTCAGGTTCTGCTTCGTTTTTCTTCTCCGCAGAACGCTCCAGATAACGATCATAACGATCGTCCACTTCACGGGCCATATTTCGGTACATCAACGTCTCTTCGACAATCGGGTCCCGTTCCGTCTGAATGCGCACCTCATATTTGGGAGGAATCAGCTGGCGTTCACGCTTGTTCGCGTCGCCGGACTCTTCCATCTCCCCTTCAGTCAGCATTTCACTCAAACGTCGTTCCAGTTCCTTGGATTCATCCATCGTTCATCGCTCCTTTAATTAAGTTCATAATGCACGAGCAAATACTATTGCACCTAAACTTCGATGGTCTGAACAATCTTCCGATCGCTGTTATCCCCAAATTTTCTTGTTTACTTTTCAAAGGGAAAAATTCGAGGATAAAGGCGAACGCTTCGCTTCTCCAGATTTTTTCTGCCCCTCGTTCATGTACAATATAAGTTTGTTCAATCCATTAAGAAATTAATAAACTCACTCCAGGCCGGTTGCTTTGGCTTCCTTGAGTACATCTGTCAAGACATCATGAATTTTGCCGTTCGTGGCAACCACATGACTGACCGACAACTGATAAGGTGTACCGATTGTATCGGTTACCTTGCCGCCGGATTCCTCAACGAGCAGTGCCCCTGCCGCAATATCCCACGGTTTCAGTCCTACTTCGGTGTATGCACTGAGGCGACCCGCAGCAACATACGCCAAATGCAAGGCTGCCGACCCACCTGCACGCAGGCTTCGTACTTGCGGTGCAAGGGCCTGTACAGCCGCCATATTGACTGGCAGGGCATAGGTTGTATCTGCCGGGAAGCCCACTGCAACCAGGCTCTGACCCAGCCCCTGTTCATCCGACACAGCCATCCGGTTTCCGTGGACGTAAGCTCCTTTTCCTTTTTCAGCTACAAACAGTTCGTCTCTGGAAGGATCGTAAATGACCCCTACAATGACTTCACCATGATGAGCCAAGGCGATGGAAACCGAATAAAATGGAAATCCGTGGACAAAATTCGTTGTTCCGTCCACTGGGTCCACGATCCAGAGGAATTCCTCTTCCTGTGCCTCTTTCAGTGCTTTCGCAGAAGCTTCCGGTCCCGGTTCAACACCCTCTTCACCAAGAATGACATGGTCGGGAAAGTGGGTTAAAATCAGGCGGCGGATCATCTGCTCCGCTCCTTTATCCACTTCGGTTACAAGATCCTGCGGAGAATATTTAGTTCCGGGTTCTCCTATGGTACCGAGACGGCTCTTGATCCATTCACCCGCCTTGGACGCCGCATTAATGGCAACGGCAGTATAGCTTTTGCTTGTCACGACATAAGGTGTTTTTTCCTTCTCATTCAAAGCGTTCACTCTACTTTCTATATCAATCTACGAAAAGTTAAAATACTTGTTAAAAGTATACGCCTCACAGGTTGTAAAGTTTCTTGCTGCCCAGGCCCCTTTTGGCTCTAGGGATGGATAATGACGGTAGACTCGTCCACCCATTCCACGCCTTCTTCGTGGTAAAATGCCAGCTTCTGCATGAGCTGCACCAGTGCTTCATCCTTGCGCTTAGCCTCAATCATGACATCAAGTTCCGGCGTATCTGCAGCGATATGGCGCAAAAAGGATAGCAGCGGCTCCACCTCAACGCCATCCGCATGCCCACGGATATCCTTCTCGCTCTTCGGGCTCGAGACGTGAATTTTCGGCGGCAATGGCCGATCTGCAGGGGAATCTGCCTGTGCCAGCGGGGACTGCCACGTCTTCCATATGTCAGGCCACAAATCCCATGGCTGTTCGCCTTCATTATTGACCCACTGATGATGAATATCCAGCACCATCGGCAGTCCCAAATGCAGACATACGGCCAGCGTTTCGGGTACGTTGAATGTTTTATCATCATTTTCGAGTGTCATTCGTTCCTGGATATCCCGATCAAGCTTCAGAAAATTTTCCTCAAAGCGCAGCGCTGCACTAGGCTTGTCCCCGTATGCACCACCAATATGTATATTGTTCTTGGCAGTGGCATTCAGACCCATGGCATCCAGCATCCGAACATGATGACGAAGGTCACGCATAGAATTCCGGAGCACTTCCTCCCGCGGGGTGCTTAGGACGGTAAAATGATCCGGATGGAAGGATACGCGCATTCCATTCTCCTTCACAAAATCACCAATAGCAGCAAAATCAGACTGGAGTGCCGGGAATGGATCCCAATCCATCAGATCCTCATGGGTTGCCAGTGGAATCAATTTGGAGGAGAAGCGGTATACATGAATATGGCTGCCCTTGTTATGTCTGAGCAAACGTAACGTATTATGCAAATTCTCGGCTGCAATCCGTTCCAGCTTGCGAATGGCTGCATCCCTGTCATCGATTTTCTTGAAGCTGGCCATGGTCATCGTGCGGGAAGGAGACGCATTCTCTACCAGCACAGACATCGCCACATAACCAAAACGTACAAGCATGGTGTTCTTCCTCTCTGTTAGGGCGGAATTCCTGTCCGGCATCTGCTGCCGTCAGGTTTTCCCGTCACTGTATATAACCAAGTTTTACCCTAAAAGAAAGACCGTAATCGCTTGCCGTGCAATTGTCGTTCAATGGTCCCATTCATGAAATACGGTTTATCCCTGCGCCTGTTCACCAAAGAACATCTCGTCCGCAAGTTTAGTCTGAACGCGGGATTCTTCCTCATCCAGCTTGCGGATGAGCAGCATCTCCACTTCAGTCACTTCGTGCCCTTGGAAGTTGATCTCCGCAATGGAGGCAACGATCTTCACGATGGCTACCGCCACATTGTCAGGTGTATAGGCAATAACCTTCTGACCGGTCGGAAAGACTCGGAAGCCCTGTTTTACCATTTTGCCGCGGCCGTATTCCAGCAGTTCAAACAGCTCCTGCTCGCTCTTGAATTTGCATACGGAATTGAATTCAGTCTGAAATCCCATCCATATCCCTCCTTGTAAAGTCTTCTACGTTAATGTGTAATTGAAGATTCCAACTTAGAATTTAAGCCTGCACGCCGTTCTCGTAGTTCAGTGCTTGCTTGCGGTTATAACGCTCCAAAGCCAGCTCAATCATGCGATCCAGCAGTTCCGCATACGATACCCCTGTCTCGCGCCACAGCAATGGATACATGCTATACGGCGTAAAGCCAGGCATTGTGTTTACTTCATTAATAAGCAATGCCCCATCCGATTTGCGAATGAAGAAGTCAGCCCGGGAAATACCGTTGCCTTCAATCGCACGGAATGCCTGCAAGGCTGCCTCACGGATACGATCAGCGGCTTCAGGATCCAGCGGAGCGGGAATCAGCATCTGTGATTGGCCATCAATATATTTAGCTGCATAGTCATAATATTCACCAGAGGATACGATTTCTCCTGGCACCGAAGCCATCGGCTCATCATTACCAAGTACGCTCACTTCTACTTCACGCGCCTCAACAAACTCCTCAATGACAACCTTCGTATCGTACCGCAGTGCAAATTCGACGGCCGTCTTCAGTTCATCCCGATTACGTGCTTTGGAAATCCCTACGCTGGAGCCGAGGTTCGCCGGTTTGATGAAACATGGGTAGCCCAGCTGTTCCTCCACTTGCAGGATCATGTCGTGCTCGGTCTGCTTCCACTGGGTCGCATTAAAATAAGTAAAGGCACATTGGTCGATTCCAGCCTGTGCAAA
Organism: Paenibacillus pabuli; assembly: GCF_039831995.1. Taxonomy (NCBI): domain Bacteria; kingdom Bacillati; phylum Bacillota; class Bacilli; order Caryophanales; family Paenibacillaceae; genus Paenibacillus; species Paenibacillus pabuli. Next base: position 3,571,368 of record NZ_JBDOIO010000003.1, read on the forward strand.
CAGCTTTTTCATAACCACTTTGTCCATACCGCCTGCCGAAGCCAGTACACCTGCACCCACATAAGGCATATCCGCCATCTCGAACATCCCCTGGATCGTACCATCCTCACCAAACGTACCGTGCAGCAGCGGGAACATGACGTCCAGTGCATCTTCTCCACCATACAAACGTGCAAACAGGGCGTTCAGCGCTTCCTGGGTTCCGCCCGCTGCCTGCTCCAGCTTCAGGTCCTCGATCTGCGCGAATGGCGCGTGCATCACAGCTCCCTTTTTCCATGTCCCCTGCTTGGAGATATAGAAAGGAACCAGTTCATATTTCTCATAATCAAAAGCGTTCGTTACAGCAAACGCCGTTTGCAGCGATACTTCGTGTTCCCCTGATTTTCCGCCGTAAACGACGCCAACTGTTAATTTATCCATACTCATGCGTTACCTCCGATTATGTGTGCATGATGCCGTCATACCTCATGTTCAGCATCAATTTTATTCTTGTCTTAGGGTTATTTTACACGGAACTGAATGTCCGCGTCACCAAATCCCTGTATATCTTTCTTCATTTAGAACTCATCTGCAATATGAAAAAGCCGGTACACCGTCCGCTCTGTCCAAGCGTAAGAATCCCGGTAATCCCAGTAGCGGTGGCGACTGCTGACTGTATGTGCATTGACAAGCGGCATGCCTCCCGCATCAAAGGCAGTCACAACGGTACTATGCTGGAACCTGCCGTCTCCGTCCCAATCGTAGAGAATGACATCTCCGAGCATGAGTTGCTCCGGACGATCGACTTCAGTTGCTGTCAGACCCCAGCTGCTGCTCCCCAGATACCGCTCCAGACTGTTGGATACGGCCCAGCTGTAGCTCCACATTTCGGTGCTGTTCACATAGCCTTTGTACCACCAGCCCGCTTCTCTTCTACCAGTATAGTGGATGGGTGCTCCCCCTGCAAAGAGACATTGGGAGACGTAATTGGTGCAGTCTACCTCGAATTCCTCAAATGCCGGGTTTCCTGCATTCCACCATCGATCTGCATAAGCGACAGCCAGGTCTCTCCGGTATAATTGCTGCCTTGAACTCCTTCCCTGGCCAAGCACTTCCCTGTTCAGCAGCGGCCGATTATTCGCCTGTACAAAATCGGCTTGCTGAAAGGGTCTTCCCTCCCCTGCCGGACGCCGCTCCGGCACTTCTCTCTCTACCCGTCCAATCATCCAGGATCCGCCCTGCCGCAAAAAGGTCAACCGTTCCCGCTCAATCCGATCCTCCCGGTGGGTGATTCCGCTCTTCTCATAGAAAAGCCTGCTGTACAGTTGAACATCCACGACCGATTCTTCCGGACCTTCCGTAACCGTACGCACAAGCTTGGCACTGGTCTCGCTGCGAAGAGGCACTGCACGCCGTTTACGATACCAGTCGTCCAGTCTGGCCATACGCTCTCCCCGCTCCAGCACAAATTCCGGATCGGTGACGATCCGCTCGCTCGTCTGTGGACGATAGTCGATTTCGCAGCGGTTGTACTGGTTCACATAGGTGTATAAGGCACTCTTCCATTCCCGTTCCAAGCCTGTGTCCCCCTTTGGCACTTGAGTTCTCTCTGGAAAATTCAGCTGTGCAAACTACTTCTAATCATATGAGGCGTATAACGGTTGTATGTGTTCTGACCACGGATCGAAGGCTGAAATTCGGAGTCTTCGCAGGCAGGAAGTATCGCAACCAACCAATATTCACGAAAACGCCTTCATTGTTCTCAAAGCTTGTTTGGACAGGCAAAAAGCCCTTTACGTACGGAGGTGAAAACGGTATACTTAAAACTAAAGTTGCAATTATGAAATTACGTTTCATCTGATGAAACCAACGAACAAGGACACGGAACGATGAAGGCCTGTTCTTCCACCTAAATGAACTTTATCTTCATCTCACCGACACATTTTAAGGAGGTACATGTATGTCAGCCAAGAACCATTTCTCCGCAGCCCGCAGTCTTGAGGTCGGAGGCAAGTCTTACCGCTACTACAGTCTCGATGCTCTTCAGGAAGGCGGCTACGGCGACCTTTCCAAGCTTCCCTTCTCCATTAAAGTGCTGCTCGAAGCAGCAGTTCGTCAGTTCGACGGACGCGCAATTACCGAAGAACATGTGAAACAACTTACCGGCTGGGCAGAAGGCCGTGACAATAACAAGGAAATTCCGTTTATCCCTGCACGTATCGTCCTGCAGGACTTCACTGGCGTACCGGTTGTCGTGGATCTTGCCGCGATGCGTGATACGGTGAAAAAGGCAGGCGGCGATCCAAAACAGATCAATCCGCTCGTGCCGGTTGACCTCGTTATCGACCACTCCGTTATGGTTGATGCATTCGGAACCAACGACGCTCTCGACTACAATATCAAGGTTGAGTTCGAGCGTAACGAAGAGCGCTACCGCTTCCTGCGCTGGGCACAAACGGCATTCAACAACTTCCGTGCTGTACCGCCATCCACAGGGATCGTTCACCAAGTCAACCTGGAGTATCTGGCTTCCGTCGCTGCAACCAAAACGATTGACGGCGAAACTGTCGTGTTCCCGGATTCCCTCGTAGGTACGGACTCCCACACCACCATGATCAACGGTCTCGGCGTTGTTGGTTGGGGTGTTGGCGGAATTGAGGCCGAAGCAGGCATGCTTGGGCAACCGCTCTATTTTGTAACACCTGACGTTATCGGTTTCAAATTGACTGGCAGCCTGAGCGAAGGCGCAACAGCTACGGATCTGGCACTCACTGTCACTCAAATGCTTCGTAAAAAAGGCGTAGTCGGCAAATTTGTCGAGTTCTACGGTCCAGGCCTTGCTAACATCAGCCTCGCTGACCGTGCGACTGTTGCCAACATGGCACCGGAATACGGCGCTACGATTGGTTTCTTCCCTGTCGATAGCGAGACACTGAACTACATGCGCAGTACGGGACGTTCCGACGAGCAAGTGGATCTGGTTGAAGCTTATTACAAAGCACAAGGCATGTTCCGGACTTCCAGCACGGTTGATCCAGAATTCACCGATGTGATCGAGCTGGATCTCGCTTCCGTGGTACCAAGCCTTGCAGGTCCTAAGCGTCCGCAGGATCGCATCGAGCTGACACAAATGAAGGATAGCTTCAACAGCATCATTCGTACCCCGGTCGATAAAGGCGGATACGGGCTGAGCGATGAGAAGATTGAAGAAACAGTGCCTGTGAAGCACCCTGACGGTTCCACTAGTGAACTGAAAGCAGGCGCGGTTGTCATTGCAGCGATCACAAGCTGCACCAACACATCCAACCCAAGCGTTATGCTCGGAGCGGGTCTTCTGGCGAAAAAAGCAGTTGAGCGCGGTCTGACCAAACCAGGCTACGTAAAAAGCAGCTTGACTCCAGGTTCCCTCGTCGTTACCGAGTATCTCGAAAAATCAGGCCTGAACGTATACCTCGATCAGCTCGGATTTAACGTTGCCGGTTACGGTTGTGCAACTTGTATCGGTAACTCCGGCCCACTGCCAGACGAAGTAAGCGAAGCAATTTCCGAGAACGATATGACTGTAGCAGCTGTATTGTCCGGTAACCGTAACTTCGAAGGCCGTGTACATGCTCAGGTAAAAGCCAACTACCTGGCTTCTCCACCACTCGTGGTAGCTTATGCTCTCGCGGGTACGGTTAATATTGATTTTGCTACCGATCCAATCGGTTATGATACGAATAACGAGCCTGTCTTCCTGAAAGACCTCTGGCCTAGCTCCGAGGAAATCAAGGATGCCATTGCAAGCTCACTGAATGCTCAGATGTTCCGCAACAAATACGAGAACGTATTTACGGCTAATGAGCGTTGGAATAACATTCCTGTACCGGAAGGCGAACTGTATGAGTGGGATCCAAACTCCACTTATATTCAGAACCCGCCATTCTTCCAAAACCTTGGCGACAAACTGACCGATATCGCAGATATCCGCTCTGCACGCGTTATGGCATTGCTGGCTGACTCCGTAACAACGGATCACATCTCGCCAGCGGGTAATATTGCTCCATCCAGTCCAGCTGGACTGTACCTGAAAGAGCATGGCGTTGAACGCAAAGACTTCAACTCTTACGGCTCACGCCGTGGTAACCATGAAGTCATGATGCGTGGTACGTTTGCCAACATTCGCATTCGTAACCAGGTAGCTCCGGGTACGGAAGGTGGTATTACGAAGTACCTGCCAACGGATGAAGAGATGTCCATCTACGATGCTTCCATGAAGTATCAGGACGAAGGTCAGAACCTGATCGTTATTGCAGGTAAAGAGTATGGTACAGGCAGCTCCCGTGACTGGGCGGCAAAAGGTACATTCCTGCTCGGCGTTAAAGCCGTTATCGCAGAAAGCTTCGAGCGTATCCACCGCAGTAACCTGGTGGGCATGGGCGTAATGCCACTGCAATTCCAGGAAGGCCATGGATGGTCCAGCCTCGGTCTGAATGGACGTGAAACGTATGACATTACGGGCCTCAGCAATGATGTGAAGCCTGGACAAGAGTTGACGGTTACGGTAACCCGTGAAGACGGAACCAAGTTCGACTTCCCTGTCATCGCTCGTCTCGACAGCATGGTTGACGTGGACTACTACCACAACGGTGGTATCCTGCAAACCGTATTGCGTCAGATGATGAAAAAAGCTTAATTGCATGAACCTTTAATGCGATACATTAATATCAAAAAAGCTCCCCGCCACGTGCACTCGGCACGTGATGGGGAGCTTTTTTTGATGTTTTACGTTCCATGATCGACATAGCTATATCCCTACAGATGGGGTTGATGAAATTCCGAATAGTGAACGCTTTTAAAAGTCAATCTTCAAGGCCACTTCCGAATCATCAGGTGGTGCAGGGATACGATATACTCCCCTGCAATTTAGTTTCTCCACGTTAATCCAGTCCATAAAGTCATCCCCTCCGTAACACCGCACAAAAACGGCGTATTCCAACTTACCCTCATGATCGATGGACTCTGTGTACTGGGTGAACGGGTGCTTAAAATCTAAACTCTGCAAGAAATCAGAAAATTCCCATCTCCACTCTTCCATCTGCTCTGCATATTGGTCTGGGACGTAATAATAGAAACCATCCGGCGTATAGTACGAAATTTTCATTATCATTCTCTTTACCCTCCTGCAGCTTATAGATTAGAGTTTCAAAATCTCCATGCCTTCTTTCAGTTGCTGGGATACGATTGTGTTACCCTCAATCCCCTTCGCAAGCTCCTCTTTGGTTTTATGTACGAGATAATAGGAATATTTGTGCATCAGTTCAGGTCCGGTTAACTCAATGGGTAAGTGAATTGTTTCAACGTCATCCCTGTCGAAATAGTATCGATACCCTCTCTCTGATTGTCCAACTTTCATCACCGTCTCTATGACTAATAATTCTTCACGAGTACAGCTGTTAATCAAATCTGATCTTTTCTGCTTCAAAACAGGCACTATTTCTTCACGGTCGGGGGCACGCTCAGCTTCAGCCATTTCACGCTCAATTTCCATGATTGCTCTCATTCTGCCTGCCAAGTCTATAGCCAATGGATATAACAATAAATATCCTCCTTTGTTAATATATTGTCTCGTAATCTTTGGTCCTACTCTACCGCAATAGGAGCCCCTCCGCAAACCCTCTAGAGTCTTGTGTTATCCAATCCCGATAACGATGACAGAAAAAAACAGAAAAAAGCTTCCCACCACAGTATTAGAACGTGATGAGGAGCTTTATATAATGCATATAAGCATGCTCTATTTACTTGAGGTCACTATCTTCCTAATGTCCGATATGATGCTTAGTTTCATCCAGCAGCTGCATTGTACCCATGATTAAGAACAGACATGACATAAGGATCAGTGAGCCCCCCACCCATCTGGATGTTGCCAATCGATCTGCGTTCCGTCGATATGAAGCATCGGTTACACTTCGGGGGTACACAAGAAACATCAAACCCGTGCTCATCAATAGTACAGCTATTACGATCAAAAGGATCTACCTCCTTACACATGGCTCTCCTTAGGATTATACTCCTTTTTCACCGCTCGGGATTCTCCTCCAACCAACAACTGTTTTATGCCGATAGCCAGGGTAAAAAGAATATATCCAATCATTCCACCTAATGTATTCAGCATCAGATCGTCCACATCGAATATGCCCATGCCAGTGAGCAGCTGTGTTACTTCATAGCCTAGACTTAGAAGTAGAGATGACAGAAATACGTTTGCCCCCGACAGCAGCTTGTTGCCCATCAGGAGCGGGATGAAAAACCCCAGTGGAATGAAAGCCAGCACATTGCCCAGCAGGTGGATTGCGGTACCCGGACGATGCAGTGAGAGGCTGTTCCAGTCTCTTGAGATTTCCTGAAATGGCGTCAGGTTGACGGTTCGCGTATGAATCAGGTCCGGTTGTTGAAGGAAAGCCATGAGCTGAACCCTGACTACTTCAAAGTCGACTGGACCTCCTTTAAAGAGAATCAGCTTGGTTAGTAGATATAAATAGATGATTAACATGGCGATCCAAAGGATTTTATGTTTGAACTTTGTCTGCCTCATGTTGATGAACCTCCTTTGTACAGCCCTGTTATTCCTTTACTGTGACGATGACCCCATCCATGTTATCCCCCGATATTTCATATTCACCTTGCTCAGGTATGTAAACGGTCGTATCTTTGGCGGCCAGGTAATAGCGGATATGATACTTCTCACCCTCCACTTCAACCATAATGTCCTCTTTCTCTTTTAGCAAATCCAGATACTGTTCCAGCACCAGGTTATTCTTATACATGACAGCACTATGCGGAAGTCCCACATATCGAAAGTGCCAGGGTTCATATTGAATCCCCGTGATGCTCACCTTGTCCTTTGGATAACGTAGGATAAAACCATATTTCCAAGCGTTCTTCTCGAGCCAGGCGCCTTCTGGCGCTTCATCCATGGTGGCCAGTGCGGAGCCGATATCCAGAGATAATCCGAGATTATGCTCACTGTGTCCTGCCGGAAGCGCGTAGTCTGATCCCTTTTCCCGATAAAGTTCATCCTGCTTGGCCAAGTCCCGATATCCACTGCTGATGAGAAAATAGCGCACTCCCTCTTCACCCGCTGCTTCAATCATCTTCTGAAACGCTTGGGCTACCTCTCTTGAGAGCAATATGTTCTGATCCAGCAATCCGTATCCACGGACCAAATCATCCTGCTGCGCCACATTTACAATATCGGTTCTTACGCCTTCCGGATGAACCGGATAGCTTGAATTAACAAGCAGCAAGTTGCCCTTATGTACCTGATCCTGAATATTACCCGTGACAGATACGGTATATCCGGCATGGCTTACACGTGTATCCTGAATTTCGATAGACATCTCATCCTTTTGCAGAAAAGATGCCGGCGATCTTGCAACCATATATCCAATCAAAATGATGCATATCAATAAGCCCCACTTCTTCATCCCTGCTCCTCCTTTGCCTCTTAACATCAAGGATAGAGAAAACTAGTTAAAGAAAAAGCAGGGCATTTTTAAAGTTTTTCTTAAATTTGACTGCAAACCTCATTCCAATGCGGGCAGGCGCACTTCAAATAAGGTCCGTACCACATCACTCTGAGCCGAAATGGTCCCGTCATGCTGCTCCACAATATTTCGGGCGATAAACAAACCAAGGCCTGTTCCACCCTCCTGAGGGGTCCTCGCACGATCTCCGGTGTAATACATATCGAAAATATGCGGCAAATCCTCCGGGTGAATATGCCCCCCATAGTTGATGACCTGAATGATGACCTGATCGGCATCCCGGTATCCCTTAAGATCCACATAGATGCCATCCTTGCCATGGCGTGCAGCATTAATCAGCAGGTTCTCAAACACCCGGGCGAGCAATTCACCGTCTCCAGAGATGGTCAATTCCGATTCGATCGTTAACCGGGTGACCAGGCGATTTTTCTCAAATACCGGATACAACTCTTCATTCATCTGCTTCAGCAGCTCGCTGAGATCAAGCCGCGTTTTCTGTATGGGCAGCATGCCATAATTCATCCGGGTAATTTCAAATAAATCATCAATCAGCTTCTCCAGACGCTGGGACTTGGTAAATGCAATCGACGTAAAGTGCCGAACCTGCTCCTCTGTCAGCTGATCATCCTTCATGAGCAGATCCAAATATCCAAGTACAGAAGTCAGTGGTGTTCGCAGGTCATGCGCCAGATTCACGACGAGCTGGTCCTTGCTGGTTTCGGCAAAATCCCCCCGTTCGACCGCTTCCCTAAGCTTCTCACTCGCCAAATTCACATCCTCTGCGATTGTACCCAATTCATCCTTCGAAGAAATCTGCACACGATGCTGGAAGTCTCCATTCGCCAAATGCCTGATCCCTGTGGAAATGTCCTTAAAATAGGTCACGTAGGGCTTGGTAAACCAGAAGAAAAATAGAATGGCGAGTGGGATGAACAGGAGCAGGAAGAAATAGATATCTCCAATACTTTTCATAAAATGACGATATTCAGCAAGCTGATCTTCTGCCCGCACACCCGAATAATAAGCCTGCAAAAGCTTGTAAATTCCATAGGTGATAGCGCCAGAGGCAAGCATGCTCAGACCCAGCAGCATAATCATGGTTGTGCGAAAACTTCTTCGTTTAGTCATTAAACGTATACCCCACACCCCAGATCGTTTTGATAAACTTGTTCTTGTCCAGATCTTCTCCGAGCTTTTTGCGCAGGGTTCGAATATGAACCATTACCGTATTGCCGCTCTCGTAATAGGCCTCTCCCCATACCTGTTCAAAAATGCTTTCCGCGCTGAACACCTGCTTGGGGTGGCTTGCGAGCAGATACAGAATATCGAACTCCTTCGGTGTTAGTTCCACTGGTTTGCCGTAGAGTGTAACGCTATGCTGATCCGGCGCGATGACGAGTCCGCCCTTCTCCAGAATGGAGCGCTGGACAGGTGCAGACTGGCTGAATTGCAAGGAACGGCGCAGCTGGGAGTTCACCCGGGCAACGAGTTCCATTGGATTGAACGGCTTGGTCATATAATCATCGGCACCCATCACGAGACCCGTTATTTTGTCCATATCCGACGTTTTGGCACTCAGGAAAATGATCGGCATGTGGTGCTGTTCCCGGATTTTGCGGGTGACCTCATAACCGTCCATGCCTGGCATCATAATGTCGAGGACTGCCAGATCGATTGCTTGCGTCTGGATAGCGTTCAGGGCCGCCTTGCCATCATATGCCTTGACGATGTGATATCCTTCTTTTTGCAAATGCAAAGCAACCAGATCAGCGATCTCAACTTCATCGTCCGCAATCAGAATTGTAATTCGCTTCATTGCTTATCCCACTCCTATATGTGATGCTCAACAATATAACATATCTGAATCCAACATATAAATCATTGAGAGGAAACCTTTTTTATGAAATTGGACCGTTTATTAGCCATCGTTGTGCTGCTAATCAATCGCGGCCGTGTACAGGCCAAGGATCTGGCAGACACGTTTGAAGTCTCCATCCGTACCATTTATCGTGACATTGATACCCTGGGGCAGGCAGGCATTCCTGTCGTGACATACCAAGGCATGAGCGGTGGCATTGGCCTTGCGGAAGGTTATCGCCTGGATCGAAACGTATTGACTGACCGGGATCTGGCCTCCATCGTGACTGCACTGCGCAGCGTCTCCACCTCTCATACCAATGTAGCACGGGAACTGTTGGTTGAGAAACTAAGCAGCATTGTGCCGGAATCCAAAAACGATGACTTTCAGGCCGACACGAATCGCTTCATTGTGGATTATTCGATGTGGACCCACCCGGAAGCACTGCAAAACAAACTGCAAATCATTGAACAGGGACTGGATCAGCTGCGTCCAATCACCTTTACCTACTGCAGTGCCGAAGGAGCACGGACTTACCGAACCGTCGACCCTCATACCCTTGTTCTGAAAAAGCACTCTTGGTACCTCTATGCGTTCTGTCATGAGCGTAATGAGTTTCGCATGTTCAAACTGGTCCGCATGCAGGACGTTACACTTGCTCATGGAAGCTTTGAACGCAAATCCATCAATCTGCAGGACAGACCCTGGCAGCAGGAGTGGGCGACTCCAGGGAACACGGTTGCCATGACGTTGAGATTCCATGCCCGTGTCCGTCATATTGCCGAAGAGTGGTTTGGCATAGAGAACGTGATTCCCGACGGCCAGGGATATTACATAAGCCAGGTGGCATTTCCGGAGGACAACTGGCTGTACGGATTCATTCTTGGCTTTGGCGCAGATGCCGAGGTATTGGAGCCTCTTCATATTCGTGATGAAATTCGCCGAATCGCAGAACAAATCGTGCAAAATTATGCTGCTCCTCCGCAAACCTGACAGACAGCTGTCCAGTTCCTCTCGTTATACTTCATCTATATTCAAGCTGTACATAACGAGGAGGAATTGTTAATGAACGTCACTGTATGCCAGAGCTGCGGAATGCCGCTGACCACCCCTGCCCAATTCGGAACGGAAGCAGATGGGAGTACAACTCGCGAATACTGCATCTATTGTTACAAAGAAGGCAAGTTCCAACAACCGAACATTACGCTGGAAGGTATGATTAAAATGTGCACCACAATCCTTAGGGAGGAAGGTACGGATGAGGACTCAGCGCGGGCCATGCTGCGCAATCAACTTCCCTTTTTGAAACGATGGCGCACTTCCAATCCTGAAGGAAAAACAACACTGGCGGTAAGAAATTCCGCAGATGACACCGAACAGCATTTTACCGATAAAGACAAGTCACTCTTAACTCAACCTGTTCGATATATTACGCTTCCCGGCAAACGCCTGGCTGGCATATCGGCCAGAACGACCAACGCAATCGAGATGAGCGGCAATGGCTGCATTCAGGGACTGTGGGACCGTTACTTCACCTCAGGGCAGCTCCCCGCTCCAGAGGCAGCCCGATATGGCTGCTACACGGATTACACCGATGGTATAAACGGGGAATACACCATACTCGTAGGTCATGAAGTTGCTGCGGATGAAACGTTACCAGCTGGCATGAACTCGATTGAATTACCACCTGCAACATACGCCGTAATCACCTCACGTAAGGGTCCAATGGCAGAAGTGGTAGGTGAAGCATGGGGCGCCGTATGGGGCTGGAACAACCAGAACGAGCGAACGTTTACCGGTGATTTCGAGCTATACGATGAACGGAGCATGGATCCTGCCAATGTTCAGGTGGATATCTATATTGCCGTAAAACCATCTACGCCAACTGCAGAAAAGTGATACATATCATTTCATTTCCGGATCAACGCTTCACAAGCCGTCCAGCTTTCTGGACGGCTTTTTTTGGTGTCACTCCCTTGTCTCACGTGTAAACACATGTAAAATCATCCCCATTGCGCTCCCGACAACCGACTATGGTACCAAGTTAGTTAGCTTCAAGGATACCTACTTCCCCAGACAATTTGTCTTATTTTCGTCACAATTGACATTTCTGAAACTGGGACTATTCACTTAACAACCGATTCGTTCCTCCCATATCCAGCCTTTATATCAGGTTCTTTACTCCTGAATTTCTCCAAAACCGTTTACATCTTCTGAATATTGGGTAAAATCACTACAATCCAATTGGAATTACGTCTAAACTTCTCGATTTCGTCTAACAAGTCACATATACCTATTCGTGCATTTGGAAGGACTATCTATCAAAATACATAGCCTTAAATTAAATAATGATAACGAGTGCTTATTCGATATTGCACCAGAGGAGGAACTAAGATGATCCGCATGCCTATTCAGCAAATGATCCCGTACCACCACCAATATCCGCGCAACACGGCGACCACTGCTCCCAAAAAGGAGAATGAGAGCACTCAAGGTCTATCCTTTCACGAGATTCTGCAGCAAAAAATGGCTCAAAAGAACGCTTCTCCTTCCATGCGATAAAATGAATATCTGACTCTATTGGAGTCTGGTTATAGAACCGTCCTTCTGCCGTTTGGCGGAGAGACGGTTATTGGCATTTGTTTAAACGCTGTACAGTTCCTAGTCGCGTTTCTATAATGGATTAAATATCTATACCACTTACAGCTCACTAAAAACAAGCATTGGCAAAGGGGATGTCATTATGATCACGATCGGCTGTTATCACGCTCACTATTCCAACATCGCACTCATTGAAGAGGCGCTAGCTCCCTATGAAGTGGAACTAGTGCATTATGTCGATCCCGGTCTGGATCGCCGCAAACAGGATGCGGACTTCACAGAGGCTGTCATCCGAGAGAAAGTATCCCAAACGTTACAGTGGATTGCCCAGTGTCATGCCGATGCCATTTTGGTCACTTGTACCCTGTTTGCGGCAGTACTGGCGCACGAAGCACAGCATGTCTCCATTCCCGTTATCGGTATTGATGATCCATTGCTGCAGAAGCTGCAGCAGGATTCCCAGGAATACATTCTTGCTTTTACCAATCCGGCAACCGTTGAAGGAACGATGGCGCGGGTGAATGAAGCACTACAGCAGGGTGAAACCAGCGAGCAGGCAAACGTTGCCGATGTATCGAGAACGAAGGCCGCAGTAATACCTGGAACATTTGAGCTGATCATGCGAGGCGATAAGGAAGGTTATATGAAAGCGGTGAGTACCGGATTGCAGCAACTCGCTGCACAGTCACCTGAGAAAAAAGTTGTAGCTGCTCAGCTGTCTATGGCTCCCGCAGCTGCACGTGCTTCAGCAAATACGGGTACGGAGATTTACAGCCCGCTTGCATCGCTGGCATCGTATTTGGAGCAGCAATTGAACATCGGCCGACATTAAAGTTATCCTGCGAAGTATTCGCTGGCCTGCCTTTTTTGTTGCAGCTAATTTTTATTATATTTCCCTGTAGCGAAACAAGTAAAAAGCCGCTTCTCTCCCAACAGTGGAGAGAACGGCTTTCATGCTTCTTAGACCGCCCAAATTGCGCTGTAACGACCCTTAGGATCGGGTCCGGTATTCCTCGGCCTTCTCCTGCATCCCGGCCGCTACAGCCTCATTCTCGGACAAGCCTTTGTCTGCGGCAAAGGCACGAATATCCTGCGTAATGCGCATACTGCAGAACTTCGGCCCACACATGGAGCAGAAATGTGCCTCCTTGGCTCCTTCAGCAGGCAATGTCTCATCATGGTAGGACAGCGCACGTTCCGGGTCCAGTGACAGGTTGAACTGGTCCCGCCAGCGGAATTCGAAGCGAGCCTTAGACAGCGCGTCATCCCGGCGCTGGGCACGCGGATGGCCTTTGGCCAAATCAGCGGCATGTGCCGCAATTTTGTAGGCGATGACACCCTCCCGGACATCATCCTTGTTCGGCAAGCCCAGATGTTCCTTTGGCGTGACATAACAGAGCATGGACGTTCCAAACCAGCCAATCATCGCCGCACCAATGGCTGAGGTAATATGGTCATATCCTGGTGCAATATCGGTCGTCAGCGGTCCAAGTGTATAGAACGGTGCCTCCTTGCAGATCTCCATCTGCAGATCGACATTCTCCTTAATCTTGTGCATCGGCACATGTCCCGGCCCCTCAATCATCACCTGCACATCATGCTTCCACGCAATCTGTGTCAGTTCACCGAGTGTAGCAAGTTCAGCCATCTGGGCTTCGTCATTGGCATCATAGATGCTGCCTGGACGAAGTCCGTCTCCGAGCGAGAAGGCTACATCATACCTTTTCATGATTTCACAGATTTCCTCAAAATGCGTATATAAAAAATTCTCCTGATGATGTGCAAGGCACCATGCCGCCATAATGGAACCGCCTCTTGAAACAATGCCGGTCATCCGTTTGGCCGTCATCGGAATATAACGCAGCAGCACGCCTGCGTGGATCGTAAAGTAATCCACACCCTGCTCGGCCTGCTCAATAAGCGTGTCCCGGTACAATTCCCAGGTAAGTGCCTCGGCTTCGCCATTCACCTTCTCCAGCGCTTGATACAGCGGCACCGTGCCGATCGGTACCGGGGAATTGCGGATAATCCATTCCCGTGTGGTATGGATGTCCTTGCCCGTGGAGAGATCCATCACCGTATCGGACCCCCAGCGTACCGCCCAGGTCATTTTCTCCACTTCTTCTTCGATCGAAGAAGATACGGCAGAGTTACCGATATTCGCATTGATTTTCACGTGAAAGTGACGCCCGATCAGCATCGGTTCGCTCTCCGGATGATTGATATTCGATGGCAGAATGGCCCTGCCGCTCGCCAGCTCCTGCCGCACGAATTCCGGCTCCACTCCCTCACGAATGGCGGCGAACTCCATTTCCGGCGTAATCATGCCCTGCCTCGCATAATGCATTTGGGTGACACAGCGTCCGGATTGTGCACGCAGCGGTTGGCCGCGGAGTCCCGGATATTGTTCAGCTCCGGTTCGCTTCCCTCCAGGCTTCAGCCCGTTATCCTCCGGTTTGACGGTACGGCCCTGATATGCCTCTACATCATTCCGTTCTGTGATCCAGCGCGTACGTAGGGCTGGCAGGCCTGCCCGGATATCGGCGTGGAATCCGGGATCCGTCATAGGGCCGCTCGTATCGTACACGCGCAGCGGCTCGTTATGCTCCACCCCTTGGGGCGTATTCGTGTCATGAAGGGCAATTTCACGCTCCGGTACGGCAATGTCGGGCCGTGAGCCCTGAATGTATACTTTGCGGCTGCCAGGAAACGGCTGAACCCGTCCTGCGGCCCCTGCTTCCTTTTCCAACACCTCTCCAGAATGTTCCTGTCCTGTTGTTCTGTTGTTCGTATTCATCGCTACCTCTTCCTCCTCATTGGTCGTCCCATGAATGGGCTCGTTAGATCACTCGTGCACCCTTCCATATCATCCACGCAAGAAAAGAAAGAGCGGCCAACTTCCGAAGAAAGAACATACAGCGGCATAGCGCAGACGGATTCTGGCATAGGTGGGTTATACCCAACTCCAACTCCAGCTCCGCCGCAACAAGAGATCGCGCCCCTCTGCAGCGGCTGAACGCTTGACACTGTATATAAAAAAGCCGGTTCCCGAGGGAACCGGCTCATGTCCATCACCCATAACAAGCCTGATGCCAAGCTCCTTCAAGTGGAGACATGCCAAAGGCTGTATTATGCAGGTGTTCGTGGTTATATCGCCGATTACTTCCCTACGCTGGTATGATCCAGATCAGGTGCAAAGGGTCCAGAATCTCATGCGATTCCGTCTCAGTCCGGACAATTCGGACTCCCCCAGTAACGTTAACAAGTTGCGGTATGTGTACCGCAGTTCCATATTCAATTCAATCCAGCCACGCTGGGCTGTCCATTACAGACTATCGCAAGCCAGTCAGAAAAACAACCCTTTATCTTCCATCCATGCCGGATCAGGACAACATGAGGCCCATCTGCGCAGCTGCTTCCTTCAGCACTGGTGCATATTCGTGCAAAGTTTCCTGGGACAAGCGACTAACGGGGCCGGATACGGATAACGCAGCAGCAATATTTCCCTTCCGATCCATAATGGGCACGGACACTGCAGCCGCTCCAGGCTCACGTTCTTCGTAGCTGGTCGCATATCCATTCTCCCGGATATCTCCCATCTGGGCCAGGTAAACTTCGGGATCGATAAATACGGGCCATTCCGGGCCATTCATCAGTTCCTCCCGGTCCTCTTCTGTCGCAAATGCCATCAGCACCTTGCTGGACGCCCCTACGGATAGGGGCAGACGTACGCCAACCGGGGCCACCCGCCGGATCGCCTGATCACTCTGAACAGCCTGAATACGGATACGCTCACTGCCATCCCGCAGGTACAGACTGACCGTCTCTCCCAGACGATCTCTGAGCCGCTCCATCGCAGGAAGCAGCAAAATGGCAGGATCATCACTGCGGGACATATGAGCCGACAGCTCCCAGATCCGAATGCCGAGCCTGTATTTCTCTGTCGCCGCATCGCGAATGACGAACCCCTTCTCCTCGAGCGTCGCCATCAGACGATGAACCGTACTTTTGTGCAAACCAATCTGGCTGGCAATTTCGGTGAGTCCCAGATCGCTCCGGGTGGTAAAACACAATAATATATCCAGCGCCCGTTCCACAGCACGGACGGTTAATTTACGGTCTTCCATGGCATAATGCCCTCCTCATGTTTCATCACATGAAACTTGGTTACATAAATTATATGAGAAACAATCTCATCTGTAAACCAAAATGCACCAAATCATGACGGTAAGAAGTGTAAATATTTTCTTTTTATAAGACTAAATCCCCTGCAATTTGCACCATCAGGAAATGTTACCCATATATCTTTCGGACTATATAACAATTGCGTAACAAATGCCTCCAATCAATTGACTTTGACTATATGGAAACATACGATAAAGATATAAAGTCAAGATTTTGCTGCACAAGCTAGCAAGGACACCAAGACATTTTATCCGATCTGAACTCGTTGTTATCTTCAATTGATCTTAATAAGGAGGGGCAATCATGTTTCCGACATCCCAGAGCGAAGCCCCGCTGCAAACGAAAGTGTCCGATCTGCCTTCTTCGTTATCACCGAGGCTGATCCGGTTCAAACATATTATCGTAGCGTTGCTGCTCTCCGTTGTATTTTTTCTGCTCTTTTGTTTCATTGCCTTACACGGCTATATTGCCTGGGTATTATCCAACCCGACCGTAGCCCCCGTGTTCTCCAATCCGATGCAGGCCAAGAACATGAAGTACGAGGATATCACGTTCCCGGCAGCAGATGGCAGCCGTACGATGCAGGGCTGGTATATCCCCGCAGACACGGAAGTCAACAAAACAATCATCTTCAGTCATGGATATGGGGCCAACCGGGAGGAAACCTGGGTTCCCATGTATGACCTGGCTCACTATGCGCACCAGCTCGGGTTCAATGTAGTGATGTTTGACTATGGTTTCGCCTCACAGGTGAACAAGGCAGTCGCTACAGGGGGCAAAGCTGAGTCCCAGCAATTGCTTGGTGCAATTCAGTTTGCCAAGCAGCGCGGTGCTCAGGAGCTTGTCGTCTGGGGATTCTCCATGGGCGCAGGCACAGCATTACAGACTGGGCTGCTTACCGAGAACGTGGATGCCATGATTCTCGACAGCACCTTCCTGCTGGAGCCGGATACGCTGTATCACAACATTCATAACCAGATCGATCTGCCGCGACAACCCACCCTGCAGATCATGAATCTGTTATTCCCGGTTCTGAATGGCACCGGATTACAGCAGATTCCGTATCAGGAAGTCAAAAAGAAAGATTATCCGTTCCCGATCTTCTTCATTCACGGTACGGAGGATGAGAAGGCTCCATATCCCATCGCGGAGTTTCTCGCCGCCAACCAGACCAACGCCTACTCAGAGGAATGGATCGTGCAAGATGCACATCATGAGTTGATCTTCCGGGAACATCCGAAGGAGTATCTCCGCCGTGTCTCCACGTTCCTGAGTCATGTGACGAAGACAAGCAGCGATGATGTGGAAAATACCAATACCGGAGAATAGAATCTTCCAGTGACCAAGAGCCCCTATGGGGCTCTTTTTTTTATGCACACATAGGACAACATGGCAGGAGAATATACTTTTGGGACGATTATAAATGGTGTTCACACGGTATCCCTTAAAGGGCTGATATTACATTTTAATTGAATGGAGGTTTGCCGCATATGAATTGGTCTGGCTATGGACCCTTGCTGCCTCTGCGCATCCTGGAGGAGATCCGATTCTGGAAAGAGCAGGAGAAGGAGCATACGCTCGTTATTCGGGCACTGGTTCCCGATCTGGAGCCCTCTTATGTGAAGCTGCTTGAGGAATGGGCGACGACGTTTGGAAATAGCGAGAAAGTAGCCAATCAGCTGCTAAAACAGCTTTTACCCGGAACCCACCCTCCGGCACCTTACATCATCGGCTGTGTGGAACAGCTTGTCGCCTCTGCACGTTCACAATCGCGGGAGTTCATCAGGCAGCTGTATGTTCTGCTTGAGCAAAGCGCTGCTGTGCAGGCTGTCCCGCTCGCCAAGGCAGTCATTCTGCACTTTATCCGTGAATCGGAGTATTTCCTTGGCGTACTCGATACTTTGATTCAGCCTGGTGTCATGCGGGATTCGGCAAGTGATGCACCTTTTTCATTGGAAAAGTATGTTCAATTATCGGGGCACTCCGAGCGTGAAGCAGCCGAAGAGTCGCCTTCCATCGGTGGTAAGGCTAACCCTCCGGCTCCTTCATCACAGGTGCAGTCTTCAGATGTCTCCGGTCTGTCGGCTTCTTCAGATGCCATAGAGAGCATCACCTTACCTTCTACACCTCCTGTGAAGGAGAAACCTGTTCCGATTGGAGGACACACCCTGCCTCCTCTTCCCTATGCATACAACGCACTCGAACCGCATATTGACGAGATGACGATGCGCATTCATCACGATAAGCACCATCAATCCTATGTGGACGGACTCAATACAGCCGAGAAGAAACTGGCAGAGTCGCGTAAAAAGAATAATTTTGAGCTCGTCAAACATTGGGAACGGGAACTTGCCTTCAACGGGGCAGGCCATTACCTGCATACGATCTTCTGGACGATCATGAATCCCAGAGGCGGCGGTAAACCTTCCGGATTGCTTGCTGAACAGATCAAACGGGATTTTGGCAGTTATGAGGCATTCAAAAATCAATTCACCGAAGCGGCCAACAAAGTGGAAGGCAGCGGCTGGGCTCTGCTTGTCTGGAGCCCGCGGGCGCACCGTTTGGAGATTTTGCAGGCGGAGAAGCACCAGAACCTGTCCCAGTCTGACATTGTCCCCCTCCTGCCGCTGGATGTGTGGGAACATGCCTACTATCTGAAACATCAAAATGAGCGCAAGAAATATATCGAGGACTGGTGGAATGTCGTCTATTGGCCTGCGGTGGCTGAGCGTTATGAAACGGCACGCAAGCTGTTGTGGCCACCCTACTAGTACTTGATCTGAAATGGGAACATGAAAAAAAGAGATATCTCCAGCCGGTAGACTGCCAGATATCTCTTTTAAATTTGCAATAAAAAAGCAAGCCTCTTGATTCAAGAAGACTTGCTTGTAGTTGGATAGGTCCTCTGACGTACTCTGCTATACTAGGATGCACAGCCCTCGCACGCAACATAGTTGTCCCCAACCTGTTTGCTAATGGCAATCAGATCACCCAGCTTGATATCTTCCTCACCCGTGAACTCCAGATCGGCAATACGTGCAACGATCAGAGCCGCAGCCTCTTCCTTGCTTGTTGCCATTTGGCTGAATTCAGACTTTTCGCCTGAAGAAACAACCTCATATTCAAATGTATATCTCAATGTTTCCATCTTGGCACTCTCCTTCCGAAATCACATCATATCATCTCTATTAACCAATTCCAAGTGTCCTCGAACGATACTAATCGTAGCGCAGCTTCATCTGCTCTGCCGTCCGTCTGACCGCCTCCCGATCAACGGACAATACACGGCCAGTCTCAGCCAGAGGGTATCGATTGCGAAGCGTACGGACCAGGGAAGCGGTGTAAGCAGCTGTAGAAGGCACTCCTGCCAGCTCATGCAGACTCGCCATCGTGCCGGGACGAACATCGGGATACCCTTCCTCTAAGCCGTCTGCTGCATACTGATAGAACCTGCGTACATCTGCCGCCAGCTTATCTCCATGCCCCTCGACGATAATAAAAGCCGTAATAATATAAGCCTTCGCCTGCCTTCGCTGGGCAATACCGCAAAATTTCAGTCCGCCGACACTGACATCATAGTCACCCGGGCAGAATGCACCCTCGATCTCTCCGGTTTGTGCATGATTTGACCATGGCGTTAACGACTCGGCAATAAGAGCAGCCATCTCGCGGAAGTCATCGTGAATATTGATGGCGCGAGCCGGGTTAGGCAAAATCAGTGAAATGTTAACCACACCCGGGTGAAGAGGAACAGCAGCACCTCCCGAGGGACGAACACAGACCGCTGTTCCCTGTCTTCTGATACCTTCCATTACCTCTGCTGCCTTTGGAAGTCGGCGGTCCCGCAGCCCTGCAACAAAGGCATCCGGATGGCGCCATATATGGGCTACCGGCAAATGGCCTTCGCCTACACGGCGGCACATCACCTCTTCCCATGCAAATGCCTCAAGAACACTGCTTCCCTGCCGGAGCAATGGTGTTTCCCAGATCTGTATACGATGCAGCCTGGATGACGAGTTGAACTGAAGCGATTGCTCTGATCCCGGCTGTCCGGGTGCATCTGAATTGAACGGTATACTCATATTAGGTAGCCTCCGACTAAACGAATCTGAACCAGAATAGATCAAGGACAGGATTATAAAAATCGCTGGATGTATACAAAATGCTCATATAAATAAATAAGCCGGTTCCCAGGGAACTCGGCTTATTAGGTGAATCATTCAATGGTTGGACACGGCTTGTCCAGTTCGGGTCTTAGTCCTTAACCAGAGACAGAAACTCGGCACGCTGTGCCGTATTGTCCCGGAAGGAACCGCGGACCGCGGATGTTACCGTTTTGCTGCCAGGCTTCTTCACGCCGCGGGAACACATGCACAAGTGCTCACCTTCCACAACGACCATGACACCATGCGGTTCAACGGCCTCGTTCAAAATGTCGGCAATCTGTGAAGTGATACGCTCCTGTACCTGGAGACGACGGGTAACCGCCTCCACCAAACGGGCCATTTTGCTCAATCCGACGATTTTGCCGCTGGGTACATATCCAATATGCACTTTGCCGAAGAAGGGTGCCATATGATGCTCACACTGGCTGTAATAGACAATGTCCTTCACAATGACAAGCTCTTCATGATTCTCGTCAAACGTCACGCCGAGTACATCGCGCGGGTCCACTTCATACCCGCCAAAAATCTCTTCATACATCCGGGTTACGCGTGCAGGCGTCTCAAGCAGCCCTTCTCGCGTACTATCTTCTCCGATCAGTTTGAGGATCTGTTCCACATGGTACTCGATCTTCTCCCGATTGTCAGATACTTTTGAATTCAAATAATCTTTCACGCCAGCCACTGCCAAACGCCTCCTTTCGAACCCCTTGGTGTAAGCATTCTTTTCACTTCAGCATGATGCATAATCGATTATGCAATTTGCTTGCTTACAACTATTATTTTCGGCGGCCCGAGTTTTTACGCGCAGGATGTTGCCCCGGCTGAGGCATCTTCGCTCCAGGCTGCTGGTTCTTCATCATCTGCTGGGCGCGCTGCATTTGCTTGCCATTCAGGTTATAACCCATCTGCTTCGCCATTTTCTGAAGCATGTCGGGATCGCTTTGCATTTTCTCGAGTTGTTTACGCAAGTAGTACACCCCGATGAAAAATCCCCCGACCAGACCTACAATCAACGTAATAATCGGTATTGCTATTTCCATCTCTTAGACACCTCTGTATGCAATCTAAAAAGCCTGATAATCCGTGTCAGCACCTGATGTTCACTTGCCTGGTTGTACACGTGTCACGGACCGGATTTCCTGAAAGTTATCATAGCATTTCCGCACGAATGGAGCAAACGGATTTTCCAGCTAATAGTTAAAAATCGTCGAACCAAAACTTCACTTCAATCTGAGGGTAAACCTCCCCTGAAGATCCATGAAAATCTAGGTCATAACCGCCTCAATGAAAACGGTCGTTTCCTTGGCCAGGTCCACTTCGATCACATCCAGATCATAACGCGTGCTGCCGCGGGCAACCCGAATGACCGGTCTGCCTGGCAGCCCCCGATGCTGCCGAACAATGACACCAGTCTCTTTGGTGGACAGCCTGACAGCTGTTCCATTCGGATATACGGACACGCTCCGATTGAATTCGATCAGAATGTCCCGATCCAGCTTCGTGCCAGACATGGCCATCATTTCTTCACATGCCTCATGCGGCAGCAGGCTTAGACCGGACGAGCCGTTGATCAGATTATCATAGATATTGGCGGCGGCGACAATTTTGGCAAACAGATGAATGTCCTTGCCCGTGATGCCCCTCGGCAACCCGGTACCGTCCACATGCTCATGATGCTGAAGGGAGGTATGTGCCACGAGCAGACTGAACTCCCGCTTGGACTTGATCACTTCAAATCCCCGCCACGTATGATGAAGGGAAGCATTCGCCGCCGAAGCGCTGCCTGGAGGCTCTCCAACTTTGCCGATATCATGAAGCAGTGCACCCACAGCCAGATCCTTCAGCTGATTGTAGTTCAAACCCAAATTGAGTCCTATCACAGAAGAAAGCAAACATACATTCATGGCATGCACGTACTGGGCGTTATCTTTGGTTCGGATATCCGTTAACTGGACTAGCAGTTCCCGCCCGTTTAATACATCGTTCAGCAGCTTGTCTATGCTAAGGGTAACCTTTTTCGGGCTCCAGTCTTTCCCGGAACGTACTGCTTCCAGCGTCATGCTCATTTCGTTAATAATAGCCCGTTTCGTGGCTTCATCCAGAATGTCTTCTGTCTCCACATCTTTATACGTTTCATCCTGGATGTACAGCATGGTTACGCCAATACGCTTCAGCGTATTAACCATAAATACGGTGAGCTGGACTCCCGCAGACAACAAGACTGTTCCGTTACCTGAATACACGGTTTTGCCCAGACACTCTCCCGCCTCCACACTTTCCACGTTTACATACTTCATGAACGTCCCCCGCTCTTACGATTGCTGCTCCAATGAGAGCAATTGCTCCTTGGTTTGCAGCCCGCCTACATAACCTACCAGGGTTCCGTCTTTGCCGCTGATGCGGTGACAGGGAATAATGATCGGAATCGGATTTTTGCTAATGGCATCCAGAACTGCGCGAACAGCTTTGGGTCTCCCGATCGTTTCTGCAACCTGCTGGTGTGATGAGGCCTCTCCATAAGATATATCGGACAGGACTTGCCATACTTGAAGCTGGAACGGTGTTCCGAGCAGATCCAGTTCCAGCTCGAAGGATTTTCGCTCCCCGGCAAAATACTGCTGCAGCTGTTTTGCAGCTTCGCTCAGCTTCTCTTCGTTTTTCTCATACCGGTACTCGCCAATCCAGGTTCTGGCCCATTGCTGCAGGTGAGCCTCACGTACATGAAATGCTCCAAAATCAATATGACAGAGTCCCTTTTCCGTAGCACACAGTGTCAGTGTACCAATTGGCGTCAGCACTTCATCATAATATACCGGCGTACCATGAAGCCCTGTTACGGCCGAAGGTTTCCACGCAGCCGCTTCCTGCTTCACGGGTTGCCAGGGCGGATTCGAATCCGTGTCGGTCGATTCATTCTTCTGTTCTTCTTGCTGCTTGTCACTCATTAGCCCAACCTGCGGCTTATCGGGTAAGGACCCGGACGAACTGAGTCGCTCCTTGGCCTTCTGCAGCATGCTTAGCACGTTTCCATCTTGTTCGTTAGCGGCAGCTTCCCCAATTGCTCTCATTGCGTCTTCTCCTCCAATTCTGCTTAACGCCCAGGCTGCGGTTCCCCGCAGCTCCGGACGCGGATCGCGCTTCAGTACCTCCGTCAGCTTCGGTACAGCGCTTTTGTCTTTGAAATTGCCGAGTGCTATGACTGCGTTGCGCTGAATCGGCTTCTTGCCCCGCCAGGCGGCAGAGCTCTGACCGAAGCGTTCCTTGAATTCGCGATTACCGATATCCAGCAGCGGTAATAGCAGCGGCTTCACAATCTCCGGATCGGGCTGCAGATCGGGATGGTGGTCCCAGTTTTTGCCCCGATTCTTCGGACAGACGATCTGACATGTATCACAACCGTACAGACGGTTGCCTATTTTCAACATAAACTCTTCGTCCACGAACCCTTTGGTCTGGGTTACAAAAGAAATACACCGCTGTGCATTCAATTGTCCCGGACCCACCAGTGCTCCAGTCGGACAGGCATCAATACATTTCGTACATTCCCCGCAATCTTCCGTCACCGGCGTATCCGGCTGGAAGGGAATGTTGGTCACCAGTTCCCCAAGATAGATCCACGATCCAAACTTAGGTGAAATGATGGAACAGTTTTTGGCACTGAAACCAATGCCTGCTCGCTGGGATACCGCTCGGTCAACAAGTGCCCCTGTGTCCACCATGCTCTCAATCATGGCTTCCGGCACCCGTTCACGTATAAAATGAACCAGCTTGTCCATTGCTTCGCGCAGCACATGGTGATAATCCCTGCCCCAGGCCGAACGGGCCAAAATGCCGCGATATGCACCAGGTTCCGACTTCGGCGGATTAACCATCTTCGATGGATATGCCACAGCGATGGCAATGAGCGAAGCGGGCTCGCCGTCCTTCAAGGCAGGACGCACCCTTTTCTCGATGTCCGGTTCTTCGAAACCGGATGCATAACCGTTGTCCCGATGCTGCTCCAGCAGCGATTTTAACGAAACAAAGGGCTCTGCCGAAGCAAAACCGACATCATCAATGCCCAGCCCGGGGGCAGCTGCCTTGATCTCCTGTTTTAACTGTTCCCACACGGAACCAGCCTGAGCCGCCCCGGTCTGTACGCTCGTCATGTTCTCTTCCCTCTCTTCTTCCCCACTCATATTCACTAAACAGTGAACGCCCGCCTCGCTCGGGAGGACAGGCGTCTATTTCGGTACACTTCCGTGTGTACCGCATTTAAATTGTGATCAGGGTCTATCTATTTGACGCAAAATGCAGTCCAAAGTTTCCACACCAACATTTTACAGTTTCTTAATCTCGGAAAACGGCCAGAAAATAAACTCGGCTTTGCCTACAATCTCGCTGGATGTAATACTGCCGAACACACGGCTATCCTTGCTTTTACCCTCATGACGGTTATCACCCATCACAAAATAATGATCATCCTCAAGCGTAATCGGGCCAAAATCAGGGTCCTGCACCTCGGTATCCGTATACGCTTCTGCCTGCTGTTCTCCATTCACAATCAAATGGTGGTCACGTACTTCAACCGTATCGCCCGGTAGCCCAACAATGCGTTTAACCAGGAACTCCTTTTTCTCCACACCTTCACTCGGGTCCCGCAGTACAATAACGTCAAACCGGGATGGCTTCCCAATATCATAGACAATCTTGTTGACGAACAAACGATCACGCTCGACAAGTGTCGGCTGCATGGACTGACCTTTGACCATCGACAAATTAAATACAAACAGGTTCAGCAGCATCATGATCACAAAAGCAATAACGATCGTCTTCGCCCAGTCCCATAATTCTGCAGCCCAGGATTTACCCGGCTGTCCAGACCGCGGCGGGTTGCTTCGATCTTCGGAATTCATACGCTCTGTAGAAGGGATATTGGAGTTCAAAGGGACACCTCGTTTATCAATTTTGTTCCAAATAAGGCGATCATACTCCCTCTAAGTCTATCTTATTTGCGGAAGTGAAACAATTGGTTATGAACACCAATAGCCTGAGACATAATCTGCAGTGTGTCAGCATACAAATAGAAAGGCATATCCCCACGTGGTTACGTTGAAGGATATGCCTAATATAAAATGAAAATCTGTTTTATTTCTTTTCTTTAATCATTCAAACCTAAGCTTTGGACAAAATACTAAGTTTCTGAAAAGCACTTAATATCTTGTTGGCACCGTAACCCATAGCTTCATACAAAGGCATGGCTGCTTTGTTGTGCTCATCACCCGCGACCCATATTTGGCTGACTTTTCGTTGCTGAAAACGCTGCTCCATGGCCTCGACAAGTGTTTTGCCGACTCCACGGCGACGATAGTCTGGATGGACCGCAATACGGTAGATGCATCCCTGGTTGTGATCAATCGTACCGATCAAGGCGCCGACGAGGTCTCCCTCTTCTTCTGCAACCATAATCAGATCAGAATCCCATGACAATTGACGGGCAAACGGGCCCATCGTGTTCTCATAACACTCTTCCGATAGCGCAACCTGGAGAAGCTCCGTCATCTGGCTTGCATCACTCAACTGAAAGGAACGAACGTGCATGTCTTAAATCTCCCTTTTCGTTAGCTTGATGAGGTTTTACAAAAAAGGGATCCCCTTTTTACCAAAAACCCAATGTTCGAATAATGACAAAAAACGAGAAAATACCGCTTCTCCGTCAATTAAACCATACTTTCCGCCATAAAACACGCATTTTCTTTTGAAAGCGCTTAATTGTAACCGTTTACATCCGAATATTAATTTTTCTGTCTATTAAATCGGCTAATATCACATAAATATATTCATAATGGGTAAAATATGTTTGTTATCCCGAGTCATACAATTGATCAACGTCCCGGGGGACTTAATAAACAAAAATGTTGCTTAATTAGCCCGGATGCGGTTTAATATTAGTGGCAAGGGTATTATTACATATGTACCTGAGCAGTTTGCATCAACACAATGAGCGACTCTTCATGAGCAAGGTATAGATCGAAAGGATTTGATTCGTCTGAATCTTGCACCCGAGAGAATTCAATGGATGATGCAAAATGCTGATTAACAAAATTTAAAATCTCAGGAGGTATTTTCACTATGGCTTTTCAATTACCGGCACTTCCTTACGCTAACGACGCTCTGGAACCACATATCGATGCACAAACGATGGAAATCCACCACGATCGCCATCACAATACTTATGTAACTAACCTTAACGCAGCTCTGGAAAGCGCTCCTGAACTGCAAGAAAAAAGCTTGGAAGATCTGATCGCTAACCTCGACAGCGTACCAGAAAGCATCCGCACAGCGGTTCGCAACAATGGTGGTGGACATGCTAACCACAGCCTGTTCTGGGAAATCATCGGACCTAACGGCGGCGGCGCTCCTACAGGCGATATCGCAGCTGCAATCGACAGCGAACTGGGCGGCTTTGACAAATTCAAAGAAGACTTTGCAAAAGCAGCAACAACTCGTTTCGGTTCCGGTTGGGCTTGGCTCGTCGTAGGCAAAGATGGCAAATTGTCCATCACTAGCACGCCTAACCAAGACAGCCCTCTCTTCGAAGGCCTGACTCCAGTTCTGGGTCTGGACGTATGGGAGCACGCTTACTACCTGAAATATCAAAACAAACGCCCTGACTACATCTCCGCCTTCTGGAATGTAATCAACTGGGATGAAGTTAACAAACGTTACGCAGCAGCAAAATAAGACTGCCTGACAATAAGAAGAGCCTGATCCCGTCATCATGACGGAATCAGGCTCTTTTGTTTTATGGATTATTCCTTTACTTCATCATAAGCCCCAGCAAAGTAACTGCTGAGCAGCTTCAAAAAGACATTAGGGAACGCCAACTTTTCCATATCCTGCGGCCCAATCCAGCGATAAGCGAGGCCATCGCCTTTGCCTGTCAGGGCATCCTGCGCCGCGTTAATGGCGATGGCTGCTGACTGCGGCTCGCTATGCTCGCTCAGCGAGCCGTAGGCGTCCGCTGCATCGGAGTGGCCTGACTCCGATGCATGCGCTGTGCCGAAGCCGGATAAGGCTGGCGCAGTGGTTTGTTGTGCAGCCGCCTGTGCATCGTAGGCGGCTCTGGCTTCCGCAGCGATCAGCGGAAGCTCGTCACTGCCCTGGTCCTGCTCGGTGCACTTGTACACCTGCAGGTTCCATACAATGTGGCTGAACACATGCTCCGCATGGGTAGCCAGCCCCTCCGGGCGGGCAGCGAAGCCTTCCGCCCACAGACTGCCGGCCAGCAAAGCCATGGCCGGCTCATCGGCGAGCGGCTCCGCCGCGTTGCCGGCTGCGGCGGGCGCCGCCAGCACATGCGGCAGCTCCCACATACGGGCAAGCAGGCCCGTCGCTGGGCGCTGACGCACAAGCACTTGGCCGCGATGCTCGCCGCGGCCCTCCACCAGGGCGACCAGCCGCTGCTCAGGGCGCGGCGGCTTCGCCTTGGTCTTGACCGGCAGCGTGAGCTCCCGTCCGGCAATGCGGCCGGAACATTGCTCCATGACCGGGCAAGTCAGGCAGTGCGGCGCTTTTGGTGTACATACCAGCGCACCAAGTTCCATCAGCGCCTGATTGAAATCACGCGCCCTCCCTTCCGGAATGAGCTCTCCTGCAAGCTCTTCCATGAGCACCCGGGTGCTGCCCTTCATAATGTCCTCATCAATGAGGAAGTATCTGGACAGAACCCGCATCACATTGCCGTCCACCGCAGGCTGCGGCTGGTTGAAGGCAATGCTGAGAATGGCCCCGGCTGTATACGGGCCCACCCCTTTCAACGCAAATACGGCCTGTTTATCCTGCGGCATCTCCCCTGCATGCAGCTCCATTACCTGTCTAGCAGCCGCCTGAAGGTTGCGGGCACGGGAATAGTAGCCAAGTCCCTCCCAGTTCTTCAGCACATCCTCTTCAGCCGCTTCGGCCAGTGCCTGAACTGTCGGGAAATTGGTGATAAACCGGTTGAAATACGGGATGACGGTATCCACCCGAGTCTGTTGAAGCATAATTTCCGATACCCACGTAAAATAGGGGTTATTGTGACGACGCCACGGCAAGTCCCGTCGATTGATCATATACCAATCCAGCAAATTCACACTGAAGTGTTGCTTTTGTTCCATTAAACCCATATTTCCGTCCTCTCCTGTTACCTTGCTATTCATATTGCTCTACTCTTCCCGGCTATTTGTCCGTCTTCTCCACGATGGCAAAGGCTGCTGCAAGCTCGGTCTGATGCGTAATGCTGAGATGAATGTCATACTGCTGGTCATACGGCAATTGAAGCCGTTCCCATGCCTGGCTCGACAACGTGGCAACCGGGCGCCCCTTTTCGTCAGGAAGCACCTCGATGTCCGTAAAACTCATTACGCTGCCGATGCCGCAGCCGAATGCCTTCGACACGGCTTCTTTGGCTGCAAACCGCCCGGACACAAATTCAGTCATTCTTTTTCCTCGTTCAACTGCCAATTTCCGCTCAGCCGGAGTCAAAATTCGTTTTATAAATGCTTCGGCATGACGACCAGACAGCAGCTTGTGCATACGTCCAATCTCCAGTACATCGTTTCCAATTCCATATATCATTAACGATTCACCCGCTTAATCTTTTATGCTGTGTAGAATCTTGAATGGTTTCTATTTTTCGCTGCTCATCCGAACACGTATTCTATTGTAGCAGGAGGTGCAGCGAGAAGCGAGTATCTCGCCGACATTCCCATTTATGTTAAAATAAGAGTCAGGAATTTTCCCGAAATCGATAAATTTGCGAACATAAGGAAGAGATGCGTTCACAAAGGCAGTGATTGATATCATACCTTTTCAACTACAGCAAAAAGAGTCGCTGCCTGATGCAGTGACTCTTTTTCATTAACATGCTTAACCATTCATCCTGTACTTTTCACACCCACATTTTAGATGCCAGGGATGGCATTGCGTTTGTGGTGAGTACGCTTATAGAATGCTTCAAGACGTTCCTGCGCAGCAGGATTGATCTGTTTGCCTTCCAGATAGTCGCTGTTATCCTCATAGGAAATGCCCAGCTCCTGTTCATCTGTCTGGCCTTCCCAAAGCCCTGCCGAAGGAGCCTTGTCCAAAATTTCGCTCGGCACACCAAGGTACGCAGCAAGCTGACGAACCTGACGTTTGTTCAGGCTGCTTAGTGGTGTAATGTCAACCGCTCCATCGCCCCATTTTGTATAGAAGCCAGTGATGGCTTCGGAAGCATGATCCGTACCTACCACCAGCAGGTTTTCTTCAAAAGAAAGTGCATATTGCATGACCATACGGGTTCTTGCCTTCACATTTCCTTTGCCCTGTGGAGTCATATGACGCGGGCTGCCCATCGATTTGAAGCCCTGTTCCACTTCAAGCGCAATCTCATTGACCGCATCTTCAATATTGGTTTCCACCACATGTTTCAGGTCGAATGCTTTTGCAACCGCATAGCTGTGATCGATATCGGATTGTTCACCGTATGGCTGGAACACACCCAGTGTTTTGTATTCCTGGTTGTTCTCGGCTGTGAGCTCATCTGTAGCCTTTTTGCACAGCGCAGCAGCGACTGCACTGTCAATTCCACCACTGATGGCAATAAGCAATCCCTTGGTACCGGAATTTTTCACATAGGATTTCAGAAAGTCAACACGTTTGCGGACTTCCTCTTCTTCATTAATGCTTGGCTTAACTTTCAACTCAGCGATGATCTGTTGTTGCAAACTCATCGTTCAACACACCCCGTTTCTACATAAATGAAATTTGATGTCCAGCTTGAAAGGTCCGAATGGTTCAATAACCTTATTTACTCAAAATGAAACGCCCCGGCATCGGTCATCCGAAGGGCGGGGCGCTATTAGAGCTGCTTAACGGCAGTAACGGTCAAACGCACTGGTGAGCTCAGCAGCGATTTCCTCGGCAGAACGGTCTTCCACTTGGTGACGCTCGATAAAGTGAACGAGTTCACCGTCTTTCATCAGAGCGATGGAAGGTGAAGAAGGAGGATACGGTGCAAAGTACTCACGTGCTTTTGCAGTAGCTTCTTTGTCCTGTCCGGCAAATACCGTATACAGGTGATCTGGCGTAATATCGTGCTGAAGGGCTTGAGATACACCTGGACGGCACTGGCCTGCGGCACATCCGCACACCGAGTTAATCACGACGAGTGCTGTACCTTTTGCATCCGGCAGACTTGCTTCAACTTCCTCAGGGGTACGCAGTTCCTGAATACCCAGGCGAGTCAGCTCATCCCGCATCGGTTGAACCATATCTTTCATGTATTGATCAAATGACATCGACATTCGTTTCACTCCTTATAAATGGTTGTTCTATTATTTCGGGGAAAATGTACATACCTCGGAATTCCACAATCATCACTGCTCCACCATACAAAACATGGATTTTAATGATGTGCTATCCCTATTATACATCCCCAAGCAATGAAAGCAAGGATCAGACTCCGCCTGCGGTAAGGCTTATTTCATATTATTATGTCTTGTTCTCTGGCAAAATATGCTGAGCTCTTATCGCTGGAACGAAACCTTGAAGGTTGTCCCCTCGCCTTCTTGTGACTCCACTGTAATTGTTCCGTTATGTCGTTCCACAATGCTGCGGCACATCGATAAACCCAGCCCGGTCCCTTTGGCTTTGGTCGTATAAAAAGGCTCAAACAGCTTCTCTTGCTTCGGCCTTGGTATGCCAGCACCCGTATCATGTACACACAGCTCAACCTTGTCACCCACCATCCGCGTTTCGAGCGTAAGAACTCCTTTCTCTGTCATGGCTTCCATACCGTTGCGAGCTAGATTGAGTACCACCTGCTTGATTTCTTTCGTATTCAGGTGCAGCTTCGGCACGTTATGGTCAAGCATGAGTTCGATACTCTGTCCACGCAGATTGGCATCTGCCCATAACAAAGGACTCAATTCATGGATAATGTCATGCAGCTGGGACTCTTCCTTTTCGGAAATTCGGTTCTGGGCGAGGGAGAGAAAGTCATTGATGATGCTGTTTGCCCGGTCCAGCTCTTCCAGTACAATCTGATAGTAGTGATCTAGCGACTCGGGACTCTTCTCTTGCATTAATTGAAGGAAACCACGTACAACTGCCATCGGATTCCGCACTTCATGGGTGATGCTGGCAGCCATCTGCCCCACCAGACTGAGACGATCCACATTGTCCAGCTCGCTTCGCAGCATTTCCAGCTCAGTAATGTCCTGAATAATGAGCATGGCCCCCGTGACCTCTCTTGACCTTCCCTGTGAAGGAGAGTAAATCGGCACGGTCCGGGACTGAAATACATAGGAGCCATAGCGTACGGTCATGCCGTTAATTTCCCCATGCACAACAGCCTTGCGTATACTGTTCTGCAATCGATCAGCCTGACCCGGTTCGACAAACTGGCTGGCCGGGAGACCGATCAGATTGGAAGTGGTCGTGCAGGGCAGTTGATTTCTTGCCGTTTGTTCCATGGTATCATTGACAAACTGAACGGTTCCATCCGGGTCCACTGTAGCGATGGATAATGGAACCGCGTTAAGTATCTGGTGAAGTTTTTCCGTCTCGGATATGTATTGATGATGAACTTCGGACAGGTTTTGTTCAAGCCCCTGATGATGATGCATATGCTCAATCCAGAGCATACTAAAAGTGCCTGCAAGAACAGCACCAATGATATACCCTATCGTGATACCAATTCCTTGAGCTAGGGAGAACGTAGAATGGCCATCCATCAAAGGAATGCACAGCAGGGCGGATACGATCAATTCCGCTGCGATCAACGAGATGACCCTCGTCATTTTGCGTAAACGCGTATGGTGCTTGAATCGTCTGGCCGTCAACCATACAATAGGATATAGAAGAATGCCTGTTTGAAGGAGAAATTCGTACAAGTTATAGGGATGCGCAATAAGAAAATAAACAAGTACATGGAGAAGGGTAAGCGTGAGGCCTATCACAGGCCGGCAGTACAGTATGCTGATGGTAAGAGGTATAACACCCAATGAAATGGGAATGGCCGCAGGACTCGCATAATGGGCAAACAGCAAACAGAGCAGCATGCTGGCCGCACTGGTCACTGCCAGGCTGTTCAGCATCATTCCATTACGATCTGCCTTGGCCTGAACTTGTCTGGGAAGCCCCAAATAAAAAAAGGGAATCAGGAATACCGCAGAACCTGCAAGCAGCACCTGTAAAAGAATGTCCTTTAACGCAACCACCATGCCATCTCCCTCCTCGCCCGCACATTCCCTCATGTATTTCTGATTAAAACATAGGCGACAGTATATTACAATATATCCCTTGAGACCGCATAATAGAACAGTTGGTTCATCATAAATGGTCAAAAATGTGTACCATTTATCCTATAATCCTGCATAATTCGATTTTTAGCGTCCACGTGTACCATATATAGAAATTAGCATTCTATGGAATCTATATATGGTTTATTCAATTTTTTACCAAGGTTCAATTAAAAACAATAAACAGACAAAATCAATTGAAAAAGAGGGAAATAATATATGTATGATGTCATTGTAATTGGTGGGGGTTCCGCAGGATTAATGGCCTGCGTTGCCGCTGCCGAACATGGAGCCTCTGTGCTTCTGCTGGATAAGGGAGATCAACTTGGCCGCAAGCTCGGAATTTCCGGCGGTGGTCGCTGCAATGTGACCAATGCCAAAGAGACAGATGAATTGATCAGGCATATTCCCGGTAATGGGCGTTTCTTATATAGTTCATTTCAGAACCTGGACAATCAGGGGATCATGCGTTTTTTTGAAAACCTGGGTATCGCCCTGAAGGAAGAAGACAATGGAAGAATGTTTCCCGTTACAGACAAAGCCAAAACGGTGGTTGATGCTCTGGTAGGCAAGGTGGTTTCCCTGGGTGTGGAGATTCGTACCAAAGAGCCTGTCAAGCAGCTGATTCATGATGGACAGCACGTTCAGGGCGTCAAACTCGCCTCGGGAAAAACCGTCGAAGCCCATGCAGTTATTGTAGCTACCGGAGGCAAATCCGTACCTCAAACCGGTTCAACCGGAGATGGCTATCCTTGGGCTGAATCAGCCGGACATACTATTACGGAGCTTTACCCGACGGAGGTGCCCATTGTTTCCGGTGAGAGCTGGATCCAATCCAGAGAACTTCAGGGGCTGTCTTTGCGGGAAGTGGGGTTATCTGTACTGGATGCCAAAGGCAAGACTGTGATTTCGCATCGCGGTGACATGATCTTTACGCATTTTGGTGTATCGGGGCCCATCGCCCTCCGCTGCAGCCAGTTCATTCGTAAGGTACAAATGAAATCCGGCAGCCCTCAGGTCATGATGAGCATTGATTTGTTCCCTGAACTGACTCCAGCTGCACTGGAAAGACAGGTTCAGCAGGTCCTTGAAGAGGAATCACGCAAGGCGGTTAAAAACATTCTGAAAACATGGGTACCTGAACGCATGATTCCATTACTAATGAAACGTGCCGAGATTAGTGAAGACCTAACGTTCCACCACTTCCCTAAAGGCATGCTCAGCACATTATGCGGGCTAATGAAGGCTTTTACTTTCCGCGTGGATGGCACGCGTTCTCTTAAGGAGGCCTTCGTCACTGGCGGAGGTGTGCACTTAAAGGAAATATACCCAAAAACAATGGAATCCAAGCTATTGCCCGGGCTATTCTTTTGCGGCGAGGTCTTGGACATTCACGGCTACACTGGGGGATATAACATTACTGCTGCATTCTCTACCGGATACACGGCTGGCATGCATGCTGCAGAATATAAAAGCACCAGTAGTATAGGTAAATAGACAGGACATAGTTAAAAACCTCGAGGTGCCCACATGATGTGGAACTCGAGGTTTTTTTGGTTATTCATTTTAAATTATGCTTTCACACTGCCGGAAAATCCATCGACTGAATCGTCAAAGGTCGGGTCATCGTCCCGATTATGCAATCCTTGTTGAAGACCGCCGCCCTGACTTCCATTCGCGTAACCTTCTTGCCAATCCTCATTCACGATATGGGCTGGAATGGATATATCCTGAAATTGATCAAACCCGCCTGTTTCAGCCAGGAACGCGGCGCTTCCTCCGTGTGACTGCACAATCTCCACCGCAGACTGTACATCTTGGCGATCGGTAGGAATGTATAATTCCAGCGGCCCCGATTGATACGGCTTATATCCAAGCTCCTTCAACGTGGCCTCGGCCGCAAGCAATGCTGAATGGTCTGAAAAATGTACCTGAAGTTCACTATCGTCCATCATTTGTTCTCTTCCTCCTCGCTGCAGTTGATCTCATCTTCTATACATGAGACCTGTCTCCTATAGCATGGTCACTTATGCGAGACGATATGCGATTGCTTTTGGAAGAAAATACTTTAACTTAAACGGGTCAATCGAATCCACCCTCCGACGGAAAGGCAAAAGAGTCCGAAGGCCACGACAGCTGCCGCAACAACGACACTTGCCAGCCAGCCGAGCCAGGTTATTCCTAAAGCGAGACCCATAAGAAGGCCCAGCGGGATGAACAGCATCCGAACCATCATCAATCCTGCACGGTGCAGAGCAGCAGGGTCATAGGATAGGAGCTGCACATAGTCTGATGTCGCAAAAACATCCCATGAGCGATAAAACAGCAAGGTCAGCATAATGATCAGCAAGCAGCACACGATGACATTGACGGGAAAAGGGGGAAGCATGACTGCTGCTGTGGAGAGACTACCCAGCTGCAAATACAGTTTCATTGTAGACGAGTCACGAAAAAAGGCTTTATAAGCCGTTTCGGCTGTCCGGTTAGAAATGGAACGATTGCGCAGAAGCCTGCGCCTTTTTCGAAAAATGACTGTTTTTGTACGGGGTACCTTCGGCTTGGATACGGACTGACTTAACAAAAACGCTGTCATCTTCAATCTGCCTCGTAAATCCTCCCGTACATCCCCCTCAAACGTCCCCTTCATCCACAGCCTCATCTGGACCAACGTGAGAAGTAAAAGGATTCCCACAAATATTCCAGCAAGCTGTCTCCAGATCTCTCCATCCATCCAAGACGTTGTACGGATCGTAACAAATCCCATGGCAATCGCAGCAGAGATGAATTGAATCCAGCGCCTCCATCCGGTATATCGCACCTTTATGATGTGCAGAGCTATCGCCTGACATGAAGCAACTATACCAAACCAGAGTGCAAGGAGCGCGATCGGTGTAAACGACATGCCATAAACACGAGACCACAGAGGTGCGGTCAACGCCGTAATCACAATCATTTTGCCCAAATGCAGTAAACAAGCCCGGATAAGCCCTTGCTTCATTAAGGTCCGCATCCATAGCGGTCTCGATTTAAGAAAAAGCATGTCGGCTTCTTCCACAAAGAGCAATACACCGCCTGAAAGCATAACGATATCGATCACCCCTGTCAGGATAGGCACGGTTAGTTCAATCGCCCATGTTGGCAGCGGTTTGGTCCTTAAACTCGAATACCACCCGATCAGATACAGCAGTCCAGGAACCAGCAAATACACCCATACCGTCCAATCCACTGCCAATTTCAGATTCTTTAACTGTCCATTAAAATGCTCTCGTTGCCTGCGTCTATATAAACGAATTGGTGTATATCGCTCGGAATGTTCCATCCTTTTTTCACCTCCCTGACTAGGATGTCAGTATATCAAAACAGTCGAATAAGGATAACTCCGGCTGCCCGGCGACAGCGCGAATCTCATCCAGCGTGCCTTCAGCGGCCGATCTGCCCGCTGCAATCAGTATAAATCGGTCACAGATACGCTCCGCTGTGTCGAGTACATGCGTGGACATTAACACTCCCGCCCCGCGACGACGTTCCTCATCGAGTAATTGCAGAAAGTCCTTGGTTGCGCGCGGATCCAGCCCAATAAAAGGCTCGTCTACAATATATACATCAGGTGAGGCCAAGAAGCCGATCATCAGCATCATTTTCTGACGCATGCCTTTGGAAAAACTGCCTGGAAGATCGTCGCGTACATGATCCATGCCGAAACGAACCAGCAATTCCTCCGCTCTCGCAACAAACTCCCCCTCCTCCATTTCGTACGCGGCGGCAGCAAGGTCAAGATGCTCCCATAGAGTCATATATTCATAAAAGACAGGCTGCTCCGGAATATAGGCATATCTGCCCTCTCCTCCAATCGCTATCTCAAACTCGGCGAACTCCAGCAAGCCAAGCATCGTTTTGATGGTCGTGCTTTTGCCTGCACCGTTTGGACCAATAATACCTACCAGTTCTCCTGGATACACCTGGATTTGAATGTTTTGTATCGTCGACTTGCCTGCTTCATATCCTGCCTCTGCTATATGTACGTCCAGTATGGACTGCTTCGATGCTGACTCTTCCATATCGATCTTCATGACCTTCACTCCCCGGTTAATGACTTGTCCAGTGTGTTCTCCATTATTGTAATGGAGGTATTAGCTTTGTATTTGATCATTTTGAGCATCTTTAATGAATTAGAGGTAGAAAATGAAAAACCTCTAAACACACAAAAAAAGCAGGGTTCCGAAGCCCTGCTTTTTCATGATTATCCAGTGGTAATCTCATACCAAATGATGCTATTCGCTTACAGCCACTGCCTCACTCGCCACCGTTGCATCCATCATTTTCGATCTGCGTTTTAATACATAGACCAATCCCAGAAGTGTCATCAAAATGCCTGAACATACAAAGGCAGGGATAACACCAAACGACGTGACCAGAAATCCCCCTACAACAGGACCCATAATATTGCTTGCTGTCATGACGCTGCCAACAGTCCCAAATACACGCCCGGTCATTCCTTCAGGAGTTTGTTCCTGCAGCAAAATTTGAAAAGGCACCACGGCGAACCCAATTCCGATTCCTGCCAGGGCAAACATCGATATCAGCAGCAGGTTGGCACCCAGACCAGCATGCGGCCATACGCCAACAACGGCTCCTGCTGCACCAATGACAAGCCCCGTTATCGATGTTCCCACCCCCATCTTCAGTACATGTCCTGCTCTTTTCCACTTCCTCACACTCATGGCTGCAATTAACGTTCCAACCCCACTGGCACCAACGCACCACCCCAGCAGATCACTCGAAATTCCAGGCAGCTGTCTGAACAGGACAACGGTCTGGGAATCAGCAAATTGCAGGAACAGAATGGCGGATGCCAGCAAAATGAGAGAAGAGCCTACCTGTGGAAGTGAAGCGAGCATACGAACGCCTTCCAGCGTATCCTTCAAAAAGGCACCTTTTTCTCGGGATGAAATGCCCCCTATTTCTTCTCCCTTACTTTCTTGTACAGACGGTCTTGCAGTTTGGATCACCCGCTTACCCGGAATCCACAGCAAAATAATACCCGAGATGAGAAACGAGGCTGAATCCAGAATAAAACACCAGGTAATCCCAAAGGCTGCAACCAGCAATCCGCCAAGCGCAGGACCTATAATTTTGGACATCTGTTCGATCACCGAGCTGATGGAAACGGCTTGAGCCAGTTGCACATGCGGCACGAATTCCTTCAACTTCCCGTTCTTGGCGGGTGAGAATACGACGTCGAATAACGATTTGAGAATAAGCAATACGTATACATGCCAGATCTGATCGGCAAAAATGAACCCGGCAACAATCACGACTCGTGCACCGTCCGCTGCGATCATCAACCATTTCCGATTCATCCGATCTGCCAGCGCACCTGCAAACGGCCCTGTTATCAGCACAGGCAATGCCGCACAAAGTGTAGTAAACGTAATTTCCCACGGCGTAGCATTCCAACGTATTCCCACCAACGTCAAGATTGCCAACAAATGCAGCCAGTCGCCCAGATTGGAGATGGCCTGCGCCACCATCAGTGTTACAAATGGACGGTTATGCTTCAGCCCGCGTTGTCCCTTCATTGTCATTGTCATTTCCATTTTCGCTTCTCCTCCACTTGCCGGAATGTTGATATGGCTTTAATTATATAAATGGATACTTATTCCAACCTCCTTCCAGAGACGGAGAAGAGCCAACATCCGAAGGATGAACTTTCTCAGGTGCAGGTTACCATGGAGAAGGACGAATGCTTAAATTTTAAATGCTAAAAATGCAGATCTTGTGACATATCGCATGTTTTTCGTGGAAACAGAAGCTTACAATAGGGACATGGCGACAATCTGAATCGTCAAATGTAACCTACTCAACCCTATATAAGTTGAATATATCGTTTACATGTTAATCGTAACGAAGAGGACAGAAAAAACCTGGAAAAGCAACGCGTTCACCTTTATTACCGGATTTTATCTTTGAAAAAGATTCAAAAAAATCTGGGGATATCAGTGATTGGAGGGTTGTTCTGTCATCGTAGTGGTAGATAGTAACCTTATTATTTCAACTTATATCACTAAACTGAAAAGGCGGGATCAGCATGCTGGAATTACAAGAAATCGGAACCGAACGTTCACTTCATCTGTACCGCACCTTGGCCAAAACATTCAAGAGCGTGAATGAACACGCTGTATCCGGTAGCAAAGTGCACGGCTTCAACCCTACTGCATACGGGGTGCTGGAAGTACTGTATATGAAAGGAGCACAGCCGATTCAACAGGTAGGCGCACAACTTCTGCTGCAGAGCGGGAACGTAACCTATGTCATTGATAAGCTGGAGCAAAGAGGGCTTTTACATCGCAAACACTGTCCGCAGGACAGACGGATTATATTTGTGGAACTGACAGAGGAAGGTCACCGGACCATGGATGATATTTATCCAGGGTATGCACACAAGATCGATCGTGCAGTCAGTGGTCTGAGCGAGGGTGACAAGACATTGCTGTCTGAGTTGTTGGAAAGGCTTGCGCTTGGCGCAGACCGTCTATCCGCTAATGGTTGAAGAAATAACCCGGATGAATAGAGATAAATAAAATAACCGGTTTCGCCATTCTGCGGCGTAACCGGTTATTGTTGTTGAATTATTTATTAACTTACGCGCTTCCTCGGCTTGCTGATCCATTTCAAAATGAATTGCCATAACAGATAAACAAACGTAATGATCAGTACATATGAATACTGCCCGGTATGCTGAAAAGCATCCATCCTGAATACAAAGATCGCAAATAGAAAACCACATCCTATCCCCAACAGGAGATAAGCCACAATTACATAAATCAATCTTGTTGCTGGACCCTTCATTTTTGTTGAAGCAAGCACACGATCGACGAATAGGGAGAGAGGCAGAATGAGGAATAGCATCATGGCTGCAATGATTAGCAAGCTTATGATCCATATATACCAAAAAGGATAGTAATATGTATCTTCTGCTCGTTCCGCCAACGTCACCAATCTTGAAATCCCAACGTACAAAGAAATGGTTATGACGGTCAGCAAGGCTGCAAATAATTTAATGGAAAATGGCATGTACCAATTAGATTCAGTCCTTGAATTATTCAATACACCTCAGCCCCATTCATATCAGATAAGTCCATCTGGTACGGCGAAAAATTAAAAACCTACCGTAAATTATATCAAATTTCCATTTAGAACCAACAAAAAAAGCAGCTGATCACAGCTGCCTTCTTGTGAAAATCAATGCTTTATCTCGTTTGTGCTAATCAACAAAGTATCGGTTTTATGTACCGTATGGGTTTGACAATCACTTCCCGGCAACCTTGGCCTGTTTCGGTATTTCTGCCCCTGCCTCTGCCTCTTCAGGCACGATTAAACGTTTGCGTAATGCTAATGTCGTTAACCAGGATACGATCGCGATGACGAACATGATGACAAACAGGGAATGCAGACTGCCTTCCAGCACATTCCGAAGCAGTGCCCATTTGTCATCGGACAGGGCAGCGTCCGTATGTGGTGCGAGCAGCTCATTCAGATCACGTTCGGAAATGCCGGCATCGGCCAGATGCTGTTCACTGGATAACCTGGATATCCGGTAGTTCAGCCATGTGCCAAAAACAGCCGCGCCAATCGTTTGTCCCAGAGTGCGCATGAACGTATGCAGTGACGTTGAAGATCCGCGTTCCTGATATCCCACAGAGGACTGTGCAATGATGGTGAATATCGTAAACGCAAAGCCAAAGCCAAGCCCATAAATAAAGGTCAAAATAAACAGCACGGCCTGTGGGGATGTTCCACCTACCAGGAAAAGCCCTCCCGAGCCGATCGCGATTCCGGTCAATCCGATGAGTGCAGTCAGACGTGACCCGATCTTCATCAGGAGACGACCCGCCAGCACACTTCCGATTAACCAGCCTACGGACATCGGCGCGAGCAGCAGTCCGGATTCAGTGGCATTGCCTCCACGGACACCCTGCACCCATAGTGGCAAATAACTGGTTAAGCCGATCATCAACGTACTGGTTAGCAGTCCCGCAATATTCGCCACACGGATGTCCCGAATACGGAACAGATGCAGTGGAACCATCGGCGCCTGAGCTCTTTTCTCAACGATGAAGAATAAGATCATAAACACGACGGCCACTGCACTCAGTCCCAAAATGAGCGGAGAGCTCCAGGCATAATACTGCCCGCCTGCTGACAACACAAAGAGTAATGCCGTTATGCCTACCGTGAAGGTCAGCGCACCAACGTAGTCAATTTTGGCGGTACGAGGTGAGATGTCTTCCTTCAAATAACGAAATACGAACCACATGGCAAGCAAGCCAAATGGCACGTTGAATCCAAAAATCCACTGCCATCCGAGATTATCGACAAAGTAACCACCAAGCAGCGGTCCTGCCAGGGAAGATATGCCCCACACCGAACTGATCCAGCCCTGAATCTTGCCTCGTTCTTCAATCCGGTAAATGTCTCCAATAATCGTAAACGTGACAGGCACAACCGCTCCTGCCCCAATCCCCTGAATCGCTCGAAAAATAATCAACTGCTCCATGTTCTGTGAGAAACAGCAAAGCAATGAACCGAGTAAAAACAGTGCACAGCCAATCAGGAACACGGGCTTTCGGCCGTAAAGATCACTGATTTTACCAAAAATCGGCGTGCTGACAGCCATCGTTAGCAGATATGCGGTAAAGATCCAGCTAAGCAGCTGCACACTTCCCAGCTCACTGACAATGGTTGGCCCCGCCGGACCAATGACCGTTCCTTCAATCGCCGACAAAAAGGTTGCCAGCAACAATCCCGCCAAGATGAAACTGCGTTTCAAGCCTCCGGTTGTATTCACACAAACCCTTCTCTCTTTGTTCTCTGTTTATTTACTATGCTTGCGCAGCCACTCATCGTACAGCAGTGAATACATCACCATATCCTTATATCCTGTAGATGTATGCTGTACCTGGCGCAGCAGACCTTCCCGCGTGAAGCCTTGGTTTATCAAAAACTCTCCGGAAGCGGCGTTTCGTGGATCGACTAGCGCTTCAATCCGATTAAGCCCCATGGTTTCATACCCGAAAGGCAGCATCACCGAGAACACTTCGGTCATATAACCATGCCGCCAGTAGTCACGCCCCAGCTCGTAACCGATCTCCCCGCGGAATGCGCCTTCAAGCTGCCAGGTATTGTATCCACAGCTTCCGATAAGACGGCCCGTCTCCTTAAGTTCGATGCCCCAGCGAATCGCCTCCTCTTCCCCTGCCATATGGTTAAGCAATCCAATCATATCCGCAGCTTCGCTTGTCCCGATCATCGGTGCCAGATTCATATAGCGGGTCACCTCCCGGTCTGACCAGTATGCGAACATCTGAGCCGCATCCCGGCGGCGCATTTTGCGCAGACGAAGACGTGCTGTCTCAAGTTCGGGAATTCTCCCTTTGGATTTATACATGAAAAGACACTCCGATCCGATCCATCTCTGCAGACCATAAGATTCAATAGTCATCTAAACATAACCTGCGCCGAATGGCAACCGTTCAGTCATGGGTTTGACATCAAAAAAACCGGGCCGCAAGGGTCCCGGTCTTGTTGTACAAATGATTCAATCGAGCATGTCTGGCATCAGCCTGTCCTGCCAAAGAATCATCTCAGGCGGTAGAAGCCTTCTTATCCGCTGCCAGCAGCTCTTCGCTGACCCGGCCCAGCACGGCCGTAATTTCCTTATACTCTTCAATGCCTGTCCCGGTCAGGCTCCACTGGTCGCCATGGGCAGTCAGGAAGTTCTCCTGGGTGAGATGCTCAAGCTCCTGCTTGATCTCCCGCTCGCCAACGCGATAGCCGCGTTCTTCCAATAGAGGCAGTGCGTCACCAACGGTTAAATCCTGATTTTGGGCCAAATATAGAAGATGAATCCGTACAAAAAGATTCTGTACCTCTGCGTGCATAATCCAAACTCCTTCCAGGGTTATAGCCCTCCGTGATTGCTAAGTAATTACCCCGCACGAGAAGCTGAGAAACAGGATGAATTTACAGGGGTTTCTCCTTCTTAATCGAAACTCTACCGAAATCCTCCGCTTGACTAAAGGCATGCACTGCACTATCTTGAAAATAAGTACCATTTTTGCTCGGGAGGGTGATTCAACATGTTTCAAGCTGTTTCCTATGAAGGAACACGAAGCGAGCAGCACACCGCCGTCCTGGGACAGTTAAGCGCTCTGATCCGCGATGAACCAAGCGCCATTGCCAATCTGGCAAACGCTGCGGCGCTGCTCAATGTATTTCTGACCGATACCAATTGGGTCGGATTCTACCTGTATGATGGAAAAGAACTTGTTCTAGGTCCGTTCCAAGGGCTGCCAGCCTGCATTCGTATTCCGCTTGGACGCGGGGTATGCGGCACTTCTGCTGCGGAACGACGTACACTCGTTGTAGACGATGTTCATGCCTTCCCAGGTCATATCGCCTGTGATGCCGCATCGAACAGCGAGATTGTCGTGCCCATCATCAAAGACGGCGAATTGTATGGGGTGCTCGACATCGATAGCCCCATTAAAAACCGTTTCGACGACGAAGACCGCATCTTCTTGGAACAGGCCGTCAAACTGCTCACGGAGCAGCTGTAAACACGGTTCTGCCAATGGTCCTCGTACCATAATAAGCAGGACGTTACAGTAGATACGTACCCAAGATAACCAAAAGCACAGACCACCAGAGGTCTGTGCTTTTGGTTTATGCCTTATACATCCATGTTCTGCTCGCCCATGGTTACTCTATGCATTTAGGTCAATTCCTGTTCCGCTTTGATCAACATGCCGTCTCGCAAAAATTCGGCAAGCTTCGGATGGTACCCATCGTACATTTGGCGGAAATTTCGATGTTCCACATACAGATTGCCCAAATCCCGATAGATCTCGGCAGTAGGCGTGTAGTAATCCTTGATCCATTCCAGATGTCTGCCAATAATATGCTGAACTTCCGGACTTTCAGGTGTCAGGCCATCTTCAATCGCCTGCTGCAAATCCCGGTTAATTCGGTCTATTTTCTCCTGGGAATCCAGGTAATCTTCTTTGGTTTTGAGTTCCCCGTCATAAGACATTGCTGATTCAGATTCTACTGGATGCCAGCCATGCGTTACGACCGAATCACGGTCCGGGAACTCCGGTGACTCCGGCAGCATGCTGTGATGTCCTTTTTTGACAAAGCCCTGATACAACTCACGAACCTCAAGCTCCTGCTCTCCCTGCAAATGGGAAATCGTTTGGTCCAGCGTCTGGATCAAACCATGCAAATGCAAAGCCTTTTCCAGCAGCTGTATGCGCTGCTGCTGCATCATATGAATGATATCTTGATGATCCTCCTGCAGCATGGAGCCGATCTCTTCCTGCTCAACCCCCAGCTCCTTGCAGAACAGAATCTGCTGGAGTTTCAACAGCTCCGGTTTCTCATAATAAACTTCATTCTGGTTTCTACCTGCGAATGCAGGTGTTAGCCAACCGGATTTTACATATTCGCTCAATTCATTCAGACTTATACCGGACATGCCGGATACGTCCGCCATGGTATACGCCATTCGCAACACCTCCTGTCTGCACTCCAATTATGATTCAGAATTTCCCATACTGCTTTTTATGTTAATTAAGTTAGTTACAAGTTTTAAACAACGATTAGTCGACTGTTTTGCGGTATGTAAAATATTTATACCCTTCTGATCAAATGTGAACCGGGAGTCAGGAGGGAAATTGAAGGGTTTTCACCAAGTTATCTGATCTATAGAAGGAAAGAGCCCTACACCAATGATCATTAGGTGCAAGGCTCTCTAATTACTCTATCATAGGCAGACCAGACATCAGTCTGCCTTGGGGAACATCGTTA
This sequence comes from Paenibacillus pabuli, assembly GCF_039831995.1. Lineage (NCBI taxonomy): Bacteria > Bacillati > Bacillota > Bacilli > Caryophanales > Paenibacillaceae > Paenibacillus > Paenibacillus pabuli. Next base: position 3,615,856 of record NZ_JBDOIO010000003.1, read on the forward strand.
ATTTTTATTGAACATGACAAACTTGAGTTCGGTCATTTCCTCAACTGCATATTTGATGCCTTCACGTCCCATACCACTCTGCTTCACACCACCATAAGGCATGTGATCGACCCGGAACGTTGGAATGTCGTTAATCATTACGCCTCCGGCTTCGATATGGTCAGCTGCATGCAGTGCAGTGTGAATATTGTTCGTGAATATACCTGCCTGCAGTCCATAGATGGAATCATTCACGCACTCAATGCCTTCTTGGGCCGAATCCACGGTGTTAATCACAACAATCGGTGCAAAGACTTCCTGGCACGACACCTTGGCATTACGCGGCACGTTAACGAGCACGGTTGGGCGCAGCACGCCTCCTTCTGCCTCTCCTCCTGCTGCCACCGTAGCTCCTGCCTGTTTTGCTTCGTCGATCCAATCCAGTGTCCGCTGTACGTCTTTGGCTGTAATAAGTGCCGAAACAACCGTATCCGGGTTCAGCGGATCCCCTGTGACAACCTGCTGTGCAGCTTCGGCGAAGCGGCGTATAAACTCGTCCGCAATGGCACGGTGTACATATATCCGTTGCAATGAAATACATACCTGCCCCTGATACGTAAATGCGCCGGTCACGCATCTTGGCACCACTTTGTCCAGATCCGCATCCTGATCCACAATGACAGCTGCATTCGATCCAAGTTCCAGCGTCACCCGTTTCAATCCCGCCTGACTGCGAATGCTTGTACCCACCGCCGGACTGCCCGTGAATGTAATATGGGCTACGCGCGGGTCGGCTACGAGCACATCCCCAATCGTTTTCCCGTCCCCGCTTACCACGTTCAATGCACCATCCGGCAATCCGGCTTCCTGGAGCAAGTTCGCGATATAGTAGGCAGACAACGGTGTCTGCTCAGCCGGTTTCAGAACAATGGTATTGCCTGCAGCCAGCGCAGGTCCAACCTTGTGTGCAACCAGATTCATAGGAAAATTAAACGGAGTAATCGCCCCGATGACACCCAGAGGCTGGCGCATGGTATATCCGATACGTCCTTCTCCACCCTTGGCTGCATCCAGTGGGACTGTCTCTCCGGTCAACCGTTTCGCTTCTTCTGCGGCAAAACGGTACGTTTCCACGGTACGATCCACTTCCGCAAGGGCAGCCGTGATCGGCTTGGCCGCTTCCAGTGCAATCACTCGTGCCGCCTCTTCCTTCCGCTCTTCCAGCAGGACGGAGAGTTTGTAGAGAATGTCTGCACGCTTGTGGGCAGGCATGAAGCGCATCTCTTTGCCGGCCTGAACGGCAGACGTTATGGCTGCTTCAGCTTCCTCCGCCGAAGCGGTAGACACTTCAGCCAATGTTTCTCCGGAATACGGTGCCTGAAGTGCCTTATATTTTACTGATTCTGTGGGTCTACCACCGATAAACAGATGTTGTTTTTTCATTATTGAGTCCTCCAATCCATCCATAATTGCTGCAAGCTTTGACCAATGGAAGTTACAGCGGTCAAGTCCATGACAGAACAACCTTGTGATCGCAGTTATCCTTCATCTATTTATACACCACAGGTATATCTTCAACCCAGCCCCAATTACGGCAGAGTCCTATTTAACCGTTAATACCGGGCATTCTGCATGCTTCAATACACCGTGGCTGACACTGCCAACAACGATTTCCGCCAGCATGCTTTTGCCGCCCGTACCCATTACAATGAGGTTGCACTCTCTCTCGCGCGACACCCGGCAGATCTCGTTTATCGGGTCCCCCGCTATCAGCAGCGTCTCATAGGGGATGGAGTGTCCCGACAACAGCTGTTCTACCGGTGCAATAATAAGCTGCCCTTCGTCTGCAATTCGTTCTTCCAGATCTACTCCCAGAGCTGGCTCATTCAGCGTTACGGAAGGATTCACATGCACGATAATTAACCTGGCGGGATGCTTCAAACTTTCAGCTAATTCAACAGCTGTTTCTAACGCCTTATGAGCATGATCCGACCCATCGACAGCCACTACGATTCGTTCCAGCATTTCAATTCCTCCATCCATTAATGTGTAATTGCTGCATCGATATCACGCAGATGTCTTCGGCGTACAAGCAGAACCACGACACCGACCAGTACCATCAATGCGCCAAAATAAAACGGTGTTTCCGGCAGGAACCATTCCGACAACTTACCTGCAAGCCACGGTGCCAACGCACCGCCTAGGAAACGTACGAAACTGTATGCAGCCGAAGCAACAGAACGTTCAACAGGAGCAGCCTCCATAACGGCCGTCGTAATCAATGTGTTGTTGATACCGAGGAATATCCCGGCAACGATAACGGCAACAATGACGGTTGTGGATGATCCCATCACTGTACCCACGGCCATAACAACAAGGTCGATCGCAAACAGGGTAAGCATAACACTCATGGAAGGAACCGAGCCGAATCGACGCTGTAGTCTTGGCGCTACGAATACAGACGTAATCGCAAGCATTAGACCCCAGCCGAAGAACACATAACCAAGTCCGTGCTCATCCAAATTCATGACATATGGTGAATAAGCCATCAACGTAAAGAAACCAAAGTTATACAGAAAGGCAGTAATCGCCAGTGTTTTCAGGGATGGATAACTCAGGGCCTTAAACGGATCGGACAAGGAACTGCGTGTTTTCGGTTTTGCCATTTTGGGCAGCATAAACGTAATGCTGATAAAGGCAATTGCCATCAGAACAGCAACACCATAGAACGGGCCGCGCCATGAGATGGAGCCAAGTTCACCACCAAGAAGTGGACCTACAGCGATACCCAGACCAAGCGCAGCTTCGTACAAAATAATCGCTTTGGCTGTCCCCGAAGTGGACAAACCAACAATGGCTGATAACGCCGTTGCGATAAACAGGGCATTACCTAGCCCCCAACCACCACGGTAACCCACTAGTGCACCTACCGTGTCTGAGGTTCCGCCCAGAAAGGAGAAAATAATGATAAGTAAGATCCCGCTAAGCAGCGTCCATTTGACACCGATCCGACTGGATACAACGCCCGTAATCAACATCGCAACCCCAGTCACAGCGTTGTAACTCGTAAACAGTAGTGAAACTTGGCTTTTGGATGCATGCAGCTGATCTGCAATGGCGGGCAGGATGGGGTCAACCAATCCCAGTCCCATAAACGAAATGATACACGCGAAGGCGACAGCCCATACAGCCCTTGGTTGGGACAGCAATCCTCCGCGTGATGACGGCAATTCGTCAGGTAATGATGGTTCTCTTTTCATACATGATACCTCCTGTTTATGAGTTGAAATTTAATTGTAATTCATGAAATTTTCATTCCATTTTCAAAAGAAAATGAAACAAAACGGCACAAAATGACACCGGATCACCGGTGCTTGCACAATTTCGTTTTATTGAGTTCTTGGTTACTCGCTTATCCGTCTCCCGGATGTTCCGTAATTTCATGCGCCTGTAGTCGCTGAATCCCGTTCTTCACCCGTTCGCGCAATTCTTCCAGCTCCGCCTTTACGGCATGGATACTCTGCAGCTTTTGTTCAATTAGCTGAAGCTGACCACCCAGCGTTGCCTCCATCCTGGTGAGTTTTTCAATCCGTTCCCTCACTTCGGTTGTCTGCTGGTAATCAAATCGCTGCTCATTCAATACATCAGCCGTGGCAATATACGTATGCAGTTCCTGTAGTGAGAAACCAAGCACTTCCTTGGCACGGACAACCTTTTTCAAATAGTTGATATCCTCTCTCGTATACAGCCGCGTGCCACCATCCGTCCGCTGAGGTGAAGGCATGACACCAATCTCTTCGTAGTACCGGATGGTACGCTTTGTCAAACCACATTCCTTGGCTACGTCGTCGATCTTATACAAGCTCATTTCCTTCACCTCACTTTGATATGTCTATATTGTTATGTACATAATTATATATAATTATAACGTTAACGTCAACGTTAGATTTTCCATACAGGAATCCAAAGAACCTCGCTGAACATAAAAAAAGACCCGCTTGCGCGGATCTTCTACTACCTTTATCTTATATCAATAGAATTACATTCTATGCGCCTTGCTGGTTTTGCTTCCGCTGCTGCGCTTGCTGCACTTCTTTTAATCGCCCTTCCACTTTCATAAACAGTCTGAAGGTATAGAACGCGACTGCAAACAGACTGAGCACAAGTGCCTGTACATCTGTAAACCAGAATCCAAGGACACCAAACACCGTAATAATAACCCCAAACTGCATCATCAGGTTGGCGCTGTAACGCTGAGCTTCATCCCATAAATCAGGATCACTCATTGCACGCGGGGTACGATAACCATATATGCCATTAATCTTTTTCGGCGGTTTTTTGAACAGCATTAACCCCAGCACGAAATAGCACACTCCGCATATTAACCCTACAATTGCTCCTGCCAAGTTGTTCTCCCCTTCTCTCTCCATACTTCCCTGTAAACATGGCCTGCAGCCAAAAAAATAAAAAAACGGCTCTACGTATATACGAAGAGCCGCGTCATTCGTTTCGAAAACTTAAATGTTCTTCACACGCAGCACCCGCATGGCGTTCAGAACGGCCAGGACCGTGACGCCCACATCGGAGAATACGGCCTCCCACATCGTGGCTATGCCGAACACTCCCAGCAAGAGGAAGATCACCTTAACACCCAAGGCAAAACCGATATTTTGCCAGACAATCATTCGTGTTCGCTTCGCAATACGGATTGCGCTTGCCAGTCTGGATGGTTCATCCGTCATGATGACCACGTCTGCCGCTTCGATGGCAGCATCGGAACCGAGTCCTCCCATGGCAACTCCGACATCCGCGCGAGCCAGTACAGGTGTATCGTTGATACCGTCCCCGACAAACACCATTTTCTCCTTCGGAGACTTGCCCGCTTCCAGCTCTTCCAGCCGTTCGACTTTGTGCTGTGGCAGAAGCTCAGCATATACCTCATCCACTCCCAGCTCACGACCTACGGCTTCACCAACGGCTTTGGCATCGCCTGTGAGCATGACCGTTTTGCGGATGCCAAGTTTCTTCAGTGCCTGTATGGCTGCTGCAGCATCATCCTTCACTTCATCCGTAATGATCAGATGACCGGCATATACACCTGCTTCGGCAACGTGTACCACTGTTCCTATCGTTTCTGGCTTGGTGTAGAGAAGACCCGCCTGCTCCATCAGTTTGGCGTTACCTGCCAGCACTTCACGCCCATCCACACGGACTCTGATCCCGTGCCCGGCAACTTCGTCGTACCCTTCAACACCTTGTGTACGAATATCTTTGGCCCAAGCTGCGCGAATGGATTCGGCGATCGGGTGATTTGAATGGGCTTCCGCAATTGCTGAGAGTTCCATCAATTCATCTTCTGAGCGTCCACCTTCCGGACGAATAGCCGTTACGTTGAACACACCTTTGGTTAATGTACCCGTTTTATCAAAAACAACTACTTTCACATCATTCAATGCTTCAAGGTAGTTGCTGCCTTTCACGAGAATCCCGTTACGGGAAGCAGCCCCAATCCCGCCGAAGAATCCGAGTGGAATGGAAACCACCAGTGCGCATGGACAGGAGATGACCAGAAAGACCAGTGCACGATAGATCCAATCGGCGAATGCTGCACCACTAAGCACGAGCGGTGGAACGAACGCAATCAACGCTGCAAGAATAACGACGACCGGCGTGTAGTAACGGGCAAATTTACTGATAAAATGTTCGGTCTTCGCTTTGCGGCTGCTGGCATTCTGTACCAGATCCAGAATCTTGGATACTGTCGATTCTCCGAAGGTTTTGGTCACTTCAATCGTCAGCATACCATTCTTATTCACAAAACCACTGAGTACATCACTTCCAGGCTCCAATTCACGAGGTACGGATTCTCCTGTCAGAGTAGACGTGTCCACCATGGAATGTCCTGCCTTCACAATTCCATCAAGCGGAACCTTCTCACCCGCTCGGACAACGATGCGATCACCAATACGCACATCTTCTGGAGAGACACGCTTGGTCTCATCGCCGGAACCGATCAGAATATTGGCATAGTCCGGACGAATATCCATAAGCGACTGGATCGACCTGCGTGAGCGGTTAACCGCCATACCCTGAAACAGCTCCCCAAGCTGATAAAAGAGCATGACTGCTACCCCTTCTGGATACTCACCAATGGCAAAAGCACCAATCGTCGCAACCGACATCAGGAAGTACTCGTCGAATACCTGGCCGCGAATGATATTTTTGAATGCCTGGAGGACGATGTCTCCTCCTGCGATCAGATAGGCGACTACATAGAGTGCAAGCTGTGCCCATCCGTCCAGCGGGGACCAGATGGCCGCAGCAAGTAGTGCGGAGCCGGCAGCAAGCCGGGCAAGCAGCACTTTCGTCTGTCCAGCACCATGCTCGTGCGAGTGCCCGGCATGCGCATCATGATCATGCGCATGCTTCTGATCACCATGACTTTGGTTATGGTGATGCGCTCCTTCATGATGATCATGGTCATGAGCATGACCCGCATGATCGTGGGTATGTCCTTCAGCTGCAGTGCCTACATGTGTATGCACACTGCTGTTCAAGTGACCTCCCGGCCCGGCAGAAGCATGATTGCCAAGCGGTGATCTCCCTTTTTCCGAGATGCGAATGTGCGGCTCAAGCCGCAGGACCTTACGCTTCGCTTCTTCCAATACGTGCTCATCCATATCGGAAGTCGTATGCACCAGCAAGGTTTTAGTTACGAAATTTACGGAGCAATCCGTGATACCCTTTATTTTCTTGACGCCATTCTCAATCTTCAGTGCACAATTGGCGCAGTCCAATCCATCCAGCAGCAGTTCCCTTTTCACCTGTTCCTGACCGGTTCCCATGTGAATTCTCCCCTTTGCAGTACGAAACAGCATTATGATTCTAATTAAAATTAATATATGAGCAATCATTCATATGTTTTGATTAACCCTATTATATGCACGCCTAAACTGTAGTGTCAACGATCGATGTAGATTTTACATACAGAATATGCTAATAGTAATCATTTCGCTTTAGACGTTTTTTGGATATAATAGGCGTATAGTTGTTAGCATAGGCGGTGATAGGAAATGGAACAACCGGTTAAAGCGCCAGCAGAATGTGATGCGGCCTGCTCGGGAACGGAAGCGGACGTAGAATCCATCCGCACATCCCTTATTGATCGGGAGACTTCTTCCGAGATGGCGGATTGGTTCAAGGCGTTCAGTGACCCAACACGTCTACGTATTATTGATGCGCTGTTGCAAAAGGAATTATGTGTACATGATCTGACGGTGCTGCTTAATATGGGACAGTCGGCCATTTCACACCAGCTGCGTTCACTTCGCAACATGCGGATCGTCAAGCGTCGCAAGGAAGGCAAGACGGTATATTACTCCCTGGATGATACGCATATTGAGCAGATCTTCCTGCAAACGCTCCAGCATATTAAACATGGCTAGGCCGAAGCCAGCCTGTTCAAACAAAGAGAACCCCTGTCTTTCGGCTGTTGCCGATGACAGGGGTTCTCTTTCGTTAAGGGTACCGTTTTCCACATGTAGTAAACTTTACAGTAGATTGTTATTATTCGGATCATACAGACCAGAACGGCTCTTGAACCAGTTGAAGATGTGGGACACACAGACCTTGAGTACCGCATAACCCGGAACGGCCAGCAGAATGCCCACCACACCAAACAGATTACCTGATGTCAGGATGACAAAGATAATCGTAATCGGATGGATTTTGAGCGTTTTGCCCATGATCTGCGGGGAGATAAACTTGCCTTCAATCAGCTGCACAATCGTCCATACGGCCACCATTTTCAGCAGCATCACTGGAGAAGTCACCAGCGCCACAATTAATGCAGGCGTAATGGCGATCGCAGGTCCCAAATAAGGCACCACGCTGGTAAAGGAGGCGATAATGGCCAGAATCAGTGCGTAATCCAGTCCAATAATCATATAACCGATATAGAGCAGGATACCGATACAGAAGCTCACGATAATTTGCCCGCGAATGAAAGAACTGATCTGGTGGTTAATGTCGTGAAGTACCTCCATGGCACCTGTACGGCTCTTGATAGGCAGGAACGACAGGATCTTCTCCGGAAGCTTCTTCCCGTCCTTAAGCAGGTAGAACAGAATAAAAGGCACCGTTACAATGGACAATACCGTTTCGGTAAAAGCTCCAAGGAAACCGCCGAGTTTGTTCCAAGTGGAATTCAAAATCTCTGTTGCTTTCTCGGAGATGGTTCCCCACCAGTCCTGCCAGTTCATGTTCACCGTTTCCTGGACCTGACTGAACAGCTGACTGCCCGTCAGCTCCTCGAACTGCTGTCTGACATTTTCACTGTACATCGGGAAATTGGCGATAAGTCCCATAATTTGATTGCGGAGCACCGGAATAACTGCCAGTACAACAACCGTCAAAATGCCGCCGATCGCAAGATAAAGAATTAGTATCGACCATCCGCGCTTAATCTTCCACTTTTCCATCACATCCACCAACGGATTCAGCAGATAGTAGAGAATACCTGACAGGATGATTGGCAGCACAATCGTCTTAATTAGTACCGCAATCGGATGCAGAACAAAGGATATCTTCGTTAGCACCATCACGTTTAATCCTACCAGCAGCAGAATGAGCAGAAATAGGACAAACTTATTGTTCAGAAAAAACCGCTTGAACCGATCCGGCCAAATGCGGGGTTGTTGGGGTTGCTCCATGGGCATGTCTTCCTCTCTTATGTATCTGATCATGATCAAAAATAAGCTTTCCTACTGCACGCCTCATGCACATGCGAATAAAGAAACTTGTACAAGCCAACATATGTATAATGCTCTTGGTTTATACGTACGGCTCTTTTAACCGTTTCAAAATAGACCGTAATGTCATTTTACCCTAAAAAATCAAAACTGCCTCATATATTCATTGGGATAAGTTCTTGATATGAGAAAAAGGACCGCCTCTTGCGAGGCGACCCGTAAGTGATTCAGCTATTTTATTCCTTGTTCATGTGCTGTTAAGGTTATGCCTTACCCGCCAATTGTGCAATTAATTCATAAGAATGCAGACGTGCCTGATGGTCATAAATCATGGACGTAATAATAAGCTCATCCGCTTGTGTCTGGGCAATGAACGATTCAAGCTGTCCACGTACCGTCTCAGGTGAGCCATTCACGGCTGCTTTCAGCGTTTGCTCCACTCCGGCTTTCTCGCGGTCAGTCCATTTGCCTTCCATGTCGGCTGGTGGCTGTACCAGTCCTGTCGTCCCGCGGATGATGTTCAGGAACTGCTGCTGCATCGTTGTACCGAGCCATGCTGCTTCTTCATCCGTATCCGCAACAACCGCATTCACACCCACAATAACGTGTGGCTCCTTCAGTGTATCGGAAGGTTGGAAGCTGCTTCGATAGGTTTCAAGCGCTATACGGGTATAATCGGGCGAGAAGTGGCTGGCAAAAGCAAACGGCAATCCGAGCTGCCCTGCCAAACGTGCACTGAAATCACTGGAGCCCAGCAGGTAAATCGGGATGTTCAATCCTTCACCTGGCACCGCACGAACAGGTGCATGATACGATGTAGCTGATGCATCAAAGTACGCTCTAAGTTCAGCCAGCAATTCCGGGAAATCTTCTCCGCTGTTCAGATCTTTGCGCAGTGCAAGAGACGTACGGCGGTCACTGCCTGGTGCGCGGCCCAATCCAAGATCGATACGGCCCGGATACAGTGATTCCAGTGTACCGAACTGCTCCGCAATAACGAGTGGTGCATGGTTGGGCAGCATGATGCCACCTGAACCGAGACGAATTGTATTCGTGCCACTGGCCAGGTATCCAATCACTACTGATGTTGCAGAAGAAGCAATGCCGGGCATATTATGGTGCTCAGCTACCCAGTAGCGATGATACCCCCAACGCTCGGCGTGCTGTGCCAGATCCAGACTGTTACGGAGCGCATTGGCAGGCGTGGCACCCACAACGACAGGAGCCAGATCCAGAATGGACAGCTTCACGTCGCTAATATGTTGTTTATGGGATGGGACTTGGTTATCAGTAGTCATTATGAGAAGTTCTCCTTTGGTGAATTATATTTTTGTATATCCAGATATATAGATGTAAAAAGACGTGAAAATAGGAGTTACAATAACGTTCTTCGCCGTTTACATCCGGACGGAATCCCCGCCTGCAGCTGCATTTTTGCTTCCGTCCTGGCGTCCGGCTTATAACTCGTGCTGTACATACTCGGCAAATTGACGAATGGTTTCTTCGTTGCGGCGATAATACGTCCACTGGCCCCTGCGCTCAGAGAGCAGCAGCCCGGCTTTGAGCATAGTCAGCAAATAACTGGATATGACGGATTGAGCCAATCCAGCCTTCATCTGAATGGTTCCGACACAGATTCCACTCTTCCCTGCATCCGGATGTTGGGACAATTCCAGAGGTGGGAAATGCTGCTCCGGATCTTTGAGCCATGACAGTATCTGCCTGCGTGTCTCGTTAGACAAAGCTTTAAATATGAGTAAAGGTTCCATGGGTAAGATTATACCCCCTTTCTTCTATTTTGCAAACCAAACAGGTCGATTCATGATGCGAATCGACCTGCCAATTGTTGCATTAGTCTTCGTTAGAATTTGGTGCTTACCGTTTGCTTTACTTGCTCTAGCATGGATTGATAAGCTGCATCATCCAGATATCCGATACTGCCAAAGAACAAATGATCCACGGATTCAATTCCTACGAAATCAAATATTCCGACATCGGAAGTCATTTTCATACCGGCAGTCATGCCAATCTGGTCATATATGTCACTAGGTGTACCGTGTGTATTGATGATCAGTCCTTTTTTGCCTGTTAACAGCTTATCGATTCCTGCTTCGCCTGAGGCATAAGCAAAACCATATGCAAATACCCGGTCAACGTACCCTTTCAAGATTGCCGGCAGCCCTGTCCACCAGATTGGGTAGATAAACGTAATTGCATCGGCATCCGTGATAAACTTCTGCTCTGTCGCAATATCCTGTGGATTCTGTCCTGCTCGCATGGATGCCGTGTCAGCTGCGCTCAATACAGGCTGAAATTCCAGAGCATACAGATCACGAACAACAACTTCATGACCTTGGGCTTCAAGTGCTTCTACAGCCGTGTTTAGAATGGCGCGATTGAAGCTGTCTGCGTGGGGATGTGCATATACGATAAGATGTTTCATAATAGATTACCTCCAGGTTATTGTTATATTATGCTTCTGCATAGTGAAGCAATTGATACTTAGTAATCGAGGTCATACATAGACGTCTATGTATTATCCCAAAAAAATTTTTTTCTTTTTTTACAGCTTATGAACGATTCCAATCAACAGACTCTCCAGCTGTTCTGCTTGTTCATCCGTCATATCGCCATAGACCATTTTCTGAATCGTCTCCGATACCTGTTCAAAAATGGGCTTTAGCTGCCGTCCTTGCTCTGTGAGGCGAATAAACGTCACCCGACTGTCTTCGGCACTCTTACTGCGTTCCACATAGCCCAGTTTCTCCAGCTTGTTTACAAGCACGGTCACCGTTGGTTGTGTTCGATGGACACGTTCGGCCAGCGTTTTGATGGACAACGAATCTTCACGGTACAAGAACATCAGAATATCCCCGTGGGATGGAACAATCCCTGTAACATCGTGCTGCTCCAGTTCCTGAACAATACGTTTGTTCACATGATCCCTGATCCTGGCAATAAGTGCGATTGCATTATATTTTGGCATGTCCTCATTATACATAGACATCTATGTATATGCAACAATTTTTTATATAGGATATTATCTAATCGTTGGGCATCTACAAAAGTAGCCCCTGCTACCTCCTTGACGTAACAGGAGATAGCCGAGGCCCACTTCATATGAAGTTATTTTACTCAATCCATTGTGTAATCTTGTCCAGAGGCTGCCGAGACTTCTCACGTTTAGGTTCCTCTGCACGATAGCCAAAGGCCGCCATCATCGAGATGTCCCATGCTCCATCCTCCAGCAAACCTTCTTCTTCCAGAATACGATGAACATCCTGGTAGCTGAACCCTTCAATCGGGCAAGAATCAATGCCGATAAGAGCTGCCGAGGTCATCATATTGCCAAGTGCAATGTATGTCTGTTTGGATGCCCAATCGAATAGAGTTCGTGGGTTCTCAAGCAGACGCTGGTTATTTTGGAAATTTCCATATGCTGCACTTGTTAATTCAAATACATCGTCAGGCATTCCCTTAATCTCTTTAAGCATGTACTCCGCATAAGGTGAATTATAACTCGCATCCGAGCGTGCCAGGATGACCACGAAGTGGCTTGCTGTCGCCAATTGCTTCTGAGCCCCGGAAGAGACTTCGGACAAGCGCTGGCGAAGCTCTGGTTTTTGCACAATCAAAAATTTCCATGGCTCGAATCCGATTGAGCTCGGTGATAACCTTCCCGTTTCCAGAATAAATTCAAAATCCTCCGCTGTAATTTTGCGTAAATCATCAAATACCTTCGTTGCATGCCGGAAATGATATGCGTTCAAAATTTCTTCCTTTTTCATTGTTTGTGTTGTAGGCTCCATGAATCTCCACGTCCTTCTCTTTTTTTATTAAATGGTATGCTGACTCTCGGTGTCTTCATTATTTTCTCACTTGCTTAAGTATTAGTTTAGAATCTATAACCACAAATTAAAAGTACGCACATTATTGTTGCTCAGTATTTAAAAGTAAGTATTGTGTTTTTTCATAGAGAAAAAGCCGCTTCAAGAATATGATTATTCTCCTGGGCGGCTTGTTCCATACCTTGTATGCTTTACAATTGTTTCATGAATTCAATTTCCGAAATGACTTCATAGCCTTCTTGCCGAAGCAGAACGGATGTGACGCCTTCACCTTGTACCTTGTGATTCGCGAAGTTACCATCATAGATGGCTTGTGTGCCGCAGGAAGGACTGAATTCCTTCAACACAATACAAGTAACATCCAGTCTTTTGGCCCATTCCAGCGTTTGATAGGCTCCCTTAATATACAGATCTGTAACGTCCCTGCCACCTTTCTCAATCACCTGTGCTATGCCAGCGAGCACATCCTTGCCTGTACCTCCGATAATCTCTGCCGGTTCCCGCGGGGTGGAGAATCCGCCGAGCAGTTCCGGACAGACCATCATGGCCTGCTCTTGCGCTACGAGCTCCTGAATCTTCTCATCCAGACTCGCTGTTCCGTTGTAACGGCAGGCTACACCAGCAAGACATGAACTCACCAAATATTTCATCGTTATGCTCCTTATGCTCCAATCATCTATTAAATTGATTGTACCATATGAAACCAAGGCTTAGAGGTCAATCCTTGTAATCATTGTAATCCTTGCATCGTCTTCATATCGAACCTTAAAAGTATTGTAGATCTTTGTCTCTGCTGAACGGAATGTGGCCATTCCAGGCGTATTTGGATCTCTTTCAAGTTTATAATGATCAAGATCAATACCGAACATTTTTTGGATTATGGGTGCTGCATTCTGCCTGATTATTTTTTCATCCAAGGTAAGTAATTTCTCAATGTACTGCTCATGATCCTCTATGGTGACGAAATCTGGAACCACCCTCTGAAAATCCATTACAGTATATTCATTGCTAAATCTCCCACCAACACGACTTACCACATATCGATCACCAAAATACAGGTCCGTTGTTTCCTCAAGCTGTTTATCATTTTGAGTAAACGTTACACTTTTCAAAGCAGGTGCTGGCTCACCAGACAAGGCTTCAATCGTACTACTCGCATTGGTTATCAGATCTGTGGACACTGTGTCGCTACTTACTGTACCAGACACCGAAACTGCCTCATCTCGTGTCCACTCAATGCTGCCACTGCCCTTCCCATTCTCCAAAAATAATGTGGTGAACCATACAGGCTTCTCCTGACCCTGTTTCATCTTCACATAACGTCTGGCTGAGATCGGCTTCAGCGTTGGATCGCTGTTAATGCCTTTAAGAAGCCCAGGGACTTGACGCAGAAACCGGTACTCCAGCTCGCTGCCAGGCATCTCACTTCGCATATCGGCTTCCACCAGTGCTCCAGTCTTCCCATCCAGCCACATCTTGGCATACTCTGATTTATTCACGTCGCCAGCCTCGATATATACCCAGCCGGTAATTGGACCTTTCTTAGCGTAATGGACTTCCAGTTGTTTACCTAGATAGTCTCTCATCGTCATAGCCACAGTTTGCTTCATCTCGCTTGTTAGCAGGTTCATGCTAGGGTCCTCCGAGAGCTGCAGAGCAGACACAGGATAAACTTTCTCTACAATGGGTTCCAGAACCTGTCCATTCCATATAATAGCTACTGCAGCTACTGCCGCAACTGTTGTCACTACAACAACTTTCCGGGGACTTGAACGAACACTGCGACGGTTCCGCTTCATAGTGTGTTGTTTCTGTTTGTGATCTGGAGCATCATTGACATGTTCCTCACCCGATTTCATCCATTCCACCTGACGAAGTACATTCTGCTTGTGCTGGTCTTGAAAAGGAGACGATGCAAACGGCTCCTTGCGGATTTCTTTTTCCCAGTCCTCATCCTTGAACCTCATCTATTTCTCTCCTCCCATTGCTTCCGCACTTTATCTTTGCCCCGTGATAATCTCGATTTCACTGTACCTGTACTGATTCTCAGCATTTCCGCAATTTCGTTCATGGTGAGCTCATACTTCAGATGCAGCAATAAGATTTCACGAAACTTATCCGGCAGAGCCATAACGATGTCCCAAATTTCATGTACATGCTCCCTACTTATTACCTCGGCTTCAGCTGAGGGATGGGCATATTGTGCAGGCGTCATCTCACGAATATGTGAAGGTCCCTGTTCTGATTCGATCGGAAGCGTCTCCCCCCATAAACTGCTGCGAAAAAACCTCGATTTCCGGTATGTAAATGTCGTATTTCTAGTAATGGTGAGCAACCAGGTTTTCAGGGAGCACTCCCCGCAAAAGTGTTTGATCCCGGAGTATGCCCGAATAAATACTTGCTGTGATATTTCGTCTGCCTGCTCTGTACTTCTGGTCAAAAAGTAAGCATAGTTCCACACATCATTCCCATAGTCATCCATCATGCAGCTGAGTGTGTAATTGTCGATCGTCTGGGCTTGGGCCAGAAATTGATATTCCAACGGATGTTCACCTCATTTAATAAGACTGTATCATTTCCGGTTTAGTTCCCGATCCGATCAATTTCTCATTTCTTTTTTAAAAATTAAATAAAATAAACCAGCAGGGTTCCAACGATCTGAACCTACTGGTTAAGCCGTATCCAGGCTATGCCCCCTAGTACTAATCTTTCTAATCAACTTTACGGATAGCTCATGCTTTAACCGCTGCAATCATGAGAAACATGGGACGACGATTCTCGTCTCGCATACCCGGTATTTGATCCATCATCTCAGGTGAAGGTTTGGACTCAGCCACCTGCTGAATCACAAATCCCGCCTGGATCAGTCCATTCAGATGAGTTGCCAACGTTCGGTGGTACTTGACCACGTCTTGGTTCAGGAAATTGGCGACACGCTTCCCCTCCTGATGATAGTCATCCACAGGCCAATGCATAATCTCACCTTGAGGCCCATAGTGCCAATCCTGCGCAGCACGAGCCGTGAAGATCGGATGTTCCACTGAATATAGCAATGTACCACCCTGGACAAGGCAAGCATGGATTTGAGCAAACACCTGATCCAACTGTTCAATGTAGTGCAGTGCAAGCGAGCTAATGACCACATCGAATTGTTCAGGGGCAAATTCAATATCTTCAATGGCCATATGCCTGTACTCAATCCGAGAATCATCGGTCATCTCTCGTGCACGCTGCAGCATATTCTCAGATAGATCCACGCCAATAACTGATCTGGCCTGCTGCTCCCGTGCATACCGGCAATGCCAGCCAAAGCCACAGCCCAGATCCAGTACATTTTTGTCCTTCAACTCAGGTAGCATGGTTCGCAGTTTATACCACTCACCTGCCGCCTCAAGCCCTTGAGTAGAACGAGCCATCTGACTGTAGTTCCTGAAAAACTCTGCCTCATCATATTTGTTCTGCTTCATATAACAGCCCCCTTCTTTATTAATAAAGACCACAACTACATAAACGATGTTTACAAGGAAAAGTTGCCAAGCAAATTCAACCCATGTTATTATACAGAACGAACGTTCAGTATTATTTATATACAGAATGAACATTCAGTTTATTAAACGGAGGTTATTATGAACACGAACTGGACGCATCCCCTGGAAAGGCAATCTGTAGGAAAGGCTTTTGTAAGCTACCTAGTGCCATCCATACTGGGGATGCTGGTCATTGCTTTCAATTTTATTATCGATGGTATCATGGTCGGGCACAAACTTGGATCCACTGCGCTCGCCGGAATTGGTATTGCTTCACCGGTATACACCCTTTTCGTTGCGATGTCGCTATGGATTGGCATGGGTGGAGCCACCCTGTATTCAACCTATATGGGCAAAAGGGATATAACCACTGCCAAACAAATCTTTACGAAATCGATTACGATTATATTGTTGATTACGATGGCAATAGGATATACCGCATTTACGTTTAAGGACCAGCTGGTCTATGCTTTGGGCGCCAATACCGAAACGTTCCCATATGCCGCTGACTATATGAATATCTTGCTGCTGTTTGGGTTTGTCTTCACTATCGAAAATGCCCTTACCATCTTTGTCCGTAACGACGGTGATTCCAACACCTCCATGTACGCGCAGATCACATTTGCCGTAGCCAATATCGTATTTAATTATGTAACATTATATGTGCTCGAATGGGGTGTGCGAGGGGTGGCCATCGGTACGATTGTCTCGGCATCTCTTGCCCTGCTCGTCCTGTTGTCTCATTTTTTCAAAAAATCAAATAATCTTACCTTCACTCGGTTCAAGTGGAATACCAAACTACTCGGAACCATTGTTCTCATTGGATTTCCCAGCTTTCTTGCCGAACTCGGCATGTCTGTCTTCTCCATCTCACACAACATCTCCCTGGACCGGATTGCGGGTACGGATGGTGTAGCATCCTTTACGGTACTGAATTACATCCATGGCGTAGTGTTGCTGGCATTTCTGGGTCTGGCTTCTGCTGCCCAACCTTTGGTCAGTTACTATCATGGAGCCAAAAAGATGGCGCGTGAAAAACAAACCATTCGTATAGCCTCCAGAACGGCTCTGGCCTGTGGTGTTATACTGCTGCTTGTCGTACAGTGGGGAGCACCTTATTTTGTGCAAATTTTCGGAAACTTTAGTGAAAGCGTCACAAGCAATGCCGTGTACGGGTTAAGAATATTTACTTTTGCATACCTGTTTATGGGGATTAACTTTGTTATGAGCACCTATTTCCAATCGGTTGGGAATGCCAAAATGGCGATCTGGATCACGGCTGCACGTGAGATGATCATCATGATTGCATTGATTGCAATCCTTCCACCTTTCTGGGGCGTAACAGGCGTGTGGCTTGCTGTGCCTCTCTCTGAGATGTTTGTCCTCGTGACGATCGCCGTCTATTATAGGAAACGTTCCGTTACAGAGAAGATACACAGTTTAACTATTGAGTAGAATGTTACCGTAGCAAACGACAAAAAAACTGCCTGTCCACAAAGGATTCGGCAGGTTTTTATACTCTAATTCGGCTGAAACGCTATAGAGTGATCAATGAATCAACCCATTATCCCAATTATATTCGAATATCGAATCGGCCGTTGTTGCATTCGCAATTTCTTTTGCCGTTTCGCTTTTTGTTTCTCCAGCGCACTGGTATTGGTAGAGCTTGAAGATGCCGATATGTAGGATTCTGTTGAGCTTGCTGTTGAAGAAATATTCATATTCATTCTCCTCTCTTTCTTCATTCCACTATATCCCACTGAGATGATTCTAACGTTAATTTCAACTGAAAGGTTACTGAACGTCATACCTATGATTTATAGAGGTTTTTCGAGAATTTTGTCGAATATGAGAAGTTATGAAAAGAACAAAATGGTATATCAATCCGAAAAGTATAACGCTTCTTCTTGTTTTTATTACCATTCTCACCGCCTTCAGGCTCGTGTGGTATAACTACTCACAACCAGCTGAACGACCTGTAATACATCATGGTGTTCTTAATTTGTCATCACTGGATTTGAGTTCTTCCAAGCCGATTACCCTGGATGGCGAGTGGGAATTTTATCAGGGACAAGCAGACGTACGAACCTCTCCCGAAACATTCAGGAGTTCACAATCCATCCAGGTACCCGGAGACTGGAAAGAGCAAGATGTCAACGAAAACGGTAATCCGTCTGAGCCAGGTACGTATCGGCTGCGAATACTTGCTGACCTTAAACCCGATGAGGTGTATACGTTTTGGTTTAACAAGATTCAATCGGCCTCCCGTGTCACCATTAACGGCAAGGTAGCAGCCGAATTCGGGGCGTTTGATCCTGCTTATATTTCCGGAGCTTTTGGTTATCCAGAGTATAGTACATACACGGCTTCATATGTAGCACCTGAGCATGCGCAGGGCATTTCTGAAATTGAACTATTCGTGGAGATCCACCCTTATGCAGAGCAGGTCCATGGAGGAATCATTTCTTCCGTTCAGTTTGGCACCCAGGCTGCTATTGATAGCAAGCGTTGGTATTCCATTGGATTCCAGTTATTTACGATCGTTATTATGCTTCTGCACATGATCTATGCCTTTATCCTTTTTTTGTTCAAACCAAGTCAAAAAGAGTTTTTGAAGTTCGCGCTGCTGTTGTTAATTGCTGCCATTACGATCTCGACGGATAATGATAATCTGTTCGCTCAGTGGTTACCATTCAGTTATGCCTGGACAGTCAAGATCAGGCTAGCCGCTTATATTCTTCTGTCGACCCTGATTCTAAGTTTGACGCACAGCTTTTTTAAACAATATACCAAAGTCTGCAAAGTACTCTACGGAATTAGCAGTTTATATATTGCCAGTCTGGCTTTTATGCCCTTTCTGGCCGTAACCCAATCGGCATGGTTATTTTACACCTTATTTAATCTGCAATTAGCCGTGGCCCTCTGGATGATCCTTAAGATAAAAATTAAAAAATTGCCAGACGGCTTATTCCTAATCATGGCCGCACTGGCCATACTGTCAAGCTGTCTGTGGGGCATAGTACAGCATGCAACCCATTTGCCTGCAACATTCTATCCACTGGATATGATTGCAGCCATTATCTGCTTTTCATCCTACTGGTTCAAAAAGTACTTACGCCATATGATGGAAAATGCACGTTATGCTCTTCAATTGGAACGCAGTGACAAGATGAAGGACGAATTTTTGGCCAATACCTCTCATGAGCTTCGTACGCCACTGCATGGCATCATCAATATCGCAGAGAACGTCATCAGCAACGAAAAGGCAACACTCCAGGAAACTAGCGTGCAGGATATGAAACTGCTCGTCCAGATTGGACGCCGCATGTCTACCTTGCTGAATGATCTTATGGATATCGCCCTGCTGCAGGAAAGACGTATTGCTCTGCATCCGGAACCAGTTCGGCTGCAGTCCATCGCTTTTGGCGTAGTGGACATGCTAAGGTTTATGATTAAAGGCAAACTGCTCACGATTAAGGTAGACATTTCGGAAGAACTGCCTCCGGTCTGGGCAGATGAGAAGAGACTTATTCAAGTTATGTTCAATCTGGTGCATAATGCCATCAAATACACACCGCATGGTGAAATCACCATTCAGGCCATCCATTATGGTAATACCGTTTCAGTGCATGTGAAGGACACGGGAATTGGCATGGATGAGGAGATGTCCCGCCGTGTATTGGGAAGATATGAGCAAGGCGATGATGGAATGAAGGATGGTGGTGGGTTCGGGCTGGGCCTAAGCATTTCACTTCAGCTGCTGCAGCTACATGGGTCTGACCTTGAGGTTGAATCGGCACCAGGCAGGGGATCTGATTTTCATTTCAGCCTTCCGTTATCAAGCCAGCACATCATCTCAGCCAATTCTATGGTTCAACATGAAGTACATGTTCCAAACCACCATTTTGAATGGTCGGCTGATACGCTTCCGGCCTATGATCTGGCCGCTGCTGCTGAGTGGGATGATTCCTCGTCGGCAACTAAAATAAGCATTCTGGCCGTCGATGACGATCCTGTAAACCTGGAAGTCCTTGCGCGCATCTTGTCCAAAGATATATATGAGATTGTACCCGTGTTATCAGGTCAGGACGCGCTCGATCAGCTCTTTTCAAGACCTTGGAGTCTGGTGATAGCAGATGTGATGATGCCCCACATGTCGGGATATGAATTAACCCATAGAATCAGAGAGCGGTTCACTCTTGCAGAACTCCCCGTTCTCCTACTTACAGCCCGGAGCCAGCCTGAGGATATCTATAACGGTTTTGCCGCAGGGGCAAGTGACTATGTGAGCAAACCGGTAAATGCACTCGAGCTGCAGTATCGTGTAGGAGCGCTCACTACGCTCAAGCAATCGTTCACAGAGCATCTGCGGATGGAGGCTGCCTATCTTCAAGCACAGATCCAGCCACATTTTTTGTTTAACACCCTTAATTCCTTAATGGCACTAAGCGATATAGATACTGAGAAAATGAGAAAATTAGGCGATGCCTTTTCAACATATTTAAGATACAGTTTCCAATTCATTAACCTGCAGCAACTTGTGCCTCTGTCTCATGAGTTGGACCTAGTCAATGCCTATTTGTACATTGAGAAGGAACGATTCGGTCCACGAATCGAGATCAAACGTAACATTGAAGCCGACCTTAACAGCATCAAGCTGCCTCCTCTTACTCTGCAACCGCTTGTTGAGAATGCGATTCGTCATGGATTGCTGAGCAGAAGAAGTGGTGGCACGCTCACCATAGACGTGGAACGTCAAGATGGAGGAGTTTACTTTCGCGTTTCTGACAACGGAAAAGGAATGAGTCCCGATGAAGCTGATAAAGTGCTTGGCCTTCGTTTTGGCTCTTCTGTGGGCGGAATAGGACTGAGAAATACCAATCGTCGGCTCCTGCAGCTGTATGATTCAGGATTAACCATCTCCAGCATGACTGGGGTTGGTACGACAGTCTCCTTCTTCATTCCTGATGAGGTTCACTTCCCTTATAACCAATAGTCTTAATGTGAAACCACACTAAGAAAGGAGATCATAACCATGCTTCGTGCCGTGTTGATTGATGATGAACAACTGGCTCTACTTCACTTGGAAAGCCTGCTCAAAAAGTTAGTTCCGATCACGATAGCCGGCGTATTTATGGATGCCGAAACTGCATTAGAACAGATCCCTGCCTTAAGTCCAGACATTATCTTTCTTGATATACAAATGCCTGAAATGAATGGCCTGGAGGCAGCCGAAAGGCTGGTCTCTCTGTGCCCCTCGGCTGAAATCGTGTTTGTTACGGCTTATGATAATCATGCGCTGGAAGCATTTGAGTTAAATGCACTGGATTACGTACTTAAACCCCTTAACTTGGATCGGCTCTCCAAAACGGTAAATCGTATACAGAAGCGAATACGTTATGCTGTTGCCACTGAAGAACCCGAAGAGGTAACCATAAGCATGTTCGGTTCATTAAAATTATATAGAGGATCTGAAGAGCTGCCGATTAAATGGCGAACCCAAAAAACTCAAGTTTTGTTCGCACTGCTGTTTCAGCATGTCAACGAATTTCTCAGCAATCATACCCTCATTGAGCAAATATGGCCGGATATAGATATCGAGAAAGCCCGCAGCTACCTATATACAACCGTCTACCATATTCGCCGTTGTCTCAAACAGGTTAATGTAGAGCTTGCCATTGAAAAAACAAGCGGTGCAGAAGGATACTGTATGCGACTGGGGGGCAATGTCAATCTAACGAGTGAGTGGGAGCAATCCCTACGTAGCTTGGAGTACATTACTCCTGATAACGAAAAGCAAGCCAGAGACATTTTAGATATATACAAGGATGACTACTTGAAAGAATTTGATTATTTATGGGCTTTCGCTGAACGGGAAAGGCTTCGTAATCTTTTTGTACATCATGCCCTCAAATTAGCGGCTTATTATACAGAAAAGGAAAACTGGATGGAAGCCCTGGCTTTGTACCAGCGTCTGTGTCATGTCCAACCGTATTATGAAGAAGCATACTTAAAACAAATGGAGATATATGACCACTTGGGGGATTATGGTTCCGTAGAAGCCCGATATCAATCTCTTCACCATCTGCTTCAGCAAGATTTGGATACAGCTCCGACACCCGAAATTCGTAACTGGTATGAGCAGTGGAAAGACAGAGCCTAGTTATCTCCGTTTTTTGAGTTTAGGATATGGGATATTCTTACGGTTTTAGTTTTCCTAATTTGAACAATTCCTTTGTCTACGTTTACTTTCGTATTGGCCTATCTTTGTGCTCCTTGATTTGATTCCCATCCTGCTTTTAGTCGGTTTTCACCTCGTTCATCTGGACCCGACTGTTCAGAATTTGTTAAGTTCACTATGTTAAAGTTGTTTCATTAACATGATTGGATGGTGTACGAACAAATGAACAAGGCATATTTCGAGGAAATGCATAAGCTGGGGCATGATGATGAACTAAGATATCAACTTCTCATTAGAGGGGTAAAGCAGCTATTAGAAGATCAGAAAAAGGAACGCATCAAGCGCGCCCGATTATTGAATATTCGTAAGAAGAGCGCTCCTCAGGCTTCTCACTGGTCTTAAACATACTAGAAATAATAAATAATAATGGTAAATAGATAAGAGATCTCACTAAATTTAATCTAACATAACCACCAGAAGGATTTACCTATATGTAATTCTAACCATAAACGTTCTTATGAATCATAAGAAGAGAAGGCACTATTCAAATGAATAGTGCCTTCTCTTCGCTTTCAAAGCAATCTTCCTTATTTAATTACTAAGCATTTATTGAGAGAAACTTTTAACAGAGTATTCTTAGTCTTATCTTGCTTGAATATAAAATAAAAACCACCACCGAATTTCATCGGCAGTGGTTCTTTGCTTGGCAGCGTCCTACTCTCCCAGGACCCTTCGGTCCAAGTACCATCGGCGCTAGAGGGCTTAACGGTCGTGTTCGGGATGGGTACGTGTGGAACCCCTCCGCTATCGCCACCAAACGAGCATTTGTGGAACAAATGCGTTCAGAGATCATTCTCTGAAAACTAGATCCGAAACGAAATGTGCGATTAAAACCTGCAATTTGGATAAGCCCTCGACCGATTAGTACTGGTCAGCTCCATGCATTACTGCACTTCCACCCCCAGCCTATCTACCTCGTCGTCTTCAAGGGGTCTTACATACTGGGAAATCTCATCTTGAGGGGGGCTTCACGCTTAGATGCTTTCAGCGCTTATCCCGTCCGTACATAGCTACCCAGCGGTGCTCCTGGCGGAACAACTGGTACACCAGCGGTACGTCCATCCCGGTCCTCTCGTACTAAGGACAGCTCCTCTCAAATTTCCTACGCCCACGACAGATAGGGACCGAACTGTCTCACGACGTTCTGAACCCAGCTCGCGTACCGCTTTAATGGGCGAACAGCCCAACCCTTGGGACCTACTTCAGCCCCAGGATGCGATGAGCCGACATCGAGGTGCCAAACCTCCCCGTCGATGTGGACTCTTGGGGGAGATAAGCCTGTTATCCCCAGGGTAGCTTTTATCCGTTGAGCGATGGCCCTTCCATGCGGTACCACCGGATCACTAAGCCCGACTTTCGTCCCTGCTCGACTTGTAGGTCTCGCAGTCAAGCTCCCTTATGCCTTTGCACTCTTCGAATGATTTCCAACCATTCTGAGGGAACCTTTGGGCGCCTCCGTTACTCTTTAGGAGGCGACCGCCCCAGTCAAACTGCCCACCTGACACTGTCCCCGTACCCGCTAAGGGCACCAGGTTAGAACCTAGATACGATCAGGGTGGTATCCCAACGGTGCCTCCACACAAGCTGGCGCTCATGCTTCAAAGGCTCCCACCTATCCTGTACAGATCGTACCCAAATTCAATATCAAGCTGCAGTAAAGCTCCATGGGGTCTTTCCGTCTTGTCGCGGGTAACCTGCATCTTCACAGGTATTAAAATTTCACCGGATCTCTCGTTGAGACAGCGCCCAAGTCGTTACGCCATTCGTGCGGGTCAGAATTTACCTGACAAGGAATTTCGCTACCTTAGGACCGTTATAGTTACGGCCGCCGTTTACTGGGGCTTCGGTTCACAGCTTCGGATTACTCCTAACCGCTCCCCTTAACCTTCCAGCACCGGGCAGGCGTCAGCCCGTATACTTCGCCTTACGGCTTCGCACAGACCTGTGTTTTTGCTAAACAGTCGCTTGGGCCTTTTCACTGCGGCCCCCTCGTGCTATTCACACTACCGGGGCACCCCTTCTCCCGAAGTTACGGGGTCATTTTGCCGAGTTCCTTAACGAGAGTTCTTCCGCGCGCCTTAGAATTCTCTTCTCGCCTACCTGTGTCGGTTTGCGGTACGGGCACCTTCATCTGGCTAGAGGCTTTTCTTGGCAGTGTGAGATCATGACCTTCGCTACTGTAATTTTCACTCCCCATCACAGCTCAGCCTTATGGTTAGCGGATTTGCCTACTAACCAGCCTTACTGCTTGGACAGGCATCCATCAGCCTGCGTCACTACCCTACTGCGTCCCCCCATCGCTCGTAACGATTTACGGTGGTACAGGAATTTCGACCTGTTGTCCTTCGACTACGCCTTTCGGCCTCGCCTTAGGTCCCGACTTACCCTGAGCGGACGAGCCTTCCTCAGGAACCCTTAGGCTTTCGGCGGATCAGATTCTCACTGATCTTTTCGTTACTCATACCGGCATTCTCACTTGTATAATGTCCAGCGCTCCTTACGGTACACCTTCAACCCTTATACAACGCTCCCCTACCCCTGATGCAAAGCATCAAGCCATAGCTTCGGTGGTGTGTTTAGCCCCGTTACATTTTCGGCGCAGAGTCACTCGACCAGTGAGCTATTACGCACTCTTTCAATGGTGGCTGCTTCTAAGCCAACATCCTGGTTGTCTGTGCAACTCCACATCCTTTCCCACTTAACACACACTTGGGGACCTTAGCTGATGGTCTGGGCTGTTTCCCTTTTGACAATGGATCTTAGCACTCACTGTCTGACTCCCGGAAGTAAGTCTATGGCATTCGGAGTTTGACTGAGCTTGGTAACCCTTGCGGGCCCCGCACCCAATCAGTGCTCTACCTCCACGACTCTGTTTTCCGAGGCTAGCCCTAAAGCTATTTCGGGGAGAACCAGCTATCTCCGAGTTCGATTGGAATTTCTCCGCTACCCCCACCTCATCCCCGCACTTTTCAACGTGCGTGGGTTCGGGCCTCCAGTGCGTGTTACCGCACCTTCACCCTGGACAGGGGTAGATCACCCGGTTTCGGGTCTACGTCCACGTACTACATCGCCCTATTCAGACTCGCTTTCGCTGCGGCTCCGGCTCTTCACCTTAACCTTGCACGGGAACGTAACTCGCCGGTTCATTCTACAAAAGGCACGCCATCACCCCTAAAACGGGCTCTGACTTCTTGTAAGCACACGGTTTCAGGTTCTATTTCACTCCCCTTCCGGGGTGCTTTTCACCTTTCCCTCACGGTACTGCTTCACTATCGGTCGCTAGGAAGTATTTAGCCTTGGCAGATGGTCCTGCCGGATTCATACGGGGTTTCACGTGCCCCGCACTACTCGGGATCCGTCTCGGAGGGAACAGACTTTCAATTACAGGGCTTTTACCTTCTTTGGCGGGCCTTTCCAGACCTCTTCGTTTAACCGGTTCCTTTGTAACTCCATGTGAGACGTCCCACAACCCCAGAGAGCAAGCTCTCTGGTTTGGGCTGTTCCGCGTTCGCTCGCCGCTACTGACGGAATCACTATTGTTTTCTCTTCCTCAAGGTACTTAGATGTTTCAGTTCCCCTGGTATGCCTCTACATAACCTATGTATTCAGTTATGAGTAACTGGATATTACCCCAGCTGGGTTTCCCCATTCGGACACCCCCGGATCAAAGCTTGCTTACAGCTCCCCGAGGCAGTTTCGTTGTTCGCCACGTCCTTCATCGGCTCCTAGCGCCTAGGCATCCTCCGTGTGCTCTTAGTAGCTTAACCAATTGCTCAAGTGAGCAATGCAGTTATCACTAATATTTGAAACTTGTTTAACACAAGTTCAGCTAAAAGGAATGTTCTAATTCGCATTTTTCGTTTCGATATCTAGTTTTCAAAGAACAAGCTCCATGCAAAAGCAAGCTGTTTTGAGAGTTTGAGCTCTCAAAACTGAGCAACGAGTGAGCAACTAGCCGACCTGGCTAGATTTTGGTTTTGAATGTTTCCGCTACGGGAAACGATTCTCCATAGAAAGGAGGTGATCCAGCCGCACCTTCCGATACGGCTACCTTGTTACGACTTCACCCCAATCATCTATCCCACCTTCGGCGGCTGGCTCCTTGCGGTTACCCCACCGACTTCGGGTGTTATAAACTCTCGTGGTGTGACGGGCGGTGTGTACAAGACCCGGGAACGTATTCACCGCGGCATGCTGATCCGCGATTACTAGCAATTCCGACTTCATGCAGGCGAGTTGCAGCCTGCAATCCGAACTGAGACCGGCTTTTTAGGATTCGTTCCACCTCGCGGCTTCACTGCCCGTTGTACCG
This sequence comes from Paenibacillus pabuli, assembly GCF_039831995.1. Lineage (NCBI taxonomy): Bacteria > Bacillati > Bacillota > Bacilli > Caryophanales > Paenibacillaceae > Paenibacillus > Paenibacillus pabuli. Next base: position 3,642,513 of record NZ_JBDOIO010000003.1, read on the forward strand.
GCCATTGTAGTACGTGTGTAGCCCAGGTCATAAGGGGCATGATGATTTGACGTCATCCCCACCTTCCTCCGGTTTGTCACCGGCAGTCACCTTAGAGTGCCCACCCGAAGTGCTGGCAACTAAGATCAAGGGTTGCGCTCGTTGCGGGACTTAACCCAACATCTCACGACACGAGCTGACGACAACCATGCACCACCTGTCTTGAATGTCCCGAAGGAAAGGTACATCTCTGCACCGGTCATTCAGATGTCAAGACCTGGTAAGGTTCTTCGCGTTGCTTCGAATTAAACCACATACTCCACTGCTTGTGCGGGTCCCCGTCAATTCCTTTGAGTTTCAGTCTTGCGACCGTACTCCCCAGGCGGAGTGCTTAATGTGTTAACTTCGGCACCAAGGGTATCGAAACCCCTAACACCTAGCACTCATCGTTTACGGCGTGGACTACCAGGGTATCTAATCCTGTTTGCTCCCCACGCTTTCGCGCCTCAGCGTCAGTTACAGCCCAGAGAGTCGCCTTCGCCACTGGTGTTCCTCCACATCTCTACGCATTTCACCGCTACACGTGGAATTCCACTCTCCTCTTCTGCACTCAAGTCACCCAGTTTCCAGTGCGATCCGGGGTTGAGCCCCGGGATTAAACACCAGACTTAAATGACCGCCTGCGCGCGCTTTACGCCCAATAATTCCGGACAACGCTTGCCCCCTACGTATTACCGCGGCTGCTGGCACGTAGTTAGCCGGGGCTTTCTTCTCAGGTACCGTCACTCCTTGAGCAGTTACTCTCAAGGACGTTCTTCCCTGGCAACAGAGCTTTACGATCCGAAAACCTTCATCACTCACGCGGCATTGCTCCGTCAGGCTTTCGCCCATTGCGGAAGATTCCCTACTGCTGCCTCCCGTAGGAGTCTGGGCCGTGTCTCAGTCCCAGTGTGGCCGATCACCCTCTCAGGTCGGCTACGCATCGTCGCCTTGGTGAGCCGTTACCTCACCAACTAGCTAATGCGCCGCAGGCCCATCCTCAAGTGACAGATTGCTCCGTCTTTCCAGCTTCCTTCAGGCGAAAGAAGCAAGTATTCGGTATTAGCTACCGTTTCCGGTAGTTGTCCCAAGCTTGAGGGCAGGTTGCCTACGTGTTACTCACCCGTCCGCCGCTAAGTATCAAGAAAGCAAGCTTTCTATCAACTCCGCTCGACTTGCATGTATTAGGCATGCCGCCAGCGTTCGTCCTGAGCCAGGATCAAACTCTCCAATAAAGTATTGAAAAGAGCGATTAGCTCATTTTGAATCTGACGAGATTAAAAATCTCATTTGTTGTTCCAGTTTTCATACAGCCAATTGGCATGCACCAAAAACCTTCACGTTCATCCTGCAAGCAGAATGATTACTCACTCGTTGTTCAGTTTTCAAAGATCAAACGTTGTTTGCATCCGAGCGTTATTCTCTTCAGCAACTCTTATATATTATCACGTCCAAACCAATTTAGCAAGCACTTTTTTTAAGTTTCTTTCGAAGCTTTTCAGTAGCTTACGGCACCGTGTTTCTCGTGTTTTCTTGGCCGGAAAATTAATATATCATATATCGCAACATCTTGTAAAGTGTTTTATAAAAATAATATGTTCGTCAAATTTCCTGAGGTTTTCAAATTCCATGTTCTCATTCTCTAATAACTTGGATACGAGTGTTTCTTAGCCTCCATATATCTAGTCTTTCTTCTATATAAAGAATAACAACCCTCTCGCTTCTACTCAGAAGTGAGAGGGTTGTATCCAGAAATGATATATTGTTACTTACGTTCTACAGTATAACCCTTATCTTCAAGCAACTTCACGATGCCGTGCTCACCAAGGTAGTGGGCTGCACCTACAACGATAAAGTACTCCTCTTTCTTATCACTCTTCAGGTATCCATCAATCTTGTCAGCCATGCCAATGTTACGGTCGATCAGCATTGCTTTGTTGTACTCTTCGTTATCAGAGAAGTTATTGGTCAGATCAAGCAGTTGCTCATCATTACCTGTTTTCCACATCACAGCCATTTGGTTCACACTATCGTCCAGTACATCGAAGTTGTCCAGTGTTGCTTTCAGCGTCTCCTCTTGCAGCTCTTTGGAGAAGTCGTTAAACATGCCCAGTTGGGACTCGTAAGATTCTAGCTCAATAATAGGAAGTTTGCTCTCAATAGCCTTTTGAATGAAATACAGATCCACGCCCGCCGAAGCTTCATATCCAGCCGTCGCTGACTTCAGACTAGTGAGTGTACTTTCCGCAACCCAAGGCTTGAATGCATCCAGCGCATTAGGCTCCAGACCGTTTTTCTTCAGAATATCCCCTAGCTTGGTATACGTCTCTCTTGAAATATGATCCTTCAGCGTTGTTCCATCCTGGTAAGACCCCAGATCCAGAATCAGCTTCTGTTGTGCCTCGTCAGCCGCTTTGCTGATATCGATCTCTACGCCCAAGTAATCTGCTTCAGCGAAAGCTTCTTCAAACTCCTTAGGCAATGGGTAGAAGCTATCGTCTGCAATATGCATGGATCCCACCAGATATACCGTGTTTCCGTTACTCTCCACTTCCCACATGAAGCCGCGGCCACCCGTTTGTGCGACTGCTTCTGTTCCCTTGGAGACGAGTAGAACTGTACGCGTCTTCGCATCCCAGTTTACTTCATACCCTGCGGCATCTCCAACGATACGGATTGGCGCATAAGTTACGCCATTAATACGTGTAAGCTTGCTTTTGAGTGTAATCGTTTTTCCATCTACCACTGCCGTAATCGTATCATCCGTCGCAGTCGTCAGCTTCACATCCATGGCGTCAAGAGTGGAGCGAAGTGGAACCAATGTTGTTCCCTTATCATTGATCGGTGCCCCTACAGTGTATTCTACCGCCTGGTCATTAACTTTAACGGAAGTCCCTTGAGGCGCAGCCATGGCTGGCGCAGCTGCAGCGAGCAAACCAACCGATATGGTGAGAGACAAAAGCATGCGTTTCCAGTTTTTCATATTATGTAATCTCCTTTTAGATATATAGTAGATAAAATCTATTAGTTCAAAGAATGAACATACATCAATATTACGATAATAGACTGGGAGGGGTTCCACCTTTTTCCTAGCATGGTCCCCTCTTCCCTTATAATGATTTCTTTTTCTAAAAGCCAGTATTAGATTATTATTAGTTAGCTCGTAGTAGGCTTAAATTTTGTAAGCTTTCATTGCCTTGAACAATTCCTTGAAGGTTGGGCGCTTACCATACATCAACACACCCGTGCGATAGATTTTGGCAGCCAGCCAGCCGAAGATCAAGATCGATACGACCAGAATGGCTAACGACACTAATATCTCCCATGTTGGAGCAACCCCAGCCCCGATTCGTACCAAGATGGCCGTAGGCGAGGTGAACGGTATGAAACTGGCAACTTTTAATAACAGAATGTTCGGTGTTGCGATACTGAAAATTGCAATGTAGAACGAAACTAGCGAAAGCATCGTAATTGGCAGCACCGCTTGACCCAACTCTTCCGTACGGCTAACCATCGAACCAATCGCAGCAAACATCACCGCATATAGGAAGTAACCAAGGATATAGAAGATCAGTCCGTATACAATAACGGCGATATTTACATCACTCAGGTTCAAACTGAAATCACTCAGAACATCACGGTTATGAGGAAGCAGCACATTCCCTGCGACCACCGCACCGAAAATACCGATTTGAAGCATACCTACCATAAATATACCGATGATCTTGCCAAACATCTGACTCAGTGGAGACACGCTGGTAATCAAAATCTCCATAATGCGCGAACTCTTCTCAGCCGTGATCTCAGATGCGATCATATTCCCTGTCATCATTGTCGATGTGAACAAAAGGATGATCAGCAGATATACCACAATATAATTAATCGGGCTCATGCCATTCTCAGACCCCGCCTCAGCTCCCGCTCCTTCAGCACTCAAGCTTTGCTCACTTACCTTAACAGGTGTATTGATCAGTTCCTTTTGCTCAGCTGTAAGTACATCCTTCACAACGACATCCAGCTTCACACTTTGCAGTGCAGCTTCTATAGAAGCAATAATCTGAGGGGATACCTCTTCTGTTGAATACAGAATCGGCTGCGGGAACTCTTGTCCTTGGGCCGCCTCAAACTTCAGATACCCATCAGTAAGTCCGGATTCAGCGTCTGCTTTCAGCGCAGCTTCATCTTTAGTACCATCAGCAATGAATCGGTACGCCTGATCTCCTTGTGCGGACGAGAACTTCTCCAGCTTCTCCGATACTTCTGGCTGTCCAGCACTCAGAAGCCCAATATTTACAGGGTTGCTTCCTGCAGCCCCACCACCGCTTGATCCACCGTTAAACAAGGTAATGAAATAGGGCACATTAAGTCCGATCGAGATTAAAAGTGCGAGTACAATGGTCGTAACTACAAATGATTTTGTTTTGACTTTGTTTTTGAACGTAAATCCGGTGATTGTTCCCATTTTATTCATTCGAATCACCCACCTCACGAATAAAGATTTGGTTAAGCGTTGGTTCCTTGATTTCAAAATGCTCTACAGTAGTCTGATTCATTGCATGCTTCAATATCTCCTGGGCAGCCTCAACCTGCGCAATATGAATAAGATATCCACGCTCGTTTCGCTCCACCTTGTTAACACCGGCCAATTGATCCAAACCATCCACTTTGCCAGTGGTATTCAGGGATACCTGTTCACGCGGATAGCGGTTCTTGATCTCTTTGATCTCTCCCTGAACCACGGTGTTGGAGCGATGCAGGATTGTTATCTGACGACATAGTTCTTCAACATGCTCCATGCGATGTGTCGAGAACAGGATAGCCGTTCCTTCATCACGCAATTCCTTAACAGTGGATTTGAGCAATTCGACGTTTACTGGATCCAAGCCACTAAAGGCTTCATCAAGAATAAGAATCTGAGGACGGTGCACCACCGCAGCGATAAAGCCCATCTTTTGCTGGTTACCCTTCGATAACTCCTCAATCTTTTTGTCGTAATACTCAGGGACCTCGAATCGATCAAGCCAGTATCTTAGGCTTTTGTCTGCATCCTTGCCATTCATGCCGCGAAGGCGGGCCAAATAATTGATCTGGTCACTGACCTTCACCTTGGGATACAGTCCCCGTTCTTCCGGAAGATAACCCATGATCTGCTGCAGCTCGGTGCTATAAGGCTTGCCGTTATATCGTATCTCCCCACCATCAGGATGAATCAGACCAAGTACCATGCGCATCGTTGTTGTTTTACCAGCACCATTGGCACCCAGCAATCCATAGATTTCCCCTTCTTCCACATTAAGCGTTACACCATTAACAGCCGTCTTATCTGCATATTGCTTGACTACCTGCTTCAGTTCCAATCTGTTCATCATCTATCATCCTCCTTCGTTTATCTCCACAGTGTCGGAGCATACCCCGCAATCCAATATTGCAGCACTTCATCCAGCTCCAGGTTTCGGATTTTCATGATGCGATTACCCGCAAGCTCCAGTCTCTCCTGTGCTTCAATTACGCGGGTCGTAATCACCCGGATGGCACCATCCTCCTGCTTCGACTCAACTACACCTGGAATACTTTCAGGTCTAAGATCGCCTTCGTACCAGATTTCCCTCCACTGGTCGAGCACGACATCTTTCTCCGCCATTCCAAGCGATTGTCCCCGGTGCATCAGTACGATGTAATCAGCCAAACGCTTCACTTCATCTGCAATATGTGTTGCTATCAAAATGGTGGTATCCCCATCCGCCATGAAATTGCGGAACTGCTCAACCATGACCTTCCAGGCAAACGGATCTAGTCCTGATGAAGGTTCATCCAGCAGGAGCAATCTCGGCCGCGCCGCAAGCGCTGCTGCTATTTCGAATTTGCGCCGTTCTCCTTTGGACAACTTCTTCAGTTTCACATCATAGGGAACGTCCATATCATCCATTAGCTGGTTGAACAGCTTCGCATCCCAACGGGTATACCAATGTGCCCGGAATCTGGCAGCTTCAACAGCGGTAATATTGTCTTCTTCCGAACCTCCACCATCTGCAACAAAGCCAATATGCTCTCTCAGTTCTGTGGGAAGTTCGCCTTCGTAATGCTGACCGAACCACATGATCTGACCGGAATCCGGTAGGACGACCCGCTGAAGCATATTCAGCAGCGTGCTCTTTCCCGAACCGTTATGTCCCAATATGGCGACCACGTATCCTTCGGGAATTTCGAGATCAATCGGGCCAATGATTCTACGCTTGCGCATCTTGGATACACCGTTTAGCTGAACCGCTAGTGGTTCCATGTTTACTCACCCCTTATTTCGGATAGTAGATCAACTGCAGAATCTCTTGGAACAACCTTGCCATTTCTTCTTCACTGCAGCCAACCGATTTACCTGAAAGCACAGCTGCCTGCAGCGCCTCTCTTGCTGCTGTCAATTTGTAAGTTTCCCGATCTCCTGCCTCAACCTTGGCTACAAACGTCCCAGTACCCTGCTTCGTTCGAAGCAATCCTTCATTCTCCAGATCCTGGTAGACCCGGCGAACAGTAATCACGCTGCAGTTCAACGATCCTGCAAATTCGCGAATGGACGGCAAATGCGTTCCCTCCCCCAATTGACCCGTTATAATTAAAGATCTTAGCTGGTTTTCAATTTGGTGATATAAAGGTTCAGCACTGTTCTCATTAATTTGAATCGGTATATTCAAGCCCTGCACCTCACCCTCGCGTACACTTCAGTTCACTTGCACGATAGTGCCGGTCATCCTCGATGTCGTTCTATATTGACCTACCATCAACTCAAATCTCGCTTCGCTAATTTCCTTAGTGTGATGCGACTAAGCAACCACAATACTGCAAAACCTAGGATTAACGAACCCCACATGAAAGGTGATAACAACCCCCAGGTTTTACTGATCTCTACGGCATATCGCATTCCGTTTCCACCCATGATTCGAATAATGACCGCAATGAGGACAATCACAGGTATAAACAGCATGCTGATTAACAAATACTTTTTGCCTGTGTGTAAAAATTCCCCAAAGATATAAAACCCTGTGATCAGAACCCCATATCCTGTACAGGTTAGGGCAAAAGCTAGATATTGATCCCATCGGAATCCTTCCAGATGCATCACGGAGACATACAATGCGCCATAGTAGAATATGCCATTATAGATAAAGGCCAGCAATGCCTGCTGAATGCGTCCCCACATGACGGTCTCTGCCGAGATGGGAAGTCTGCGATAGTAGGTCAGCATTTGTGTATACGAATCTTCTTGTATGTAGCGAAAAGAACGTCTGGAAAAGATAAATCCTTGAAATGGAATCATCAGCATGAAGTAGGAATCGGAAATTGTGTTAAGCACATTTTCCTCCCTCTGTCCATGTAACATGACACCACCCATAGCTCCAACGTAGATCATAAACATTGCAGACCATAACCATTGAAGACGATCCTTGCTCCATTCGCTGCGGGTAAGCCACCACGCCTGCTTCCAATTGTTCATAACTTTGCCTGCCTTTCCATCTCACGCTTTACTGTGCAAGCTGTGTTCACTGTGTTTACTGTATATATCAATATACACAGTATACAGACCTTCACTTCGTATCGTCAACCCTTTTTTTCCTGAATCAGGAATATAACAGGAAATTTATTCCCTTACGCATGGAGATGATTCGATATGAAAGGAAGACAGCACGGCGGATCCCACTGTGATCGTTCAGCTTTGAGCTGCAAATGTGCAGGTAAACAAAAAAAAGAGAGCTGACTCCGATATTGTGCGAACACAAATCGGAATCAACTCTTTCAATTTTCCGGCACCTGTATGCAGAAGAGGTCAATCTTTTACACTAAATTGTAGCCGCTTGGCAAACTGCGATTACTGCGGATGGCACGGATTTGGGCCAGTGTCAGCCGTTGATTGGTGGAGATCAGGGATTCCACATCATTACCGCGAATCAGATCATCCAAATCCCTCAGATTGGTATTGCCACGATAGACGCGGAATCCACCCTGAAAGTTTGGTCTCGTAAACACAACCAGCGTTGCATTCGAACTTGTCGAGAAAAAGCGCAGGCTCTCTACTCCATCCAGAATATTGTCCAGATTGCGAAGACCCGTATTACCACGGTAGATCCGGCTTCTTCCTCTGTAGTTCTCTTCTGAATACACCGTGAGACGTGGATACGTTTGACTGACTTGAACTGTTTTTTTCATTTGTTGTTTCCCCCCTCTCGATCTCATTCTATGAAAGGATGCGAGAGAAGGTATGGACGATTGAACAAATCGATTCATCCATTTTTCATATTTTCAAAGAATTTGGTTTTTCTACACCCCGAGAATGACTTCCCATACGGGACGTGTATGCCCGCCAGGATACAGGAGATACAGAAGTACATATACTATGACGCCTGTCAGCGCGCTGCTGAACCAGATCATGGACGTAAACCGTCCCCAGCGGCGATGCGTAGCAAATTTTTTTTTGAATCCCAGCACCAGAGTAGAGATTCCGAAGACCGCAGCTGCCGTAGCGAGAATAATATGAAAAATCAGAAAGATTCGGTAGAAGATCTCCATCTCCGGATCACCGCCCCAAGCGGTATTTCCAACAAATATCGTTCGGGACATATAGATGATAAAGAAAAGCAGGGCCGCGACGGCCCCCGCTACCATCATGGATTGATGAGCCTCCTTTTTGCCGCGAACAATTAATACCCATCCAATCCCAACCAGTACAGCACTAATCACAATGAAAGAAGTACTGATCGTAGGCAGCAAAAAATGCATATCCATCGTGTGTTCCCCCTCTTGTCTGAACATAACCTAGGCTTATTTCGCAGGATTAAGCGGTCCACCTGAACGTTCTACAGGATATGGATCATCATCATCTTCGCGTTTTTCCTTGCGGTACCATTGAAAAAAAACATACGCCAGCATGGATACGAAGATACCCTCCTGAATAAATTTCATGACAATACCACCCACCTGCTGATCCTCCTTGGCGGAGGACAGGAAGTTGAAGAAGCCCGGACCTCCGAACGTACGCAATAATGCCGAAGAGTCTCCCGACACGCAATATCTCATGGCTTCCGCCCATACGGCAGGATTGCTATACGTTTCATATAATGGCTCGGACGCAAAAATAATCAGGCCGCAGGCGGGTGTTAACAGCACCATATTAAGAAAGATGAATCCAATCTTAGACAGCCCTGATGCCTGTCTTGCCTCCGGCAGCGGATTAAGGAGTGTCCACCACATAAGCATGGAGGTAATAAAGAGAACCGCGTAATACAGTCGGTGGACCGTAAAATGAAGCATGACATAATCATGGACAACAGGCAGATGATACAGCGAAAATAATCCGTTGAAGAGTAATGCAGCGACAATCGGATGAGCCAAAAAGGATAACTGCCTTGCTGGCAGCCACCGAATTACTTTTCGCCATACCCAGATCGGCAGTCCTTTCATTAATAAAGGTGGAGCAACCAAATAAGACAAAGCCATGCTTACCATGTGAAAGCTGAACATAACATGCCCCAGCAAATTAAATGGCCCAGCCTGGGCAAGGTAGAACACGGCGAGACCGATGATAAACATGATTTTCTGAGCAGCAGTAGCAGGTTCTGCATCAGTAACCCTTTCACTTAACGGACCTACGACAAACAGATATACAGCTGCAATGAGCAGAAATAATGCAAGAATTAAGGGACTCCATAAATCATTAAAACTAAAGTATTGCAACCCGAGCATACGGGAAACCTCCCGGTGACCTGATTTGGTTATAGCCTGAAACCAACTTTCCATTCCATCGCCTAAAAGGGGAAAAGACGGCGGCACTGCGCCGCCGCCATCTCATTTACCACCAAACCCAATAGAGTGCCATGATAATGCACGTGAATGCTACGAAAAATCCGAAAGCCATGAACAGGATGGGCATCAGATGACCCTTATCCTTCATGTGCATCCAGTATCCAAGCTGGACAAACACCTGAAGAATGGCCATGACCACCAAAAGGATAATGGTAAAGGACGTATTAACGCCCCCTGCCTTAACGGCTGCAAACGCAATGAGTGTCAGGATGATGGAGAATATAAACACAACGACATGCTTCTGCGGTCCTTCTGTCCGGTGACGATGTTTCACAGGTTGTTGACCACTTTTATCCTGTACCGACATGTGTTAACCCACCTTTCCGAGCAGGTAGACGACCGTAAAGATGAACACCCAGACCACGTCAATAAAGTGCCAGTACATTGCGGAGACGTATACCTTTGGTGCAGTTACGACCGTTAATCCTTTTCTGAACAGCTGCCCGATAATAAGTCCGATCCACAGAATACCAAATGCAACGTGGGCTCCATGGAATCCAACCAATGTGTAAAAAGCGGAGCTGAATGCACTGGTGGTCATCCCGAACTCTTTGTGCACCACATATTCATAGAACTCATAAATTTCAATACCGAGGAATCCAAGTCCCAGCACTACCGTAATTCCGAGCCAAAGTGCCAACGCATTTCGGTTGCCCCGATGCATGGCCTGGATCGCAAATACACTTGTCAGACTGCTGACGAGGAGTATAAAGGTAGCTGCTGCCACAAGCGGCAGATGAAACAGTTCATTTGCCGATGGCCCTTCATTCGTCTGGCCGCGAAGCGCCAGGAAGGTTGCGAAGAGTGTTCCGAACAATACCGTCTCGCCGCCAAGGAACAGCCAGAAGCCAATGAGCTTATTACGTCCCTCCAGCGTTGCTTTCTCCGGTTCGTGCGGCAATTGGCCACTTACCGGTTCGGCATGTGAAGTTGTCATGTTCTAACCCCCTTCTCATCCTGATCCTCCGGCTCGATATGCCAGCCATGATCGTCATAAAGTGACCGCAGTGCCATCGCTCCAAATGTAATCAGAAGGCCGATAATAACCACGATATAGTTATTGAATAGTCCGTTCATAAAGGCATTGCCGAAATCATCTTTGCTGAACATCAGGCCCAGTCCGGCAATGAAAATACCGACAGACATGACAAACGGCAGCGGCGTCGCAGATGGCATATGAATCGAACCTACCGGTTCAGCCGGTGTCATCTCCGTGTGTCCGGCCATCTTTTCCTTCCAATATGCATCGATTCCGCGAACAAGCGGAGTCTGCTTGAAGTTATATTCCGGTGGTGGAGACGGGATGGACCATTCCAACGTTCGGCCATCTTCCCACGGGTCATTTGGTGCATTCACCGGTTTTCTCGTTGTAATTACGATGTTCACGAGGAACATGATTACCCCGACACCCATCAGGAATGCTCCAACGGAGCTGACCAGGTTAAGCAGGTCAAAGTCCTGATTCGGCAAGTATGTAACGATCCGGCGCTGCATCCCCATAAGACCCAGAAAATGCTGTACGAAGAACGTTAATTGGAAACCGATCATGAATGTCCAGAATGTCCATTTCCCAAGTGTTTCGCTCAAAATGCGACCAAACATCTTTGGCCACCAGTAATGCAGGCCCGAGAACAATCCAAGAACCAAGCCACCAACGATTACGTAGTGGAAGTGGGCCACGACAAAGTACGTATCGTGGAACTGGAAATCAGCTGGTGCAGATGCGAGCATGACACCTGTGACACCACCCATGACGAAAGTTGGAACGAATCCTACGGCAAACAGGTTTGCAGCCGTAAAGCGGATCTGTCCACCCCACATCGTAAAGAGCCAGTTAAAGATCTTGATCCCTGTCGGTACAGCGATCAGCATGGTTGAGATGGAAAAGAGTGCGTTGGCCACATTACCCAGACCCGTTGTAAACATATGGTGTGCCCATACCATGAATCCCAGGAAGGCAATCAGGATCGTTGCAAACACCATGGAGCTGTAACCAAACAATCTCTTACGTGCAAACGTCGGAATAACTTCCGAGATAATTCCAAACGCTGGCAAGATGAGTATGTACACTTCCGGATGTCCGAAGATCCAGAAAATGTGCTGCCAGAGTACCGGGTTACCGCCATTTGCAACATCGAAGAAGTTGGCTCCCAGAATACGGTCAAATGTTAGCAGTACTAATCCTACCGTAATGGCAGGGAATGCAAAAAGGATAATGGCTGATGTGATAAACGTCGTCCATGTAAACATCGGCATCCGCATATAGGACATGCCTGGTGCACGCATCGTAATGATCGTGGCGAGAAAGTTAATGCCCCCGATGAGTGTTCCTAGACCGGCAATCTGTAGACCGATCGTGTAGAAATCCACACCATGGGTCCCGCTGTACTCACTACTGGAGAGCGGCGTGTATGACGTCCAGCCTGCATCAGGCGCCCCGCCCATAATCCAGCTCAGGTTGAGCAGCAGTCCGCCAAACAGGAACGTCCAGAAACCCAGTGCATTAACAAATGGAAAGGCGACGTCCCGGGCACCAATCTGCAAAGGGACAACAGCATTCATGATGGCAAATATGATTGGCATGACACCAAGGAAGATCATCGTTGTTCCGTGCATTGTAATCAATTCGTTGAAGACCTGTGCCGATACAAAATCATTCATCGGCTTCATCAGCTGAATCCGGATTAAAATCGCTTCAATCCCGCCAATTCCGAAGAAAAATCCACCTGCTATTAAATACAGAATCGCAATTTTTTTGTGATCGACGGTGGTGATCCAATCCATCAAGCCCCTGTACCGCTTGACGCTATGAGCATGAGCCAAGGTAGTGTACCCCCTTCTTCGTCCTTGCTGTTCTATTCATAGTCCAATTTGTAGTTGGCTAGATATTCGGCAATTCCGTCGATTTCTTCATCCGTAAGTCCAAGATCTTTTGGATTCGGCATCGTATTGCCTGGCTTCACGGATTGCGGATCATGGAGCCATTCTTTCATGTTATCCAGCACCGGATTGCCTTCTTCCTGTCCCTCACGCTGGTTCAGCAGGATACCTGCCACAGCTTCCTTGCCGCCGATTCCGGTTAGATTCGGCGCAACAGGTCCGCCCTGATCGCCAACTGCGTGGCAAGACAGACAGTTCGTTTTGAACTTTTCAGCAAGTTGTGTGTCTTCTGGCAGCACTGCCGGTGCTTTCATCTCATTGACCCATCTGTCAAAGGATTCCTGGCTGACTGCTTTTACTTTGAATTCCATAAAGGCATGCGACCTTCCGCATAATTCCGCGCATTTCCCGCGGTAAACGCCTTCATTTGGAGCTGAGAAGCTAAATTTGTTCACTGTTCCATCCGGGTTTGTGTCCATTTTGCCCGCAAGAGACGGCACCCAGAAGGAGTGAAGCACGTCTGCGGTTTTCAATTCGAATGCGATTTTTTTGCCGGTCGGGATGATAAGATCTTGAGAGGTGGTGACATCATATTGAGGATAAGTGAATTCCCACCAATACTGATGTGAGGTAACTTTGACCTGAATTGCATTTTTGTCCTTGGACAAATCTTCGCCTTGGGCAAAGATCGTCTGAACCGTCGGTACGGCCAGTACAATAACCAGCAATAGCGGAATGGCTGTCCAAATGACCTCTAGCTTGAAATTGCCTTCAACCTGTTCGGGAACTTCATTCTGCCCGGCACGCCTGCGAAACCGGATCAGCACATACGCAGCAATGGCAAATACAATGATGAGCACCACGATCATAATCGCAATGGACAGCTTCATCAGATCATATTGGCCTTGTGCCACAGGACCCTGAGGTTTCATTACCGACAAGTCTTCCCGCCCGCATGCGGATAGCAGTAAAGAGAACACCGCCAGCAAGGGGAGAATTCGCTTTGCAACCTGCCACTGTTTCATCATTGATCTACCCCACTTTTTTAACATTTTCGTAGATTACCGTTATCGCTCGAAGATTCAGCCCAATTATGTCGCTTCAGCCCGATACGTATAATCCTGTCCGTCATACAGAACGCTTACAAAAACAACGCTTCCAGAACCCCCTTCATTTCCTTCCAAGGGCATGTCTGCGCATTCTTCCAATTCATTCTATATGGTTCAATCACTTATTAAATATAAGTTGAGGGTATGATTTTGTCAATCTTTGGACACATGTTCACAAATTGTTCACTTATGTATAAAAACCGCACCACAACTTAGTTTGCAAACGATTTCAGTTATAAATGTAAACCTCTTAATTTGAAAATATTTGCCATATTTCGGTGATTTATCGTGGATTATTAGTGACTTTTCTCACATGAAAAACATGCAGTATTATGCAAAAAGATAAAGCTTTTCTCAGCTGCCTTTTTTCCAGCTTCTACAGGGCCAAATACTCCATTCTGTTCTCATACACATCAATGAGCTGGCTTAGACGCTTGACCCTGTAATTCAGCTTCTCTCCTAAACTACCAATTGTACACACCAAATTCCCCTGTCAGAGGACTTACGTTCCATCGGTTAGTATAAGCGGTCCATCCCGGGTTATCGCTATCGTATGTTCATACTGGACTCCCCAAGTTCCATCTACCGTCCTGACAGTCCATCCATCTTCATCCCAGAACACGGCTCCAGAACTACCTCTCGTAAATATGGGCTCAATTGTAATAACCATGCCTTCGGTGAGCATCATGCCCGTCCTGCGTTTACCATAAGGCAGTACATTGGGTGGTTCATGAATATACTGACCAATCCCATGACCGATGAGTGGCTTTACAATGCCATAGCGGTACAATCTCGCAGTCCGTTCAATGGCGTTACCGATATCCCCCAGCGTATTTCCTGGCACGGCTTGTGCTATAGCCCGATGGAGAGCCCTCTCCGTGCGTTTCATCAGCTTGCGAATAGATCTGCGTTGTTCTCCGATTCCGTAAGTCCATGCCGAGTCAGCAAGCCAGCCATCCTTATTTACCACCATATCAATGGTCACAACATCCCCTGCAGCCAATTCCCGATCATCCGGAAAGCCGTGACAGACAACTTCATTAACTGAAGCACAGGTCGCATAAGGATAGCCCTTATATCCCTTCTGCTCCGGTGTGGCTCCTCGATCGGCCAGAAATGCCTCTACCCGTCTGTCGATTTCACCTGTGGTTATGCCAGGGGTGAGCCATTGTTCGATATGCTCGTGGCAGCTTCGCAGGATCCGGCCTGCTTCCCGCATGTAGTCAATCTCTTCTCTCGTTTTCAAAATAGGGTCCACATGCATTCATCCTTCCTGCCTATGTGTACTTCCATGTATATGCAGAAGGAATGCAACACAGCCCAAAAGTGGTGCAATGCCTCATATCCTTTCATTTCACGAGTAAATGTCAGGACAGCAAAAAAAACCGCCTGCCGGAGCATATCGCCCGGGAGACGGTTCTATTCATATCGGAACAGTATAATTCAATGATGTGTTTCAGGACACGGAAGAATCCATCTTGACAAGCTCGTGCTCGACCACAGAAGTCAATTCTTCCTCATATCCACCCGTAATCCGGTATTTCCTCACGTACTCCTTCACGAATTTTTTTGGATCCTTAGGACGGAAAATCCGAGTCATTTCCCTCAAACTTTCTTTGACCTCATTGTGACCTTTCGTTGCCATTGTAATTCCCTCCCAAAACGTTGAAAGTGAATGCTCCGTTTAGAGAACGCCGAATAAGTCTTAAATGCCATCCATGAAGTTGTGTGCGCGGCTTAAAGCAAGCTTTAGGTCGGGAACCTCGCTTAAAGCAAGTACCTGACACTATAAATACCCGATATGATTCGGTTTGAATCATAATCTTATTGTAGCATATTCGGGAGTATGTTACGACTTGACGATTTTACTTATTATTTATAACGGTTTTTACGCCCAAAAAGTTTAATTCCGAATCATATTATATGAATATGCCCCTTCTGTACGGAATTAATTCTATCCAGCATAACACGGAACTATTCGGGGGATATTATCACGGACAACCCATACAGTTAAATTACTGGTATCCAAAGGAGGCGCTGTTTCATGGACCGCGAAGAACAGGATATGCTGCCCCTTTCGCATGAAAAGGTGGAAGTCGATGGAGTTTACATCAACGAAGCGGGACGCGAGGAACACCTGCACCGTGGTCAACATTTCCCGGCTGATCCGGTTCTGGGCAAATCGGAGTGGAAACTCACCGAGTTTATGTTTGACAATCATCATGAAGGCCGCACGGATGAGCGCCTGGTACCCAAAGAGAACGATACCGACAAAATCGGCAAAGTTACTCATCCACGCAAAAACTTTCAACGAAAAGATCTTTAAATTGGCTTAAGCTGTTGATTATCTCGAAAACATAACCGGGGCACATCACGCCATACTTATGGCTGGTGCGCCCTTGTTTTTCATATAAGTCCCCCACACGAAGTAACCCGGCTACCCTGCGCCTCTCAGATCATTTAACAGAATTCTCTGAGAACGTTGTTCCAGATCACGAAACTCTTCGTTAAACCTTCGTTCTGTGGCTGGATCAGGTCTGTACGCAGGAACCATCACCCAATGCTCCTGAATCAAATCAATTCGTTTTTTCATCGGAGGATGGTAAGAACGATTTTCAGAATAACGCATTTTCTGAAGACGCTGAAACCGAAGGATCTCCTGACTTGGAACAGCCGCAATCCGATTTCTGAACTCGTCATACAGTTCCTTATTATATTGATATTCCGCAACCTGTTCAGCAGTAAGGGAAAAAAGTCCTCCCATTTCAAACTTTAGAAACAGGGACACCACTGCTTCACTTCCCGCTGTCTCTGAAGCCTCATGATCTGCAATATAGAATAACCGATGCATCTCTTGCCGCATACTTTTGATCAGCAATGCATAAATACTGCTGATCATAGCAAATAACAGCAGACGAAGTATGATGAGCGGAAATACAACCCAGTATAAAAGTCCACTTCCTTGAGGATCTACGGTGTCATACCACGAATTCAACACATGCCTGGCTCGCTCAACCAATGAGCTGTTTGAAATATTTGGGTGAGCAAAGTGGCTCATTTGGTGACTAATTACTGCTATTTTCTCCTGCAGTGTTAACGCTGCAAAAAAAGGAACACCGAGCACAATGGCTCTCTTGTTTCTTTTCAGATGCAGTACATATGCATCGTATTCTTCATTAAGGATAATCATATCAACAGGCGGTACATTCATACGATCTCCAATTTCATCAACCATGCCATATAATTCGGGATACTCACCTCTTCGAATTACCCTACCTGGCAAACGCTTGCGATAAGGTAAGATAATCGTGATCCAGAGTAGTACCAGAACATTCGCTAATATAAATAGCCATGAGGAATGAGTTGAATAGAAAAAGATGGCCACACCCAGAATAGCTAGAGTTGATGCATGAACGATGATTGCCAACAGATAGGTATATATCCTCTGTTTGTTGAAGGGAAGCCTTCGATCAACGCTATATTTGAATTCTTCAAATAATCGGTCAGTGGACTTTTTCTTTAGTCCTTTATGAGGAGGTTCCTCAACCGTATTTCCTTCTTCCTCGTCAATGTTCCAGTTACACTTCTCACACCAGGTGACATACCCTGGATTTACTTTCATCTGGTGCCCACATTCCGGACACTTCTCATATTCGGTTTCACCCAAAATCACTTTCACTCCTCGGCTTCACTATGTAGGCTAATATCTTGTATCATTTGGTGCTGTTATCTCTAGCTTCCTATTCTTGTTTCCAATGGGCGTTAATCTCCTTCCCTGAGCATTCCGTAATGCAGACTCATTCAGCCTGATCCTCCTTTATTAAATGTCTAAGGTAGCTTGTAACTCTAATATATAACTCGGAATATTATGGAATTTCTTGAATATGAAGAAAGTATCAAACTGTAATGTGCAACTATGCACTTTAATCTCATTTTAAAATACGCTTCCTACGCCACCCTAAGTTACCGTGCCTTGTGTGTGTTTTCTGGTAACTTTCTTAATTAAACCCGGTTCAGTTCTGTCCACCTTCTTCATAACGTATAGAAAAAGGACAAAGGAGGCTGGACCGGATGTCCCCCATGAAATCCTCAAGCGGTCTGGATGAGAATATCGCCGGCATGCTCTGTTATCTGTTTACCTTTGTAGGTGGAATCGTCTTCCTGGCAGTGGAAAAACGCAGCCGGTTTGTGCTGTTTCACGCGCTTCAATCCGTCACGGTCTTTGGCATTATCATGGTCGGTCATGTACTATCGGCATTTCTGCCTCTCTTCGGACCCATGGTCGCATCCTTATTATCGCTGCTGGGAGTAGTCGTATGGATTATCATGGTCGTCACCAGTCTGCAAGGAAAATGGCTGAAGCTGCCTTGGGTTGGTGACTTTGCAGAGAAACAGATGAGACATCTGTAGCTTACTGTACAAATGAGCCCCGTTCCGAAATCTAAACATAATAACAAAAGGAGGCGATCCGAACCTAACTAAGGTTTGAGTCGCCTTTCCCATCCAACATGTCATTTCCCTGACTATTACTCCCAAAACAAAGTAAAAAAACACCCGAACTACTGCTCTCGTGCAGCGATCCGGATGTTTAGGTGGTATATCATTTATTCCGTGAATCAATCATGCCATTAACTTTATTCATTCATGACGTAATTGATTCATCCTGTGAGTTAACATAGCATCCATTCCGGATACCACTTAACCACGTGTACCTATTTATGCCGACTTGTCAGACTCTCCAAGAATCACATCTGCCTGCTGTTCAGCCATTTTCGCAGCTGTTGCCTTCGTACCGAGACCATTAAACAGCAAATTCATAAAGATGGCGGTGAAGCTGCCGGCAATGATTCCGTTACCGAGCATAATCTGTGCCCAGTCCGGTGCACCCGCGAACAACTCAGGTACAACCGTAACACCCAAGCCCATTCCTACGGAACAAGCAATGATAAACAGGTTCTCATGCCGATTCAGATCGACCTGGCTGCCAATGATACGAATACCGGATGACACGACCATTCCGAACAGCGCAACCATCGCTCCGCCCAATACAGAACCGGGCACAAGCTGTGCGAGTGCTGCGATTTTCGGTACAAATCCGATGACGACCAACAGTCCACCTGCTACCACGATGACATCCCGAGTTTTAACACGGGTCATCTGTACAAGCCCTACATTTTGTGAATAGGTGGTATACGGGAATGAGTTGAAAATCCCTCCAAGTACGATGGCGAGCCCTTCCGCCCGGTAACCACGGGCCAAATCCTTGGAGGACAGATCCTTGTCCAATATTTTGCCGAGAGCCATAAATACACCTGTCGATTCAGCCACGCTCACAATCGCCACCAGGATCATCGTCAGAATCGGAACAATCTCAAACGTTGGCGTACCGAAGTAAAATGGCTTCACCACATGGAACCAGCTTGCTTCGCGAATCGGGGCAAAATTAACCTCGCCCATAAATCCGGCTGCTACCGTACCCGCAAGAAGACCGACCAGAACGGCGATTGAACGGATAAATCCTGTCGTGAAACGGGTCATTAGAATAATAAACACCAATACGCCGAAGCCAAGCAGAAGATTCGTCCCACTGCCGAAGTCTTCCGCTCCTTGGCCGCCCCCCAGATCTCTAAATGCTACAGGAATCAGAGTCAGACCAATAATGGTCACGACCGAACCTGTCACAACGGGCGGAAACAGACGGATCAGTTTGCCGAATAGGCCCGAGAACAACACTACAAAAATCCCTGAGGCGATGACCGCCCCGTAAATGGCAGACACCCCGCTGTTCAGACCAATCAAGATCATTGGAGATACCGCTTGGAATGCACAGCCAAGCATAACTGGCAGTCCAACCCCGAAATAACGATTACCCCATACCTGCAGCAGCGTTGCCACACCACAGGCGAGCAAGTCAATGGCAATCAGATACGTCAGTTGTTCCTGGGTGAAGCCGAGTGCATTACTAACGATAAGTGGAACGACTACCGCTCCCGCGTACATCGCAAGGACATGCTGCAGACCAAGCGAGAACGTTTTGATGGGATGACGGTGCCGCTGGAAAATACGCTCGCGTGCCATATTAATTCGAGCCCTCCTCATCCGCAAATGTTACCTGTCCATCCGACAGAGCTCCAATACGAACCAGCGATTCCACGCGGTATCCAGCTTCTTGCAGCAAGCGGCCTCCCGGCTGGAACGCCTTCTCAATAACGATCCCTATACCGACCACTTCAGCTCCGACCTGTTCAACGATACGCGCCAGACCAAAGGCCGCCTCACCATTCGCAAGGAAATCATCTATGATCAGCACACGATCTCCAGGCTGCATAAACTTCTTGGCTACCGTAATTTCATTCGTTTCCTGCTTCGTGAATGAGTACACCTTCTCAACCAGAATATCTTCTGTGAGTGTGAGCGACTTCTGTTTCCGTGCAAAAATCAGCGGCACATTCAGTTCCAGTGCAGTCATAATGCCTGGTGCAATCCCGGACGATTCAATGGTAAGCACTCGCGTAATGTTCTCTCCTTCAAAGCGGCGGATGAATTCCTTGCCCACTTCCTTCATGAGAACCGGGTCCATCTGGTGATTCAGGAATGAATCCACTTTGAGTACTTGCTCAGACAGGACAATTCCTTCCTGTCTCACTTTGTCTTTTAACAATTGCATCGTGATTCTTCCCCCTGTGTGCCCTCTATACAGCCAGCCAGCATGTCCATTTCCGATGTTAAAAAAGCAAAAAGCCCGCCTTTTCACACGCTGCGGAAAAACCGGAGACGGGAAAAAACGGACTTGTACTTATCAGGACAAGCCGTATCGGATGCTGCACGTACGCATGGATAAACTGGACATCCATATATGAGAACCAATCTCGGTATATACCTTCAGTCCTTGACCTCGAGAGGGTGCCCAATGATAGCGATCATGCAGATCTTTCCCGTAGTCCGATCATTCCGGTGATCGGGTAGAGACATGCAGGCCTATTCCTGCACATATACGAGTAACGGCATATTTAATTATTTGGCTCCAAGATTCGTTCCAATTTATGATCGCGAACCTGAATATAAAAGTGTAAACGTAACTGACAATGTTAGAAGTATACCGAATTGGCGGCGTGAAATAAAGAAGTATTTTCATGGAAATTGTGAAAACATGTCTTAATCTGTAGAAAGGGGGTGATAGGAGCGTGTTTTTTTTGTACAATATGATAACGGAAGCGCGGCCTGCACTATGAATTTATTGGTTAAAGGAGATTGCAGAAATGAAAGGCATACTTAAAGAATTTAAGGAATTCGCCGTACGCGGCAACGTGATCGATCTGGCAGTCGGTGTCATCATCGGGGCTGCTTTTGGCAAAATCGTCACGTCCCTCGTGAATGATATCATCATGCCCCCTGTCGGGAAGCTGCTTGGAGGCATTGACTTCAGTCAGAAAATCTTTAATCTGGATGGGGATATGAGAACCGCCAGCGGAGAGAAAATCACAACATTGGCTCAAGCCAATGAGGCAGGCGCTACAGTCATCGCCTACGGCCAATTTATCAACATACTCATTGATTTCCTGATTGTTGCATTTTGCATATTCATGCTCGTCAAGGGCGTCAATTATATTAAAAGCAAAGAGCACAAAAAGCCCGAGCCGAAAAAAACAACCAAGGCTTGCAAGTACTGTCTCTCCGAAATACCGGCTGCAGCTACCCGCTGTTCGCACTGTACTTCAGAGCTGGAGGCAGAAGGCAGCGGCGCTCCGGCATAATCAACAGGTTTACTCCTGTCCATGCCCATCTTTATGTAAGGAAACCGCTCCGGCTTGAAAGGTCTCACCCTAAAGGTGGGGCCTTTTTTTTTCATTAGACCATGAGCAAATGAATACTGCTGATACTTATTACTATCTTATATCATCCCTATGGTTTAAAATCGGCGTGGCAACAGATGCTCCAAAATCGACTTCAGATCCTTATCTTCCTTGTATACTTCTTCCCCGGTATCAAGTTCATTTACCCGAATATATTCAAAGTTTGCCGAGGCATCCACCGGTTTAAACAGCAATTGCGTCTCATCTTCAAGACGTACGTTGAATCCCATATCCTTAAACATGGTCGTTAGCTGATGATTCGCCGGTTCCTGGCCTTGCCCGACAAAAATAAGTCCTCTAAGACTTTTACGTTCCTGTGGTTGCGGATAGATGACCTGAAAGTGTACAATGCATTCCATACGTTTGTTCCCCTTTCGTTTAAAAAACATACTTTGTGAAATTTTGAACTTTAAAACTTGCTATATAAGGAGATACGTATCATGACCCCAGAACGTTTCGACATTTATGATGATGAGCAAAATTGGATCGGCACGGAGCTTCGCAGTGAGGTGCATGCCAGAGGATATTGGCACCGTTCATTCCACTGCTGGATCGTGCGTGACGATGGTAATCAGCGAATGGTTCTTTTTCAACGTCGACGTGATATCAAGGATACCTTCCCGGGTTGTTACGACATTACGGCAGCAGGACATCTCACTGCGGGTGAGCAGCTTGAGGAGGCAAGTCGTGAGCTGGAGGAGGAACTGGGCGTACATGTTTCTTTTGAATCCCTGTCTTACCTTCTGACTGCCAAGCAGCAGCTGCAAGGCGAGGTTCGCGGTGTACCCTTTATGGACCGGGAATTCAGCTCGGTATACGGCCTAAGTCTCAACCAGCCACTCGAGGCTTACACCTTGCAGGCCAGTGAAGTGGACAGCCTGTATGAAGTGCCCCTGCATGATCTGCTCGCCTTGTTTCGTGGTGAGACGGATACGATCCAGGCCACTGGGGTAAATGCGGACCAGACTTCTAACCTGGATTCTTCATCTCCCATTCCAGAACGTCATGCTCGCACAATCCATGCTTCCGAGTTCGTCCCCCATGGGACGGAGTATTACATTGACGTACTCGAAGCTCTATATCACGTGCCCAAAGGCTGATTCATCTCCACCTAAAATCGAGTTCTGCGCTTTTAACTCCAGTTTCTCAAAAATAGCATGACTTCATACCTTAACTCTAACTCAGCAGGGCAACGATGCTGTGATGAACATCACTGATTTACTTCAAAACGCAAAACAGGCGACTGCCTCAAGGCAGCGCCTGCTCTGTTTCAACATATTCAAATCTACAGATATTTACTCTGTTCCAGCTTTACTAGGGCAGATACTCCAGTACCCTTGACTCAGCCCTGATCTCCTGCCGCAGGAACAGACCAATAACGTGCAGACAGCTGCTCAAACCGGCGTCCATAGCGGGACTCAAGTTCTTCCCCCATATCCTGTTCCAGTTCGTACAGTACCAATTCCTGTGCAAAATGGTTCAACAGCAAACCTGTCATGACCGGATGTTCTGTTACAACAGCCTGAGTTGCGCAGGATTCCCCGCGCATTCCGAGCATGCACCAGCGCCGATCAACGACAATGGAAAACTTTCTCCCGTTTCCGTTACCATAGAGAGGCATTCCCAGCCACGGTGTCGGCTGATCGAGCATCCCTTCGCCACCATCACATGACCATAACAGCCTGACATCCCGATCCTCTGCCTTTTTCAATAGATCATGCAGCAATTCGGCTTCCTCACGCCAAACATCCACGACGATCTCATGCTTGGCCTCGGCCAGTTCGCGGCTAAGGTTATCGAATACGTTTTTGTCACCTTCGATATTGTAGAAGACCGGTTTCTCAGGTTCATGCTGCGGCATGCTGCTCTGTACATAATCAAGAGAAGCGCGCATCTGTCCGGAGATCATTCGAGTCATCTCCTCGGGCTTCAGCACACTGTACTTCGCAGGTTCTCCGGCACTGCAGCGCAGAAATCCTCGCTGAGAGAGCCGCTGCAAGGTGGAATACACATTGGAACGGGACACGCCCAGGCGCTTCGCAACCTCATAGCCGGAGGCTGAACCTTGGCGCGCGAGTTCCACCATAATTTTGGATTCCATCTCGGTAAACCCAAGATGATTCAGATGATGCAGCAGTTGGTCCATATTCCCGTCCCCCCATGCTGTCAGCAACCACACTGCCCTATCTTACTGCGGCAGTGGTCCTACTACATCAGATCTGTTCCGCACCACAGCGTGGGCACCATTTGGAGCCTTTGGGCAGCTCGGATGTACAAATCTGGCATTTCACCATCTCCCGTGGTACTTCAGTCTGTACGTCAACCGTGTTTACGATCGGGTTATTCTCTTTCCAGTAACGGATACGCTCATCAAGTTCCTGCTGCCGTTCCCGTTCGCGAAGCATCTCTTCTTCCCGGCGTCGTTCCCATTCTGCATCAAACGCTTCCTTCTCTTCCTGGGTAAACTCCGCACTGTTGAATTCAGATTCGGTCTCTAGATCTGCGATGGACGGAATTACCGTGTGATACGGCTCGTCTTCATCCACATCATTTTGAATCGTTGTTGTTTCCTCATAGAAAGGGCGTTCCGCACTTTGAGCCACTGCCGCTTCTTGCCGCACAGATGCCGGACCTGCAGTTGATGCTGCAGACTTGAATTCACCCAGTTTACGTCCGCATTTCGGACAGAAGTTCGCATCCAGTGAAGCAACGTGGCCGCATTCGCACAACCGCTCATTTTTGAGTTCGGCAATTTTGCTGCGCAAACCATCAATCTCATCCTGCAGTTCGTCGCACAGGTGCGACAGATCAACCATTTCTTTTTCGGCGCGCGTCATATCCTGTGCACGGTAACCCTCATAGAAAATGCGACCCATATCTGTAAAATGGACTTCCTGTTCCTGCTGCAAGCCCACGATTTGATTGTTGATTTTCCCAATCTCCACAGCATGCTGTGCACGCTCCGTTGCTTTGTTCGCTCCATTCTTAATTCGTTGAAGCAATTTCATGACATCTCCTCCTCTGTCCCGTCAGACGTTGAACCCTTCGGGTTCAACTGCAATTTGTTCTTTAATTTTCAATTTTCATAGTATATAACTTATACGATATCATGCCAAAAAGTTGCGCATTCGCGCGTGAGTGCCCGTTTTCTGCCGATGCTGGATGAATTCGGGGGCTTTCGTCAGGACCATACGTTCGGTATAATGAAGCTTTGGCCCTGCATAACCGCCGGTTTAGGCGACTAACTCTATCATACCAATTTACATTGTGATTGTGAAAAGGGCAAATGGTTTACTTTTAACCGGGATAGTCCTATCCCTGAATGCATACAGAGGTGGATGAAACATGTTAAGTCCGAACTCAACGTTCTACGCCCGTCCGCTCGGTGTTACTCCGGCGGCCTCCCTACCCCAATCCCCGTCTGCACCGCTGGAGACCAGCCGGCAGCTCGTGGGGGATGATCATCAGGATGCACCCTATTTCCGCTCGCTGGAGGAGGCAGGCATCCGTCTGAACGGGCCACAAATATCAGCCGTCCGTCACGGCAAAGGCCCCCTGCTTACACTCGCTGGTGCCGGTTGCGGCAAAACGACCGTACTGGCGGCCAGAGCCGGTTATCTCATGGAAGTCAGCGGCGTTCATGCAGGCAGTATTTTGCTCGTGACATTTACCAATAAGGCCGCTGCCGAGATGAAAGACCGGATCGCATCACTGCCAGGCATTCGTCCTGCAGCCGCACGAGCGGTACAGGCCCGCACGTTCCATTCCTTCGCTCTGACACTGCTGCGTCATTATGGTGTACAGGAAGAAATTTTTGGGGAACCACGTGCCCAGCATACCGTTATCAAAATGCTTTTGCGTCAATACGGCATGAGTGAAGCCTTCCAACCCGAAAGTCTGCTGTCCATGCTGTCTGCATGGAAGATGCAGGGCTCCGAAACGACCGACCTTCCCGAGAAATCGCAGGAGGAACGGGATGCCAAACGTGTCCTCCTCGGTTACGAGAATTGGAAGCGAGAGCGTAACAAAATGGATTTTGACGATATATTACTTCGTGCTGCAGCCCTTCTTCGTGATCCAGCCGTGCTGAAGCCGCTTCAGCAGCGTTTTCAGTACATTATGGTCGATGAGTTCCAGGATACGAATAAGCTGCAATATGAAATCGTGCAAATGCTCGCTTCGGCCCACCGCAACCTGATGGTTGTGGGTGACGATGACCAGACGATCTATACGTTCAATGGAGCGCGTCAGGAATCGATTCTCGAATTCGATAAAGTTTACCCTGGAGCACGCATCGTGACGCTGGACATCAATTACCGCAGTGATGCACGCATCCTCGGACTTGGCAGCGAACTGGTCGCCCGCAACAAGCGAAGACGGGATAAGCGGCTGCGTGCAGCCGGACATCGCGGGGATGCGCCACGCTTCGCCACGCCTTCGAACGCAGAGGAGGAAGCGGCTTGGGTCGTGAACCAGCTCTGTCAGCAGGTGGAGGAAGGATTGCACACCTATCGCGATATTGCGATCCTGCACCGAACAGCCAGCAGCAGTCGGGCCGTATTTGAGCAGTTGGTATTAAAAGATGTTCCCTTTGTTCAGCATGGGGCTTCTCCTGTGTTCTATGACCAGTCACTCATCAGGCCCCTGATGGATCATATGCGTCTCTCCCTGAATCCACGCGCTGTAGATGCTCTCCCCAGTGCACTTGGACCGCTCTACGTATCCCGTGATGCCGGGCTGGAGTGGATTCAGCGCAGCGAACAACAGCAAGCCAAAAAGTATCCGCTGATCCATCTGGCTAAGTGGGACAAGCTCAAGCCCTTCCAGCAGGAGCAGGTCAAGGAACGCATCAAGCTGATCAAGTCGCTGTACAAAATGAAACCGGTTATGGCCATCCAGGAGATGCGCCGCCAATTTTACGACAAGTATATGGAAAGCGGCGATCCCAGCATCTTTACCCACTACAAGGAAACGATGCTGGAGACACTGGACGAATTCGAAGCCGCTGCCAAGAAGTTCGAAACGGTAGAAGAGTTTATCCAGTTCGCCGATGAGCTCTCCCGCAGACACCGCGAGATGGAGTCCCTGCGCCGCTCCCAGGACAGTGATGCAGTGCAGCTGATGACCATCCACCGGGCCAAGGGACTTGAATTCCCTTGCGTATACTGGATCGGTGCGAGTGAGGGCATTGTGCCTCACAGCACAGCTCTGCGGCAGGATATCCCTGAAGATCAGAAGGCAGCTCTGGCAGTCCAACAGACCGATGCGGAGCTGGATATGGCTTTGGAAGAAGAACGACGGCTCGCTTATGTAGCGATTACACGGGCGAAAAAGTACTTATACGTCACTTCACCGGCCAGTCATCACGGGAAACCGGCAGACGTATCCCGCTTTTTGCTCGAAGCCTTTGGGCTGGAGGTTCCAGACAAACGTAAAGAGCGCGATGATAGTCGAACAGGCCATTCAGCTTCATATGGCAAAGGGAATGGACAATATGCCCGTTCTGGTACTCGATCCGAGGGCCGGGATATGGTACATCGTCGTGCAATCAGTTACAGTGATCGTGACCATGACGTCCACAGCGAACGTGATGAGGATCGCCTCAGTGAACGTCGTGGCAGCGGAGAAATTCGCAACCACAAGGCGTTCAGCACTACAGGTGTTCGTCAGGGAAGCCAGGCTGCTTCCACCTCATCGGGTTCAGGATCACCGTCCTCAGGACGTTCTGAACGCACAGAGACGGTAGCGATCTGGAAATGCAGCTCATCTACCTGTAAGGCATGGCTCCGTCAGAAACCAGCCGTACCTTCTGCAAAAGCAGCCAAACAAGCAGCAGCTGGACCGCCGCCGTGCCCCCTGTGTTCAGGATCCATGGTAGCCGGAACACGCGAGGTGCCTGTAACTGGACGGGCAGGGCGGTAAACAACACTAGGTGGAATAAAATCTCTATGAAATGCCAGATTGGCAGTACAGCCTATCCTCAATGGTGTATTGATGGATAGGCTTTTTTATGTAAAAATTCCGTAATATATGCCTTCATTGGGATAATATTGCTACAGCAGTGTTTTTACAATATATTCTTCAGTTATCTTATATACAGATTCATTGAAACGAAAGAGGTGTCTTATGGAATTGGAGATGGCAATCAGAGAGCGGATCCAAGAACGCTATGATATTTTACGTAATTGAGCACGCTCACGAATAGGCACGAGTCTACTGCCGTGATCGTTTCAGGGCGCTTACTGCTGTTTATTAACAGTAGAAGCGTCTTTTTTCCATTTTAGAATGGAGGTTGGATTATGCAGGACAGTAGTACTCATTTTTTTGTATCCGTAACCCATAACCTCATTGAACAAACCAAGAACGAATCGACACCATTTGAGATTGTCGTGGATGAGGAGCAGTTGAATCAACTGAAAGACTTGATGAAAGTGCTGGAGGACGACGATACCTATACACTGCAGCGCGCACCTGTACCTTACAAATCAGCAGATCATGACGAAGCAACCGAACAGTTTTCGGATGGCATGACATTGCTGTACAGTTTTCTGTACGAGCATGGGACCCCAGATACCCGGCAGGCGATTGAGAGCATGAATGTGCTGCCACGGCTGCAGGATACGGATTATGATGACCCCGGGTATGAAAACTCTCCACTGAATAAATGAAACAGTCAAAAGCATGCGATGCCGCACGATGCGGACCGCATGCTTTTGTATGACCGTAACACTCCACCAAACCCTGCGATTACATTAATCCAGACGAATCTCCTGCCCTTTCTCAGCAGACTCATAGATGCCACATAACATCTTGGTAGAAGCTACCCCGTCCGCAATTGGGCTGATCGGTCCGGTCCCGTTTAAGCAGCAGTCCACAAAGTGATCAATCTGATTCTGGAATGCACTATGAATATGCAGCCCCGTATGATCTGTCTGCGGCTCGATATTCAGGATGGTGTTGTGTTTTTCCGTTATAATCAGGGTCTCGGGTTCGACTTCGAAGCCGCCGCGTTCACCGTACAATTTGACATAGGATTCCTCCCCGCGAGCATGCAATGTAAAGCTTACATCCACTGCGAGCGAAGCTCCGTTCTCGAAGCGAATCAGCGCGTTCGCCATATCTTCCACGTTATTCACAGCTGAACTGTAATCTGCCGCCTTATAGAAAGAAAGTTCTTCGATATGAGCACGGTTGCCCAGCTTCCGATAAGTGTTCCCACTTACCGCAACAGGTTTCGGCCTGCCCATGAGATACCAGCATTGGTCGATGATATGTACGCCCAGATCAATAAGAGGACCTCCGCCAGAGCGGTTCTTGTCCGCGAACCAGCCGCCCGGATTGCCCAGACGCCGGAGAATGGATGCCTTGGCATAATACAACTGACCAAATTCCCCTGCATCGATAAATCTCCGCAGCATCTGCATATTGTTATCGTAGCGCCGCACAAATCCAACGATGAAGGTACAGCCGCTTTTCTTCACGGCCTCCTCGATTCGTAATGCATCTTCCACATTCGTTGCCACAGGCTTCTCCAGCAGCACATGCTTGCCCGCCTCCAGTGCAGCGATGGCAAATTCGGCATGTGTATTGTTCCATGTGCAGATGCTGACCGCATCCACATGCGGGTCCTTCAGCATTTCCCTATAATCGGTGTAGACCGACTGTGCATCATATTTCTGAGCCGCGGCTGCGGCGCGCTGTTCGTTCAGATCACAGATGGCATAAATGACAGCGTTCTCGTTTTTGGCATAACACCTCATATGCAGATCCGAGATGGATCCGGTGCCGATCATTCCGATGTGCAGCATTTTGCTTGTACTCATCTTCATCCTCCCTTCCTCTTTTCCGGAAGCTTCATAATCTCTCTAGTCTGCCCGCAGCATGCCTCTGTAAATACCCGGTGTAGAATTTTCGATCTTCACGGCACCCAGCGTCCGGGCATAAAAATCCACTGGCCCTGCCGATCCTATGATCGCATAGCCATATCCATCTGCCTTCATGGCGTGCATGCAAGCCAGCAGCAGAGCAGTACCCACACCTTTGCCCCGCGCCTCCTGGCTCACCCCTGTCGGACCGAAGAAGTTGCGGCATGTCGCTTCATAACAGGCGAAGCCTATTATTTTCCCATGTTCGAGAGCAATATAACAGGGTACTGGCTGGCGTGCAAAGGATACATCACACTCATCCACCCAAGGCTGGCTAAAATGCGATCTAACCCAGTCCAGCACAAGCTGCTTCTCCGGTGCAATGGCTCTTCGGATTACGATGGATGATTGCTCCAGTTTCTTCAAACCACTCTCCTGCTCCGGCAAATTGTAGAGCGCTACCAACATATCACTCATCTGATCCATTCCTCTCTCTCATTGAATGTTATGGCGTTTTTTTTCAAACTTCCAAGCGAACAGGAACGGAGAAAAGGTTGTACCACTCATCTGAAATTTAACCGTATCCCGCTGCCTGTAACCCGGAAATTCTCACATTGGGCAAATAATAATCTGACACGCCACTTACATGACTCATCGTTCAGCTGCAACAATCGGACGGTTTGTTCCGTCTATAAGAATGAACGCGGCCCTAATTAGGAGTTTACCGCGAACTATCCAAGATTAGAAGGGAAGATCAACAATGAACAACAACATGAAAAAAGTAAGCGCCCTAATGGTCCTGTCCATGGCCCTGAGCGGAGGAGCTGCATACGCAGCGACACTGGAAACTACCCAGTCTAGCAGTCCAACTTCCGTAGCTGTGGATAGTGCATTGTCAACATCCGTAAACGTGTCCGTCAACGGTACAGCGATAGCGGATGGATATTGGAACAAAGATGGTAAGGAAGCCATGATTGCACTGCGCGATCTTACGGATGCACTCGGTATTGAGCTGAAGTGGAATAAGGAGAACAAGTCGGCCGAGCTAACTAAAGGGAATTTCTGGACACTAGTCACGGCAGACAAAGATCAATATTCGTTCAATAAAATGCTGATTACACTGGGAACAGCACCTCAAATCACCGATGGCAAAATGTTCGTGCCTGCTTCATTTGCAGATCAGGTGCTACATACCCAGGTAACAACAAAAGGTAATCAGATCACGATTTCAAGTGAAGAGGACGTGAAAAACGTTACTGAGCGTGGCGTCATTACAGGAATCAACCCGGATACGAAATATCCATCCATTCATATCGGCGGCACAGGTACTGAAGGTCTAGTGCTTAATTTGGGTGAGGATACATTCATCAAATCTGCTGATGGCAAGGAGATCGCACTCACCGATCTGACCATTGGCATGACAGTCGAAGCAGTACACGCACCAATCATGACCATGAGCCTTCCACCGCAAACACCGACTTACGAAGTGACTGTTCTGGATAGTGTTTCTAAGGAATCCGTTACGAAATCGGAAGATGTTCTGGGTACTTCGGGTACCATTGAAAATGTAAGAACAACAAAGGATCAAGGTACACAGATCGAGATCTCCGGCTTCCGCTTGACGGAAACCTCGCCTGACCACGTTATCCTCAATATTTCGGACGACACGAAGCTGGTCAACCAGAATGGTGAGGCCATCAAAGCAGAGGAACTGACGAAAGACGCAAAAGTCATTGGATTCTATAGTCCGGTGCTGACTCGCAGCCTGCCTCCAATCGGGAACGCCTGGAAAGTGGTAGTGGATACTTCGAGTGCACAGGTTGTACCGTTTCAATAAGCAAGGGTTGTCACAGGTTTATTGACGTAAACCGATTGATTCTAAACGTTCAAATTGCAAAAATAACCTTATCCAGGCTGTTCTAGTACAGTCATGGATAAGGTTATTTCCCGTTTTTCCTATGTTCATTCGGCTTCAGGATCATTTTCAATCATGGCTTCCACTTCGATCTCAACCATTAACAGGGGATCAATGAGTGCACTTACCTCAACCATCGTGGCTACAGGCTGGATCTGGCCAAAGAATTCGCCATGAGCCCTGCCTACTTCCTCCCAACGGGAGATATCGGTCACAAACATGCGTGTTCTTATCACATGTGACAAATTTGCACCGAGATCATTCAACGCCTTCTCAATCGTTTGCAAAACAAATCTGGTCTGGGCGTAAGGATCACCTGCTCCCACTACAATGCCATCCTGCATGGCTGTCGTTCCTGCCACCTCTATCCGGTTTCCTACCCGAATGGCCCGGCAATAGCCCACAAGCGGTTCCCATGGGGAACCGGTAAAAACCTGCTGTTTACTCATCGGGTCCTCCCTCTCTCTGCTTGTCATTTTCTTGAATAATCTCTGATTATAACAGGCCGGTCACATTTCGAATACCAAAAATTAGGTGAGTCGGAGTTGTAATTGTAATTGCAAAAAAAAGCCCCGTGTGCGAAACCAGCTGCGAAGCAACCAGTAACGTTCACGGGACTTTAGTTTCATGAGGCACGAATAGAAATACGCTGCACGCATTCTGCTTACAGTTTAATATTGGCCTCATCAAAGTATTCTTCCAATGTCAACCCGCTCTTCACAATGTCAGGTGCCAAATCGGTTCCGACATACCGGATGTGCCAAGGCTCGTAGACGTAACCGGTGATGTCTTCCTCACCTTTAAGATAGCGGATGACGAAGCCGTAGTCTGCAGCATGTTCCGCCAGCCACTCGCCTTCCTTCGAGGTTCCGAATACTTCTTCCAGCGCATTCCCTACACTCGGGCTGGATACATCGATCGCAAGACCCGTCTGATGTTCGCTTCTGCCCGGCTTAGAGCTCACACGATCCGTATATTCCTGACCTTTGGTCTGCACATTGTTGTTGTAGATAGATACCTGGCGCTCATATGAACGGTATCCAGACACCGCGCGCAGCTCGATGCCGTCCGCCTCAGCTCCTGCAAACAGCTTCTCCAGCGCTTCTGCGGCTTCCTTCCGCATGTGACGCTTCTCATGAGGACCATCGAAGGAAAACGGTACATTCGGCTCTACCAGATCGTTTGGCTCATAGCCTTCGGGCAGGCTGCGCTGCTTGTTTACAATGACCGTCATGGCCTCCGCATTGGTAACGACGGATTGGCTGTCAATCGTACTTTGCATCGCGCTGACGCTGCGCTTCTCCATCAGTTCGTCATCGGCTGCCGTCTCATTGCCAGCATCCGGAGAGTCTTGCTCTTCATCTGTAGAAGCATCGCCGGAATCCCCGTTCTCACCAGTTGATGACTGATCTGTCTCGCTGCCGCCTGTCTTGTCGCCGTCATCTCCATTGTCCTCAGTAAAATGCACCGTAGTCCCGTCCGATTCCTGCTGTGTATCACCTGCTGCATTCAGATTCTGATTTTCCTCTGATCCCGATCCATCCTGGCAGGCGGACAGCAAAGCTCCGCATATCATAAGCGAGGACAGCAATACCACAATATGGCGCTGTCTTCCTGTTCGTGATTTCATTAAAAAAACTCCTATCGCAATATAATCATGACAAAAAAAGAATACGTTCCGGGGCATTCCTTCCCCTGCGACAGTATACATCAAATTGCAGGGAAGCTCCACCGCTCCAGAGCTCACTGGCAGGGAATGACCTTCGCGCGAAGTAGGGTGCGCGGCTTATTCGGCCGTTTTTCGGACTTTTAGGGCATCATCCCAACGTTTAATCAACAGATCCAGATTAAAGTTGGAGTTGATATCCTTTCCAACTGGTAGCCATGAGGCCATATCTCAAACAGACAAATAAGCGAGGGTGATCTAAGATCTCCCCCGCTTCATGCCTGTTATGATTTGGTTGCCGGGCTGTCCTTCTTCTTCTGGACAGCCTGCCAGATCCGCGCAGCTACACGCTCGCGGATCATGGTCAGGCCTGCTGCTACGGGCACTCCCGGCAGCAGCGCGGCCAGTTCCGGCGTTGCCGGGGGCTTGCCCGGCTGCGCCAGCCGCACTTTCACGGCGCCGAAGCCAGGCCCCGGCTGGTGCATTGCGCCGTCTGCGGCCGCCTCGGCGATCCACTCGCCGACGGCAGCGCCGCCTTCGCCGCCCCGTGCCTGCGGGCGGCCCGCCGTCTCCGCGGCGCGGCCCGCGCCGCTTGGATCATGGGCCAGTTCCTCCGCCCATGATCCAAGCACGCCGGCGAGCAGCGCTTCGCGCGGCAGGCCGGCGTGCGCCAGCTGCAGCAGCGGCTCGGCCGCGAAGCGCGCAGCGATGGCTTGCTCCGCAGCCGCAGCGTGCGCGCAGTCTGCACGGCCGCAGGTGCATGCCGCAGCGGCCGGCGCAGCAGGCAGCAGCCCCGCGAGCTCCGCCGGGGCAGGGCCGCCGCGCAGCAGCGCGTACAGGGCCAGCGGCCGTTTGCGCAGCTCGGCCAGGACGGCCTCGCGTGCGGCTTCGCTGATCTGCGGCAGCGTGCCTGTTACCGTGACCAGGCCGTTGGCTGTGCCCGCCTGCTCCGCGGCTGCTGAGGCGTTCTGATGCGCTTCAGCAGCCTCACTTACCTCCGCTGTCCATCCACCGGGGGACATATGCAGCTCCACATTCCATTTTTCGCTCATAATCTTCCCCCTTCTCATATGGTCGCCCACCAATATACTTGTCAAGCTTATAACCACGTCTCACCCTGAAGCGAGATCAGTCCACGCAGTTCGTCATCCGACATTTCGGTCAGCCAGTTTTCCCCGGAACCAACCACCTGTTCGGAAAGTGCCTTTTTGCTCTCGATCAACTCATCTATGCGTTCCTCCAGCGTACCCTGGCAGATCAATTTGTGAACCTGCACGTTTCGGTTCTGCCCAATTCGGAACACCCGGTCCGTGGCCTGGTTCTCCACCGCCGGATTCCACCAGCGATCATAGTGGATGACATGGCTGGCACGCGTCAGATTCAGGCCTACCCCACCAGCCCGGAGGGATAGAACGAATAGTGATGGGCCCTCGCCCTTTTGGAACGTTTCCACCATCTCATCCCTTTGTGCCTTGGATACGCCGCCATGCAGGAAATACGGCTCTTCCTCATATCGCTGCGTAAGGCGTGATACCAACAGCTCGCCCATGGCCACATATTGAGTGAAAATGAGTGCCGATTCCCCGTTGTCACGGATCGCATCAACCAATTCAAGCAGGCGTTCCATTTTGCCGGATGCCTCCACTTTGGCATGATCCTTACGACTGCTGTCGGCCAGTACCGGATGGTCGCAGATTTGCTTCAGTTTGGTGAGCGACGATAATACAATCCCTTTTCGGGCAATGCCGTTCCTGCCATCAAGTCCACCCATCAGATCATCCACCACACGTTGATATAGGATCGTTTGCTCCGGTGTCAGCGAGCAGTACGATTTCAGCTCCAGCTTCTCAGGCAGATCCTTGCGGATGTCCGGATCACTTTTGAGCCTGCGCAGCATGAACGGCGAGACAAGCCGGTGAAGCTCACGCAGGGACGTGCTGTTTTCTTCGGAGGTTCCCATTCCGGTGTATCGCTGACGGAACGATGAAGCCGTTCCGAGGTATCCGGGATTGAGGAATTGGAAAATGGACCACAGCTCGCTCAGGCGGTTTTCGACCGGGGTACCGGTCATGGCAATCCGGTGAGGCGCCGATAAACGCATCACGCTCTGCGCCTGCTTGGTGCGATAGTTTTTGATATATTGGGCTTCATCAAGGACCACGGTTGACCAATGCAATGAGGCAAGGTCCGGTCCGTCCCGGCCAGCCAGATGATAGGTCGTTAGTACGATATCATGTGCCTGTGCCTCGGTCTGAAATGCGCTGCCATGCAGCCGCTGTCCCCCATGATGGATGTACAGGGACAGATTTGGGGCGAATCTTTTGAGCTCACGCTGCCAGTTGCCGAGCAGAGAAGTCGGGCAGACGATGAGCGCAGGCAAGTGGACAGCCTCTGCAGGCGCAATCTCGCCAGGCTCCAATGAATCACCCGAACCGTATATCTCATTTTCACGCGCTTCTTCAGCCGCTGCCTGCTGTTCCTCATGTTTCAGGTCCAGCAGGCATGTGATCACCTGAATGGTCTTTCCGAGACCCATATCGTCCGCGAGGCATACGCCGAACCCCAGCTCACGCATGGCAGACAACCATTGGTACCCGCGCTCCTGGTATGGCCGGAGTTCCCCATGCAGCTCTGCGGGCACCTGACGCGGCTCGATACTGCGAAGCACCTGTCCATCCAGCAGGAAGGAGAGCAGACCTTCGGATTCGGCTCCAAAAACAGACAGTCCCTTCCATGCTGCATCCTCGCCTTCCTCTGCAGCCAGATGAAGCCATTCGGATAACGGCATGTATTGTTCTTCTTCTTTTTTCATATAACGCAGAACCTGGCGAATCTCTTTGGTATCGACTTCGATCCATTCGCCGCGGAACATCACATAAGGTACCGAGGCTTCGGCCAACGCAGCAAGCTCCTCCGCCGTAACAGGCTTGCCGTCCAGCATCGGTTCTGCCTTGAAAGCAACCAGCTGCTCCATCCCCAATGCATTCGGAGCGCCAGGTGCCCGTTCCGTGCCACGATTGAGCATCTGCAGACGCAGCCCGGCTTTCCGCCTGCCCGCACGACTCCAGCGGGATGGCATAAGCACGGTTATTCCTGCCTTTTGCAAACGCGGCACCGCATGAGTCAAAAACTCAAAAAAGGACTGCTGCTCCAATTTTATCCCTTCCGGTCGGGGCTGAAGCAGGGCTATTTCCAGTTCAGGTGCCAATTCACTGGCTTGACCGAGGGCCATGAGCAGCTGCTCTGCCGCAGATACGTAACGCACCTTTCCTCGATCCAGGTCCCGATCCGGATGAGCCCAGATGGTACGTGCAGGCAATCTCAGACCAGCCTCCTGTGCGCTATCTGCCCAAAAGGTTATTCCCCACAACGTTTCATGCTCGCCAAGAGGCGGCTCAAGCCGGAGCACCAATTTCAGTTCACCTTCCGCAGGTGCGGTTTCCTCACTGCCGACCACCGGCATTCCTGTGCCCCCTGCTTCTTGCAATGTCTCTATCAGCTCTGCCATTTCCTCCGTCGGCCCCTGCACAGTCACAGGGCGGAACATCGAGATCAGGCTGTTCCACCACAGTTCGGCTACAGGAGAAGATCCGCGCCGAAACGGGGTGCGGTATCTTGACAAGTCACTGTCCATCCCTTCAAGTTCTCCTGTCACGACAGCATGAATCATGCCGCTCATGAATGAAAACAGGACAGCAGCTCCTGCCTCCTCCCGAGATTCCGGCTCAGAGGAAGCGTATGCACCAGGTGCAGACAAACCGATCGGCGGCATGGCTTCCGCCAGTTCACGGAAGCGTTCCACATCTGCTTCCTGAGACAGACGGGGACGCCAGACACCTGTCAGCGTTTCTTGTCCCGTACGTCGCCGCGCCCCGGTTTTGGCCGCGAATTGGGCAGAAGGCGCAATCTCTCCGCGCAGCAGCAGCTCCTGTGTGAACTGTGCTGCTTTTATCCAGTAGCGGATCTCCTCACCTGCCTGAATCCCCGCAGCCTTCAATATGCTGTCATCCCAATGGAGCAGCAGTTTAAATGTATCTTTGGGCGAGATCGCAAGCCCTTCCAGCGTCCGTCCAAGCAATTGGCGCCGCTTCGTACCCTTGGCTTCCGCAGCATTACGCATCGGATTGGGCCAGCGCAGCTCCGCAAGGCGCAGAGCGGCAGGCTGAAACAGACGACCTCCGTCGCCAAAATTCAGCCTCCTTACCACGTGGGTCCAAGCATCCACACGCGGCTCCGATGTTTCACCGGAAAAACAAAAAAATACGTCACCAAGCCATACTCCATACAGCGATTGCATCATTACAGTCTCCCGTCATCCCTTCGCATTGTTACTCTCCATCATATACGAAAATGCCCGGATTTAAAAACCTTTACGCACAAAAATTGCTTTATCCATCTCCTGACACGCTCTTCATAGGTTCAATCCGCATAAAAAAATGTCCCTTCTCCCCTGTATGGGATTAGGAACATTAGAATTTTGTGCAGGTACTCGCCTGCCAATATAATGACATCAAACTATTTATTCGCCCAAACTCGTCAGCATGCCTAACAATACATCCAGGTTCAAAATACCCGCCGTATGATCCGGGGCATGTCCGATCTCCTTGAATACACCTGTCATAAAGCGCTTATGCTCTTCCGCAGGTTCTTCAAACCGATCGTAGGTCACCACAGAATCGACCGTGTCCACAATCAAAGGCACGAATCCCCCTTTATATGGCACGACAATAATACGTGTAGAAGCATCATCTTCTTTATCCCGCATGCCCAACAGAACCCGAAGACTAACGACGGAAACCACCTTGCCGTACAAAGACCCAAAGCCCCTGATCTCCGGACTGCCGAACGGAACAGTGGTCACGGGAATCATCCTAATAATTTCATGTACTTCCTCAATGCGCAGCGCGAAAAACTGATCTCCGACCGTAAAATTAATGTATTGAACTTGAGCTTCCTCATTCATAGTTGTCTCCATACCCTCTCACTTTTAAAGGTTACTTGGTGTATCGGCAATTTTCCACGAAATATTTAGAGCTTCATTCAATTTAACAAGCTGCTTAATCACGACCAAACGCCCGAAACGGGGGTCTGGGAAGTAGTAATCAGTTCTTTTCAATCTGAAAACATATGACTTTTTCTCTTATAGTTCAATTTTCCTATAATCTCTCTATAAAAAACTCGAAAAATGTCGATATACCCTATAAGTTCTTATTTGAAACAACCTGCTGTAACGACCTTATTTAAGAAAAGAGGAATAACATGACGCTTAAAGCAAAAGTCATCGTCATCGTCACCGCCATTTGTATTTTGCTCGCAGCCCCACTAAGTTACATCGCCCTTCTCGTGATCGAAAAGCAAGCTACGGAGTCTGTGGATAACCAACTGCAGAGCACCGTTCAATATGCTGCAGCCGAAGTTAACGGATGGGCCATTGCCCAAGCTAAAGTGATTGAGACACTCGGGAAGGTTATTGAAGATACAGTGCCCCTGAATGAGATCGGGATGGACCATCTGCAGGCATTCCAACTGCCGTCCAACAAAGAAGATATCGCCACCATCTATTTCGGCCTTGAGGACGGAACATACATGGATGGAGCAGGCTTTATCCCCGATGCGTCCTTCGACGCTCGCGAACGTCCTTGGTACGTGCAAACCAAAGCCTCCAATCAACTTACATACAGTGATGCTTATGTGACCAAAGCCGGTGTACAGTCCATTTTTATTGGCGTGCCTCTCCATGATGCAGACGGGAACTTCCAGGGCGCGATCGCTGAAAATATTGCACTGGATTCTATCAAGGATGAGATTAACTCCATCCAGACCGAGAACGGATTCACCTTTTTGCTGGACCAGGCCGGTGTCGTGCTCTCCCACCCCAATCAGGAGTTGTTGAACACCCCACTTGCTGATCAAAGCGACTACACCGATATTGTGGGCACGATGCTTAAGGAGCCAAGCGGATTATCCGAATATACCTACAATAATGATCGTCAATTAATCTATTATGAGAAAATTCCTAACACCAATTGGATTGTTGCCACTTCCATTTCCAAGGCAGCTGCCCTGGCCGAGTTTACGAAGACAAGAACGTTGTATCTGGCCTTTATCATTGTATTTACACTGATTCTGGCAGCTCTCGCCTACTTCTTTGCTCTAAAAACAATCAAGCCTTTGCTTGCCATGAAAAACAGTGCCCAGCAGTTGGCAGCCGGAGATCTTACCGTTCAGGTTGCTGTAAAGGGCAAAGACGAAATTGCACAACTGGGTTCATCATTCAATGAAATGTCTGCTTCACTACGCAGTTTGATCGGACAGGTCGATCAATCGGCACAACAGGTCCAAGCTTCTTCCCAGACGATGTTCAAAGATGCTTCGGGCAGTAACGAAATTGCCGGACAGATCTCGACGGTCATTGAGGAAATTGCCAAAGGTGCGGGAGAACAAGCTGAATCGATTCAAGCCGGAGCCGAAATGGTGTCCGAAATTAACGGAATCATTGATCAGATTACAGACGAGGCCCGGCAGGCCTCCGAAACGATATTGGACGTTAATAACGCGATGGAGAGTGGCCAAAGTGCAATCGCTCGCCAGTCAGATCTGTCCCAGGCAGGACAGGAATCCACGAGTCGGGTCGAAACATCCAATGAGCTGCTGCTTAGCAAAATTGGTGAAATATCCGCCATTACAGGCAGTATTCAGAACATTGCGGCACAGACCAATCTACTGGCCCTGAATGCATCCATTGAAGCTGCACGTGCCGGAGAACATGGCAGAGGATTCGCCGTTGTCGCCGGGGAAGTTCGCAAGCTTGCCGAACAATCTTCGCACTCCGTTGCTGAGATTGACCAGTTATTGAACGACCTGAATGCAGCAGGCCGGCAAAGCGCAGCCGAATTGGAACAGTTCCGACTGAATAGCTCGGCCCAATCGGAATCCATGGCAGAAACTTCGGCTTCCTTTGATCTGATTCGTGGTTCCGTAGATGAAATCATACACAAAATCAGCTCGATTACTTCGGGCATGGATGAGATCAAAACAGGTGCAGCCCAAGTATCGGACGTTATTACAGGGCTCGCTGCTGTAGCGGAGGAGAGTGCCGCTTCAACCGAGGAAGCCGCATCTTCCACCATGGAACAATCCCTTTCAATCAGCAATATTTCGGAAGCAGCCAAAGCATTGTCCGATCATGCAGATCAATTGCTGCGTGAAGTCAGTCGTTTCAATACGGCAGAAAAATGAGATAAAATAAAGTAAACTAACGAATATACACGACATGAAAAAGACCAGAGTTTGGCTATACACCAAATCTCTGGTCTTTTTTTGCGTGTCACGCTGTGGATAACTATCCATATGGGTGAAAGAGAGTGGAATTAACCCGAAAAAGGTTAAGTTATACCCCGTTTGTGGATAAGTTGTGCACATATTGCACACAGTTTGTGGATAAATGGGTATACGTATGTGGATATACAATAATTTGATGTGGACATGTTGTGTACTTGTTTGTAAATCTC
Organism: Paenibacillus pabuli; assembly: GCF_039831995.1. NCBI lineage: Bacteria > Bacillati > Bacillota > Bacilli > Caryophanales > Paenibacillaceae > Paenibacillus > Paenibacillus pabuli. The sequence goes on from NZ_JBDOIO010000003.1 coordinate 3,683,179, forward strand.
ACGTAAAGCCTTAAACACCTATTCATTTATCCCTCATTGTGGACACACTGTGGACTGCAGAAGTTCTATTCTTTTATCCTATTAATTAACCAGCTCGCCTTGTTTCATAATCAGCTTGTCATCAATATAGACATCCGGCTTCTGCACAACGGCATCGATATGCACTCCTGCCGCGATCGTCCCTCCAAATGTGTTGTTACTGCCAAAGGCAACGTGGATCGTTCCATATACCTTCTCATCTTCCAGAACGACGCCCGTAATTCGCGCCTTATTGTTGGTGCCAATACCAAATTCACCGAGGTATCGGCCATCCCCTTCGCCCAGTATCGTCAGCAGCTGTTGTCCATCCGGACCCTCGGCTGAAACCAGCCGTCCTTCTTCTACCTTTAAAGTCATCGGTTCGCGGAGTGCGCCAATGCCAGCAACAGATCCATCCACGACGATGCTACCTTCACCTGTCCATTCAACCGGTGCAATGAAGGCCTCACCTGAAGGCAAATTCCCCGATTCACCAGGGTTCAAATACATTCCCGTGCTGGGTACTCCGCTTCGATCCTTGATGGAGAAAGACAGACTGTGCCCTTCCTTTTCAATCCGGACCTGGCTGCCCTCGGTTAATAAAGCTGTTACCTTCTCGGTCAGTGCCTTCACCTGAGGATATTCGGCTGTAATGGCACCATTCATGAACATATCCTCTGTCATGCCAGGCATGGTAGCGACCCGTGTACCTGAAGCAGCGGCCTGTTTCCGGGCCTGTGTATGGGTTAAGGAGTATCTCGTCACACATACGGCTACATCGGCTTGGATCATGGCTTGTGCAATAGGTACAGGCGGTTCTTCTCCGGATCTGCTCCGTTCCGCCATAATCATCAGCACGGATTCCGCTCCAAGTGCTTTTCCCGCCTCATAAATGGATTCTGCGAGTTCCCTTTTGGCATCGTCCGCCACAACCACGAGACTCTCACCTTCACGCAGCCCCAGGCATTCGATCAAGACATTTTTACTGATTTCCACACGTTGCTGATTCATTTCACTAATCTCTCCTGTCATTGGTAAACCCCTTTGTACTCCTATACGCTTGAATTGACCCTTTCGACAATCTGTACGGAATTCCTGCACATTCCCAACTCGGACCGAAATTCGAAATCAACGTATCGGTTCTGACCATTTGGCAAGAATCGCCGCCGTTTCCCTGTATTGAAAGACCGGAAAGTAGTGCCCGTAAGGGATATCAATCCGACTAAACTGTGGATTCATGTCCTCAGGGTAGTGATATTCCCGATCTTCATTGGCCCAAACCACCAATGTACTATTGGCGAGATCTGCCCGCTTCCATGGGCTTATCCAAGACGTTGAGGTATCACTTTTTATTTTGCCGGAGTAAATCCATCGTAACAAGTCGGCATGTGCTCCCGCTACTCGCGGGGATTGCAGACTTGACTTGATTTTTCCAGCCAGTGTGGACTCCGTAATGGTACCTTCTTCTTGGGTACGGTGTACATCTAACATGTGCCTCCAGCTTTTCTCTGCCCTTCGACTGAGCAGGGTACGGATCGTTCCTCTTGGCAAACGGGAAACCCACCGCAGCATGTTTGGATTCGTATTGTGAGCGACGGGCTGCAGCAAACCAAGACGGATATCCGTTCGTCCACTGCGGAGCACCGCCGCAGATGCAATCGCTGCACCTATAGAATGGCCTACCATCTTCATCGGACCTTCAAACTCGCCAATGGCCGTAAGCAGTGCATCAACCTGACCTTCAAAAGCCTCCTCCCCATTATGTACAGGAGAACGTCCGAACCCCGCCAGATCAACCAGCCAGACCGGGCTGCCAGTCAACTGATGGAGCTGTTCTCCCAGAGGCAGCATTTCATCCGCACAATTCAGCATTCCATGCACAATTAGCCACGGTTCACCTTCGCCCTTCCGGCCAAGCGCTGCCAAGTTTCCAACCCGGGTGCGGGTCCAACCGGAAGGCAGACTTTCATAAGATTTATGGCTAAGACGATAATCCAGATCTGCCGTAATGAACGGAAGCTGCTCCCGGATATCCGGCCATGTTTGCCCCATGCGTTTAAATACATCTTCTGTCTCTTCCACATGCCATATTCTGTCTGTAATAAAGGAAACCGATTCGGCAGGGACACCGCTGATCCTTGCCCCTCCTGATTTCATTGCAAATTGCATCCATGATAATGGTACAGCCCATTTGGGATTTGGCACGTCCAGCTGCTTCGCAAGAAGATGAAGAAGGTCCGTCATGTTGGGACTGTTCTCCTTGCGTGCCAGAAGTGGATAGGTCCCGCCTGTTGGGGCTTTCTCTTTGGTTAGGAAAACCAGAGTCCGCCCAACCACATCATTTTCCACTAACGGTAGCCAGTAAGATGCACCTCCGGGTACAACAGGCATAAGCCTTTTTTGCATCGCCTGGATGAGCAGACCGATACCACCTGTTTGCTCGGTCTCGCCTGTGGGACGCGGTCCAACGACTGTGCTCGGGTTCACAACGGACAGTGGATATTCGTATTTCTCTGCATGTTCGCGGAGGTACAGATCAGCGTGGAACTTCATTTCTTCATATGCACTTTCATTCGGGGCCACGTTGACCGCGGGCATGCCTTCTCCCTTCTCATTACGCAGGCCGTAAGGACTCATGAATCCAACCACGTGGATAAAATGTCTTAGACCTCTTATCCGCTGAATCTCTTCAGCAAGCCCGGCAACCTCTCGTGCCCCATTCATGAATATCTGTTCCGCGACTTTACGCTCCAGAGTCACGTCCATCGTTCCTCCAACATGAATAATGACGTCTGCTTCCAGCGCGCGCTTCCGATCCGTTGCAGTAAGACCGAGCCCCTCCACTGACAAGTCTCCTTGCACAAACGTAATTCTGCTGAAATCCGTTATTCCGTACGAAGTCAGGCCCTTTCTGGCTTTCGATTCAGAACGGATAAGCAGTAGCAATTTTACATTTTCATCTATCAGCTGCTTTACTGCCTCCTTGCCGATAAAGCCGGTACTGCCTGTCATAAAAATAATGGATGCAGCCATTGAGTCCACCTTATGGGTAAGCATCATGTCAGTTGTTTTTAAGTATGTAGAATTTATGTTCATTATTCTTTCCTCCTAATTAGAACTATACAGTACTAATTTAATCTAAAAAAAGAGCTTCGCTTAACGAAGCATCTGACAAAATGTACGTACGGATTGTTCTATAATTCCGGTATCCCGCGCGGTCTCAGCCAGAACCAGAGATCCTTCCAGTGCGGCGACAAACAGCGAAGAAACCGCCCCTGCATCCATGCCTTCACGGAATTCTCCACTGTCCACTCCCTGCTGAAACAGCTTCTCGATCATAGGCTGCAATTCCCGGAAGAATCGGGAGATACTGGCCTTCACGTCGGGGGCACTTGCGGGTGTCTGCATATAGAGCGTTATAAAAGGACAACTGCCTTCGAAATTGCGCCCTTCAATTCCTGCCGATAACGTGGCTATAAACGAGTTAACGCGCTCTTCGACGCTTCTTTCCCGCTGACTGAGCAAAAAATAGACTTGTGACTCATACTGAGCGATCCAGTATTGTACCACTGCCTGAAGCAGTTCCTCCTTATTTTTAAAATGATAATAAATATTGGACTTGGACACCCCGCTCACCCGCACAACTTCATCCATGCTGACATAGCTGTATCCCTGACGCAAAAATAACTGCGCTGCCACTTCGACCGCCTTGGTCCGGTTGACCGGATTGGCACTTCTCGGTTTGGCAGAACCTGAGCTTGATGTTTGATTTGTCATATTTAGAACTATATAGTACTAACTATTTCGTTGCAAGTTTTCTTTTTGCAGAATTGGACACGAGCCCTGACTTATACACAGCTCTCATCCATATGTAGACACTTATGCTCAAAGGATATCCACATATAGTATCCAGTACTAGGCTAAGTTTTAGCTTACCTATTCATAATCATTGTTGTTATCCACAATCGAAATACAGATAGCCATGTTATCCTTTCAGGATGGTTTTCAAAATAAAAAAAATAGGCCAACCAGAACGATATTCTGGCTGACCTATGGAATGAGTCATTGTAGTGGAATGTCGAACAGGATTAGATGGCCTGGGGATATTGTTTTCTGTGGATAACATTTGTGATACTGGCCCATTTCCCGGCTTCACCTTACGTATAAACGTCATTCTGTTTTTTTACTTTTTCAGACTGTCCCAGTTTTGCTGCAAAGCATCAAGCAATCCCGCTTTATCCGATTTGCCTGCGACATATGCCTGAATGGTGCTGCCATATTCCTGCGGAACGCCTTCCGGGAAGCGGTTAAAGTTCCAGCTTAACGTTTTGTTTTCCTGACTGTACTTCATGATCTCTGTCGCCAGATCGCCCAGATCCTCTTCCGAGGCTTGAATGGAGCTGAACGCCGGGATAAATTTGAACTCTTTGGTCATGTACTGTTTCCCGATATCCGATGTCACGAGCCATTCCAGGAATTCCTTCGCTTCCGGCTTCACTTGCGAGTTTTTGTTCACAACCCAATAGTTAGGTACACCTACAAACAATTTATCATTCGGTTCATTCGTAATTGGCATTGGCAGAATACCGAGATTCAGGTCGGGGTTGATTCCATCAATCTGCACTTGAGTCCAGTTCCCTTGCTGCATCATCGCTGCTTCCCCGCTTGCAAACAGGGTTACCTGTGTATTGTAGTCGGTAGTAAGTGGGTTTTTGTTGCTGTATTTCAGCGTTAAATCGAGCAGGTTCATCCAGTCTGTGAACACTTGGTTGCCTGGAATTTTCTCTGTACCTTCGTTAAGGCCTTGAATGAATTTTACCGGATCTGCCTGATTCGCAAATGCAACGTTTACGTTATGATTGCCAAGCACCCACCACTCCTGATATCCGTTCGAAAACGGTGTTATGCCGGCTGCCTGAAGTTTCTGAGCTGCCTGATCCAACTGTTCCAATGTTGTTGGAATTTCAGTAATGCCTGCCTTTTCAAAAAGGTCTTTGTTATAAATGAATCCGTAGCCTTCCAGTGCTAGCGGCTGTCCATAGAGTTTACCATCTTTGGTCATTGGCTCTTTAGCTACCTCAAGCACGTCTTTCGTCCAAGCTTCATTTGACAGGTCTTCCAGATATTCAAGCCAAGTGTCCAGTTCGCGGTATCCGCCAACGTTGAAAATGTCCGGCTGTTCGCCTGCGGCAAACTTGGCTTTCAGTGCTGCACCGTAGTCACTGCCACCACCAACCGTCTGAATGTCCAGCTTGATGCCTGGATGCGAGGATTCATACTCTGCCTTAAGGCGGTTAAGCGCTTCCGCAATTTCGACTTTGAATTGAAAGATTTTGATAGTTTTGTCCCCTGCAGCCTCTCCTCCGCCCGTTTGAGCATCTGTATTCACCGGACTACCGCTTTTGTCCCCGTTGCCACAACCTGCGAGCATTACCGAAAAAGCAATCAGCATGAGCAACGTCAACTTTGTCATTCTTTTCATACATACACTCTCCCTATAGTAGTTTCTGTTTGGCAGCTTCCTTACTCTTTATTTCATAATCTTCTCTTCTCGACCCTTGTCTTTCTAGCTTTTCTTGCTTACGCTTGCCTCCGAGAAGGTGCCAAGCCCTGCGGGCGCCTTCTCCTCCTACACCTCCATGCGAGGTGTAGGAGGGAGCATGATGCGACGGAGAAGCGAAGCGTTCGCCTTTGATACCCGGTGGCTTCCTTGTCTCAATTCATCCTGGCCACCGGGGAGCAACAGCGATGGATGGCGCAACATGATCCTGGAGCACCTCACCCTCGCTCCTACCCCTTAACTGATCCAGCGGTAATGCCCTGAATAATGTACTTCTGCATCAGCAGGAAGAAGATAATGATTGGCATGATGCCCAGCACAAGGGCAGGCAGTGCCAGATCCCATTGCTTCGTATATTGACCGAATAGCGCAAAGGTCGCAATCGGGATCGTACGCAGGTTGGAACTCTGCAAGATCAGGGACGGCAGCAGATAGTCATTCCAAATCCAGAGGGTGTTCAGAATAATGACCGTAACATACATCGGTTTCATGAGCGGGAATACAATTCGGAAGAACACTCCGTATACAGAACTGCCATCCACACGCGCTGCCTCCTCAATCTCCAGTGGGACCGATTTGACGAATCCGTGGAAGAGGAAGACAGACATCGGTGCGCCAAATCCGAGATAACAAATGATTAACCCACCCAGACTGTCAATCAGACCAAGATTACTGGTTACCGTAACAAGCGGAATCATGATAGACTGAAACGGAATCACCATGGCGGCGATAAACATGCCGAACAGAATCCGGTTGAATCGGGTATCACTTCGAACCATCCGGTAGGCAGCCATGGAGCTGATCAATACGAGCAGCAGATTGCTGACCACCGTGACGACAAGCGAGTTCATCAGTGCCGAAGGGAATTTAATTTTCTCCCAGGCGTTTGCATAGTTGCCCCATTGAAATACTTCCGGCCATGCTGCCGAATTGGTAAGCAGGTCACCAAATGTTTTGACCGAATTAACAAACAGGAAGTAGAACGGAACCAGGAACAGGAGTCCAATCAATACCATAATGATCTCGGTTACGATTGTACTGAAGCGGTAGTTTTTCGTCGTTTCCATCTATGCCTCTACCTCCTTGCTCTTCGTCAGACGAACCTGAATCATCGTAATGATCGCAACGATCACGAAGAAAATGAGTGCTTTTGCCGTACCGATCCCGTAACGGTTGTTCACGAATGCCTCGTTGTAAATGTTGAGTGCAACGGACTCCGTCGATCCAAACGGTCCACCTTTGGTAAGTGACAGATTGAGATCGAACATTTTGAATGACCAGGAGATCGCCAGGAACAGGCAGATCGTTACCCCAGGCATAATGAGCGGTAGAATAATGCTCCGCAGTACCTGCCAGCGGCTTGCTCCATCAATTTCAGCAGCTTCCAGCAGATCCGGCGACACATTGGTCAGGGACGAAATATAGATGACCATCAGATACCCTGCAGTCTGCCAGACAAATACAATGACGATTCCCCAGAAGGCGGTCGGTTCGTCTCCCAGCCAAGGGAGGTTGAAGAAGGACCACCCGGTTACGTCGCCAACTGCTGAAAACCCTTTCACAAATATGAACTGCCAGATAAAGCCGAGCAACAGTCCACCGATCACGTTAGGCATAAAAAAGATCGTGCGCAGAATGTTTCTCGTCTTGAGCGGTTTGGTCAGAAAGTACGCCAGGAAAAAACCAATAATATTGGTTAATACCACACCGACCACCGTAAAACGGACCGTGAACCAAAACGCCGTTTGGAACTTGGGGTCATTCGTAAAAATATGCAGGAAGTTGTCGAACCCTACCCAATTGATATTCTCCGACACCCCGTTCCAATCTGTAAAGGAGTAATACATTCCCAGCAGGAAAGGGACCACGATGATGAGAATAAAAAACACGATGGAGGGACCCACGAACACAAGCTGCTGTAACAGCTGTGAAGATTTGCGATGCTTCATATCGTTCTCCCCTTCTATAGATGGATGGAATTGGTCTCTTTTTCTATTAAACCCCAATATTCCACTTGGAAACACTGACCCTCGTGAACAGTTGGGTGTAAAATATTGTCCTTTCTTAACCTGCAACCAGAAGGGGTGTCCGAATGTCAAAATACTACAGCATACGCACCAAGTTAATTGCTTTCATGCTCATCGCCACCACCCTTCCACTGCTGGCTTCCATCAGCATGACGTTCATCCAGACCAAAACAGCCCTGCGCGAGCAAGCCGTTGCCGAGAACAAACGGCTTATCTATCAGGCATCCACGAATCTCAATAACTATGTGGATAACGTTGCACGGGCATCACTTGCGGTTTACAGTGATCCCAACTTTTTGCGTAATCTGGCGAAAATCCCTGGGGATTACCGCGCTGTAGCAGAGGTATATACCACGCTGCAGACCATTCGCTCAGCTGTACCAGATGTATTCCAGCTCTACTTGCACTCTTTTGCAGCTAATCAATCCACTTTAATTATGAGCCCTTTTCCGAAGCGCGAGGAGCGCAAACAGGCCTATTCCGACGCCCTTCATGGAGAAACAGGCAGTGACAGCCCGGATATATGGGTAGAATCGGCGCATATGAGTCACACTTACGGATTCAAGGCCGCTTCCGCCGATGATCCTGCACGGACAGTAATTACATTACATCGTGTAATCAAGGATGTTCCATCAACCGAACGCCTGGGTGTGCTCGCCATAGACCTGAACATGGATACCATTGCGGCAATCTGCAGCAGGCTATACGATCCGGAGAAGGAACAGATCTATGTCGTGGATGGTCAGAATCAGATCATATACCAAGGTCGTTCTGAGATCAGTGGAACAGATCAATTAAGGCAGGAAGCAACCATGGAATTGGATACAGCACGTTCCCGAACAGGAATAAGTACAACCGCAACGGGACATTTCGAACAGGAGCATTCCATGTATGTCTATCAACAGATGGGCAGCACCTTTGCCGACTGGACGATCATTAAACAAATTCCGAATGAGACGCTATATGCCAGGGCTACCACACTGACATGGAATAACGCCATGATTGCCATCGCTGCACTTCTGCTCGTGATCGTGGCTACCCTGTTCATCTCGATCCGCATCACTGGACCACTCAAGCAATTAATGCGCTATATGAACCAGATTCAGGCGGGACGTCTGCATGTGGACATTCGGCTAAAGAGCCGGGATGAGATCGGAGTACTTGCGCGTCATTTCCGGGATATGATGGATACGGTAAATAACCTGATTTTGAGAGAATACCGACTGGAAATTGCCAACAAAACCAACCAGCTCAAAGCATTGCAGGCACAGATCCATCCGCATTTTCTGTACAATACGCTGCAATCCATAGGCACACTCGCCCTCCAGCATCAAGGGCAGCGGGTGTACGTGCTCCTCTCTTCCCTGTCCAAAATGCTGCGTTACAGCATGCGGGACCAAACTCGTGTAACCTTGCGGGAGGAAGCGGAGCATGCAAGGTTGTATCTGGAACTTCAACAAGAGCGGTTTGGCGACCGCCTTGAAGTACAGCTTGATTTTGCCGAAGATACGTTACGCATTGAACTGCCGAGAATGACCCTGCAGCCATTGATTGAGAATTACTTCAAGCACGGAGCGGATGTTCAGCCAGGTAAAGGTTTCATTCGTATAAGCAGCCGCAGGACATCTGACCACTGGGTCGAAATTCAACTGGAGAATAACGGACCGCCCATACCTGAGGACAAGTTATCCGAAATTCAGGGATGGCTAAGTCTGGTTCACACGTCTTCCGGACTTGCCGCTCAAGATTCCGATCCATCGGAGTCCATCGGCCTTCGGAATGTGATGCGAAGGCTCCAACTGAACTCGCCGCCGGAGCATATGGCTATTCTTGATATCAGCAACTTGGAACCAAACGGTGTCCTGATCAGACTCAACATTTACGCGGGGGAGTGAACAACATGAAAACACTTATTGTCGATGATGAAAAGCACGTCCGCGACGCCATTCGGCTGCTTGGGCATTGGGACGAATTAGGAATTGATACCCTCCTTGAAGCCGCAGACGGTCATGAAGCCGCAGCAGTAATCTCTTCCCACCAACCGGAAATTGTTCTTAGTGATATGCGCATGCCCGGTCAGGATGGCATGGCTCTGCTAGAGTGGATATCGGTCCACGCTCCGCATAGCAAGGTACTGGTGATCAGCGGATATGATGATTTTGAGCTTGTCAGGCATGCGATTCGTTATGGCGGCATGGATTATCTGCTCAAGCCCGTGGAAGCGGATGAACTAAATGCTTCCCTATCCAAGGCAGTGAGCGCTTGGCAGGAAGAAGAATCCGTCCGTTTGCAGGCAACACGCCAGTCCATTGTGGTTAATCGCATGCGCCCCCACTATCATGACAGGCTGCTGACAGAACTTGTCGCTGGACGCGGCAATGGCCATGCTCAGATTCAGCGGCTGCGGGATGAGTTAAATCTCCCGGTTAAGGCTGGAAATTGCAATATTGCTGTCACCAGCCTGTCCCATTTGGACGCTGAATGTCTGGCGAAATACCGCAGCCATCCTGATCTTCTTGTATTCTCCGTTCTGAATATTTGTGCCGAGATGTTATCCACACCAGAAGAAGGCGTGGCATTCCGCCACTTGGATCAACCTGATGAGATCGTATTATTACATTGGGGAAGCTGCACCACTCTTCAGCCCCTGCTCGAGAAGGTAAACGATGGATTGCAGCAGACCATCCAGCGCCGGCTTCACTTCGGTGTCTCTGCATGCAAATCTTATCCTTCCGGAATTTCAGCTGCCTATCAGGAAGCCAGCCTCCGTTTATGGCGGCGCAATACGCTTCAGAACGCTCAACGGTTCCATGATTCGTTCGAGACTTCCTCAGGGAATAAAGGCTTACGCTTAAATACTTTTGAAGAACCCATGCGGCTTGCTTCGATGAGTGGGCGCGCTTCCAGTGTAGCCACTGCTGTGGCAGAGTGGATCAAGCCCATAACGCAGCTTCAAAGCATCTCTGCTGAACAGGTTCTACAGTGGATGGAAGAACTGGAATGGATCCTTGGGCGGTGGCTTGATGATGCGGCAGACTCTCCGCCAGCGACCGATGAGGATGCCGTGGAGGAACAGTCCATCCCCTTTGCCGAGTTGCCATTGGACTCGGAAGGACTGCTGTCCCTGCCCCTGCTTCGGTCTTTGCTTGAACAGCGACTTCTCGCAGCCGGGAAGGCCCTTACTTTCCATCCCAATACTCATTCTGATCCCATGACCGATATTGCACGCTACACAGATGCCCATTATCAGGAGGATCTGTCCCTGCAGCAGATCGCTGCACGGTTCTTTCTCAGCCGAGAGTATATATCACGCAAATTTAAACAGCAGTTTGGTTTGAACTGGTCCGAATATCTGGGGAAACTGCGAATTAACAATGCCAAACTGCTCCTGCAGAATCCTTCGCTGCGAATCGCTAAAATTTCGGAAATGGTTGGATACCAGGATGAGAAGTACTTCAGCAAAGTGTTCAAAAAGATGGAAGGCTTAACACCCGGAGAATACCGTAAAACATTAACGGAGGCGAATACCTAGCAAAATGAAAAGGCTGATTTTGATTACAGGAATGTCGGGTACGGGAAAGTCAACGGCTTTGGCCGAACTGGCCAGGAAAGGACATCATGTGGTGGATACGGATTACGGGGGATGGAGTGAAAATCCAGATGGAACCGGTTGGTTATGGAACGAAGAACGGATCACGGCACTTCTTGCGGGCCATAACGAAGGAGCGCTGTTTATTTCGGGTACGGTCTCTAATCAAGGGAAGTTTTACCCCATGTTTGATGCAATTGTCTTATTAAGTGCACCACTTGAAGTTATTTTGGAACGGGTGTCTTCCCGTCAGAATAATCCTTACGGAAAGACCATGGCTGAACGAGAAGAAATTATTCACTATGTGCATACGGTGGAGCCACTGCTGCGTGCCGGATCTACGTTTGAAATCGACACGCGCAAATCCATTGCGGAAGTGACCCTTGAGCTTGAGCGAATAGCGACCTCACCTTAGAAGTAAAGCACAACCTAAATGAATATCTCATTTATCTCTTATGAAGAATGAAGGCACCAAACGAATGTAGATTAACTCCCCCGCCAATTCGACGATGGTTTGGGTTACGATGGCGGCAGCAGCTATTGTAGCCCATTCTCCCGGGAGAGCAAGTGCCAGCGGCAGCACGACGAGTGAATTACGGGTCGCCGAGCTGAAGATCAGCGCACGTCCGGCACCGATGTCCAATCGGAACAGAAGCGCCACCAAGCGTGACAGAAAAGGCATCAATATAAGAAAAGCCACGTAAATAGGAATTACATTCACAATAATGGAGAAGTCTGAATACACCTTGCCAATCTGCGATGAAACCACCACCATTAATGCCAGCGCCATCATCGGAACAGGCAGCCACGCTGCTGCATTCATTATCCGTTCTCCATCGGCTTTATCCCTCGCCCACACCTGAGTAAGGATTGCGAGAATCAGTGGTATAACAATGAGAAACAGGAATGCTTCCACAAATGGCCCCACCTTCATCAGCTGGGCCGTCTCCTTCCCGATCAGTAACCACAAATACAAAGGCAGTAACAGCATCTGCACCACAAACAAGATTGGCGTTACAGCCAGCATAAGCTTTTCATTCCCACGTCCAAGCTGGGTAAAAACAATGACATAATCGATGCACGGGGTTAACAAAACCAGATACACACCGATGAGAACCGCAGGCGATTGCGGGAATATCCACGTTAGCAACGATACAATCACAGGTACAACGATAAAATTGGCTGTTAGAACAGCGCCGATAAACCTGAGGTTGGATAACGATTGTTTTAACTGCAAAAAAGGAATCTGTGAAAACATGCTGTATAGCAAAATGGCCAGCACGGGTGACACTGTGTAATGCAAAGCAGATCCCCACTCAGCGTTTCCCAGGCCAATTGCTGCACCAATGAGCAGTGCTGCAACATAGAACCAGGTTTGCTGCTTTTCCATCGTCTCTCTCGTAAGCAAACTTCAACCTCCTTATTTGAAGCATATTCCTTTTTCATTAAGCGTACATTGGACAGAGCATGATTCAGCCTGTGAAGGAAATGCAGGTTATCCTGTCATGCATCCTGTGAATTTTTTGCGGCTCCTAATTAGAATGTGGAAGAATTGGGTATATTCATTGTAGACTGACCCGCGGTTCATTTATTCTTTTGTAAACCAAGGAGGATGTACAATGTCTCGTAACAATCCGTACAAATGGCTAAACGCGATTGGCTTTATCGCAGTTATCGTTGTGAACTATCTGTCGAATTCCCTACCCATCGGCGGGAGAACCAACAAGGAAGTATCCGATATGTATCCCGTGCTGCTTACCCCCTCAGGGTACGCCTTCTCCATCTGGGGATTAATCTATCTGCTGCTTGCAGGCTTCGTGGTCTATCAGTTTCTTCCTTCATCGTGGAAAAGGGATTCCATCACCCGTCTCGGTTACTGGTTTCTGGCAAGCTGCGTCTTTAACGTAGCATGGATTTTTGCTTTTCAAAATCTTCAAACAGGCCTCGCCCTGCTTATTATTGTATTGCTTCTGCTGTGCCTTATCATGCTGTATCTTAAAACGCGTGCCATCACCCTCCCAACAACGGCGGAGATTTGGCTGGTTAAGCTGCCGTTCAGCATCTATCTCGGTTGGGTCAGTGTGGCGACCATTATTAACGCGGCTGTTCTATTATACAAAATCGGCTGGGATGGTTTCGGTATCAGCGAACCTGTCTGGACGATCATCATGCTGATTGTAGGGCTTGTGCTGGCTGTACTGGTGAGCTTCCCTTATCGGGACAGCATCTACCCGCTTGTCTTTACGTGGGCATATATTGCCATCGCACTCAAACAGAAAGATGTTTCCTCCGTCTATTATACGGCGATTATCATTGCAATTGTCCTTGCAATCTATGCCGTATGGCTCTTCTTTGCCCGTAATCAAGACCGTGATTAAGTGGGGAAAGCCCACTCTATGTAATATCATTTAAAAAAGCCGATTCCGGTCAACATGATTCGGAATCGGCCTTTTATGTATTGTAATTCTCAAAAAGAGATACACCCGACCTACTTCAGGGCAATAACTTCGATCTCTACAAGCGCATCCTTCGGCAGACGAGCTACTTCAACTGCACTGCGTGCCGGGTAAGGCTGTTCGAAAAATGTGCTGTATACCTCATTCACAGGAACGAAGTCGTTCATATCTTTCAGGAATACCGTCGTTTTTACGACTTTATCCATGCTGGTGCCTGCCGCTTCCAAGATCGCTTTTACGTTACTTAAGGATAAGCGGGTCTGTTCCTGTACATCTGCGCCGAACTCTCCCGTTTGGGGATTCAGGCCAAGCTGACCGGATGTGTAGACGAAATCGCCTGCAGCAACGGCTTGGCTGTATGGACCGATAGCACCTGGAGCCTGTTCTGTAGAGATTGGTTTCTTCATGGGCTGGTTCTCCTTCATGTTCTCAAGTTTTGAAGCCTATTATACCATGATCCCCTCTTGGCAAGAAACATCTCAGGAATTCTCTGTTCCGATGGCATGAATCACTTCATTGGAGTACACATGGTCGCCTTGGGCCCTGACGAGCGCCATATTAATCATTGCTCTGGCGATGGTTGAAGCATGTATCGCTCGGTATTTGGCAGCCTTCCCCCTCATCCAGCGATCCATGAACGTCATCAGGTGGGCAGCAAGCTGTTCACCAAAACGCTTCTCCCCCCGGTCACCCAGGATTAGAGATGGTCTAAAGATATGCAAGGAACGGAAACGAACGGAGGATAGAGCTTCCTCCATCTCCCCTTTGGTTCGACTATAAAACACTCGCGAGCCCGCATTCGCCCCCATGGAGGAAATCACAAGCATCTGGGATACCCCTTGCTCTTTCGCAAGTTTAGCCGCCTCAACCGGATAGTGAAGATCGACCTTGCGGAAATTTTCCTGACTGCCTGCTTTTTTGATCGTCGTGCCCAAACAACAGTACAAGTCATCCATATGGTGAAACAAATCCTTGGCATCCCCCAGTTGATCCCAGTCCACCACATATTGTTCAAGCTGGGGATGCTCAAGCTCCAGTCGCTTCCTGACCAGAATACGAACCATTCCATATTCGGGTTGCCGAAGCAAGCTATGGACGAGCAGGCTGCCCACCAGACCTGTGGCTCCGATTACAATGGCCTTTCGCCCGCTAATCTCCATACTCATCCCTCCATTTTCTGCGATTATGATTTCAGAAGCACTCGGCGTCCCAGCGTAAAGGCAAGTAGCAGCATGGCAACACCAATCCCTACCTGAAACCCATAGGTAGAAATCCAGGTCATCGCTTCCGGCATTTCTTCCATTTTCTCATACAACCAACCGCCAATCAGCGGTCCGAGGAACGATGTTACCCCCGTTAAGGCTGAGTAGACGGCGACAAACATCGGTCTTTCACTTTTGGGCGTATCTCCGATCGTAAAGTTGAAGGCAAGCTGGTTAAAGCCTCCCACACCGATACCAAGAAAGATATGAGACAAAAAGAGCGCTACCAAAACGGGCATGAACGACATCAAACCCCAGGACAAACAGGAGAGTGCTATAATCGGCAGTGTCCAAAATAATAAGGTTTTGTTGCTGAATCGTGCGTTCAGATTACCCCAAATATAGAATCCGGCCATCATGACGATGGTCTGAACCACCGTAATGAGAGAAACCATCTGATAATTAATGTTAAGCAAATCAAGCATCACATAAGAATACAGCGGAACAATCAGAGTTTGAATCCATAACCAAACGGCCAGAAATAGTGCCGCCTTCAGAAAAGACCGATCTTGAAAAGGCTTCTTCAGCATTCGCCAGAAAACCGTCTCGGTTGAACGTTCAAAGGGAACATCCGGATAAAAGAAGTAGATAACGATATTTGCTATCGCACAGATCCATACCGGAATGAACAGAATGAGGAAGCCCGGCCCGCCCGGAAAACGGTCCAAAACGATGCCTCCTACAAACAAGCATACGCTTCCAAGTGCATTCAGGATCGTATTCCGAATGCCGAAATAACGCCCCCTAACCTTGGCAGGTACGATGTCCCCAATCAGGGAAGTCCAGATCATGCCCCCGATGGTATTGGATATAAATGCAACTGTGTACATTCCAATATAAACGCCCACCCACCACTCTTTGGGGAAGAGGAAGGGGATTAATCCCGTCGCACTCCACAATATGCGATGTACCCCAACGAATAACAACAGCGTACGTTTCCGACTGCGAATACGCTGCATCCAGAAGGCTGCTCCAATCTGGGCAATATTCACAAACGTGGTTATGGCGAGTACAAAACCGATGTGTCTTGACCCGGCCCCAAGATAAAGCAGAAATCCCGTTAAGAATGGTCCCCCCAGCAATGTTTGCAATATAATTGCCGGTACACCCTCCCATGTTGCGATCGATAAGTTGATGCGTTGTGTCGAACCCTTGCGACGTTTGCCAGCAAACGAGGGAGGGTTAACTTTGACCATCTTCTGTATGTGGATACACTCCTTAGACCGGGTTGTGACTGCCGGTCGATGCTAGTTATCACCACAAATTCTACTCCCAGCAAGATGGTTGTCAACTCATTTTTTCATGGTTTAGCGGAAGGTAGAGCCGGAAGGTACTTCCCTCGCCTTCAACACTTTCAAGACGGATCGAGCCATTCAGTAAACGCGCCAAATCCCGGCTGATGGACAGGCCAAGTCCTGTGCCGCCAAATTTGCGACTAATCGATCCGTCAGCTTGCTGGAAAGCTTCGAAAATGGAGTGGTGCTTATCTTCAGGAATGCCAATTCCCGTGTCTTTGACCGAGAAAACCAACCATTTTCCTGATCCTTCAGACTCGTCCGACTGTTCGGTGCTCACCGTCAACTGCACGGCTCCCTTATGCGTAAACTTGATGGCATTGGACATCAGATTACGCAGAATTTGCTGTACACGCTGTGGGTCAGACCACATCGTTTCGGGTGCGTCAGGTGCCTTCTTCATCAGCAGCTGTATTCCTTTTTTCTCAGCCACCAGCTGGAAGTGACTCATTACGTCTTCAGCGAGCTGTGACACACTAATATCCTCATATACGATATCAAGCCGCCCAGCCTCCACTTTTGACAAATCCAGAATGTCATTAATCAACGTAAGCAGTTCCTGGCCCGATTGGTCAATCATCGATGCAAACCGAGCGATATCCTCCTGATCCATCGTATCGCTGCTCTCACTGATCATCTGTGCAAAGTTAATCACACTGTTGAGCGGTGTACGCAGCTCATGCGACATGTTGGCAAGAAATTCGGATTTGTACTGTGAAGCCAGCATCAGCTGCTTAGCTCGTTCTTCGAGTACAATTTTGGCCTTCTGCAGTTCTTCCTTCTGCACAGACAATAAGCGGTTGGTACTTTGGATAAGTAGAATCCGATTCTGTTCATTCTGAAAGTCCCGCAGGATAAAAGCAAAAATAAGGCTAAGTACAATACCGGTAGGAAGCGTGTAGGGCATGATATGGGAGAAAAAATATGTTGGAGAAAAGACGCCAAGCAGAGCAATATTGATGCTGTTGACGACATTAACAATCACTATAACCAGCACACCCTTGATAATAAGTCTATAGTCACTGCGTCTCATCCATATATTTAACCCAGCACATACCACACCAAGAATGGCCATGTTACCCAGAGCCGCCAGCGTAGCCTCATTAATACCAAAGGTCAATCGGGACAAGCCTATCCCAGCACCAATAATAATCAAACTATACGACTGCCTGAAGGTCAGAACAGCAATGATTAATGGAACAAACCGGAGGTCAAAAATCACTTCATCTGTTAGTTGAAAGCCAAATACCGTACTAATCCAACCCGCAAAAATAAGAACCAGCACGGAGCACCATTGTTTAAACCTGGAGGAAGCACGTATCACAATGTATTTATAGAACACACTAGCCAAGTAGGCTATGGTTATAAGCATCCCCATATTTAATACGAACATCTTAGAAAATTGCATTCGCTCACTCCTGTTGTCCCGACTTCGTTCGTAGACACACCTTTTGCCCGCATATACTTCTATCATATCATGCCCCTACTGCCTTCGACATTCCTGGCTCGTCAAAAAAATACACAAAAATACACAAATCTCGATTCAATTTGTGTTCAAAACATAGTAGAATATAGTGTTGTTTAATTTATCGCTGTGATCCACTTCCTTGACGGGTTTGGATTGAAAGGAGAAACGTGGTAGTGCAATCGTTAAAAAGTAAATCCTATTGGCTGTCATTAAGCTTGATGCTTTCCCTGGCTGTCATGGGACTGTTATATGATGTTCTTAACAGCCCTGAGCGCGGATTCGCCGTGCTCAGTTCACCAATTGACCGGCTCATTCCTTTCGTACCCGGAATGTCCCTTCCGTACCTGGGCTGGTATCCGTTTGTATTTGGTGTACTCGCATACCTCTGTGCCAAAGACCGGTTTACCTATTATCGCGTACTATTGTCCATGAACATCTGTGTCTGGATCTGTTATCTGATTTATTTCAACTTTCAGACCAGTGTTCCTAGACCCGAAATCACAGGCACAGGCCTTGGCGCATCCGTTCTGGGATGGCTCTATAGTCAGGATCGTCCTTTTAACTGCTTCCCGAGCATTCATGCACTGCATTCCTATCTCGTTATGCGAGCGGTCCTCTCGGTACAGAGCATTCGCCGTTATGTCAAACTGCTCGTAGCCGCTGGAGCAGCACTGATTGTGCTGTCCACCCTGCTGATTAAACAGCATGTGATCTATGATGCTCTGGGTGCAATCATCCTGGGTGAGTGCGTCTTCACCATTATCACCGGACTGTCCTTACACCGGCGGCGCCGAAAAGGTTCGAAGTGGACAGAGGGGATCAACTGACCCCTCGCTCCGACGAACCATGGAGGTGCTCTTTCCTTCTCCACTCTTCTATAAACAAGCCTGCAAAATAAGGGTCCCACTGGGTCCCTTTTCCTTCTTCCAGGATGGATAGCGCTTTCTCATGACTCATGCCGTTTCGATACGGACGATCGGAGGTCATGGCATCAAAGGCATCAGCAACTGCAATAATCCGCCCGAAGAGCGGAATATCCAGGCCTGCTTTGCCATCCGGATACCCTTTTCCATCGTAACGTTCATGATGAGACCTCACACCCGGCAAAAAGTCTGCCATGGCATCCATGGGTTCGATCTGCAACAAAATGCTCTCGCCCAGAACCGGATGGGTCTGAATGATAGCGAATTCTTCCTCACTCAGTTTGCCGTCCTTGAGCAGAACCTCATCAGGCACCCCGATTTTGCCAATATCATGAAGAAGTGCAGATTTGTACAGCAAATCCGCTTGTTCCTCACTCATGCCACTCAGTTTGCCGATCATGAGCGAGTACTCGGCCACCCGCATGGAATGTCCGGCCGTGTATTTATCCCTCGCATCCAGTGCAGCAGCCAGCATGGAGAAATAACTCTGCAGCAGCTGCCGATTACGTTCCTGCCTCATCTCCAGCCGGTTGATCATCATGTTAAACCCGGAAATAAGTGCCGAAAATTCATCCGCATAAAGGTCGGGTGCTCTTCTGCCCAGGTCCCCTTCCTGAATTCGGTTCATCTCTTTTGTTAATTCTGCGACCGGATCACGCACATCCCGGATCAGCAACCAGCTGCCTACCAGGGCAAAGCCCGCCCCCAGCACGACAACGATGATTCCCCACAGGATATACTCTTTCGCAAATTCCTGATCCATATACTGAAGCCTGATAAACGTAGCCAGGAAAAATAAACACAGTGGAAATAGTCCAATGAGGGCTGTGCTCAGCTGAAATTTCCGCTGAATGGATACCAGCACACGTCCTCCCAATGACGGCTCGGTGCCATACTGCTGTTTACCTCGGCGGCGGGCCTCCATCAGAAGTGGTCTGATCGCCCGAACGGTCAGGAAATATTCAATTAACGCATGCATGATGGCAATCAACATGGCACAAGCCGCTGCTACAGCAACATAGTTTGTTGGGAAGTCCAACCAACCCACTGTAAGCATCCATAGGGTTAACCCGGCAGCCGGCAATGAAAATCCCAGCAGATGCGGTCCCATGATCCGGTAGATGGTTCGCCCCGGAAAATGGTGAATAACCTCATACATTTGGCTCAATTCAGCCCGCTCGTGACGCTCTTGAGCGAAAAATTGCCTAATTGGCCTAAGCTGAACCCGGAAGGCAATGCCTTCGGCAACGAGCATAAACAAAAGGGAAATGAACACAATCAGAATCAAACGCACATATTCAATATTTGGTATTTGCAGCGTAGAGACCATCACCACAGTACCAACAACAAAGACAGCCGCGAGTGAGCCTACCAGATAATTGCGCACCAGACGAAAGATAAATGAACGGTATACCTCCACCCAAACCCCTCACTCTCTATGTGCAACCAGTTCTCCCGATAAATGAAGGGGGAGATCCAGGGTATTGCCTTTATCTTTTATCGGTCAAGCCGCGCTAAAAAATTAATGATCTACATAAGCATTCATTTCCGGCATATTACACGATGTGCATATGTCCGTTTATAGTCATGCTCCCAACCCAAAAAGACTGTTTTTCGCAGGAAACAGACTTTTTGGGTTGTTGTATTTAACCTTTAATCTTGGCAGCCAGAATCATCGTCTCCCAAGGCTGGTCACCCATCGCGTCCGGTTCCAATGTAATGGCAACTGTATCATAGTCATGCTGCACCCTTCCTTTATCTTGCAAAAAATTACAGAGTGTGGTATACTCTTAAAGTTGGATTTAAACCTCAACTGATTTTCTATCTTCTTTTAACCCCGGAATATTTTCTTCATGCTGCGACCGCAGCGAATATGTAACGACCAACCTATGGAGATTGAAGAACCTGAATCACATTAACCCGGTATAACAGAGTTTCACAAGATTTTCCCATTCACACTGGCGCGGTCATCGGAGCCGCAAGGACAAAAGAGAGGTAGGGCTTTTGTTGTTTTGGAAGTCACTTATTCTTGAGAAGATTGAAAACATACACAAACCAAGCACCCGGAATTGGGTTCCGGGTGCTTTTCCATGTCTGATTACATATTTTATTAATTTAGTTCTCCGCGCTTTATCGAAAAGTCTTATTTAGATAAACATGGTTTTGGAGATAATGACGAGCAGGATGAAAAGTACCAGAATAGTGCCCATCGATCCCCAGCTTCCCCCACCGTGACCATAAGAGGTTCCACAGCCTTGGTTGTAACCATAACCGTGCATGACTGGAGCCTGGTTCGCGTGGTGTCCGTACCCGTATCCATATCCGTATCCAAGCGGCTTTGTTCCGCAGCCGTAACCGTACATTTCGTGACCTGTGTATTGGTAACCATGCATGTGTTCATTACCTCCCATATGTCCGTATACGTGTCCCTGTCCGTTCGGTGAATTCGGTTTAACTTCGCTCATTGTTCATTCCTCCTTAGCATTTGCCTACACCCCTAAGCTATGTACTTTGCCTACTGCTGGACCGGGCTATGGCCCTCATTTGGATAAAATGGGCACTTTGCGCCATTTCGACTGCCGTGGAAGTTTGCCTGCTTTCCTTGGGTTCGTTGAATCGAATTTCTGTATGCTGTTCTATCCAGCCATCGTCCAGCTTGTCCATAACCTAAAAAAACCCTGCCGGGTAACCGGCAGAGTTCGCTATATTATACCCAGAAAGATTTTGTGATGATAACGAGGAGAATGAACAGAACCAAGATGGCTCCAGTCGATGTCCAGCCGCCGTATCCTACGCCTCCGACTTCGCTCATGGAGAACCCTCCTTTACCAGAGAATTCGTGTTTAGGGCCTAATAAGGTTATTATACCCAGAAAGATTTAGTGATGATGACCAACAAGATGAAGAGAACCAAAATGGCACCAGTCGATGTCCATGCTCCGCCGTATCCACCTACAACTCCACTCATGTAAAACCCTCCTTTGATTTGAGGTACAGTTCACTATATGCAGAAGTCCTTTCCCAGACCGGGCTCAAGACAAAAATAGGCTGCTGTCCACTTACCTTAGTAAACATCCTGTTTGTTTAACATAACTCCTTAGATACCAATACCTTATTTAATCGAGTTTTCTAAATTGCATATTTCAACAACCAATAGTTCTCTGGATACATGCACATGTTTGAAGTCAATTATCTATATAGTGACGTAAACTATACGCCCTTAAAATTGATGCACAAATATTACCAAAATGGTATTATTTATAGGTTGACCTATTTATTGATGGGTATAAAATTACCTTTTTGGTAATTTTATATGCTCTGTTAATTAGTAATGTTATTATTTTACTATTCAAGTGGAAAGGAGTCTTTATGCCTACTTTGGGTGAGCGCATTAAACATTTAAGAGAAATGAAGGGGTATTCACAGAAGGAATTGTCAGAAAAAACGGATCTCACAATAGTTCAATTGTCCCGATATGAAACTAATCACAGAAAACCTGATCCTGAAGCTTTATGTCGCTTAGTAATGACGTTGGGTACCAGTGCAGATTATCTTATCGGTCTAAGTCCCGAGTCGTCATTAGCATCTCCGATCAGGAATCTGAATCAAGAATCAACTTCATATCTAGATCATCCCGTACATGGGAGTTTCTTAAAGAACTTTCTTAATGCACCTGATCAGCTTAAAAACGAAACCCTGCAATTTTTCAACTTTATTATGAGTAACTACGAGAGCTCAACTCTGGAGCAACGTAAACACAAGATGACTTAAGAAAAAATCTCATCCGATGAGAAGCACATTAGGGGATATTAGAAATCATGAAAAAACTTATCACGATTCTGGCAGTGACTGCATTGCTTAGTGCTTGCGGTAATTCAGAAACATCCAAAACAGCAGAAACACAAACTTCAGAAACAACAAGTGCAACTGAAACGGTCTCTACCGAGGCTAAGACTACCAAATACACTACATACAGTGGCGAAGGCTTCGCATTTTCCTATCCGGATTATTGGAAAAGCGTAGATACAAGTCAAATGAATGCAGCAGTTAAAGCAGCATTTTCAGACCAGTCAACGTCATCACAATTCGCAGATAACATTAATTTCACCATTGAATCCAACCCAAGTGGTTCAATTAATCCTGAAGAGTTTGCCAATAATGTTGTGGACTATTACACACAAAATGGTGAATCTATCGGTGTTTCCAATTACAAGAAAGTTAGTTATACGAATAAGCCCTACAAGGAGTATAACGCAGGTGTTTTGGAAGGAAACTACACACACACTTCCGGCACGGATATAGTTCTCATCCAATACATGATCCCGACTAACAGCGAACTCTACACCATGACCATAACGTCTTCCAAAGACTCCTATAATCAGGATACAGTTAACGAAATAATTAACTCCTTAAGTATCTCTGCTCCTTTGGAACAGACTGCTGGAAGCACAGTTTCTGAAAGTACTGTTGCTCAAAGTACAGCTGCCGATTTCTTCAATGATTTAACACCATTTCTCACAGATAACACAGCTGTATTAGATCAGACTTCTTATGATTTCATTGCTGATAATAACGATTTGTTCCCTGCCAGTACAGCGGATCTTCGCAAAAAGGCAAAAGGTCTTGTTAACTCCAAAATTACGACCAGACATCTGAATAAAAATGTGGCTAACTATTATGAGGATTTTGTGAAAGTCAGCGGACAAGTAATTCAGGTTGAAGAAGACAGCTCTCTAGGATCTACTTTTTCAGTTGTTCTTGTTATGGATGATAACGGTAACTATGTTACTGCACTATACCCAGCAACGACTGGAGATCTGCTTGATGGAGATTACGCTACCGTAATTGGTGCACCTATTGCCAACTACTCTTTCCAAAATGTCGGAGGCGGTTTTACAAATTCCACGTTGATTGGAGCCTCTTTGGTTATCGCCGAATAACTCTTTGCACAAACAAGAACTCAACCTAACTAGGTTGAGTTCTTTCCATTTCCCTATCTTGTTTAGTTATCACAAACACGAAACCACATAGTCCTCTCGTCATAATCAAAATTAATTAATACAAATCGTAGGAACCAATTTTACATTCCGATTATATATTTATGTTTATTTTCAGTGGAACTTCCTGCGATAAAGCGTCACCATTATGATTCGTAAGAAGTAAAAAAATAATATTTTTCACCCGTGTCAATCATCCCCAATTAGGGTATTATTCTCAGGTATAACACATTTACATAGGAGTTGATGATAAAGATGAAAATGAAAAAAGTTATTCTTGCTTTATCTATAGGAATGTTGGTTGGTTCTTCTTCCATGGCTGTAGCTGCAACTTCCCAAAAAGTGCAAGCCACATTGGCGAACTTTAAAGTTATTGTTAACGGCCAGTCCAAATCTGTAACATCGGATCAATTACTTTATAAAGGCAATACATACCTACAACTTCGTGAAGCTGCCAAAATTCTTGGCTATGAAGTAAATTACGCAAGTGCGACCCGCTCTATCCAGTTTTCTGCAAAGAGCCAAACACAAGCAGACTGGATTACTCTAATTGATTTATCTGCCTCTAATGGATATGACGTTGCGCTCAAGGGAGACTCAGCGGATGTTTATAACGTTTCAAAAGATCTCAAAACCATCCTGAGTGTCAATGCAAATGGTCTTAAGGAAAACGAGGAAAAAGTGGTGGCAGATCCATCAGGTAAAACGATTCGTTACAAAAAACTGCAGGGTTCTCTGGTATTGAATCGCGGAGATCTGAAAAAAGCTGGTTTGATCAAATAATCCGCTTAAATAAAGAGCCTCGCTGGACATGATTCCAGCGAGGCTCTTTCCCGTGCTATTCTTTTGCCAGAGATACAACTGCAACTGCCAGGTTCCCGCAGAGGAAGGATATTTCCCTTCAAAAAGCAGGAAGCTTCCATCCTAATCCCTAATTCGGACGTACCTCACGGGATGCCAGCTTATCCTGAACGGATTGCAGCTTCTGTATGCTGGAGGCATCCGGTTTATCCCGCCGATCGTCAATCTTAACGGATGTAGAGACCCGCTGGGCTCCCGATAAAAACGGTGCTTCATGCAGAGCCGCTATGGCCGTGAAGACCTCATTCAACGGCCCTTCGATAATGGTGCTCATTGAAGTCAGCTGATATGTAATGCCACGCTGGTTTTCCAATACGGCCTGCATGTCGGCCACATAACTGCTCAGACTGGTCGTTCCTGTTCCAATTGGAATTACGGTCACTTCTGCTATTGCCATCGCGCTCCGCCTCCCCTTAGCTCCATAGATTACCGTTGCCGCTAAATTTAGTGCAATTTTGACTATTTTTATTCTACCAGTTGAAGGCGTTACAATTCAAACTGACGTGAAGACGTCATTCCATTTGAACGAAAATTTTTTTTGAATAATCTTCAAATCTTCCAGTCCTTTTCCTTTGCGGATTCATGGCGTAAATGGTATACTCGGAATTACGTTTTAGTATGCTGAACCTGTTTACAAACACAAGATGTTGGGTTAGAGTATGGTAACAGCAACAAAATGTAGTGACAAAGCGTTTCCCCACTTCTGAAAGTCATCTTCTGCAATCTCGCGAAAAACAGGATGGAATCACCTTCAAAGGCACGTCCCTGTAGGTGTAAATCGCTTTCTCGAAACAGAACTGACGCCGAGGTTAACGGGGCTGTTTGGACTGCACCCGGTTGCCTCAATGACGGTCGCAACTAGATATTGACACAACCTTACATAATAGCACCTTACAGTCGACATATCATTAGCGTCTGTCAGGAAGCCAGGGCATTCATGGGCATTTTCAGGCCGTCAGGCAGGGAGTGCTTTTTATATGATCATGTTCTGAAGCTGCTCCTATGTTACGGGGTCTTTCCATGCGCAAACTGTCACCACCGCAGTCCATCGGATGTACCTATTTTTTTCTCACCGTAAGAAGACACTCAATTCTTTATATAAGAATTTCTCCAATTTATCTCTTAAACATGCGAAAGCGAGGAATATTCATGCCACAAGTTGTGATCAAGCCGAACAACCGCCAGCTTGCCTTTGATGATATGCGCATCTCGGTATATGCCGACCGTATTCTGGAAGGACTGGACATGCTGGACAAGGAACGTTTGGTACGCGGGGTTAACAGCAAACTTCGTCGGGACGAAGTAACCGGAGACGAGATCAGTAACGCTTTTATGATGAGCGCACTGGAACTGGTAACCAAAGAGGAGCCAAACTGGAAATTTGCGGCGGCCCGCTCCCTGCTCACTTCCCTTTACAAAAAAGCGGCTACCAACCGTAGATATAAATCTTATCCGGACGAGCCTTACGGTGCATTCCACCCTCTCCTTGTAGACCTCGTGAAAAAAGGCATCTACCGTGAAGAACTATTGGAATGCTACACCAAAGAACAAATTGACGAACTGGCGGAATGCATTGATTACCGTAACGATTTGCTCTTTGATTACATCGGCTTGCTCACACTGGCAGAACGCTACCTCGCACACGACTTTGACGGCAAAGTAATGGAGCTGCCTCAAGAGCGCTACATGGTTATCGCCATGTACCTGATGCACCAGGAGCCTGCTGAGAACCGTATGCATCTGGTTAAGGAAGCCTATTGGGCAATGAGCAACATGTATATGACGGCTGCAACGCCAACCATGTCCAATGCAGGTAAAAAAGTGGCTGGACAACTCTCCAGCTGCTTCATCGATACGGTGGACGACTCGCTTGAAGGTATCTTCGATTCCAATACGGATGTAGCTAGACTTAGCAAAATGGGCGGCGGTATCGGTGTTTACCTCGGTAAAGTCAGAGCCCGTGGTTCGGATATCCGTGGTCATAAAAACACAAGCTCCGGCGTAATCCCTTGGATTCGTCAATTGAATAATACAGCAGTTAGCGTAGACCAGCTGGGAACACGCAAGGGTGCAATTGCCGTTTATCTGGACGTCTTCCACAAAGACATTCTGGCCTTCCTGGATCTGAAGCTGAACAACGGTGACGAGCGGATGCGTGCGCATGACGTATTCCACGGCGTATGTCTGCCTGACCTGTTCATGGAGCGCGTAGCGAGCCGCGGCGAGTGGAGCCTGTTCTGCCCGCATGAAACGAAAAAGGTTATGGGCTGGAAAGACGAAAATGGCCGCGCACTCGGCTTGGAGGATTTCTATGACGAATCCTTCGGCGAAGGCACATTCCGCGAAAAGTATGAAGAAGCGGTAAACCACCCGCTGTTGTCCCGTATTACCGTACAAGCCATCGACATTATGAAACGCGTAATGAAGTCACAACTCGAAACAGGTACGCCTTATATGTTCTATCGCGATACGGTTAACCGTTCTAATCCGAACAGTGCCCATGGCATGGTGTACTCTTCCAACCTCTGTACCGAAATCATGCAGAACCAGTCTGCAACGGTAGTAGAAAAGGAAGAACTCGTAACCAAGGATGGACAAACACGCATCGTGATTTCCAAAGTACCTGGCGACTTCGTGGTCTGCAACCTGAACTCCATTCACTTGGCACGTGCCGTGCCTCATAACGTACTGGAGCGTCTGGTACCTATCCAGGTCCGTATGCTGGACAACGTTATTGACATCAACAACATTGAAGTACTGCAAGCCCAATATACCAACAGCCAATATCGTGCCGTAGGTTTGGGTACATTTGGACTTCATCACCTGCTTGCCCTTGAAGGCATCCGTTGGGAGTCCGATGAGGCTGTAACCTATAATGATAACCTGTACGAAAAAATCAATTATCTGCTCGTCAAAGCCAGCATGGAACTGTCCAAGGAAAAAGGACACTATCCGAAGTTCAAAGGTTCCGACTGGGAGAGCGGCAAGTACTTCGAGCAGCGGGATTACACGACGGGTGAGCGCGTAGGCGAATTCGTAACAACCGAACAATGGAAAGAGCTGCAAGCTGAAGTTCAGCAAAACGGTGTACGTAACGCCTGGTTGTTCGCGATCGCACCAAATGGTTCAACATCCATTATTGCCGGATCTACTGCTAGTATCGACCCGCTCTATGAATTATTGTCCTATGAAGAGAAAACAACGTACAAGATTGCCAACCCGGCACCGGACCTGTCGGACAAAACTATCTGGTACTACAAAACAGCCTTCCTGGTGGATCAGCATGCTTCCATCAACATGGCTTCAGCCCGTCAACGTCACGTCGATCAGGGACAAAGCTTCAACCTGTATGTTCGTCCTGATATCAAAGCAACGGAGTTCCTTGAACTGCATCTGCATGCCTGGAGAGCAGGTCTGAAATCGACCTATTATGTTCGCAGCCGTGCATTGACGATTGAAGAATGTGACTCCTGCGCAAGCTGATCGATAGATTACGAGTTTCACGATGACCACCAGGGCATCCTGTTTTGATTGCAAAATAGCGCTGCCCTGGTACTTTTTTGCCCAAATAACGATCACAGCATCCCAGCGATGTTGATATAGATGCCTGTTATAAACAGTTTGAATTAAGGAGTGAACGGAATATGCAAGTACAGAAAATTTTCAATACGGAAGCACCTAACCAATCCACTCGAATCATTGAAGGTGAGTGCTCCGGGATCCTGAACTGGAACGACATTCGCATGCCTCATATGTACAAGCTTTACAAAGTACTGCTGCTCAACCACTGGATCGCTGACGAAATTCCAATGTCCAAGGATGCATCCCAATTTGCCCAATTGGATCCGGAAGAACAGCGTACATTCAAAATCAACATTTCCTTGCTGGCTGTACTGGATTCCATGCAAACGATGTTTGTGGGTGACGTTAAACGGTACTTCACCGATTCTTCGCTCGAAGCGATCTCGGCCATTATCGGACAGCAGGAAGTGGTTCATAACCAATCGTATTCCTACGTTCTGTCTTCCATCGTGTCCGACCGGGAACAGAAAGAGATTTTCGAATACTGGAAACATGATCCCGTACTGCTTGACCGCAACCGGTTCATTGCCGACATCTACCAAAGCTTCCGGGACGAGCCGTCTCCACAGACATTCTTCCAAGCAATGGTAGCCGATTTAGTACTTGAAGGCATTTTCTTCTACAGTACATTCGCCTTCTTCTACAACCTGGCTCGTGACCAGAAGATGATGGCAACCAGCCAAATGATCTCTTACATTCAGCGTGATGAGAATCAGCACTGTTACTTCTTCGCAGAAGTGTTCAAACAGCTGCTTGTTGATTTCCCTGAGCTGAATACGCCAGAGAACATGGACTATGTTTACAAAACGATTAACCGTGCCGTCGAGCTGGAAACCAACTGGGCACACTACACACTCAGCAATGTTCGCGGAATTGACCTGAACGAGTTGGAAGATTACATCAAGTACATCGCCAACAAACGTCTGCGTCTCATGGGCATGGAAAAAGCTTACGAAGGCGTGGATGTGAACTGCATGCCTTGGATCAAGCCTTTCTCTGATGAAGCGCTCAATGCAACGAAAACGGACTTCTTCGAAGCCAAATCCCGTAACTATGGTAAAGTCGGCGACGACAACGGATTCGACGATTTGTAAGTTCAATCATAGCGTACAGAAGATACAATACCTCCATAAAACACTCCCTTTACGGGAGTGTTTTTGTTACGTTTTGTACCCTTCCCCCCATTGATGAAACTTCTGGGATATAATGGAGGAGGTTTGAATCTTCTATTGAAATGAGGCAAAGGAATGGAACGAGAACTGCTCGATCAATTGAATACCTGGCATGACCAGGACCAGTTCAGTCTCATTATTAAACACATTGAACAGATTCCTGTACCAAATCGGGATTATGACCTGACAGGTCATCTTGCGAGAGCATATAACAATAGTGCACTATACCGTGAAGCCATTCAGCAGCTTAAATCCATTGAAGAACAAGGCAAATGGGATCCCTTGTGGCAATTCCGTCTGGGTTATGCCTATTACCATATGGCCTTGTACGATCAGGCACTGCATGCGTTTGAACAGGCAGACCGGCTTCAGCCTTATGACGGATCGACACTCGAATTTTTGAATTCGACCCGTTCCAAAGTTGTGAAGATGCAGCGGAACCGGCAGCGTCATCTGGAGAAGCTGGCTGAATGGGAACAAAGCGGGATGCAGAATCATCTCAGAGCAGCTTCAGGCTCCTACGATCCCTCCACGTTTTGGGAGCAGAGTGACTACGCACTGAGCAGCTATGTTTCTCCCCCTTTTGATGAAAGCCAGATCATCTCTACAGAGCAGGAACTGGGGTACAAACTGCCTGCGTCCTATATTCAATTAATGAACACTCAAAACGGAGGAATCCCTTCACGTACGGTTTTCCCTACAGAAGAAGCCACATCCTGGGCGGAAGATCATATCGCCATTTCCGGCATTATGGGCATTGGGCATATCAAATCCTATTCTCTTACCGGAGAGTTGGGGAGCCGCTTCATGATTGAGGATTGGGGATACCCTGATCTGGGCATTGTGATCTGTGACTGTCCATCTGCCGGTCATGATGTCGTGATGCTTGATTATCGTTTCTGCGGCCCGCAGGGTGAGCCATGCGTTGTACATGTGGACCAGGAAGATGATTATGAGATTACCTACCTGGCACCGAGCTTCGAATCATTTGTTCGTGGACTGGTGGATGAGGATACATTCGATTTGGAAGAAGAGGACGAGGACTAAACACGCAGGAGGCCCTTATGACAACCCGAATTTACTTTGCTACCCACAAAATTGGCGATGTTGCATTCTCTTCACTTCAAGAAGCAATCCATCAATTCGACCTAGGAATCCTTGAAGATTACAAACAAACTGAAAAGGGCGTAATGGGCCAGACACTACTCGTCCGTACCTCTCAAGGGGAGTATATTCTGAAAGGCAACCCACTGTATGTCGGACAGCTGCAGGAAGAACAATTTTTCGCCCAGCAGCTCGCAGAGCACACCACCATTCCTGTCCCCGTCCCCTACCTGCTCCAAAAAAGCACGGATTTGCTGGGCTGGAGTTACGCGATCATGCCTCGTTTACCAGGAAGACACCTGTATGATTCGTCACTCCAGAACGCACTCGGACAGGATGAGCAAGAAGAGATTGCCTCCATGCTTGCGCATAGCCTGATCGAACTGTACCGATGGAAGGTACCAGATGCTGGCGAGTATGATCCTATAGCCGGGCGAATCGTTCCTTTCGCCGGTACTTATCTCGACTGGCTGTATGGGACCATCCTTCACTGGCTGCTGGATGCCCAGAAGTACTCTGTCATTACGGATGAGGATATCGAGTGGGTTGATGAGCAGCTCAAGAATGCAGAGACTGCATTCCAGGCCATGCCTGTTCCTGGCTTTGTCATGGGAGATTTCAAGGTGGAGAACTTTGTCATTCAGAAGAGCGGTGACCATGCTTCCGATTGGCGGATTAGCGGCCTGTTTGATTTTACCACCTCGTATTTCGGGGATGGTACGGCAGATCTGACCAAAATGACAGCCATGTATATACATAAAAATCAGCCCGAGCTTGCCAAGCGCTTTCTACACACTTACCGGGAACTTGTCTGCGCGGACGATGAGGAACGATGCAAACACTTCGCTGTTCGCTTAGGGATCCATCTGCTGTATCAGCGAATCTTGGTATGGGGCGAAGCCAAAGCGACCAATCGGGTCACATGGGAGGCAGACCTGCCTTTTGCAGCCTGGGCGCAGCAATATATCGATTCTATACTCGACTTGATTGATTAGAGAAGCCTATTTTTAATACGATGAAAAAAACACCAAAAAACCGGCCGAAGCAGGGCAACTCCCCTGCTTCGGCCGGTTCATTTATATTCGATAAGCTTAGACTTGCGTTACAGGCGCTTCCTGATGCTTCTGCAGGAACTCTAGCATCCGCCGATACACGAGGATCTCATTCGTCCTTCTGGAGAAGCCGTGACCCTCATCGTCCAGTACGATATACTCCACGTCCACGCCTTTGTCCTGGAGCGCCGCCACAATTTGATCCGACTCAGCCTTCACAACCCTTGGATCATTTGCTCCTTGAATGACAAGCATGGGGTTGACCATCTGGTCGAGATAGGTGATCGGCGAATCTTTTGTTAACCGTTCCCGATCTCGAACCGGATCACCCAGCCAGTTATCCATCATCGGCTTCCAATCCTCCGGTACGGATTCCAGGAACGTAAACAGGTTGCTTGGCCCAAAGATATCGACTGCTGCCCGGAACAACTCGGAATGGCGGCCTGCAAGCAGCAGAGTCATGTACCCGCCGTAACTGCCCCCGACCACAAACAGGCGATCTGGTGAGGAGATACCTTGGTCAAACAGCCAGTTTATGCCGGCAACACAGTCAAGTCTCGGCCCCTCGCCCCAGTCCCTCTCTACCATCTTCACAAATTCGGCACCATACCCGGTGCTTCCCCGGAAGTTCGGTGCAAAAATATGATAACCTTGAGCCAGCATCAGCTGAAACATCGGCCGAAAAAACTTCGCTTCCGAGGCCTGCGGTCCGCCATGCGGCCAAAACACGGTATAACCGTTGGCCTGCTCCGGTTTGGCTTTAAACAAAAGCGCCTCAATTTCCAGCCCGTCATATGAGTTGTACCGAACCATGTCTGGATAGACCAGATCATCCGGATCAAGCCCTGTTACCCGGTTAGCCGTCAGAGATTCCCAAGAGTCACTACCCGCAGGCAAACGATAAATATTATGTGGCTGAATCGCCCCCCGGCCAAGGATGTACACATTGCCAGCTTTGGTTACGCGCGCGTGTTCTACCGTATCAAGTGGCATGTCGAGGCGCCGAGGCTGCACAGCATCTTTGCCCAGAACGTACATCCGGTTCTCCGTACCTGTGAGCGTCCAGAAGTACAGTGTTTCCGATGCCTCATGCCAGCGAATCATCTCCACGTCCTCCCCTTCGACTTTGCACAAAGGTCGGAACTCGCGGTTATCCAGTCTATATTCAGCCACATAGGAATATGCTTCGTTATCATTGGTAGTCAGCAGAAGCCGATGGTCATCTGCAAAAAGAATATCGGATACCTGGCTTTGTCGCTGCGAGTCGGGCAGAATCGATATAATCTCCCCTTCACGGTGCAGTTGCGCCGTCTGATACGTATTGGAATACATTTTCAACACCACAAAGCTCTTCTCATCGGAACTTACTGCAACCAAGTGGCTCGTCGCTTCTTCCCCGCTGTGCAAAAGCACGTCCTCTCCCGTCTCCAGGTCAATTCGACGTGAATTGAGATAATTCGGGTTACCCGCACTCGTTACGTAATACAGGCGCTGCCCATCCTCGGACAACTCGGAGAAATAACAGCGGTCATTCGGCTCTGCAGACACAATTGACAGTGGCACGCCACCTTCGGGTTTAAGGGCATATAGATGATAGTTCTCATCGCCGTCCCGATCAAACGCTGTGAGGATATGGCGTCCAAGCGGGTCGGGTTTGATAAACTGACTGCTCTG
The DNA here is from genome assembly GCF_039831995.1 of Paenibacillus pabuli. Classification (NCBI taxonomy): domain Bacteria; kingdom Bacillati; phylum Bacillota; class Bacilli; order Caryophanales; family Paenibacillaceae; genus Paenibacillus; species Paenibacillus pabuli. Next base: position 3,716,218 of record NZ_JBDOIO010000003.1, read on the forward strand.
ATTCAAATACGTCAAGGGATACGGGTATCCACCCGGCAAATCCATAGCCCAGATATTCGGTTCACCGTTCAGATTGCTGTCAAAAAACAAACGTTTCTCGTCAGCCGATACGGCAAAGTGCGAAATCCGATACGTCTGGAAATATTGCTCTACATCCGGTTTGGGAAACTGAAGCATGACCAACCTCCTCGGGAATGAACAAAATTATTTAACGGTGGTGAATTAAGGTATACCTGTCCATATTACAGGAAATTCCATTGTTTACACAATACTCATGTCAGGTTCCTCCACATAGATTCCTTGTCTATTTTTACGTATAAAAAGTCATATGTGGTTTATCTTCACGATAATAATCCAGTCTTTGCTTCATGGTGCCTGTGTGCAGTTCGAACAGATGACCATCGGGATCCGTGAAATAAACAGACCTTGCATCTTTGGGATCACGCGCTCTGCCAGGAAGAATATCAGCCCCTGCTGCCTGTAGCTCTTGCACAGACTTATCAAACTCCTCTTCCTTCACAGTGAATGCAATATGTGTATAGGTTCGTTCAGTATAATTGCGAATAACATCTTCCTGATTCAAAGCGATCCAGAGACCAGCCAGTTCAAAATACGCCAGCTTGCGGCCCTTCACCTGAATCCGGGCACCGAGAGCCTGCTCATAAAAGGTAATGGACCGTTCCAGATTGGATACGGAAAAGCACAGATGATTGATTCCTTGAATATTCACTCGCTCCTGACACCTCCATTATTTTGATCACCCACATCCTTATTATGGTATATTTCTCCTTCAAAAAACAAATGACTTCTTCCCTCGCCGCACCTTCTTCTGGGCGAATGCATAGCTTAGGCGTATCAATGAATGTTCGAGGAGGATGCAAAGCGAATGAATCCTGTCTACCCTTTTTATGGTGTGAAGACGGTCTGCAAAGAGCAGAATTTGGCATTCCCACCCCAGCATCAGAACCAGCAGCCCGGCCTGGAAACGCTCATGGTACCTGAACCCATTAGCGAGGACCCGGCTTATATCGGCAGCTGCAAGCTGGATGGCAAAGTAGCCATCATCACGGGCGGGGACAGTGGAATTGGCAGAGCCGCCGCCATTGCTTTTGCCAAGGAAGGTGCCGATATTGTCATTGCTTACCTGTATGAACGGACAGACGCCGAGTGGACTCGGGACCGCATTGTGGAGCTGGGCCAGCGCTGCCTGCTCATTGAGATCGATCTTCGGCTGAAGAAGAATTGTGATGCTGTCATCCGCACAACGATGGAAACCTTCGGGAAAATAGACATTCTGGTCAACAATCACGCCGTGCAGTATGTGCAGCCGAGCATTGTCGACATAACGGAGGAACAGCTCTACCATACGTTTCAGACCAATGTGTTTTCCTATTTTTTTCTGATTCAGGCCGCACTCCCGCATATGTGCCAAGGGGCTTCCATCATCAACACGGCTTCCATTACAGCCTATAAGGGAAATGTACAGCTGATCGACTACTCCTCCACCAAAGGGGCTGTTGTCTCCCTGACACGCGTACTCGCCAAATCGCTGGCATCTCAGGGAATTCGGGTCAATTGCGTAGCTCCCGGTCCCATCTGGACGCCGCTCATTCCCTCCAGCTTCTCTGCTGAGGATGTGCAGGTGTTTGGAACCGAAACACCCATGGGACGTGCAGGCCAGCCGTATGAACTGGCCGCTGCCTATGTCTATCTCGCATCGCGTGATTCTTCGTATGTAACCGGTGAGTGCATTCATATCAACGGCGGCGATATGGTGACCACGTAAGCTCAAACGTAGTGAAAGCCAATAAGTATTGAATAAAATATGATGTACTTCCTTACCCGATTTATCGTCTATGTCAGGTTGGATTTGGCAGGTTCAGCAGGAGATTCATGATCTTGTTCCGAAGTGGGTTAGGAGTATAGCATCCGGTCATACCGGAACCTGACATCTTGGGACAAGGAGCTGAACCGTCTGATGAACTACGATCCACTCTATCAACCGTATCCCTCTTATCGTGTGCCCGTTTATGCCAACAAAGGCATGGTCGCCACTTCACAGCCTCTTGCAGCACAAGCCGGTCTGGATGTGTTAAAAAAAGGCGGCAACGCGATTGATGCCGCGATCGCAACGGCTGCTGCGCTCACCCTGCTGGAGCCAACGTCCAATGGCATCGGGGGCGATGCCTTTGCCCTCGTCTGGACCGAGGGCAAGCTGCACGGCCTGAACGCCAGCGGGCCCGCGCCTCAGAGCATATCCATTGAGGCGCTCAAGGCGGCAGGCCATTCGGAGATGCCGAAGCTTGGGGTCATCCCGGTGACGGTGCCTGGCGCACCGGCGGGTTGGGCGGAGCTGAGTCGCCGCTTCGGGCGGCTCACGCTGGCGGAAGCGCTGGAACCGGCTGTCCGCTACGCGGAGGAAGGTTACCCGCTTGCGCCTGGGCTGGCGCGCTACTGGGCACGGGCAGCGGACATTTATGCACGCCAGGGCGATGCGGCAGCCGGGCGTGCATGGTTTGAGACATTCGCTCCAGGCGGGCGTGTTCCGGCCGCGGGCGAGATGTGGCGTTCGCCGGATCATGCGGCTACACTGCGCCGAATCGGGGAGAGCAACGCACGTGACTTTTACGAAGGAGAACGCGCGGAGCACATTCATTCATTTATGGCAGAGCATGGCGGCTACCTGACCAAAGACGATCTGGCGGCATTTCAGCCTGAATGGGTCGATCCCATCTCGGTTTCCTATCGTGGCTACGATGTTTGGGAGATCCCGCCAAACGGTCAGGGACTGATTGCCCTGTCAGCGCTCAATCTGCTCAAAGGTTTTGAATTTGAAGTAAAGGAATCCGTGCTCGGATACCACAGACAGCTTGAAGCAATGAAGCTCGCATTTGCCGATGGGGAGAGATATATTACCGAGGAGCGGAAGATGGGTGTGACGGTGAAGGAGCTTCTATCCGAGGCGTATGCGGAAGAGCGGCGTAAACTCATCGGGGATGTGGCGCGCATGCCTGAAGCAGGCGATCCGAAGGGAAGTGGTACGGTGTACCTCGCTGCGGCTGACGGTGAAGGCAACATGGTTTCCTTCATCCAGAGCAATTATATGGGCTTCGGCTCCGGGCTGGTTGTACCGGGAACAGGCATCGCCCTGCAGAATCGGGGCCATAACTTCTCACTCGATCCGGATCAGGCCAACGCACTGGAGCCAGGCAAACGCACGTATCATACGATCATTCCAGGATTCCTTACGCGCGGAGACGAGGCGGTTGGCCCATTCGGGTCATGGGCGGTTTCATGCAGCCTCAGGGCCATGTGCAGGTGGTCATGAACACGGTAGACTTCCACTTGAATCCGCAGGCAGCACTGGATTCTCCAAGGTGGCAGTGGACAAAAGGCAAAACGATACTGGTGGAGACCGGCTTTCCGCAGCATATTGCACAAGCACTTGCCCGTAAAGGGCATGATATTCAGGTTGCTCTCGACCCATCCATGTTTGGACGCGGCCAGATTATATGGCGTGACCTACACAGCGGAGTACTATGCGCTGGCACCGAAAGCCGGACAGACGGATCGGTGGCTGCATGGTAATACAGCATAATGAGGCGTATGTACGCAGTGTCTGGGCAGGAGCAACCGTAAGCAGACCATTTGCTTCGGCAGCAGGAGACGCCGTTGATATATAGAGGATGGCTGATCATTCAAAGATCGCTATTATCCTCACTGCACAAGATAACCAGATATAAAGGCAAAGAAGAGATCATCTGACTGATCTTTTCTTTGCCTTTTTGGGTTAGATGATCGGCATGGATTACGTTATGTTAATCAACCCTGCCAGATTTTGTAACAGGAATGTATAAATCATGAAATCGATTAAGATTTTCGTAAATTTTCATCATTAACCATAATCCCCACCCTCCCCCCAGCCGATATACATATAGGGCAAAAGCCTCACCTCACACATCACTACTTCTATAGAAATGAGGGTATGACACATGAAAACAAAAAGGGACACCCGAGCTGTATGGACCATGATTTTACTTGTAATGGTGTTGATGCTGGGTGCATGTTCATCTACGCAAAACGAAACGGCAGCAGACGAGCGGACCAAAGTAGGTATTGTGCTTACGGAAGTCGGCCTTGGCGACCGTTCATTCAACGATGCTGCTTTTGAAGGACTGGTTCAGGCCAGAAATGAAAACACGATTCGGTTTGACTATAAGGAACCTGGGAGTGAATTAACCGCAGAAACGGCATTTGAGCAATTCGCACAAGAAGGCGTGGATTTGATTATCGGACTCAGCGACACCCTCCTGCCGGATCTGGAAAAGGTCGCTCAAAAATATCCGGACCAGCAGTTTCTTGTTGTCGACGGGCACTCCGAATTGCCAAACGTGACCTCGATGTCATTCCGTAGTGAAGAAGGCAGTTATCTCGCTGGCATGATTGCCGGCTTCGCAACAACCGAAGATCACGTAGGCTTTTTGGGTGGAATGGAGATTCCTCTTCTCCGCGATTTTCAGCAAGGCTTCGAACAAGGGGTACAGGCTGTCAATCCGGATGCTACGGTTCAGGTCGTTTACGCTGGAGACTTCGGTAATTCAAAACTTGGCGAGGAACTAGCAGCGAAGATGATTCAGGAGCAAGGCGTGGATGTCATTTATGTTGCAGCAGGCCTCACGGGGGTAGGCTCACTAACTGAAATTCAGAAATTGGGGAAATACGCCATTGGCGTGGATACGGATCAATTCTTTTTGGCGGAAAAGGCCGTTCTTACATCCATGTTGAAAAATGTTAATGTATCTATCTATAACGCGGTTAACACGTTTACGGAAAATAATCACTCCTTCCCGGAGCAAAACATGGTCGAAGGACTAGCAGAAGATGCCGTAGGCTTAACGGCGCTACATAACATCACACTCAGTGAGGAACAGCAGCAAACCTTCGAAGATCGGAAAGCAGAGATCATATCCGGCAAAACCAAAATTACACTTGAACCCTAAATCGACGGATCGGAGGAGATATGCTTATGAAATTGCAAGGCAAACTGATCATTAATGCATTAATTTCACTGCTTTTATGTCTTGTGCTGGTAGCTTATATCATCTTTCAGTTACTGGGCATCAACGCCAAAAATCAAAACCTGGTCCCTGCCATGCTCAAGGTCAGTGAACTCAAAGCCAATCAGATTCAGACCCAGCAAGCGCTGGATGTGTTCTCTTTCTCCATGACAGCAGGCAATCAGGATGCCGTACTCGGTTTATTGAGCGAAGGCAAAGCGATGATTCAAGAGCTTAACGATGGTCTACTGGAAACCGATGAACAGCTTCGGCTGATGGGATCTATCCAAACAAAACTGACCGCGCTGGATCAGGGTGCGACTGAAGCCATGACGGCCTTGGACAGCTCGGAAGCCAAACGATACAGCACGCGTGTGCAAGGTATTCAAAATGATATCTACATGCTTGATGAAATAACCAAGGAACGGTATGAACAGCATACAATCAATCTGGAACGGGACATTCAGCAGACTTGGCAAATTGCGCTGGGTGGCGCTGCCCTCCTGCTCGTTGCTGCCATGCTGTTCAATATGTATACATCACGGAAGCTGGCCAAACGTATTCGGGTGTTGAAGATCGCTGCAGGACAGATCGCAAACGGCGATCTGTCTCAGCCGTTGCCTGAAACTCGGGGCAAGGATGAATTGGATGAGCTGAATCGCTCCTTCCGTCTCATGACGGGAAACATCCGTAACATCATCCAATCCATCGATACCGCCGGAAAACGGGTCGACGGCATGGCTCAGGATATCGATCGTGGAAATGACACCATGCGGGCCATTGTGCAGCAGGTCTCCCGGACGACAGAAGAGCTGTCGATCGGCAGCCAGAAAATTGCGGAGGATCTGAGTGAGACGGTTATGGTTGTAGACAAGATGCAGCAGACTTTCGGCAGCAATCTTCAGGCCACCTCCCAATCAGCCATGCATGGCAATGAGGTCCTGAGCACGGTTCAGGAAGGACACATTGCCATTGAAGAGCAGCTCCGCCTGGCTGAAGTGAACCGGGCAGCTATGGCCGAGGTTGAACAGACTGTGCTGGAACTGGAAGAAAGCGCAGCCCGCATCACCACGATGACAGGCTACGTGTCGGAGATCGCCAAGCAGACAACACTGCTGTCCCTGAACGCTTCAATTGAAGCGGCTCGTGCAGGAGAAGCCGGACGCGGTTTCGCCGTCGTTGCAGGAGAAGTCAACAAGCTCGCAGAACAGTCTGCACAATCTGTGCAGCATATCTATGCCGCTGTGGGTGAAATCACAAGCGCCATGGACAAGGTGAAGGGTTCTGTGACGCAAAGTATGCAGCTCTTCGCAGAACAGGATAAGGCGACTGGACAAACCCGGAATTCCTTCTCCGCGATTCGTGACAGTGTGGAACAGATCAGTACAGGCATTAACCAGCTGGCCGAAGATATGCAGCAATCAAGTCAGCTAAGTACACAGGTGCAGCAGGCCATCGAAAATATTAGTGCCATTACGCAGCAGTCGGCTGCCAGCAGTGAAGAGATTACAGCTTCAACGACTGAACAGCAGCGCTCGTTTGAAGAGGCGAGCATTAAGGTTAAATCCCTGCGTGACATCAGTGAGGAGATGCATCAGGAGCTGCAGCGTTTCCGCTTGTAGCTGGAAATTCTTCAGTCTCAATACTGGAAACAAGAAACCTCCGCTTCTCCTGGTAAGAGAGAAGCGGAGGTTTTTAATTACAGGACTTAATTTTCGCAGCTTACTATTCCGCTCACGTAGGTTAAGGCTTTCTAAGATAGTGCGGTTACAGTGCATCAATGATGTCTCCTGCGAGCAGAGACGCCGGGTCACCGCGCCGCAGTGCAGCCTGCTCGGCAGCCTGGCCGTGCAGGTATACACCAAAAGCGGCTGCTTGCTCCGCGCTGAGCCCTTGGGCGAGCAGACCGGCGATAATGCCGGTCAATACGTCCCCGGCACCGCCCGTCGCCATGCCGGCGTGCCCGGTGGTGTTGATGTACGCCTCGCCGGAAGGCGTTGCGATGACCGTTCGTGCTCCTTTGAGCACAAGGGTCACGCCCTGCTCGCGGGCGTACCGTGCAGCGTGTCCAATCCGGTCACGCTGCACTTCGGGGGGCGGCATGCCCAGCAGCCGGCCCATCTCTCCGGGGTGCGGCGTCAGGATGGTCGCCGCACTTCGCCGGCCCCAGTCGCGAGGCCCGGTTGGGCCCGAGTCTGCGAGCATGTTGAGGGCGTCCGCATCGATGACGAGCGGGCGATCCGTCTGTTGCCACAGGCGGCGCAGCCAGCCGGTGTCGCCCTCGAAGCGGCCGAGGCCCGGCCCGGTCGCGATCACGTCGCGGCTCTCCGCGAGACGCAGCAAGGCGTCGGCGGAAGCCGCGTTCCACTCGCCGCTGTCGCCATCTGCGGCGGCAGCGAGCATAAGCTCGGGCACGCTCCCGATGACATGCGGCAGCAGTGCCGCGGGCAGCGCCCATGTGGCGAGCCCGCAGCCAGCGCGCAGCGCGGCTTTGGCCGAGAGCAGGCCAGCGCCGCTCATCGGCAGACTGCCTGCGGCCAACAGCACGTGGCCGTAGGTACCCTTGTGCCCATCCGGTGCCCGCAGGCGGTCCGTGTCCACGTTCAGGGCACCGCGCATCACTTCCTCGGTCAATAGACGGACCGAGGGGCCGTGCTCCGGCGCAAGCCGCGCCGGAATGCCGATGGCGCGCACCACGATGCGCCCCGCTGCTGACGCGCCCGGATACTGCACAAGCCCGCGCTTCAGCAGCGCGAGGCATACGGTCACCCTGGCTTGAATGCAGGGCTCGTATACCTCTCCGGTGTCGGCATTCAGCCCGCTTGGCACATCGGCGGACACGACCGGCTTGCCGCTGTCGTTCGCCGCCTCAATCAGCGCCGCGTAGGCTCCTCGCGGCGCCCCACGCGAGCCGGTGCCCAGCAGCGCATCCACGATGCCTGTGCACCGGCTGAAGTCCACGGCTTCACGGCCGTGGACAAGGGCAGGGATGCCGAGCTGCGCAGCGGCATCCCGCTGCACTGCGGCTTCGCCCCGCAGTGACTCGGGCGCATCGGCGTAGATCAAGGTCACGCCGAGCCCCGCTTCAAGCAGATGGCGGGCCGCAACCAGCCCATCCCCGCCATTATTGCCCTTGCCGATCAGCATGTACCAATGCTGATCACCGGGGTGCGCCATAACCAGCGCCGGATCGGCGATGATGTCGCCCCCAGAGCCCTCACGATCACCAGGCCCGGTGTGTGCCTGTTTCGCATCTCTCTGCTCCTGGCACCCTTTCTGTTCCACCTTGCCGCCCGCTGCCTCTTCCCGGCACAAGGTGATAACTTCCTCCGCTATGGCCCTGCCCGCGTTCTCCATCAGGCTCGCAGCAGGAATGCCCAACCTGTGGATGGTATGCTCATCTACGGCTCGCATCTGTTCAGCGGTGACGATAAACAATGTTCATCCCTCCCCGGTGAGTAACTTCTAATTCAGCGTTTGGCATTATTGGATTCTACTGGCTCCCGGCAAAATTCTCCCTTAGTAGGCTACTGTAAAACGGGAACCAATAAACTGCGGATCATCAAGCTCATCCACCAATGCTGCGGCGAAGTCGCCAACCGAGATCGTGCTCTCTCCCAGATCATCGGTCACCAAACGATTCATGCCAATACGGAAATGACCTGTCCGCGGTCCGGATGTGATTGTTGCCGCCGGGCTCATGTACGTCCAGTGGATATCCGATTCCTCGATTAAGCCATAAGCATCCAAGTGTGCCTTCGCCAGTGTTCTAACTTCCTCCGGGAAGCCAGGTGTATCCATCAGCATCTCACCCGAATCGGTCAGCAGACTGCCGGCTCCGCCAACGACAACCAGACGGCTGGCTTTGCCGCGGCGAACACCCTCAATCAGTGAACGTGTAACTTCCAGCAGCTCCTCTTCTTCTCCGAATTTCGGGCCATAGGCACTAATGACAGCTTCCTGACCTGCTGTTAGATCGGCTACCTGATCCGGATTCAACAAATCGCCCTTTTCCACACGAAGACGTTCATGAACCATTTCCACTTTGGACGGGTCACGCACAATCGCAGTCACTTCATGCCCGCGGTCCATCAGCTCCCACAGTATTGTCTTTCCAATCGTTCCGGTTGCTCCAAAAATCGCAACTTTCATATACAATCCCTCTTTTCAGTAGATATCATCTAGTCAACATACCGTTATATTGTAATACTTAATCCTATTGTTATATACCTTAAACGGCTCACGCCATCTTAAACCCTATATATCCACTTGTAAACCAATCGTTAATAAACCGACATGGATGCACATCAAACCTATCTTCTACATCCACTGCATTTTTTACACAGCAAAAAAGCCGCTAGGGCGGCTTAACGATCGGGATGACTAAATTATATCGGTCCATCCTCCCCTTGCTTCCACCACATGCCTTCCGATCTCGGGCGGGTATAGGTGAAGCCAAATTGGGAGTACAGGCGATCTGCAGGTACATCCGCAAGAAGACTCACCAAGCCTCGAGCAGGCACATGTTCATGCAAGTAATTCATGATCTCGCTCATAATCAACTTGCCATACCCCCTGCCCTGAACATCCGGGTGGACAGCAATATCCACCACCTGAAAGAAACAGCCTCCATCTCCAATAACCCTGCCCATGCCTACCAGTGCATCCTCTTTACGTAAACATACGGCAAAAAGACTGTTCGGCAGTCCAATTTCTGCTCCCTCCTTGCTCATCGCACTGAGACCGGCAATTTGTCGCAAGGCAAGATACTCCGCTGCTGTGGGTGGATTGTGTTCAATATTCACCTGATCCATGAATAGTTCCCCTTTCTGCTTGAATTCATCTACTTCCTGTGTAATAGTGAGAGAAAGCTTACGTGAAGCGTGTTTCAAGATACGTCAAGTTCGTGCAAAGGAGGAAAACGTGTGTTTCACCCTTGGATTGAAGATCTACTATCGCGCCCGGGCGCTGAGGCTGTGCTGTTTGGAGTCATGGCTTTGCTTCTGGTGATATACATATGGTCAGCCACTGAAATTCGCCGCAGCCACGAAAGGCGAATGCGAAGGATACGAGATACATTATACATAAGCACAACCCTCTTGGGAAAACTCACCATCCTGGAACATCAAAAATATCCATTTCCAGAAAATGAACAACATGAGCTGTTAATGGCCATGTTAGCCTGCAAATCGGCATCTGGCCTCTCCTCTCCGTTACAGGATCAGATCCGAGACTGCATCAAGGAGCATGATCCTGCCAGACTCTCGCTGATGCAGAGAGCATTGGAACGAGAGTGTACAGCATTATCCGACGAACTCAGCCAAGATACCCGAACGGATCATTGGGGACAAGCCATCTGGACAATCTTTCGGCCTCTAGCCGAACCAGCTGCACTGGCTGCTACACTGTTTCTGTTCGCTGATCTCGTGTTCCATCAGCGACTGTTGGACGTTTCCGCAGCGTCATGGGAGAGCGTCCTGCCGTGGTTACGTGCGGTTTCCTTAATGATTACCATAATGTATGGTTATCTGCTCTGGACCAGCATGCGCCGCGATACATCAGGTACAGTAACCAAAATACTCTCATTACTGATTGTGCTATGCTCATTGCTCCATCTGATTGATCTTGCTGCTGCTCCCTATGCCCTGGGATTACAGGTGATCTTCTTCGTTTCAGGATTCGGGTTTACCGGAACCCGCCCACGGAGTGATCGCCCTTACGCAGGTCATACCGAGCTGGAACCAACGAAGGAGACCGCTGCTGAGCTGGAAGTGAATCCAACACGTAAAACGAGTACCCATACTGGCGAATAACTCGGGATCATCCTCTTTTGTATTAGTACCTTTGTTAACCAATCGATGAGCCGGGACTCTCATTAACTGAATCCTTTGTTTCTTAGCATGCAAAAAGGGCTGGACTACGACGTAGTTCAGCCCTTTCCTTTATAAAGATAGTAGTGCTTCGACAAAAATGAGTTAGCTTATTTGGCTACAACATGTGCAATGATGCGATCCTTTTCGTAAGTAACCTGAACGTCATAACCATCCGCAGTTACTTGGTCGAATTCACCTTTAATTACATTAGCCGTGATTAAAGTAATATCTTTGGAACCTTCAATCTTATAGTTGGACAGGTCCAGATGGAGGCTTCCTCCATCGAGATACAGCTTTTTGCCAACATTAATCTGACTGTTATCATCGTCCATAACCATTTCCAACGTTCCGTTGTCCATAGTAAAGTTTCTATTTAATTGCAATGCTCCATCCGCATGAACGATGACCTTTCCATTCTCCACATACAGATCACCCTGACCCAAAGCAGTTGCAGATTCAGCCACCAGTGTTCCTGCTTGCAGCAATGTTCCGCCTGTATAACTGTTATTCCCTGTCATGGTAAGCGTTCCTGTTCCCTTTTTCGTCAGCATTCCACTGCCGGAGATGTCATTTCTCCACCAATCCTCTGCATTGAAACGCCCTTTGGAAGCATCCATATCCACGGTTACGTTGTTCAAGAATGCACCATAGCCATCCGCTGCTGTCACCAAATCCAATCTGCCCCAACCCTTTGATTCGTCCAGTACCGGATAACCGGAATCAATGGATGTCGTATACAATACTTCTCTACGCTGCTCATCGGTCAAATAAGGCTGACGTGTTTTTAATAGAGCTTCTGCACCCTGCGGCACTTCAGGAGCCAAACCTTTGATCCCTGTTTGTGGCAGACCATACGTGAGTTTTTCTCTGTAGAAGGCTTTGTTGGCGTCATGATCTTCCCATTTCTTTTCATCGTATGCACTTTTGAATGTATAGTCCTCTGTTACGGTGTGTGCATAATCATATAAACTCATATTTTCTTCCTGTGCTAATGCTCCAAATACCTCTCCTGCATTATCATATGCCTTCTCCATCAATTCTTGGTTCTCTTCCTTATTGAATGCATATGCAGTCATGGCTGTCGCTTGTATTCTAGCACCTATTACATCAAGCGGGGAGTGCATCCCAGTCACAATTCGATTTTCACCCATTTGGGCAGCTCTCGTTAAAAATTCAGAGAATCGTTCTGGCGTAGCGTAGGCAAAAGGAAGAACAGATAGGTACGAAGCACTCGTATGCCCGCTCGGATAAGCTCCGTCCTTTCCTCGTCCATCCTCAGCTATTCTCCTTACATAACTTAACGCTGGGATAATTTCAACATTACTTTCGTATTGCTGGAAGTGCTTTTCGCCTGTTGTTTTTGTTCCACCTGAAGCCAAAGGTTCTTCTTTCACTTCACCTTCACCTAATGTTTCCCACACAGCCAAACCACTTTCATCGACTACCTCTTTCACTTCTCCGTCTGAATTCATTCTCCATGGTCTTGGAGACGAGTAGAAGTATTTCGAAGGGTTGGAGGATGAAGGGATTTTGAATCGAACCAAATCCACCAGAGCTACCATGTCTGCAAGCTCCGTCTTCGCCCAGTCACTTCCAATTCCCTGGCTTTGGTCTTCTGCCGTTTCTTCTGTCAATACAACATCCATGTCATTGATGTCTCTCTCAACGCTTGTCGTTGGCTTGACGATGTCTACATACGTGTTAGCCAGCGGCCCGAAAGCCTCCATCATACTGTAGATCTTATCTCTTTGGTCATCATAATACGCGGCTAAGGCCTCTTCATCGGTACGATTTTGCGTAACATCTTCTACATATTTGATATTGGCAACCCAAGTCGCTTTATCTCGAATCTCTTCGTTCGCGAATGTTTTCTGATCTGCTACAGCTGTTTTTTGATCATTTTTAAAGCCATCATAATATGGGGTTGGTCCATCTCCATACTTGGCAACCTCTCCCTTTACTCCCGGTTTCGTTGCGGCTGTTCCATCTCTCCAATCTGATTGGTTCATGGACCAGACTTGTTCAAAACCATCCAAAATATCAATAAATGGATTTGTTGCCGCGATATTTTTCAACGTGCCGTCTTCCGCATTCCCTCCATGTTCGACCGCAGATAAACGAGCTTCTTCGGCAGGAGCTTCAACATTCAGCACACTAGCCGTTCCCTTTGGCTTGGATGGTTTAGCATCTGTATTGGAATCCATTTCCAAGGCATTAAAAAGTGCACTTACAGCTTCTGCACGCGTGATGGACTGAAGAGGTTTAAAGCTTCCATCTGAATATCCGGATATAATTTTTGCTGCTGCAGTTCCGCCTACAGCTCCTTTGCTCCAATCCGCAATGGACGAAGCATCGCTAAATGCATTTGCAGCTCCCTCATTCAGGTCCAGATTCAGAATGCCAGCGATGATTTTTGCCGCTTCCTGACGTGTGATCGGATTTTGAGGCTTCATTGTTTGGTCCGTATAACCATCCATATATCCAGCTGCATTAGCTGTAGAAACCGCCTGGTAATACCATGCATCCTCAGAAACATCATTAAAGTTAATAGCAGCTTGTCCTGCATATCCAAAAGCACCATTCACTAGATTCATAAATTCTGCTCTAGTAATCTCGTTGTTTGGTTTGAATGAACGATCCAAATAACCTCGAATCAGTCCTTCATCACCCCATGCTTGAATGTTTGCTTCCGCCCAGTGTCCCTTAATATCAGAGAACTGAATCTTCTGATCGGCTGCAAAACTCCGATCTGCAAACGTCGGGCTTACCATAGACAACATTAGAAGTAATGCCAGTGATTTTTTAAGTGGTTTTCTCATGGCCTGCAAATACACGCTCCCATAATCGTAATTTTTCGACTTCATCAGCGAATGTGTAGGATGGTCTCCATTCATTCCGTGTCTGATCTGGGGTTAACTTTAGCACCCAGGGGAGCCTGGCATCTATAGAACAAATTCCGTTTTATATCAAATTCGTACGTTTTGGCATGTGTACTCTCCCCAAAAAAGAGTGAATAATAGAATCGTTATCTATAGTATAGATGTTTGTAAATTTAGATTAACGGAGCGTAAATTATTTGGGTTGTGTTTGTTAAATTTCGATCAACATGATTTCTAGTCCCGGGGCTATTATATAATGATGAAGTTGTCTAGAAACCAGTGATGAAGGAGGAAAAAGAATGCGCAAGCTCTTCCAGTCTGTAAGATCCAGGATGGTTCTTTCCTATCTTGCTGTCGTCCTTGTCATTGCGCTTCTTTTTGGTTCTATCTTATATGTCTTCTTCTCCCATCAATACAGCAAGGAGATTCGAATCAATAAACAATTGCTGCTGCAAAGTACTGTCAATTATATCGAGAGCTCCGTTATCCAGAAGGTGAATCAGGTCTATCTTTCTCTAGCCTTGGGCAGCCCCGTCAGCATTCATTTGGATAGCTTACAAGGAAACCACAGCAAAATTCTGGACATTGAGCAGCTGCTCAAAAGTCAGGTGCAAAATTATTCCGACCTGATTCAGGCCATTCATGTGTACGATACAAAGAATCATTTTATGATCTCATCTGTACATGGGCTGATGCTCTATGAGAACACTCCTTCCAGCATGAATCCTACAGCGGACTGGATTGAAGCAATGAAAGAGAGTGAAAAAAGCTCCTTATGGATGCAGACTCGCATGGTTCCTCAGGATGCTTATATCGAATCGCCTGAACAGAGCGACATGAGTCCTTTAATCTCCTATGTCCACGGTTACCCGTTTCGATCCTCTGGACAAGACAGTAAGGTCATGATTGCGATTGATATCAAAGAATCGACAATTAGTCAGATCATTCAAAATATGATCCCTGCCGACTATGAAAATACATACATCGTAGATCAGGATGGAATCGTCATTTCTGCGGCTGATAAATCGATGTTAGGCAGCTCCACGAACGAGAATCTGCTTCAATCGTTGCTCTCCATTCCTTCTTCAGAGGAGAGCTTCACGCAAATATTTAATCATGATTCTTATGTTGTTTCCCAGGATCAATTTAAAGAGAACGGATGGAGGATATACACGACCACTCCGAATAAAAGCTTCTATTATAAGCTCGATAGCTTAAAGGAGGTCTCTGTTCTTCTGGGTTTGCTTGCTATTGCGGTTGGAATGGCCATGTCGTTAGTCTTCACCGTTGCTAATTATAGTCCTCTTAAGCGAATCCTGAATAATATCAAGGGCAGGATGGATAGCCCCAGCAACCTGAAGCAGAATGAATATCGGTTCATTGATTCTGCTATCAGCAGCCTTTCCATTAAAGTCGACAGTCTTGAAGAAACGCTGCAGGCCAATCACAAGATGATTAAGCACAGTATCATGCTGAATATGTTAAATAACCGATTTACACCCGAGGAACTTACGGAACAACTGCAATCTGTTCAGGTTTCGATGGCCTACTCCCGCTTTCGCTGCATCGTCATTGATCCCGTCAGTGAGAAGTGGAAGGAACTGCAGCCACGACAGCTGCAGCATACGTTGTACACCATGATTCAGCAGCTGGAGACAGCAGAAATTGCTGAGACAAAGCTGCTCGCGGAAGAATTGCAGGATCACAAAATAGCAGTGATCATCTGTACGAATCAACTCGAAGAGCCTCTTTCTGATCATATTGTAAACGTTATTCACTCCGAGGCGAGAAGCAGATTCGGTCTGGATTTTGCATTATCGTTAGGCGGCTGGGTAGAGCATTTCACGAAGATCCACACAAGCTATCATGAGGCGAGAGCCTTGATCCAATACAGCTATTTCTTTCCCGCTCTGTCTGCGATTCAAGATCTTGATCTTTTGGACAGGGAAAACAGCAGTTTGGAAATTCCGGATGCGTACCTCATGAATTTTGAGAAGAAATTGCAATCCCGTGATGTGGACGGTACGGTCCAGGCCATTCAGGATGTGATATCGACAATCAAGGAAGGCATGTATTCAGCCGAATACAGTCGCATTATTTTATTAAAAATGGTTTCCATTTACGCTGACTGCATCAGTCAGGTGCGTTGGCAGCCCGCCGAGGCGAGCTCGATGAATTTGTACAAGCAATATTCCACGTTCTACAATATCAACCGGTATTCGGAATGGATGATTCATCTGGTAACCGAATTTGTTATGCATATGGAGAAACGAAGCGAGGTAAGGAGCCCGGATACCATTTCGGCTGTCAAAGCCTATGTTCGCGAGCACATTTCGGGCGATCTCACGCTGGATCATGTCGCTGAACAAGTGTTTATCAGCCCCAAGTATCTCAGTAAGATTTTCAAGGAAGAAACCGGTATCGCCTATTCGGAATATGTCACGAATCAGAGAATGGAACGCGCACGCGAACTCATCGCACAACAGGAATTTACCATTGAGCAGGTCGCGAGCACGGTCGGTTACCGTACCTCTGCTTACTTCATTAAGAAGTTCAAAGAGATTCATGGCTGCACACCGAAAAACTTCATGCGCAGCCTGATGAACTGAGTTGCCGATAGGTCATCCCTACCAATTGGATATTGTTCCAGATATCAAATAAAGAAGAAGGAGCTACGATGAACCTCAACCTTTCAAGAGCTCTGTGTCTATTTATAACAACAGTTATCCTTGCCATATGCATGAGCGGCTGTACCGTTTTAGGGGAACCAAGCGTACAAGTGAAGCAGCAGAAACACGCTGAAAAACCCGAGAAGGATACCGAGCCGCCGTATACGATTTCCTGGACCATGCATCAAAATACCGCTGTTCCTGAGGATGCCGAAATGATTATCTATATTGAGGATCTTTTTGATGTGAATCTAGAGGTGTGGAACCTTGAGAACAAGCGCTATGAGGACCTGCTGGATTTGGAGCTCGCTCAAGGGAACATACCGGATCTTCTTCGGATCAGGCAGCCACATGATCTGCTTAAATATCAAATGCAAGAGGTTTTAGCAGAAATTCCAGAGAATGTACTAGAAGAATATGCGCCTAATATTGTAAAGCGGATCCGTGATTATGATTCACGTTACTTGGAGTACGGAAAAATAAACGGTGCCTTATATGGCATTCCGGTTATCAATCAGACTAACATCTACCGGACCCCTGTCGTATATCGAAAAGACTGGCTGGACCAACTTGGGCTGGATATTCCGGAAACACTGGAGGAATTTGAAACGGTTATGTATGCTTTCGCCAAAGGTGATCCTGACGGGAATGGAAAACAGGATACGTACGGGTTGTCCAAAGAGGGCTTGAATGTCGTTTTTGGCGCTTTTGGGCAGTCCGTTTTTACTGAACAGCTGTATTTTAACCAAAAAAATAACCGACTCGTGATCGGGGCTTTGGAACCTGAGATGAAGAAAGCCCTGGCTTATCTGCAAAAGTGGTATAAGGATGGAATTATTGATCCTGAGTTTATAACCGGGGAAAATAAAGGTGGATATAAGCATTTGTCCCATGCGTTTATTAACAGCAGAATTGGGATGACCTCGATGGGTAACTATTATCATTGGACTCAAGAAGGAGACTATAGCGTCCTCAATGAAAAGGGCGAAGAAATCCCCGTAGGAGCCATGTTCAATGTCCATGAACTCCTACAGAAGAACGCCACTGCAGGCATTGAATTCGGTCCTCCTGTTACAGGACCTGATGGACTCAGTGGCTCAAAAGGCTACAATCTGCTGATGAGTTTTATTACGTTCGGGGCTGATGCTGTGAACGAGCCTGGTAAACTGGAGAAAATTCTCGAAATACTTGATTATGTCAGTGCAAACTCCGATCCGGTGGAGCAGATCAAAATGGAATATGGCCTTCCAGGCAAACACTGGGATTGGAGCGCTGCATCTGAGGGGGAGTTTCACATTCTTCCCCCATATAACCATATGGAGAATTACAACAATATGATCGGCTCCAGTATTGGCATGACTGTTCCCGGTGCTCCCTCCGGCAAACGGGAGCAGTGGGCTGCATCTGAAGGATTGACGGAGAACGGTATCTATAATCATCTGGAGGTGGCAACCCCTGCCCTGATTCAATATTCATCTGAGTTGATTAGCATGAGGGACAGAGCATACATCTCCATCATCACCGGTGATCAGCCTGTTGAAAGTTTCGATACCTTCGTAGAGGAATTTATGGAAGCAGGCGGACAACAGGTACTGACTGAGGCTAATGAATGGTATAACGGACAAATGGAGACAAATCCCACAAAATAGTTTGGTCGCATTAACGCACTGTGAATTCCCAATGAATTTCTGAAGGAGTACGTTTGTTTTGCGAAACATATGTGTAGATCACGCCAAGCCATTCTATGCTTCCATCCTTGCTCCCTGGTGCCGCCTCAGTCTCTACCCCTTCGCACTTGCGTTCGATCCGCGTAAGGAGCGGGGGGTGCTGCTTCGCGCGGTGCTGCCGGATTTGGAGGTGCTGCCTGAAGGCGTGTTTTCAAATCGTTTGCGTTCAGTCCGCTCCATCTGCACAATCTGACCTTCATGTACAACGATGTGAAGCGAGCCGAATTCCATGTCATTCAGCTGTCCGGCAATTCGATCCATCCATACCTCATCCACTTTTAACGGCTTAGCCATAGAGCCGCCTCCTCTTCCCGGGCTGCTGCCCACTATATTATTGACACATGATCATTCGTCCGACTTATAATTCATTCTTATCCAACCTATATACTTGGTTTATACATTAGCAGGGCTTCCAGTTGCTGTCAATCTGTATTTTCAAGAAACATAACCGAAATGTAATGAACTCATAAACTCTCCCTTAAAGGTTGGAAAAGGGCCGGAATTCGGACCCTCGATTACTTCTCTGAAACCGTTCTGTGTCCCAGCCAGCTCTTGAGCAGCAGCGTTGCCAGAGCCAGAATCAGTAATAAGGAAGCGACAGCGAATGATGCCGAGAACTGATATTCGTTGTACAGAATCTCGACATGCAACGGCAGTGTATTCGTCTCTCCGCGGATATGTCCCGAAACCACGGATACGGCCCCGAACTCGCCCATCGCACGGGCATTACACAGAATGATGCCATACAGCAGCCCCCACTTGATATTGGGCAGCGTGACATTCCAGAAGATTCGCCATCCAGAAGCGCCGAGTGTTACTGCTGCCTCCTCTTCCCGCGTCCCCTGATCCTCCATTAACGGGATGAGCTCTCGCGCCACAAAAGGAAAGGTAATAAACAACGTTGCAATTACAATACCAGGCAAGGCAAAAATAATTTTAATATCATGCTCCGCCAGCCACGGACCAAACCAGCCATTGGAACCGAATACCAGCACAAAGATCAACCCGCCGACCACCGGCGAGATGGAGAAGGGGAGATCAATCAACGTGATCATAACTCCCTTTCCTTTGAATTGAAACTTGGTTATGACCCAGGCAGCGACTACACCGAATATCGTATTCAGTGGCACGGTAATTGCCGCAACCAGCAGTGTCAGCTTCAGGGCAGACATGGCATCCGGTTCGGTAAGTGCTGCAATATAGACACCCCACCCCTGCTTCAGCGCTTCCATCATCACCATGATTAAAGGCAAAATGAGAAGCCAGAGCAGCACCAGACTCGCCAGTCCAATCAACAGCCATTTGACCCATGGAGCTTCCGTGGTTGCACGATTTGGCCCCGGACCGGTTCGCGCTTGGGGAGCAGGCGTTAATGGAACGGAACCCGCCATAATATGTACCTCCTTTTAGTTTATATAAGTTGAACTAATAATTTTACACTGGAACACTGCACGGCCAGAACATCTTCCGATTGCTGTTATCTCCAGATTTTTCTGTCCACTCCGTTATGGTGTAAATGTAAGTTTAACTTATATAGGTTAGCCTACGATAATCTATGCCCGGCCTGCCTTCCTGCTCCAGCGCTGAAGAGAGTTAATCACCAGCAGCAGGACAAAAGAAACCAGCAGCAACAGCAAAGCTACAGCCGTAGCTCCCGCGTAATCGAACTGCTCCAGCTTCGCCATGATCAGCAGAGGTGCAATCTCCGTTTTCATCGGCATGTTGCCCGAGATAAATACGACTGAACCATATTCCCCAATGCCTCTGGCAAAGGCAAGCGCAAACCCGGTCAGCAGCGGCGGGATCAGGTCCGGAAGCAATATCGTCCGAAAGATGCGCCATCTCCCTGCTCCCAGCGTGGCGGCAGCCTCTTCCACTTCAGCCTCCAGCTCTTCCAAGACCGGTTGTACCGTACGTACAACAAACGGAATGCCGATAAACATCAGCGCCAGGGTAATACCTGCCTGTGAATACGCCAGCTTGATACCCAAGGGCTCCACCAGCTGCCCTATCCAGCCATTTCCGGCATAGAGGGCCGTAAGGGCAACACCCGCCACTGCAGTAGGCAGGGCAAATGGCAGGTCAATGACCGCATCAAACAGGCGTTTGCCTGGGAACTCGTACCGGACCAATACCCAAGCCAAGAGCAGCCCAAGGACCAGATTAATTAAGGCAGCTATACCCGCTGTCAGGAAGCTGACCTTGAAAGAAGCAAGCACCCGTGGGTTACTTGCCGTTTCAATCAGTGTGGACCAGGTCAGTCCCGTGGAGTTAAAGATAAGCGCTGCCAGTGGAATAAGCACAACCAGGCTCAGGTAGAACACACTGTACCCCATTGTCAATCCGAAACCCGGCAGTGTGCGTCTCCGGGCCACCATCACCTTGCTCATGGACGTTCATCCTCTCTGCCTTCAGCCGGTAGGGCTGGTTGGCCGCTTACATGGTCTTGAGCTCTATTCGTATTCAACCTTAACTGCCTGGAACATAGATCTGGTCAAAGATTCCGCCGTCATTGAAATGTTTGGCCTGCGTATCCCGCCAAGTGCCGAATACATCCTTCAGCGTAAACAGTTCAACATCCGGGAACTGGTCTTTGAATTTTTCCTTCACGCTATCCAGCGTCGGGCGATAGTAATTCTCCGCGGCAATGGTCTGCCCCTCTTCGCTATACAGATATTTCAGATAAGCGTCTGCCACCTCGCGACTGCCCTTTTTATCTGCATTTTTATCCACGATCGCTACAGGTGGTTCAGCCAATATGCTGACAGAAGGTACAACAATATCGAATTTGTCCGGACCCAGCTCTTTTACCGATAAGAACGCTTCGTTCTCCCAGGCAAGCAGTACATCACCGATACCACGTTCAACAAACGTTGTCGTAGAGCCACGTGCCCCGGAATCAAGTACAGGTGCATGCTTGAAGAGTTCACCAACGAATTCCTTCGCCTTCTCCTCATCATTGTTGTTTTTCTTCAGCGCATATCCCCATGCCGCCAGGTAATTCCATCTTGCTCCACCGGACGTTTTCGGATTTGGAGTGATAACCTGGGTATCTCCTTTGATCAAATCATCCCAGTCCTTGATGCCTTTCGGATTGCCTTTGCGTACCAAAAATACAATGGTTGAGGTATACGGGGAGCTGTTATGCTCGTATTTATCCTGCCAACCCGCATTAATCAGCCCCTTATCCTCGATTGCATCGATATCATATCCCAGTGCCAGTGTAACGATATCTGCGTCCAAGCCATCAATCACGGAACGACTCTGTTTACCGGAACCGCCGTGTGACTGCTTGATCGTCACTTCCTGGCCTTTTTCTTTTTGCCAATATGCCGCAAACGCCTTGTTATATTGCTCATACAGCTCCCGCGTCGGATCATAAGATACATTCAGCAGCTCGATGGCTTTGACAGCTTCCTTGCCGCTATCCTGCTCTCCCGATGTTCCTGCTGCGCTGGAGCTGCCGCTCTCCGCCCCGCATGCCGCCAGCACCCCTGTTAATACCAATGCCAGACCAACCAGAATACCCTTATGAATTCTCTTTTTCATAAACAACACTCCCCCCAGAATGGTTCTGCAATGACTACCTCAGGCAGGCTGAACAGCATGGAACGCACCGTAAAAAGAACAAAAGACAGAGGAACCACCCGCACACTTCTTCCTCACAAAGTCATGCCGACCCAAGGTCGTGCATGCTTCATCCAGAAATGATGTGCTGCGGTGTTCCTCCGTCTATACGGTGAGAACGTTATTCTGTTCATGTTACGCTCATCTGACTGTAATGACTGCTTCCGTAATCGTTAAAGCAATCATTTTTATTATTCCTACCTGTTTAGTAAGTTATATGCATATCATAAGGGCAGCCCTCTAGCCTGTCAAACGTTTTTTCCGATTTCTACACGATTTCAATCCGATTTAGAGAAACAAAAAATGGACAACAGGATTTTCCCTGTTGTCCTCTGATCAGGCATAACGGATTAGCTTTATATCTTGCTCTGGTTGCCTTAAGTCAGGCTCACTCTTACTTTCCTGCATAATGAATATTGGGTACCGGAGGTGTGCTCATGCCTTCACCCAAATAAAAACCGGTGTGTGGCGGTTGGTTATAGGCCACATTTTGCCATGCGATACCAAGACGATACACCGGATCATGCATCAGGGTATAGATACGCTTGTCCGTGATCGCAGTTGTGGTGTAGATCCGCAGGGCAGAGCTATCACTTGTCCGCCATACCACCTCTTCCCTCCAGTCTCCGAACAGGTCAGCCTGCAGATTCGGTGTGGATTTCGTTCCATTATTAGAGGAAACACCTGACGCTGTCAGCAAATTAACCGTTTTGCTGTTGGCATAGTCCCACTTATCGATTCGGTTGCTGTCCAGCAGCTCGCGCAGCAGATCCCCATCCCACCAGATGCCAAAATTTGTGGATGAAGGCAAGGTTGTTCCGATTTTCTGTCCTTTGGCTGTGTACAAGCCACCGTCTGCCCATACTTCCGCACCCTTATATCTTGGGTCGATATCCGCTGCCATGCCGCGTCCGACATCCCTCGTTGTGGGTATGCCCCAGATCAGCTGACCTGTACGTGCATCACGGAATTCAACTCCTGCACTGGATGGGGTCTCATGGACCTGGAATACTTCCAATCCGGCACGGTCGGGGTCCAGGTCACTTACATGCATGGCATCGCCATGATGGAGCCCAGTCGTGTACAACCCTTTCCCGTTATCGTCCACCGACATGGCGCCATAGATAATCTCATCCTTGCCGTCTCCATCCACGTCCGCTACGCTCAAATTATGGTTGCCCTGTCCGGCGTACCCCGAATTGCCGGATGTATTCGAATCAAATGTCCACTGCTTCGTCAGCTGCCCATTCCGCCAGTTGTAGGCTACGAGTACCGTACGCGTGTAGTATCCGCGTGTCATGACCAGGCTTGGGCGTTCTCCATCCAGGTAGGCAATCGCTGCGAGAAAACGATCAACCCGGTTGCCATAATTATCTCCCCAATCGGATACATTGCCACGTGCCGGTTCATAATTCACCGTGGAGAGGGCTTTGCCGGTCTGCCCGTTGAAGATGGTCAGGAATTCCGGCCCGGATAGAACATATCCGCTGGAATTGCGGTAATCCTTGCTGGCATCGCCAATGAATGCACCCGTGCCATCCTTGCTGCCATCAGCCGTTTTCATAGCAACCTCGGCCTTACCGTCTCCATCCAGGTCATACACCATGAACTGGGTATAATGAGCACCTGCGCGGATATTTTTGCCGAGACTAATTCGCCATAAACGTGTCCCGTTCAATTTATAGGCATCGATAAATACTTCCCCGGTATATCCGCTCTGAGAGTTATCCTTGGAATTGGATGGGTCCCACTTCACGATCAGTTCATACTCACCATCGCCATCCAGATCACCTGCACTGGCATCATTGGCACTATATGTGTACGCCACACCATCCGGTGTTGTCCCGCCCGCGGGTACGCTGAGGGGCACGGACAGGTAGCTGTTACCCCATACACTGGCTGCGGCCGACGCCGCCTGCTCGGTTCCGCCCACTACAGCCCGAACCGTGTATTTTGAGTTGCTTGTCCCACTTGCATCCTGAAGATTTGTGCTATTGGTTATGGGGGATGCGTTCACTTTGGTCCCATCCCGATATACATTGAACGAAACATTGGATCCTTCCGTACCCAAGAGACGCCAGCTGACAAATACACCCGTACCCGTCTTCACCGCAACCAACCCACGGTCCAAAAACTCCATCTGACGCGTGCCCGCCGCCTCGGTTACCGGTGCGTTACCCGCTCCAAACGCTGTCATCAGCATGGCTGAACTCAGCAGGGATATTCCGGTAATCCGCAGGGTCCTTCTCCAAGACAATCGTTTCAACATAGAATAATAGCCTCCCCAATTTGAATTGGTAAGCCCGTTGTCTCATTCATTAGCGTCGTTTTTATGTAAGCGCTTTAATACATTCATTTTAAATTAAACATTTAATTCCATCTATAGGTCTAAATTAGTAATTTTATAATAACGATCATAGTTTTCTGTAGGATGTGTTGGGCTAAAAAAAAAAAACGTCAAGGCCATGCAGGATTCAGATCCATGCATGGCCTTGCGGTTCATCATCTTCCTATCCACTTACCTGCCATCCTGCAGCTTATACCACAGGTGTAATACATACCGGACGGGATACTTCGAGCTTGAATCCATTGTGCATCAGACGACCATCTTCCCCATCCATTTGAAATGCAACAATATTGTTGCTATCCTGGTTGGCCACGAGCAGAATGCCGCCTGGCAGCAAATTGAAGTTACGAGGGGTCTGACCGATCGTCGACGTCCACTCCACGGCCTCCAATTTCCCGGATTCTTGATCAATATGATACAGCACGATACTGTCATCGCCACGGTTGGAAGCATACAGGAAACGGCCACAAGGCGATACACGAATATCTGCAGCTGTTCCTTCTCCCGAATGTCCCTCAGGCAGCGTGGAGATATGCTGCAGCGTATTGAACTCGCCTCTCCGCTCATCATACATGAATGCAGTAACCGTGTTGTTCAGCTCATTAATGACATATGCCCACTTACCGCTCGGATGGAAAACCAAATGTCTCGGTCCTGAACCAGGAGGCTGATTCGTTTCACGGTGTGTGACCAGGCGTCCCTCTTCCATTCGGTAAACAATAATCTGGTCGAGACCAAGGTCACATACCACAGCATACTGTCCGGACGGGTCCGGCTGAATGGAATGAGCATGTGGTCCTTCCTGACGATCATCGTTCTTCCCTCTACCGGTATGTTCAACCAGTGCACTCATCTCTTCAAGCGTCCCTTGGTCCCCTACCGGGAACACGTTCACACTACCACTGCTGTAGTTCGAAGTAAGAACCCATTTGCCATCATGTGTGACCGACACGTAGCAGGGAGAAGACCCTCTGGTCAGCTTGCGGTCCATCAGATGCAGTTCACTTGTTGCCGCATCCCTGCGATATACCAATAACTCTCCCTCGTCAGTTTCACTCGCAACGTACAGACAATTAGCATCCGGACATAATGCAAGATACGATGGGTTGTCCACACCCTCCGTGTGACTGACGATCCTCATCTCACCCGTATCTGCATCCAGCGCGCACAGAACAATCCCTGGTTGATCCGCTGACGCATAAGTCCCTGTATAGAAAAATGTTTCATTCGTTACTGCTCGTTCCATATCTCTCATCTCTCCTTCTCTTTTCCATTCCATGTCTATCTTGCTTCATGAGTCGGCGCATGCTCTGGATTAATGGTTCCACTATGATGTACTTACCCAATTCATCGGCTTCTGCTTCATGAGATCAGACGCAACGTTCTAAAGGTCATGTTAATGTTGTGAACGCTCGCATATCTGTCATTGACTCCCCCATCCTCCCTAACCATAATACAAGTATGAGACCTTACAGCCGTACAACCACACTGCGTAAATCCGTTGGATTCCCAATGCAAAAACTCATCGTACTGCCAGATCCGCTGCTCGAAGAAGCAGCACGATACCCTGTTACCTCAGGGCTGTATGTTACCGATATCGGATATTTCCATGAAGCACAGCATCATTACCGGGATCGACCTGAAGGATGTGTCTCCCATATTCTCATGTATTGCGTTCAAGGAACAGGATGGTATGAACTGGATGGCAGCAAACCCCATGTTGTACATGCAGGCGACCTGGTCATACTGCCTGCACATATGGCCCACGTGTATGGGGCAAACGCGGCAGAACCTTGGAGCATCTATTGGATTCATCTGCGTGGCGAACACGCTTTTACCTATATTGAACCGCTCCTGGCCAACAAAATCTCTGCCATCGCCCCTTCCAAAGCCCCAAAATGGCTGGAACTGTTCCATGAATGTTATGATGCACTGGAAACCGGGTACTCCCTGCAAGCCATGATATACGCCTCACAAATTATGGGTTATATGCTTGGAATGCTGGCTTATGGTCAGGGAACAGGTGTCAGCATGGTCAGCAGCAAACGAGCGGCAGAACAGTCTGTCCAGTATATGCTGGAACACCTGGAGCGCGGAGTGACTTTGAAAGAGCTCGCCGCACAGGCCCAATTATCAGCACCCCATTATTCACAATTATTCAAACAGGCAACCGGACATTCACCCATCGATTATTTCCTGCGACTCAAAATCCAGCATTCCTGCCGTTATCTTGATTTTACCGATTGGACCGTAAAACAGATCAGCTCAGAGCTGGGGTTCAAGGACCCCTATTATTTCTCACGGCTGTTCAGCAAGATGATGGGACGTTCACCCACGGAGTATCGTAACAAATCCAAAGGTTAGGCGGGTAGCTCCTTGTTATCCGAGACAAAAATATTAAACCGCTTGGAAAATTGCAGCAACCTTTTGAAGGCAGGGGTCGTCTATAGGGGCAAATAGCTTTTATACAAAGGGAATAACCCTGGAAAAGTGAGGCGTTGCCAATATGAAAAAAAACAGGATAGCTGCTCTAACTGCCGGAGCTCTGCTCACACTCTCTCTGAGTGCTGGTCCGATTAACGCTGCACAAGCCAATTTTACTGACCTTCAAGGTATTGCAGGGGCTGACAAAATCGAAGCCCTGCATCAGGATGGACTGGTCAAGGGAGTGAGCGACAGCTTGTTCAAGCCGGAACAGCAATTAAATACCGCGCAAGGAGTACAGCTTATAGCAGATGGACTTGATCTGAACCTGGATACGATGCGTTTTGTCAAACAACCGCTCCCGAGTGACACCTTCAGCAATGTCAAGGACGGCGTATGGTACAGTGATGCCTTCGTCCGTGCCCAGTATAATGGAATTCAGATGCCCAAGGATATTGATCCGGCTAAAGAAATGACACGCGAACAATTCACGCTGTTCCTGATGAAAGGGATCGAAGCCAAAGGCGGTCTGCCGATGATTAACATCAAACCAGTGGATATTACAGATGAACAGGAGCTTACTCCGGAGTATCAAGGTGCTGTTCAGCGTTCGCTGGTACTTAAAATCAATACGCTCGATGCCGATGGCAACTTCAATCCGAAGGAAACCATCACTCGCTCAGAAGCGGCAGTCATGATGTACAACGCCATCGAATACATGGAAAGCTTCCATGCCCCGCAAATCCCGGAAACACCTGAGAAATAAGAAGTGCAATTAAGGGGACAGGAAGTAGTAATGATCGGTGCCTGAGTACTAATCCCCTGCCTTTCACGCAGAATAGCCGCATGCTCCCTCATGGGACATGCGGCTATTTGTTTCATACGGATTTTTTTAGAACGAACCTCTAACGACTACATCAGACAATGGGAAACGACCTGCCGGACGCGCCGGTTGTGCCGCTTTACCCACAGTGATCAACAATGTAGGAATGTAACGAGGTGGAATGTTGAATGTTTCAATCAGTTGCTGCGGGTTGTAACCACCCATTGGGCATGTATCATAGCCAAGGGAACGTGCAGCCAGCATAATGTTTTGCGAAGCAAAAGAAGCATTGCGGATGGCTTCGTCACGAGCCGTTTGCGGGCTTTGATAAGCACCGTTGATTTGACCAACCAACGCGTCGCGAATTTCAGGCTTCAAGTGGCCTGCTTCAACAGCCTGATCATAGATCACGGCATTGCGATTGGCTTCGAGGTCTCCGAGTACTGCGATCGTAACGGAGCTGTCTGTAATTTGACTTTGACCATAGGCGATTGGCAGCAATTTAGCCTTGTCCGCTTCGGATTCAATCACAAGGAATTTCCAGTGCTGCAGGTTCCATGCAGACGGAGCTTCGGAAGCTGCAGTCAGGATTGCAGTGAGATCCTCCTCTGGCATAACAAAACCGGCTTCATATTTCTTGACTGAATGACGTTCGTTAATCACGCGCAGTGTTTCATTGTTTTCAATGCTGGACATTCATTCCACTCCCCAAATATTTTTTTATTATATATTGCCAATCCTATTGTTTCATTTATGTTCGCAAGGCCATATCCAGTGATCTCTACGAGATACCCACCTTCCGAAAATAACATCAGCGCAGACGATCGCACCCATCTGTGTTCACGTTATGCCCGGAATCTCCTGAAACATCCATGAATCTCATTTCACCGGGACAACGTCCATGCCAATTAACCGTTCGACGACAACTCATTCTTGGACGAAGAGCATGCTTCCCCATTTCCGATACGATGCTTCACATCCTCAATCGATATGCTGTCGAAATAGGAAGTTAGTGCTTCCTCACCGCCATCGTAGATGCTCCCCATGACATCCTGCATATTGGAGGAGACGATACAATTGGAGCCCGACTCTCCAGAACACCAATTGGGACCAAGTGAGCCACCGGCAACGAGACGGTACAATTCCCCAAGCTTAATCTCCTTACTCGGCCGACTGAGCAGGTACCCGCCGTGAGCGCCTTCCTTCGTGGTCAGATAACCATTCTTCCGCAGCACACTTAGAACCTTGCGTACT
Source organism: Paenibacillus pabuli (assembly GCF_039831995.1). Taxonomy (NCBI): domain Bacteria; kingdom Bacillati; phylum Bacillota; class Bacilli; order Caryophanales; family Paenibacillaceae; genus Paenibacillus; species Paenibacillus pabuli. The sequence continues at coordinate 3,744,898 of NZ_JBDOIO010000003.1, forward strand.
CTCGCCGGGTGCGTACCGACACTATGGGACAGATCTTCACTGTTCGCCATGCACTCATCCTTCATGGACAAAAAGACCAGACAATGGACGGCAATGGTAAATTCACTGTTCATCACTTACTCCCTTCCCGGCAGCAATCACCGATGTGCTTCAACACAAGGTAAGTTCAACTGTTATTATAGGAATAACAGTTATATTTGTCAACTTCTGCTCCCTGGTCAACCAAGCCCAGGATTCCCCGTTATAACAGCATTTATGGCCTTAAAACAGAACATGGCCATTTTACGAAGACGTCTGCATTTCTATTCAGAAGAAACAAAAAAAGTGAGCCAATCGCGTCGCGAATGGCTCCAAAAAGATAGACATATGAAAGGGCTTACGTCATCATTATAATCGGTAATCCTCATTTTGAAAACGCTTTTTTTGTAAAGAAAAGCATTTCCCCAAATATTTTTATTTTACAAGGCATCTTGCAAAAACTAAGACCATTAGTTATATTACTAATACCATTAGTTTTAGGAGGCTTCCTGAATGAGATTAACTCGTGAGTATGACGTTATTCAAGTTTCATTTCTTCCCCGTCTTTTCCCCGTGAACGTCTATCTTGTAGAAGAAGAAGATGGTGTTACCGTCATTGATGCGGGGATGCCCTTTAGTCTGAAGGGTATTCTATCTACCGCCGAGTCCCTCGGTAAACCGATCACCCGGATTATTCTGACCCATGCCCATGGTGACCATGTCGGTGCTCTGGATGGCCTCAAGGACGCATTGCCCTCGGCAGAGGTCTCCATTTCCAGCCGGGATGCCAAGCTGCTGGCCGGTGATGCTGCCTTACTTCCCGGAGAACCACAGACCCCGGTACGTGGCAGTGTGCCCAAAGGCATCCGCACCCGCCCGGACCGGCTGCTGGAAGACGGCGATCGCATCGGCTCCCTGATCGCCGTTGCCTCTCCAGGCCATACGCCCGGGCACATGGCCTTCATGGATACGCGCAGCCGCGTGCTCCTCGCTGGCGACGCGTATCAGCTGCATGGCGGCCTCGCCGTCTCCGGTCGCATGCGCCCGCTCTTTCCGTTCCCCGCGCTGGCGACGTGGAACCGGGAACTGGCTCTGGCCAGCGCGAAACGCCTGGCCGAGCTGGAACCGTCCGTGCTGGCCGTTGGCCACGGACGGATGCTGCGCCAGCCCGCAGCCGCCATGCGTGCGGCGGCTGCTGACGCGGAGCAGCGGCTGCGCCCTGCCGGGGGGCACCTGTGAGCCCGCGGCAGGGGCTGGATCGCGGCACACTGCTGAGTGCCGCGGCCCAGCTTGCCGACAGCGACGGCTTTCAGGCGCTGACGCTGGCCGCACTGGCCCAGCGGCTGGACGTGCGCTCCCCGTCGCTGTACAACCACATCAGCGGTCTTCCCGGGCTTCGCCAGGAACTGGCGCTGATGTCTGTACTACAGCTCAGCCAGGCACTTGCCGCGGCTGCCGCTGAGCGCACAGGCGACGAGGCCATCCAGGCCATCGCCGCAGCCTATATCGGCTTTGTCCGCCAGCATCCAGGGCTGTACGAAGCCTCGTTCCACGCGCCGGATATCCATGAACCGGAGCTTGCCGCAGCCAGCACAGCTACGCTGGACATTCTGCTGCATGCATTGCAGCCCTACCCGCTCTCCGAAGCCGAAGCACTGCATGCGGTTCGCGGATTGCGAAGCCTGTGCCATGGCTTCGCATCCATTGAAGCCCAAGGTGGATTCAACATGGATTTCAATTCCAATGAGAGCCTATCCCTGACCGTCCAGGCGTTCCTTAACGGGCTGCAGCATTTGCATCAGAACTGACCCACGCCCCAAATAGCAAAAAAGGAATGCAGCCCATCGCTGCATTCCCCTCTCCCTGCAGCCGTTTCTCTCGGAACGGCTTTTCTGGCTTTTCTCTATGGCCATACCTGCTCTTCGGCTTGAACTTCCTCCAGAATCAGTTTCATAACAGGCACGTACACCTTCCAGTAAAACATATCCGGTATCTCTTTTTGATTCGGTGTCAGCCACTCCCTGATGACATCCCACCCCTTGATCCTGCGCCAGAAGGAGTAATGCTCCATCTCTCCGAATGAACCTGTCATATAATACGCCTGATAATCTCCATCATTACGAAGTATGGCGGGAAAATCACCCGGAATACCGGCACTCACCAACTTCTGCCGCCCTTCGTCAGTCAGGCTCGTTCTATATCTTGCTAGTATGGAATCCGTCGAATCCGGCACGACCACATCGAACCAGCTGGTATATTGGAACTCCTGTTGAATGCCGCTCCACTGTCTGCCTTTCTCTGTAAAGGACAGCTTGATCTCCGCTGTCTGGACATCCTTGCCGCCACGCAGCACGATGACCCGGCCATCTTCATGTACCAGGAGAATGCCCTTTCCGTAGTACGGCCAATCCTGCCCCGCAATACGTTCATAATCCATACGTACCTGTTCAGGCACTTGAATTCGGCTCTGCAGATTGGATATATATTTTCCCCGCCAGCCGCTGCTCTTCAAGCCCAAAATGGGTTGAAGCTGCTCCCTGACGTTATCCGACGTCCATAAGGATTGTGTATTATACTCTGCAACAACTGCGACCCCTCTACTGGCTGCTTCGCGGATTTTAAGGGCATCGTAGACCGTTAATCCTGCGTCCCCCTCGCCTTTCTTCATTTTGAGGCTAACAGCAGGTACGGCGCTTGTTTTCGATGAAGTCAGATAGATCAGATCTGTTTCGGTTACCTCGTCCGGGAGTGTCTGAGTTATCGGAGCAGCGTTCTCCAATAGATTAACCTCGTCATTGCTTTCGTTATAAACGTATCGCTCTCCGGTCTTCTGTACAATCTTTTGTTGATTCAGCAGCCATACCAAGCCCTTATATCCTGGATAAGGTGCATCAGCATTGGTTTTGTCTATAATCATGACGTTCAGCAGCACCGGTGCTTGAGACTGCCACCAGATCCAGGGGACAACCAGACCGACCGATATCACTGTCAGACAAGCCAGCAACCATAAGGTTAGCGGCCTGTGGTTTCTTTTCATGCTGTGTCTTCCTCCCAGGGTGTCTCGCTCTATTCTTGCATTTGTATAGTGGTTGATTACCTAACTTGCCCTTGCTCGCATAAATGTACCTACATTGGACAAAATAGTACAAATTTTAAATACCAAACTGTGTTAATCTCGTTATAACGTATTCGGGCAAACAATGCACTAAGCATTCTATCGGCTTTCTAGGTTTGTGATATAATAGAGACTATATATAGAAACAATAAATTCTATGATTTGTTTGATGATCCGGATGGCCGGAACATATATTATTCCAGAAAGAGGGATACTTTCGTGGCTCAAATCAGTCCGTCTTACCTTCAGATCGGTGCAACTCTCGGTATGCTTATCATGGCATTGCTTGCCATATTCATTCGGTTGAAAGCCAGCCACAGGCCGGTGACCATACGCAAAATTCTGATTCCCCCGCTGGGCATGAGTACCGGATTTTTAATGTTTGTTGTCCCAGAGACGCATATTCCGCTATGGTGGGCAGTCATTGCATTTTTGGTTGGCTGGTTCATTTTCTCCTATCCTCTCATTCGCAGCACCCGGTTTGAAAAGGTAAACGAAGAGATATTTGCGACCCGCTCCCGCAGCTTTGCCTTCATCCTGCTCGGTTTGCTGGCCGTACGCTTGATCCTGCATGAAGTCATTCAGCAGTATGTTACCATTCCGCAGACAGGCGGATTGTTCTTCCTTCTGGCCTTCGGCATGATTGTGCGCTGGCGAGTATATATGTACAAACACTATAAAGAAGTTGTCGCTTCAGCGGCTTGATCCCAATCATTGACGAAGCCAAAAAAAAGACACGTTCTCGGCATGTAGGAATGCGGAACGTGTCTTTTTGTTATGATATGGCCTTGCTTCTATTCCATATATGGTAATGCACGATTTTACTCGGGATCTGCAACTTTCACCAGCTGTTTACCCAGGTTATCTCCCGAGAACAGACCCATAAAGGCTTCTGGCGTCTGATCAAACCCTTCCACAATGTTCTCCTCATATTGAAGGAGGCCTTCCTTCATCCATTTTGCCAGCTTCGCGCGTCCTTCCTTGAAGGATTTGGTATAGTCCCCGAGTAGAAAACCTTTCATCAGCGCGGTATTGGTCAAAAGCAATGTCTGTGGTCTCATGCCAATGTCCGGCTTCTCCAAATTGTAGGACGAAATCTGCCCACACAGCGGAATACGTGCATTTCGGTTGATATGTCTTAGCACGGCATCCGAGATGTCACCGCCAACGTTATCGAAATAGACGTCCACGCCGTCTGGACATACCCGTTCAATCGCTGCAGACATGTCATTCTCCCGCTTGTAGTTGAGGACAACATCGAACCCGAGCTTTTCTTTCAGGTATGCACATTTTTCGTCAGAACCTGCAATTCCGATCACTCTTGCACCGACAATCTTGCCGATCTGACCGGCAATCATGCCGACGGCACCCGCTGCGCCGGATACCACAACCGTTTCGCCATCCTTCGGTTTGCCGATATCCTCCATGCCAAAATAAGCCGTTAGGCCCGTCAGGCCAAGGGCACCAAGATACGCTGTAAGGGGTGCTTCCTCCGTATCAATCAGGGAGAGATCTCCCGTGTTGACAGCCGCATACCGCTGCCAGCCCCACATACCTGAGACGAAGTCACCTTTGCGCAAATTGGGCTCTGATGAGTCCACCACTTGTCCGATTGCCCCGCCTTTGATCACTTCATTCAGCGCGTACGGAGGTGCGTAAGACTTCGTATCTTTCATACGTCCCCGCATGTAGGGGTCAACCGACAAATATAATGTACGCACCAGAACCTGTCCTGCTTCCGGTTCAGGGAGCGGCGTATGGATGAATTTGAAATTATCCCTGGATGGTGCACCTTCCGGACGGGATGCAAGTACGATCTGTTCATTTTCAGACAACTTCATGACCTCCTTGTTGCCAGTGGCCTGCGTATAACCCTTTCATCATATATGTTATACCACCAGCACAATATGTTATCTCTTCGAGCACTTGTCACATAGCTGATCCATAAGCAACCGTTAGGAATACAGAATTCCCACGCAGCTTTCCGTATCCCATATGTTAAATGCTGACTCTTAATAGTTTAAACCGAAACAGGCGGATCACAAACGTGGACCGCCTTGAAAACATCAAATATCATGTTATTGCCACAACCGTTTCACTACTCCTGTGCCGTCAAAATCACAGGACCATCTGCCGTGATGGCAATGGTATGTTCGTATTGAGCAGACAGGCTTCCGTCCTGCGTACGGGCTGTCCAGCCATCGGCATCCAGCTTGCTGCGGTACGTTCCGATGTTCAGCATGGGCTCAATGGTGATGACCATACCTTCCTTGAGGCGGGGACCACGATGCGGTGGACCGTAGTGGGGCACCTGTGGTTCTTCATGCATTTTTTCGCCGATTCCATGACCGATAAACTCACGTACGACAGACAAGCCCTCCCCTTCAGCATACGTCTGAATGGCATGGGAAATATCACCGATCCGGTTGCCAACTACTGCAAGCTCAATGCCTTTGTAGAGGGATGTTTTGGTGACATCCAGCAGATGCTGGGCTTCCGGTGTCACTTGACCCACTGCATAAGACCATGCGGAATCGGCCAGCCAGCCATTCAAATTCACGACCATGTCAATCGTAACGATATCGCCGTCTTTCAGTACGTATTTTCCCGGAAAGCCATGACAAATCACGTCATTTACAGACGCACATGTCGCATATTGGTACCCGTTGTACCCTTTTTGCTCCGGTGTTGCGCCATTTTTCTTCATAAAAGCTTCTGCGAACTGGTCAATCTCCTGGGTTGTGATCCCTGGACGGATCATTTTCGCGATTTCTTTATGGCAAGCGGAGAGAATTTCGCCCGCCTTTTTCATATTCTGTATCTGCTCTTTAGTTTTTAACGTAATCATTCCAACTTCTCCTGTCCGTTATGATCTTATCCTGTCTTCTATTGTAACGCGAAACGCACAAAATAAAAAATTTGTATACTTGGTAAACCGCCAACATCCTATTATACGCCAACCTCGTGTGCAATGAATACCACTTTCCATAAAAAACACGAAACCCTCCCCACTAAGGCTGCGTATATGCTTAAAACGGTTGAAGAAGAAAGGATGATTATCCATGTTCAAAAAAATTATTGGTAAACTCATTGATTCCAAATCTTCATCTCACCGAAGGCGCTATAGCTCCTCGGACAGACGTTCCTATAAACGCCACAGCAGCTCCTCAGGCAAACGAAGCTACAAACGTTATTCTTCCTCGGATATGAAACACAGGGATAACCGCCATGGCTCCGGATATTACAAAAGCAGAAAATACAGCTCCAGTTAATATGGTGCTGCAATGATGATATATGCCAATAGGGGATGTTCAGCCAGCCGTATCTCACGGCAGCAGAACATCCCCTATTGGCGTGTGCGGTTCGCTTTTAATAGGAATTCAGCAAGCGTTCCATCTCGGCCTGTAATTCAGGCGCTCCATTGGTGTATCCCGGGCGAAGCCCAAGCAGTCTCTCCAGCATGTGGTACAGACCAGGCGTAAGCTTCAGCTCCTCCTGCCAGCTTGCAGGTGCCTTACCCTTCTCTGGCTCATATGCCGAGTACAGCATAAACAGAAGAAAGTGGCCCAGATCCTGCAAATCCTGATCAGGTGAAGCCGGCTCATCCTCCGGCTTCGGCAGTTCGCGCATCCTTCGCTTCAGCTCAGGCAACAACGGCTCCCCCATACGCCGCGCCAGACCAAAGTCAATCAAGTTCACGCGCCCATCACGCAAAATAACGTTGGGTATACGCACATCCCCATGAATATATCCCCGCTCATGAACATGGACCACAGGCTCCAGCAGTTGGAGAGCCAGTGCCAAACATTCCTGCTCTGTATATTTACGGCCCTGCTCAAATATACACTGTTCCAGCGTCTCCCCCCGGATATACTCTGTGGAAATGTAGCTTCTCCCCTTATATATGAATGCATGCAGCAGCTTCGGAATTGCCGGGTGACTCATCCGGTTCATCACGTCCGCTTCCCGTTCCAGCAACCGGGCAGAAAGTCTGCCTTTGCTTGGCTTGGATTCCTTTAACGCAACTTCGTTGCCGTCCTGTTCGTCCATACACAAATAGGTGAGTCCGTAACTCCCCATACCAAGCAGCTCCTGAATTCTGTAACGTCCCGAGATCATAGAGCCCTCCCGCCGGGGACGGTCTGTCCACAGACCCACGAATCTTTGCCAACTTCGTTGCAGCTCCACATGTCCTCCCACACCGGCGCCTTCTGAACTCCACGTGACCCTCCACAGGCACATTCGAACAGTTGTAACAGCCAGTTTTCTTGTTGTGATATGGAGCCTATTATATCAGGCTGCCTGCACGAAATCACGGGCACCCCATCTGTCTGTCAGGCTTCCTTGTGTTTCTTGGGCAGCAAGCCAAAGAGCATACGCAGCGAAGTTCCTTTGGGTTTGCGTTTTCGACCCTGGAAGCTGCGCAGATTGGTGACCAGTTCACGATCTCGCTCTTCTTCCAGCTTCTCATTCATCCACAGACGCTGCTTCTCGATCTGCTCCTGAAGGGCCATATGCGTATCGGCAAGTTGCTGTAACGTTAACTCCAGTTCATCTACGCGCTGCTGGAGCATTTGCACACGATCATCCTGTGGTTCGATCACCCCGAAAGTCACTTCATTCACAAGTTGACCCAGACCTTCATAGGTTCTGAGATTTCCAGTTGGCTCCTCGCCTTCAGGGAATACCGCAGGCACCACGGCTGCTGCACATTCCTTCTCGGAAATCGGTTCTACCATGCTTTCTGACATGCCCGGAGAGAGAACCGTCACCACGGCATCCGCAAGCGGCAGGTTATGTTCCCTTAATTCCGTCATTAACCGTTCAATGCATTCAATATCGTCCGATCTGAACAATCTGGACTTGTTGGCGGATCGCTCGAATCGATACCCCTGTTCCTCAAGTGCTGCCGCATATTTACGAAGAGTACTGGCTCCTATACCCAGGCTCTTGGCCGTTTCCGTCGTTGCTCCTACTTCTTCAATCATTATTATTCCCTCCCGGAATGAAGTCTCTTGCATTCAAAATAGTGGCTTCAGCGTTCCCTTCTGGAACTGTCATCGGATCGGGTCAACCTGTCTCATGGTCAAATGGCTTTTGTTTAGCTTGCCATAGGTATTCGTCAGCTCCTGGCTCGATCCCTTTGGCGTTTTTGTTCTGTTTCTGCGGATTCATAAGAACTTTTGTCACGTCTGTTATTCGTAAAAATCTCTCTTATTCCGACAAGGAGGAGGAATGCTGTCAGGTCGAATCATGCTGATGCAGACGCCGTCGGTTTATGATATTTACGTCCCACATGTCAATTTTGTTAACTCCATTACTCCAATACGCTCCCGCGATAGAGGATATCATTGCTGCATTGCTTTTCCATGTGTTATCTTATGTAACGTAGAAATGGATTTCGGCATAAATTAAAGGACTATACTTAACATATGGCTTGAATTCAGGACAATTACATGATGAGGATATGGGGGTTGAACGGCAGTGTTAGGCAAATCAGGTAAAGTAGCGGTCATCGGGGCGGGTCTTGTTGGCTCAAGTTGTGCATATTCCATGATTAATCAGTCGATATGCAGGGAGATCATGATGGTGGATCGGACGTACGACCGTGCTGTTGCACAAGCACTGGATTTCTCGCATTGTATGGACTTTACACATAATCGTACCAAAGTGTATGCGGGGACATATGCAGATTGCGGAAACATGGATGTCATTGTTCTCACTGCTGGAGCCAATCCAAAAGCAGGCCAGACACGTCTGGATATTCTGGAGGAGGCCGAATCGATTGCCAAAGACATCGTGCTTCCCATCATGGATAGCGGATTCAACGGCATCTTTGTCGTCGCAGCCAATCCGGTTGACATAGTAACTTATATGGTATGGAAGCTGTCCGGTCTTCCACGTGAGCATGTCATTGGCACAGGGACCTCCATTGATTCCTCCCGTCTCAAAACGCTGTTATCCGAAGTGTTCTCGATTGATCCGCGGAGCGTGCACGGATATGCTCTCGGGGAGCACGGGGAGTCCCAGTTCGTAGCCTGGTCCCATGTGACCATCGGAGGCAAACCAATTATGCACATTATGGAACAGCATAAGGAACGCTTCAAACACCTGGATCTCGACGACATTGCCCGCAAAACCAAAGATGCCGGATGGGAAATCTTCACTCGCAAAGGCTCCACTCAATTCGGTATCGGCAATGCACTGGCTCATATTACGCGTTCCATTCTGAATGATGAACACAAAATCATTGCCGTCTCCGCCATTCTGGAGGGAGAGTATGGTCAGAAAGGCGTCTGTGCAGGTGTTCCGGCCATTATTGGAGGAAACGGAATTCAGGAAATCATCGAACTGAATCTGGACGCGTCCGAGCGTGAAAAATTTGAGCGTTCCTGTGAGATACTATCAGGCAATATCAATCGCCTTACTTTGGCATAGACCTTCCCCCGTTTATGAATCAGCTAGAGTTAAAAACAGGACGAATGCAAACAGGCCAGCGGTCTCCTGCTAGGAGACTTCACTGGCCTGTTTGATTGTATCTCAGGGCTATATTTAATTCGGAGCCAGCTGAGGCTGATCGGTCGGTCCCCATTGCTGAAGCACACGCTTCAGTTCACTGAGCATCACCGGTTTACTGATGAAGTCCCTCATCCCCATCTCCAGACAAGCTTCCTTGTCCTCCCGCTTGGCATTACCTGTTACGGCAATAATGGTTGGAATGCGATCCTGTGGGATCAAACGGTATACAAGATCGGTTGCTTTAAGCCCGTCCATGACAGGCATGTGAATATCCATCAACACAATATCATACGAATTCTGCGAGATGGCCTCAATCGCTTCGACTCCGTTGGTACATACATCCGCTTCATAGCCAAGCTTTTCAAGATACTCGGTCAAAATTTTCCGATTCACCGGGTGATCCTCGGCGACCAGGATACGCATGGCCACCTTATCCCCTTGACGTGTGCGATCATGATTGAATTGACGTGCTGTATCTTCTGCCGCATAATCGACGCTTGTGGCAGGTACTGCAAAACGGAAAGTTGATCCTTTCCCGTCCTCACTCTCCACACCAATACTGCCGCCCATCATCTCCACCAGACGCTTCGAGATGACAAGACCCAGTCCTGTACCTCCATACTTGCGATTAATGACCGGGTGCAGCTGGGAGAAGGATTGGAACAACTGATCCAGCTTGTCCGCAGGAATACCGATCCCGGTATCTTTTACCGCAAAATCAAGCACGCTATCTTCAGGCTTTCTGCCCTTAACGATATCCACACTGACATCAATGCTGCCCTTGTCCGTGAATTTCAGTGCGTTACTGACCAGATTGACCAGAATCTGCCGGATACGCATCGCATCACCCACCATGAATTCCGGAATGCTCGGATTCAAACGATACCTGATCTGCAGCTGTTTCTCGTCTGCCCGAATTTTAAACAGCTCCGCCACCTGCTCCAGCATTTTGCGGAGAGAGAACGGTTCGTATGCAAGAGCCATTTTACCGGACTCCAGTTTACTGAAATCCAGAATATCATTCAGAATATTCAGCAGCGCATCCCCGCTCTCCTGAATAATCTGGGCATATTCCCGCTGCTCTTCCGATAGATCGGTTCCAATCAGCAGTTCGGTCATGCCAACAATGCCGTTCATCGGCGTGCGAATCTCATGGCTCACCATCGACAAAAATTCGGACTTGGCCTGTGCTGCAAGCTCAGCCGTCTCCTTGGCACGCACAATTTCACGTTCTCCGGTTACATCATTGAATACAATGACTACGCCCTGAATCTGCTCCTGATCAATAATTGGCGTAACCTGGTATTCCACCAGGAAGCTGCTGCCATCCTTGCGCCAGAACACATCCTCTTTAACGGATCGCCCTTGCCCATCCATCACCGTCATGTGAATAGGACATTCCTCTTTAGGAAAATAACTTCCATCCGCACGAGAGTGATGTATGATGGGATGGGCATTTTTGCCGATAAACTCCTCCACTTCATAACCAAACATGGAAGCCGCTGCCGGATTCATAAACATGGTGGTTCCTTCCGCATCCAGACCATATATGCCTTCTGTAACGGAATTCAGAATCAGCGCATGCTGCTTGCTGAGCTCCTGAATACGCTCCATATACTCCTTGCGTTCAGTAATATCAGACAATATCCCGTATACCCCAACCAATTCCTGGTCGACGATAATGGGCACATTAATGATGGATGCATCGAACTTCTTGCCCATGGAATTCACAATGCGCGTTTCATAATGCTGCGGTTTGCCCTGCTTCACCAGTTCGAAGTGGGTTCTGCCGCGCCCCACCTCACATGGATCCAGATTGGACAAAAACGATTGTCCGATGAGTTTGCTGCGCGGAATATTCAGCATTTTGACCAAGTTACGATTCACCGCACTATACTTGCCTTCCAGATTCAATGAGTACACTGCTGCCGGATTATGCTCGAACAAGGATTTGTATCGCTGACGACTCTCTCTCAGACGTCTGTCTGCATCCTTGTGCTGGGTAATATCCCGGCTTATGCTTACAATCTGGATGCCTCTTTCCTTCTCTCCAGCTACAGGCTTAGCCAAAGTTTCCATCCAGACGTAATGCCCCTTCTTGTGTCGCACGCGCATCTTGCAGCCATTGCCAATCTCGGATAGCTCCATCGGGTCAGGGAAATCTCCGGGATAACAATAATCCTTGAAAGACTTGCCCGTTACTTCTTCCGGCCGATATCCAAGCAGAGAATACACAGATGGAGAAACATAGAGCAGCTCGCCATCCAGCGAACTTGTGGTAATCAGATCTTGAGCATGTTCAGCAAGCACCTGATACTTTTCCTGCGTCTCCTGGAGTTTCTGCTCGACTTCAACGATCTCCGTCACATCTTTGGCAATGCCATAGATGCCTACAACCTCTTCTCCTGCTGTAATGGGCACGTAGGTAATTTCGGCTTGTCTTACAGAACCATTTTTATGATAAAACGTTATGCTGTTACTGACGGAACGGCCAGTAATCACCTCGTTAATATATTCCCGCCTCGAATGTTCACTGTCTGGCGGACAGACCTGACTTGGATTCATGCGCATCAAGTCATCAAGTGTATATCCTGATATACGTTCTACTGATGGATTGGCATCGATATAGTTTCCATGGATGTCCATCACATATATGGCATCTGGGTGGTTAAAAAACAATGATTGGTAAGAACTTCCCTCAGAAATAATTCGTTTCAGGGTTTCCGTTTTATTAATATCCAGAGGCTTACCCCTCTTTTCTCAGCTTTTATCTTCTTCTAGACATTGTAAAAAGCCATTTTTAGTATTAAGTGCCTACCCTCGAATAACCATGTAAGGCTACCTAGAAACAGCTTTTTTTATTTTACCAGATTCCAGTCTGCATTTGCTTACAATCTCGTTTTGATCTGTACTATCCCAACTTAAAAAGATGGAACTTTGAATTCCTCATCTCAAAATTAAAATCAAGTGATTTTCTAAAAATCCAAACCGCTTTGAAAATTTGGATATTAGTTATAACGTTTTAGATACATTATGTATCATTTCGGCTATAATCGATACACAAAGAACGTACCTGTTCCAGCAAAAACATACTTATTTCATAGCGAAGTCAAACAGGACGTGCCTAGTATGGAGAGGATGGAGATCATGCTGCCCAACAGAGTTAAAGTTGCTTATGGAAAGGTAAGAGGAATGGCCTTATTTGGAAGGATACAGCCGTCACTCCGGCTTCTACCACGAATACGAGGCAAGGTGTACCTGAATAAATTCGGTGATCTCCATGTGGGCAAACGACTCAACATCATTGGTAAGCCCTGGGGAACACAACTGACAGTTGTCAAAGGTGCAAGATTGACCATTGGGGATGATGTCATGATAAACGCTGGTGTGGGGATTGCTGCCAATATCGAGATCTCCATTGGCAACAACGTCATGATTGGACCAAGGACAAGCATATTCGATAGTGCTTATCACCGGATTGACTCCCTGGATGACGGGAGCAACATGACCAAAAAAATAATCATTCACGACAATGCCTGGATCGGGACAGGCGTGTTAGTTCTTCCTGGAGTAACCATAGGAAAAAATGCTGTCGTTGCCGCGGGAAGTACGGTTACCAAGGATGTACCCGATAATACATTGGTTGCCGGAACACCGGCAAAAGTAGTTCGTGAACTTACCATACACGAAGGTTGGTTGAGATAATGAGAAGATCCCCCACGTCCGCACCCGAATACATACTCAGATGACGGTCTTGGGGGATCTTGATCTGACGCGGATTAGCCTTAAACATCACGCAATCTTAGATTTCTTTTTTTCTAAAATAGAGAACTCCAATGAGAATAAACAGCACTGCACTTCCTCCGACTACGGTAAGGAGTGTACCCAGCGGTACATTATAGGCCCCGAAACCTCCGCCGTCCGTTGGTGTCATCAGCAGCATGGGCTGAGCCCAAGGATAGAATGGACCAATTTTCGCCGAGTTCACAATCAGTATGTTCGGTACGGTCAAGGCAAAATTCAGAGCGAGGGGGGCTGCGAAGCTGCTCCATATCAGCGAAACCAACATCTGCAGCCCGGCAAGAGGCAGGCAGGCGAACAGCCCGAGCAGCAATTTGCTGACAATTAACCCCCACGGTAAAGGCTCGGTAAGACCCTGAATCCATCCTGCCAGCAGAATGGAAATCAGCAGCAACACTTGGGTGCCCAACAGCAGCAAAATCACGATTGTCAACTTTCCTGCATAAACGCCTGTCCGGGTAAGTGGCAGCACCAGCATTTGCTTCCATCCTCCGCCTGCATGTTCGAAGCGGCAGACAAATGAAGTGAATACACCCGTCAGGATAGGCATGAGCAGCATTCCATGCAAAAAGACCATCGTTCCCATTAGGACTTCCCACTTCCCTGATGGCTCACTGAGCAGCCCAATAAGCAAAGCTAACAATGGACTCAGCAGAATCAGGAGCCATACGGGAGACTTGCCCATTTTCAGCCGTTCGGCGGATAGAATTCGGAAATACGTCGTAGCAAAGTTCACCTTAAGCCACATCCTTCCGGCCGAAATGCATCATTCCAAGCAGCATAATCAGAATTCCCGCAGCAAGTCCCATCCCTGCGTACATGAATGGATTCGGTCCGTTCCATGCCATCTGTGCCCATGCGAGCGGGAAGCTTGGTGAGATACTCAGCGAAAACATGCCTGTGATCGCAAGTACAATGCCAAGGGTAACCGGAAGTGCCTGATTCTTGGTAACCATCGTAAGCCACAGCTCAATGGATAGTACAGGAAGTGCCCCGGCGAGCGGAAGCAGGCCCAGCTTGAATGCTTGAATCCAGGGAATCTCTCCTGCATTGAAGCCAAACACCAGGCCCAGAATCACGATTCCGGCAGTTAAAAGAAGACAAGAGATAACCAGCAGTATACACGCCAATAGGAACTTCGCCAGATACACCGCCGATCTTGGAATCGGCATCGCCAGAAGCTGCTTCCACGAGCCTTGCTCATGCTCAACATTGGCAATCATAGAGCTCAGGATTGTTGCGCCCAGCATTAATGCAAGCGGCACAAAAACAACCACATTCTCCAGGAGCCCATTCCACAGGTTATCACCATATATTCCTTTTAGATAATCCAGACGTAGTCCAAAGTTCAAGGCCTGCATTAACGTAAGTCCGATGGGTGCAAGAAAAACAAGAAACCAAATGCCTTTGCCACGAATTTTGAGCCAGTCTGACGATAGTGCACGCCCCGTCATACCATAGCCCCCTCACCAATGACCCGCATGAAGAGGTCTTCCAGAGACTGACGGTGCTCCTCTACCCGATAAATGGCGTGATCTTGTTCAACCAGTCTGCGCACCAGCAGTGCAATCGCACTGTTGTCCATGTACGGAAATGTAAGTTCAGACCCTTGACACTGACCGAATTGACCTTGTTCCCTCGCCAGCTTCATGGCTTCTTCCGGCTCGGAGACGGTCAAACGGATGGAGCTGCCTGTCTGGCTATGCAGGTTAGCAATAGTATCCTGCAGCACCATTTTGCCTTCACGAATAATCCCTACCCGGCTGGCCATCTGTTCCACTTCGCTGAGCAAGTGACTTGATACCAATACCGTAATGCCATGTTCCAGCGGCATGCGTTTAATTAACTCGCGGATCTCCTGAATACCGGCCGGATCCAGTCCATTCGTTGGTTCATCCAATATCAACAGTTCCGGCTGACCCAGCAAGGCACTTGCAATCCCGAGTCTCTGCTTCATTCCGAGCGAATATCCCTTAACTGCGCGCTTTGCATCTTTTGTCAGATCAACTATAGACAGTACCTCGGCAATTCTCGATTTGGGCACGTTCAGGATCCGACGCAATGCCTCCAGATTCTCCACCGCATTCAGATGGCCGTAGTAGGACGGGTACTCCACGAGTGACCCGACACGGCGCAGGATATCCATGCGATCCTTGCGAATGTCTTTGTCGAAGACACGAATGACCCCTTTTGTCGGTTTAATCAAGCCCAGCAGCATGCGGATGGTTGTTGTTTTACCCGCACCGTTAGGCCCCAGGAAACCGTAGATATCCCCTTTCTTAATATGCAGATCCAATTCGCGAACCGCCGCACGATCCCGATATGTTTTCCATAAATTGGCCGTTTGAATAATGTTATCACTCACTGTTTGATCACCTCGGATATCATCGTAACCGCCCAAGGTTAAAACTACAGTTGTCCGAAGTTTAAGTTTAGTTTAAATCGTGCTAGGTCAGACCTTAGGTCAATAGATAAATATCCGAACTCCTTCGGGTGAGCTATCCACCTTTTTACGCAGGCCCATCTCGCGAACGAGCAGATCCACAATGGACAGCCCGAGTCCCGTCCCTTTCGCTCCCACCTCTTGCTGCATACCCGGACCCTGATCCCGAATAACCAGAGCTGTTCTGTCGTGAATTCGTTCAGTGGATATGCCAATGTATTTTCCGTCTCCTGCATACCGAATCACGTTCTGAAACAGGTTATCCAGAATACGACGCATCCCCTGTTCATCCACCCGCCAGATCAGTGGTTCATCCGGCAGGTCAATATCGATGTCGAACTGCTCTTTCTCCCAGACAGGGTACCATGCCGCAGCCGTTTCCCTAACGATCCGGAAAACATCTTTCTCTTCCAGTTTCAGCGTATACTTACCGCTCGCAAGCAGATTGTACGATAACATGTTATCGATCAGTCCACTTAGATCATCCATCTTCGATTCCATGCGTGACAATGAACTGATGCCCTTATCGCTGAGCGCTTCCTTGTGAAGAGCATGCATATGCCCACGAATGACCGTTAGCGGCGTACGCAAATCATGGGAGAGTCCTGCAATAAGACGTTTGCGGAATTGTTCCTCCTCACGTTCCCTGTGACGGCTTTCCGTCAGCTGATACACCATCTGATTGAATGAATCCTCCAGCTGACCAATCTCATCCGATCTGCGGATATCAACTGGAAGCGGAATGCCTTCCTTACCTGGCGTAATCATGGCTGTCTGCAGACGGATCAACCGTTTACGAATCCGTGCAAAAAACAGAATGGACATCACTATGAAGAACAGAAAAATAATCGTCATCAGCAGACCCAGATACAACAGTTCCATCGGCCAGTTGCTCTGGGATTTTTGGAGCAGGTATCTCGGCACTTCAATGACCATGAATCCTTTTCCCTTGTCCTGATTGCCTCCACCTATAAATGAAACGACGGTTAACGGGTCACGGTAGACGGCCTCCTTCATGAATGCCATCGTGTAGGAAGCATCCCATACTGCGGGAATGCGGGTTTCTACCTTTTTCTGATCATTCAGCGGCCAATTCAAAGTAGTCAGGGTTGAGCCATTTGCGGAGGTTTCTGCTACTTCTACACCTTCACCCGCAAGAATAAACACGGTTTCCCCGTTTTCGTCCACTCTGTACATCGAAGATTTGGGATATTGGGCATGTAACTGTTTCATGCGTTGATCCACCTTGGCAGGCGCTGCCTGTTCCAGCTTCTTCGATTCATTAGACCAGAGATTGCTTATATGAGTAACGTCACCGTAAGGAGCGGTAGTACTGCTCTTGCTCATGTTGTTCACGAACACTACATAAATGACGGATGTGATTGGAAGAACAACCGGTACAAACAATACCGCACACAAGATCAGAATCATATAACGGGACATAAGCGATTGGCCAAATCGAAACTTTCGTTTCCCGGTCTTTTTTCCGTCACTCTGATCTTTCGGATTCTCCTGCTTTCTAAACCGCCCGATCATGGTTTCTTCACACGATATCCAACCCCGCGCACGGTTTGAATCACGGACGGATTGGCCGGATCAATCTCAAGCTTCTCGCGAAGATGGCGAATATGTACCATTAATGTCTTATCCCCATCCAGGTAGGGCTCGTTCCATACAGCTTCATAAATCTGTTCCTTCGTACGGATCATGCCCATATGCCTGAGCAGGTACGCAAAGATGTGAAACTGTTTTCCCGATAAAATGATCTCTTCCCCTGTCTCCTCATTGACGATTCGATTGTCCTTCTCATAGATGGACAGGTGATCCAGCTTCAGAGCAGCATTCGAGGAAACCGTAGTCCCTGCCTTTCGCAGCTGGACTTCAATTCGCGCAGCAAGTTCATCGGGGTGGAACGGCTTGGTTACATAATCATCGGCAAAATCTAGCCCATGCAGCTTGTCATCAATGGACGTTCTGGCCGAGAGCATGACGATGGGCACGGAAGGATGTTCCTTTTTCAACCTCTGTCCCACCGTGAATCCATCCAGCCCTGGCAGCATGACATCCAAAATGATCAGAGAGCAGCCCCCGGCAGCTTCAGCAGCGCCCTCTCCGCTTCCCAGCCATACGACCTCATAACCTCGCTCCTCCAGGTCGGCTCTGACCCATGTCGCGATTTCCGTATCGTCCTCAATGTATAGCAGTTTTGTTTTCATGCGTAAATTCGTTTCCTTTCTGCACCCTTTGGGTTAATTATATATCTGAACATAATGGAGTAAGCTGTATGTATAACGAACAAAGCTCCAACTAAGGAATAGTCTGTTACTTTCTTTGTATTATACCTTAATCTTCAGCTTCAGAAATGTCATGCCTTGAGATCCGTGAACTACATATAAGTCAATAGACGGGAGGAATTTTAACATGCTGCTGGAAGCCATCTATCACCAACCCAAACGGAACTGGGCCTATGCCTACGATAAGGATACCGTTCGCCTGCGCCTGCGCGCCAAAAAGAATGATCTCACCGAGGTATACGCCATGACTGGCGACAAATACGCATGGGAAAATACCAAAAAGCAGATTCCTTTGGTCAAGTTCACTTCCGATTCCATGTTCGATTACTATGAAGGTGAAATAAAGCCTCCGTATCATCGCCTGAAATATTCCTTTTTGCTCAAAAGTGGAGACGAGCAGATCTGGATGTCCGAAACGGATTTCCAGGAAGACGAACCGGACGATCCGGGGCAGATGTTTCAGTTTCCCTATATTCACCCGGGTGCGGTCTTTACGCCGCCTGAGTGGGTTAAGGATGCTGTTTTCTATCAGATCTTCCCCGAGCGTTTTGCGAACGGCAATCCGGACCTGAATCCGGAGAATGTCGAACCATGGGGCGGCGACCCTACACCGTCCAACTTCTTTGGAGGTGACCTCCAAGGTGTAATGGATCATCTGGACTACCTCAGTGAGCTGGGCATTAATGCGATTTATTTTACCCCCATCTTCGAAGCAACCACCAACCATAAGTATGATACCGAGGACTATCTGCGGGTAGATCGGCATTTTGGCGATGCGGACACCGTGAAACGATTGGTCAAGCTATGTCATGAACGCGGTATTCGGGTACTTCTGGATGCAGTGTTCAATCATTCGGGGAAGACGTTTGCACCATTTGTTGATGTGCAGAAGAACGGGGAGAAGTCCAAATACAAGGATTGGTTCCATGTTCATGAATTCCCGCTGGATGTGAAGGATGGTATACCTACGTATGAGACCTTTGGATTTGAGCCACACATGCCGAAGCTGAACACGGAGAATCCGGAGGTGAAGGACTACCTGCTGAAGGTAGCCGAATATTGGATCAAGGAAGTTGGCATGGACGGCTGGCGACTGGATGTCGCGGACGAAGTGGATGATGCATTCTGGCGCGATTTCCGCCGGGTGGTCAAAGCTGCGAATCCGGAGGCGTATATTCTCGGAGAGATCTGGAATGAATCCTCGGCCTGGCTGCAAGGTGATCAGTTTGATGCTGCCATGAATTATCCGTTTACCGATGCCGTGAATGGGTTCTTTGTAAAAAATAAAATGAATGCCGAGACGTTCGCGAATTCCATCGGACGGCAGCTGTCACGTTATCCGCTGCAAGCCAGCGAAGTCGCATTCAACCTGCTGGACAGCCATGATACGCCAAGGCTGCTGACGCTGTGCGAAGGCGATCAGCGCAAGATGAAACTGGCAGCATTGTTTCAGTTCACTTATCTAGGTACACCGTGTATCTATTACGGGGATGAGATTGGGCTGGATGGCGACCAAGATCCAGGCTGCCGGAAATGCATGGAGTGGGACGAAGCGAAGCAGGACCGCGAGTTGTTTACCTTTTATCAGCAGCTTATCGCCCTTCGCCATGCCCATCCCGCGCTGCGTGCAGAAGGCCACGTTCGATTCCTGCAAGCCCGTCCTGAAGGGAGCCAGCTGATTCTTGAACGGCAAAGTGAAGATGAACGCATCCTCGTTTTGTTTAATCGTTCGGAGGAAACGGCAATCATTGAATTTGAGGGTGGTGCAGGTGAATGGACCGAATTGTTGGACGGTAACCACCGGACTGCAAGGGACGGCGATGTCCTCGCTGTTGAACTGCCTGCATATGGTTATGCGGTATTAAGCACGGAAATCAGTCAGGGACAAAAGTAAATCTCTATTAAGCATCCCTTGTAGGTTACCTGAGACTTTCTACTTTGAATGCCAGAGTTAGGCTGAATCTCGGGTCTTTCCAAATAAAAAAGGCGTCCTTGCATGACCTTGTAAATGGGTCAGTGGACGCTTTTTTCCGTTTGTCTCCTGTAATAAATCCTGTCCTATCGGCTCATTTCTAAGCCTGCTCTTTCGAATTGTTCTTCGTGCTCTCCGGTTCGGACTCAGCTTCAGGTTCTGCTCGCTTCGCTTTGGGTTTCGCCAGCTTCTCCATCATTTTCCGGCCCGTTGGCGTCTGGGCCAAACCACCCTGAGCCGTCTCGCGGTGCCTGCTCGGCATGGCACTTCCCACTTCCAGCATGACGTCAATGACTTCGTCCGATGGGATGGCGCTCCGAACCCCAGCCAGTGCCATATCGGCTGCAGCCAGTGCTGTTACCGCACCCAGTCCGTTCCGGACGATGCATGGAATTTCAACAAGCCCTGCGACCGGATCGCAGATGAGGCCGAGTGTGTTTTTTAACGCGAGACCTACGGCATGAACGACCTGCTCCGGTGTCCCTCCACGCAGCTCCACCATTGCACCTGCGGCCATGCCGATTGCAGAACCGACTTCAGCCTGGCAGCCGCCCTCGGCACCGGAAATGAACGAGTTGTTGGCGATGACATATCCAATTGCACCTGCACAGAATAAGCCGTTCACCAAATGCTCATCACTCCATCCGAATCGCTCTTGGGAGCTGATGAATACACCGGGGATGATACCGCACGAACCCGCTGTCGGTGTAGCCACAATCCGGCCCATGGAAGCATTGACTTCGGAAACACACAGGGCGTAGGCCATCGCAAGTGCGGAGGCATCACCCGAGCAGGTTTCGCCCTGGCGAATATACTCGGCCATCTTTTTGCCGTCTCCGCCGGTCAAGCCACTGCGCGAAGTGGTGTCCTCCGTCAGTCCTTTCCGTACAGCCTCTTTCATCACCTGATAATATTCCGACATCTGCCGCACCACATCCGCTTCCGGCGTATTGGTCTCCTGAACCTGCTCCTCGATCATCAGCCGGGCAATGGTTTTGGATTCTGCCGTACAGATCGTATTTAATTCATGCAAGTGCTTAAACCGCATCCGGTTCAACCCCTCTCTTCAAATCAATGACGCGAATATCCAGCACATGGTCCAGTGATTGCAAGCGTTTCAACATCTCAGCGCTTGGTGCTCCGTCCATCTCCATCGCTGTTAGCGCTTCGCCATCCCGGGCTTTACGGTCCACTTGCATATAACCGATGTTAACTCCTGACGAACTGATCGTAGACGTCACGGAAGCAAGTACCCCCGCTTTGTCCGAATGACGCAGTACGAGTGTAGGGAATTCCCCGCTGATCTGCACCCGAAAATCATTTAACGTATGCACCGATACGCTGCCGCCGCCAATCGAAGCGCCAACGAGCGAACATTGACGCTCACCGTGCCACAGCTCAATCTTGACCGTATTGGGATGCGGAGCAGGTAGTCCACTCGTGAAGAACTCGACCTCCATGCCCGCTTGTTCTGCATATTCCTCGGCGTCCGGTATACGCGGATCATCTGTGACATAGTCAAGCAAACCACCAATTAAAGCCAGATCGGTACCATGACCCTGGTACGTATCCGCAAATGAACCGTACAGTGTCAACCTCGCACGTTCCGGGGTACTTCCCAGCCACTGGCGCGCAATTCTCCCCAGCCTCGCTGCCCCGGCCGTATGTGAACTTGAAGGCCCTGTCATCGACGGACCAATGATTGAAAAAACATCTTTAAAACGCATCCTGCACCCCTCCATATCGTCATATCCATTCAGACATGCACCATAATGTTCCTTGATTACTGAATGATGACATCAAAAAAGGACAGTAGAAGGCCTTAGGCCCTCTCTCTGTCCTCGTTACCTGAGAGTTTCATGATCAGGAGCAGCCGCAATCGGCATACCGTCCTCATCATATACCCCTTGGGTGGCGCAAATGCGCACTCTCCAGAGTTGCGTCCAACGATGGTACATTTACCTGAGAGATTAACCGCGGCGCCGGGTGCGCAGCAGCTTGCTCCTTCGGTGCCTGACAGCCGCCTTAGTGTTACCCTTGGCCTGGCCAGGTCTCTCCCGCTCGTTCTCATCCGCTGTATAGTCATATACTCGTTCGAACACCTATCAAACGTTTATCACTTGTTAGATTGATCATTCATATAACAGATTAATATGCAACACACGTAATGTCAATAAAAGTAACGTACTATTATCATCTTGGAAAAATTCCTGTTATATCATATGCATCCTTCCACGGGATGGTTCAGTTCAATATAGGACATAGACTAGCTATGAAGTGATTTTGAGGAAGAGCTGTGTTCCTTATAGTATGACTGTCTTGAAGGAAGCAAACTAGTAAGCCATAACACGAGAGCACCCAGCATCAGAACTGCAGAAACCACCGTATATACGGTTCGGAGAGAGATTACTTCCGCTACTCCCCCCATCGCCAAAATCGAAATAACCTGTAAGGCACTCAGCATCAGCCCAAGCACGCTGCTCATCCGCCCCATCAATTCTACCGGAATATTATTCTGATAAAAGGTAACCAGTCCCGTGTTCGCCAGTGCGGAACACAGCCCAAGCAGAATAAAGGCGAATGCGGCGAGTTCGAACGAAAACGAACGAGCGAACAGGAAATAACCAAGCGCAACCAGGAGCACGCCTCCGCCCATCATATGACGGATGGGTAATTGTTTGGCGAACAGCCAAACCAGCAGAGATCCCGTCAGATAACCCACTCCCGTAACACTCATCAACGCGCCATACTGCGACTCGGACAGGTTCATCACATGACGAATAAACACCACTTCCTGCGCATCCAGTGACATGCCAATGACAAGAATGATCTGGAACAAGGCATAAATTCCAACGACATAGCCCGAGTGACGACTGAAGCGCAACACGGCATGCCAATCCTGAGCGATCAGGCGAGGAGTTAGCTTTGTTGCTGTTCTACTGTTCCGCTCCCCAATGCCCAGCCTTGGCAGGAACATCAGAATCAGCGCAGACACCACAAAAGAAGCAGCATTGGCATAGATCGCCGCCACAGGAGACAGATAGATCAGCATGACTCCCGCTATGGCCGGACCCGTAATAAAAGCGCCTGAACTGATCATCGCCTGCAAGGAATTGAATCGCTTGCGCCGCTCAGCAGGAACCAGCCGGGTAATGTATACCTGCGAAGAAGGCACAAAGATGGAAGAAGACATGCTGACAAGAAACATGATGCCATACATCATCCATAGGCTGGGCATCAGCGGAAGCAATGCTACGAGCACAGCTCTCACCACATCGGCTCCAATCATCAGCTGCCGCTGGTCATAGCGGTCGATCAGACTGCCTGACCAGAACTTGGTGCATACCGAGGCAATCGGCGAGATGATCCACAAGCCTGCGACTGCCGCCGGAGACTGTGTCATGTTGAGTACCATCAGATTAATAGCCACTATATAGATGAAATCCCCCAGATTGGATATGCCCACTCCACCCAGCAGCAAGCCGGCATGTTTCCATCCACCTGGCTGGGCGTCTTTCCCTCTCTCCTTCTCGCGATCATTGCTCATCCATCAGATCCCTCCCAGGTTCATTCATGAATTATACAGAGCACTAAAGTTAAATCCAATAATTGTATTATCTCCTATTTCATCCTCTTTCGCAGTAAAAGAATGGACGATGCCTAACGTTGATCATCACTTTTCGCAAGGCTTGCCGTACAGCAAAGAGACTGCCGTTCATCCGGCAGTCTCAAGTGGGTTCAATCTTCGGTCGGTTTTCCATTTCATCGCTTGATTAAGGCAGATGCCTGCCGAAACCAATCCTTTACGGCATTGGCCTGTTCAAGTTCCAGAAAAACCGCCTTGAAACCGATGCGATTCACCATCAGCTTCGCCCGAACGGATAGCAAGGACTTGTTTCGCTGTCTCGAGGTAGCAACGGTATCTACCGTGACAACATGAGGCCGGCGCATCAGCGCCGTTCTGCGGGATATTGCCCGGTGGCGAATGGTTAGCAGCTTGCCTTGAATGCTCATCCCTTCATCCTTGAAGCATCCGTATCCCCAAACGGCAAATAAGGGGATGAAGAGAAATAGAAGCGCGCCCGTCGGACCCAGAAACACAGTACCCGCTGTTCCCAGCAGGACTGCACCAAGCAATTTCCAGCGCAGGAATAACCAACGGGCTCGATCCGGGGGCCTGTTCGCAGGTGGCTGCAATTCAAATTGCGGTACGATTCGGGCAAGCAGCTCATTCACATCGCGGAGCGGCAGCAGCGGATGAAGCATCATTTTTTTCTCCGTCTCTGAAGTCAAAACAAAAATCTCCACCTCGGCATAACCAAACGGCTGTCGCAACAGCCCCTCCCTGATCTCTACCGCCTGGACCTTCCTTGGAGAGAACACATGCTTTTTTCGGTCGAGCAGACCGGAAACGATCGTAATATTACCGCCTTCCTGCTCCACGGTGAATCCGGCATACTTGATCGTGAACAGGACAGCAGACAAGATCCAAGCCAGCAAAAACATGACAGGAACAAGTCCGAGCCACCAGATCGCTGGCAGCTGTCCAGCTCGCTCAACCAGGCTGCTGTAGAAGTGCGCAGGGAGCAGATCATCTGCGAAGGAATAAACCCCTGTACCGAATACGACAACGAGCGGCAGGTTCATCGTGGTCAGCGCTCCGGCGAACAGTCTGCCGGCTGACAGGCGCAGCAGAACCTTCCGTTCCCGCTGCACAAGTGGTGACGGCTCCTCGATACGATCCTCCTTTTGTTCAGGAGATTTTCCCTCATCATAAGAAGTATCATTTTCAGCATATTCTGCTGCGGGAGGCGCCTCCTCTTTCTTCACAGCTTCATTGCGCTTCTGATATAACCACTGCTCTACCCGCTCGGCTTCCGCAACGGCCAGAGCGGGTAGTACACCATCCGCCTCCTTGCTGCCTCCCGGCGTCTCAATCTTGAGCTGTGCCAGCTTGAGCAGCCGCTGAATCAGCGGCTGCCCCGTCTGAATGGAGTGAATACGACTGAAATAGATGGATTTCTCCTCCCGGACAAATATGCCCTGGCGCAGCACAATCCGATCATCCTGAAGCGTGTAGCTGAATTTACGCCATTTTAACCACCCATACAGAATGAACGGAAGCGCGAATAGCACGACTGCAGCAGCATAACCATACCAGGGAAACTTGCTCCAGTTCACGCCTTTGATGATGAGTAGCACGATGATGGGAATGATGGACTTCAATACGCTAAAAAAGGGAAATAAGACATACAGCTTATGTAAATGCTTTGATTCATTCATCGTGATCTTCCACCTTCGCCAGATGTCCGATACTGCGCTTCAATTGCTCTGCTTCCTCCCTTTCCAGTCCAGCGATGTGGAGTGTAGCAGCCGCTGTAACGATACTGACTTTGGCAAGTCCATACTTTCGCAGCAAAGGACCGCTCTCCAGCTCCACCTGCTGTACTCGCGTCATCGGCACAATTGTATCCTTATGCCACAACCAGCCGGAATGGATCTCCACTTCCTCCTCAGTGACCCGAAAACTGAAGTGTCGGTATCGTAATCCGGGCAGGATCCAGGTATACCAGACCAGTGAAATCATAAAAAGCCCTATTCCAAGCCAGCCCGGCCACAGCACCCAATCTCTAATCCATGCGACAATCAGATATCCGATGGCCAGAAGAATCAACAGCCCATTGACCATAAGGGCCGTCAGGGCTGTTGCTTGCTTGGCTTTGGGATGGAGACGCCGCCGTTCTCCGTTGTTATGCTCTGTGTACTCCATTGCGTGACTCACACTCTCCTACAATTCAAATTAAGGCTGACTGGACAATTTCAGATTCTTCGCCCAAGCTTGAAGCTTCTCCTTCGTCCATTCTTCGTTCTCACCCATGATGGAGTAACGCAGCCCGTTCTCGCTCCATGATATGTTCCGGATGCTCTTCATATACGAACCCTCGGTGTCCCGAACCTCTACCTTTGTCTCGTCAGGCAGCAGTGTGTCATCACCATTTTCCTCCGGAGCTTCAAAAACGGTCAGACTCACTTCAACCTTGTCATTGTTGACGTAGTACAAAGTCACTTCATCCCTGCTGAACTCTCCACTTGATGAATACATCTCAATCCGTGACAGCTCCAGCTCACCGTTCATATCCTGCAAGAAGGGTTGCCCCAAAGCTTGTTCGGCTTCTTCCAGACTCACTTCCGAATTCTGCGTTAGATCATTGAGATCCTGCACATCCACTTCTTCGGGAATGTCGATTACGAACGTATCCTCCGAAAATTCGGGATCGTACTGAATTGGATCATAGACCATTTCTGATTTTTCATCGCCATAGGTGCTGATGACTTTAACAATCATCCACGTTTTGGGGTCTACCCAATACTCGGAGGAAATGGATAATGTTCCTTCCTCTTTTGGCGTCAGTTTAATGTGAATGACATCCTGTCCCTGAAGCTCTTCCTGTCCCTGAAGCTCTTCCTGTCCCATCATATCCACATCATGGGAATCCCGCAACCGTTCCAGCTGATCCACCAGCATCTGCTTTTGAGTCTGTTCAGGCTGTTGTCCCATGGCAGATACGTTCATCGAATATGCCGTACCCGTCTCTTTTTCGTAAATGGTTATGTCCGTTCCGTTATTGACCGCATAGCTTACGTTGCCATTCTCCTCCGTTTCGGTGCGCTTACGCCCTGTCTTCCCGTCGACCCATTCCTTAATGTGCATGGTGTGAGTCAATTTGTCATCCGACCACACTTTCATCACACCTTCCGCATAGTACGAAGCGGGTTTTGTTTCTGCAGTGACAACCTTCTCGATCATCTCATCTCCTGACAGGCCAACCAGATCCTTTTCTGCGCAACCTCCGAGCAGTGACCCTGCAAGTAGAGCTGTACCGAGCATCATCCATCCTTTTTTCATCATTCCATTCATCCTCTCACATTGGGTTTAATTGCATTCCATCTCAGGCAATCGGCATGCAGCCAGCGTGCCGTATCCTTCAGCCGACCACATGCGCATCTCACCCCCATGCTTGATGGCAATCCGTTTGGCTATGCTTAATCCGAGACCCGAACTGCCCGCATACGCCTTCTCTTCCTGGTTCTGGTGTTGAACATAGGGTTCAAAAATGTGGTCCAGTTGTTCTTCAGGAATAGCAGGCCCTTCATTTTGCACCAAAATTAATGTTGTTCCAGCCCTGTACTTATCCAGCTCCAATTGCAGCGTAGGAAAGATCCATTCCGGAAGCGGCTGATCTGAAGCAATGACGCCCAGACCCATCACACCGTTCATGCTTGTATGACGAAGTGCATTGTTCATCAAATTATCTGTCAGGCGCATCAGTTGCTCGGGATGGATCCGGTAGAGGCGGTCTGTGCGGACAACCGTTCTCACGTCAATCTGTCCACGCTCGGCGAGCCCGCCATAACTTCCGAGCAGCATATCGAAGAACTCCTCACCTTCCACCTCAACCATGGCCATCTCCAATTCACTGGAACCCAGCGCCGTATACATTTCAAGTTCACCAATCATGTGCTTCATCCGTTCCACATTGCCAAACAGTATATCCCGGTACTCCCGTCTCTCCGGCAGTTCCAACTGCATATCAACATTAAGTGCCTCTGCATAGGCACTGATGGACATCAACGGTGTCTTCAGGTCATGAGACAGGGAAGCGACCATGAGCTCTTTCTCTTTTTGCTCCTGCTCCACCTCAGCCTGAGTCTGCCTGACTTTCTCCTGCATCGCATCGAATTGCTTCAGCAGCGTGCCCATTTCATCACGACGTACCGTTACGTCATCCATGGGAATTTCTCCCCGCGCAAAAGCATGCATCCTGCCCATCAGTTGTCTCATCGGACGGAATAGCTTTCTCGAGAGCAGCCAGAGCACCGTGCCATATAACAGGATAAAGAAAACAGCAGCGAACCCAACGACCCAGGTTGTCCGAACCGTGATGCCTTCCAGCCACTCTCCGCGAAGCATGGTAATCTCGTAAATCCCAACCAGCTCGCCTTTTTCCCATACCGGCTTCTTCAGCGTGAATGTGCGATGACGAATCTGCATGTCGTACAGATCACGATATAGTTCCGAACCCCTAACCGTATAAGCTCCGGCAGCCCAGGTATCCCCGCCGGATGTATACACCCGGATCCCTGAAGGCAGATAGAGGTCAAAGTTCACTTGATCACTCGCCAGTTCGGAGAGCGGAGCATAGGCATCGGAGGATTGCACACGGTACAGACCCGGGTCCGATAATACCTGCTCGACGGGAGCCAACCGTCCTGACAACTCCACATATTCCGTTACGGAACGCTGATCGTTATAGTAGTTGTATAGGGAGAATAGTGCCCAGCCTGCAGCGACAGGAAGCAGCATTACAATGAGAAAAGCAATCATCAACCAGTACTTCAGCTTCATTCCACCGGGTCCCCTACAAATCGGTATCCACTGCCCCATACGGTCTGAATCCAGCGTGGTCGATGGGGCTCATCACCGAGTTTGGCCCGCAGGCTCTTGACATGGACGGTCACCGTACCCGAGCTTCCGGCTGCCGGTTGATTCCATACATGTTCATATAGTTCCGCCTTGGTGAATGCCCGGCCTGGATGAGAGGCAAGCAGGGTGAGCAAAGCCCACTCCTTGTTAGTCAGTACGACATCTTCCCCATGAAGCTGCACCTGTTGATTCAATGGGTCAATTGACAACCCGTCGTTGTATTGTTGTTGGGTCGCATCCGGCTTGATGCCTTGGTATCGACGGTATCTGCTAAGGTGGGATTCAATGCGGGCCGTGAGTTCCGCCAGGCTGAATGGCTTGGTAATATAATCGTCAGCTCCCAGACCAAGACCTCTGACCTTGCTCTCTTCCTCGATGCGTGCACTCATCATGAGCAGCGGAACGTCGCTGATCAGCCGGATATTTTTGCATACCGCGAACCCGTCCATTTCCGGCAGCATGAGATCCAGCAAGACCAGTTGATAGCTCCCTTTCCTGAAATCTTCCCAGCTCTCCAGACCGCTCGAAGCCCAAGTCACCCCATATCCCTCACGCCGAAGATGGTCCATCAAAATGCGGGCAATTTCCGGATCATCCTCCACCAGCAATATGTTCACGTTGTCTCTCATCGCTGCTTCATCCTCCCATGACTGTATTGTAGCGAAATACATCTTTCTCTCCGCAGAGTTTATACTTTCTTCATAAATGCGTTCTTGAAATAAGTAGTAAATAGTACGCAAAAAGAGCCCCCTGAGTTCAGGACGCCCCAAATACATTGGTTGATGCATGTGGTCGTGATGTCGTGATGTCTTCATTACTGTATGAAATAACGATCTTATAATTCATAGAAGATACTGCGGTTCTCGACGTAGGGTCTGCAATATTTGCTGCAGAGCTTCGGCATCCGATCCTTCATCCATGCATGCCTGGACTCGTTAGCCATCTGGAAAGCAAAATAACCGAACGTAAAAATCAACATAAATCCTTCCATCAGCCTGATCTCTTGTTCCGTGAGCGGGGCTGTTTGTTTCGTATAACCGGACAGGAAGATATCCCGTTCTTCCCCGCTGACAATCAAGGCCGCACCTGCGGCATCGAAGAGATAATAGCCATAACCGTATAAACAGAAGTCTATCATGGAAATCCCTTGTTCCGTCACCAGCAGATTCCCCCGGGTGATGTCACCGTGAATGACGCCCCATGTTTCGGGACGGAGAGGATATGCTTCCAGCTGTTTGTTGATATTCTCGAACGTCTCATGTATTAATTCAAAATCTTCCGGAGTAAAAATGCCCAATCTGGTCCCTTCCTCAAGCTGCCTGAGCATGTTCAGATTTTCCTCGATACTGCCATAAGATGGACGAACTTCGGTCCGGCTTGTCCGGTTAACCTCCGCTTCTGATCCCTCGCCGGTTGTCTCATGCGTATCCTGTGCACGACCATATTGGTGAAGCGTCTGCATCTGCACCCCCAAGTCATAAATCTGCTCTGTTGTCAGCTGCTCCCCTTGCTGAATATCCCTGCCCTCAATCCATTCAAGCAGGGTGCAGCAGATTTCTTCCCCGCTTTCCGAGAAGCAGACGGTAACCCAATCTCCCGACAAATTACGAACAGGTATCTGCACATGCAATCCGGTGGTTGATTTTAATTCATGAAGGAGGCCCATCTCCGCCTCCAGCGCTGGACGTGTATGTTGAATACCGGTCATGCTTGCAAA
The DNA here is from genome assembly GCF_039831995.1 of Paenibacillus pabuli. Classification (NCBI taxonomy): domain Bacteria; kingdom Bacillati; phylum Bacillota; class Bacilli; order Caryophanales; family Paenibacillaceae; genus Paenibacillus; species Paenibacillus pabuli. The sequence goes on from NZ_JBDOIO010000003.1 coordinate 3,775,262, forward strand.
AGCAGCTTTATGTATACGCAGCAGGTACTTCTGTCTGTTTTCTTCATCGATGATATGATATGTCAGGTTCTCATTGTGACGGATGAAGGAGGCCGAGGGCTTCCTTAAGGGATAGCGTGTTATCGCATCCGCTGCCAAGCTGTCCAGGGATCGTTCACGGGCCGTTGTGATCATCAACATCTCCTTCGGGATTCTAGATATCTGACTCTTCCATCTCTAACTTTCGGAAACATAGATCTGCATTACTCATTCTTGTAACTCTGATTATCGTAGCATGATTGTTTTTGTCATGGCAAACTCTACCATTATTAAAATATAAAAAGCATAACCCCAAACTTTCTCATTTGGGTGTTATGCTTTCTTCTCTAATTATTGCTTTATATTGTACTCCATCCAATGGCAATGCACTTCGATTAACCGAAACGTCCCATAATATACTCTTGTGTCAAACGGTTGTCCGGGTTGGTGAAAATATGTTCCGTATCCCCGTGTTCAATCATGCTTCCCAGATAAAAATAAGCCGTATAATCCGAGATCCGTGCTGCTTGCTGCATGTTATGGGTTACGATGACGATCCGGAGATCCTTCTTGAGCTCCGAAATGAGTTCCTCCACTTTACCCGTAGATACCGGGTCCAGTGCGGATGCCGGCTCATCGAGCAGCAAAATCTGAGGATCAACAGACAATGCGCGGGCAATACACAGACGCTGCTGTTGACCACCTGAGAGAGACAGGGCAGACTCATTCAGTCTGTCCTTTACTTCATCCCAGAGCGCAGCGCGACGCAAGCTTTTTTCTACAATTTCATCCAGTGCCTTCTTGCCTTTAATACCGCGGTAGCGGGGGCCAAACGCGATATTATTATAAATGGACTTATGAAAAGGGTTTGGCTTCTGCCACACCATGCCGATTTTCTGGCGTAATTTGATTACGTCGGTGCCTGGCTCGTTCAAGTCTTTACCATCCATCCAGATGTGTCCCTCTGTGCGGGAACCGGAAATCTCATCATTCATGCGGTTGAGGGACCGCAAAAACGTGGATTTACCGCAACCGGACGGACCGATCAGGGCCGTTACGCTGGCTTCAGGAAACGCGAGGCTAATCTGCTTGACTGCCTGGAAATGCCCATAATATATGCTTAACTGTTCCGTACCGAAAGGTATGGCCATGTTGGTTCCTCCTTATTTCGAAGCTGTCATACGGCGGTATACAACCCGGCCGATCCAGCGTGCACTCAGATTGAACGCCAGTACAAGGATAACAAGCACCGCAGATGCTCCGGCCGCCACTTCCTTGGAATCTGGTCCAATGCCTTCACTGTTGACTTTCCAGATATGAACGGCAAGTGTCTCTGCCGGACGGAATGGGTTAAGCGGCGATCTTGGGCTTGTCGGATTCCAATCCGTGAAGTCCAGTGGCGGACTGCTCATTCCTGCCGTAAACATCAGGGCTGCCGCTTCACCGAAGATCCGTCCGGAAGCCAGAATGGTACCTGTAATCAAGCTTGGCAGCGCTACAGGCAGCAGGATGGACGTAATGATCTTCCATTTGGACAGTCCCAGTGCCAGACCCGCTTCCTTCTGTTCCTTCGGAACAGCCCGGAAAGCCTGCTCCGTTGTCCGCACCATGAGCGGCAAGTTGAATATCGCGAGAGCCATGGCACCCGAGATCAGGGAGAAGCCAAGACCGAACGTATTAACAATCAACAAGAGACCAAACAAACCGATAACGATCGAAGGGAAAGAGGACAATACCTCAACAACTAATCGGATAAAACTTGTAATCTTACCTGGCTTCGCATACTCCGCCATATAGATTCCCCCACCCCAGCCGAGCGGAATGGTGATAATAAGTGTTAAGATCAACAGGAAGATCGAGTTAAAGAGCTGCGGTCCAATCCCGCCTCCCCCTTTGAGCAACTGCGGTGCACTCGTCAGGAAGTGCCAGTTGATTTGCCCTACTCCCCGAAACAGGATAAATCCAAGCAAACCAAGCAGCAATACCACGATGAACAGGGCTAAAACAACAATGATAGACGTAGCAACTTTATCGACCGTTTTCGCCTTCATTTTCATACCCGGTTCCTCCTTTCGAGCAAGCGAACCAGAATGACGAATACAAACGTCATCACAAGCAACACCAGCGCCATACTCCAGAGTGCATTATTATGAACTGAACCCATTGTGGTGTTACCCATACTCAGGGTGATTACACTTGTTAGTGTGGAAGCTGATTCAAGCAAAGATGTCGGTACATGCGGTGCATTACCGATAACCATCTGAACGGCGAGTGCTTCACCGAAGGCACGAGCCATGCCCAGAACGATCCCTGTCAGCAAAGCTGGCAGGACTGTTGGAATAATAACGCGGTAGATCGTCTGCCAGCGCGTAGCGCCCAGAGCATAGGACGACTCACGCAAACCTTTGGGCAGAGCAGACAGAGCATCGGCCATAATACTTGTTACGGTAGGCAGAATCATTACGGATAGAACCAGACATCCGGCTGCAATCCCGATACCGGCTCCGCCGAAGATGCTGCGTAATAAAGGCACAATAACACTCAGACCGATAAAACCGTACACGACGGACGGAATACCGGACAACAATTCAATGGCGGGCTGCAATATCTTTTTCCCTTTACCCGGTACGATCTCCGTCATAAAGAGTGCCGCACACAAACTGAGCGGGCTTGCAATCAAAGCGGCCAGCAGGGTGGTTGTGAAGGAACCGGTGATGAACGGTAATGCTCCATAGGCTGCTGGTTCTGATGATGGACTCCACGTTTTGCCGAACAGGAATTCACTCAGGCTCACACCATCCTTAAAAAAGGTTGAGAGACCCTTGGACGCCACAAAATAAACGATGGAAAACATGACAACGATCAACAATACGACACAAATCGACGTATAGATCCGTCCTGTCCATTCTTCCCAGAAATGTTTCTCTCTCAAGGGCCGGCGTGACTTGATCTTGCTGTTCATTACCGTTCCCCCTTCGGTCTGTTCCATAACAACCATCCTTCTATAATAGAGTAATGTAAAATATGGGATTATTTCAGTTCAAACCGCGCAAAGAGGCAGGACCTTAGTCCGCCTCTCTCGCTGTATGCGCAAGTTCAAAGATTATTGAGTCAAGTTACCCGCTGCATCGCGTTTTACTTTCATACCGGATACCGGAATGTAGCCCAGTTCCGTTACGTCGTTTTGTTGAATTTCGTCACTCAGCATGTAGTCGAGGAATGCTTTTGTCGCTGCATCCGGCTCACCTTTAGTGTACATGTGTTGGTAAGCCCACACTGGATATGTTCCAGCTTCTACGTTCTCAACTGTTGCTTCAACGCCTTCGTATTTCAATACTTGCAGGCTGTCATCCAGGTAAGACAGTGCCAGGTAACCGATTGCTCCTGGAGTCTCGGATACAAGCTTCTTAACTGTACCAGAGGAATCTTCTTGAATGGATCCTTGGATATCTTCTACTTTTGTTCCCAGAGCGAAGTTCTCGAATGTTGCACGAGTACCGGAGCTGCTAGGACGGTTAACGATAACGATGGCTTGGTCTGCACCGCCAACATCTTTCCAGTTTGTGATTTTACCGGAGAAGATATCGATCAGTTGTTGTTTCGTCAAATCTTCTACACCTGCATCTTTGTTGCTTACTGGTGCAATTGCTACTACTGCTACTTGGTGATCAACCAGTTCTTTTGCTTTTGCTTCATCTTCCAGCTTCTCTTCTGCAAATACGTCGGAGTTACCGATTGTAGCTTGTCCGTCGGATACTTGAGTCAAACCCGTACCACTACCGCCGCCTTGCACTTGAACTGTTACATTTTTATATTCATCAACTGCCATAAATTTTTGTCCAGCTTGCTCTACCAGAGGTTGCAGTGCTGTTGAACCAACAGCCAGGATGTTTCCGCTAAGCTCAGCAGCTGCTTCGCCTGATCCTGAACCATTGCTTGCTGCGCCCTCTGTACCAGCATCATTTTTGGATCCGCATGCTGCGAGTACCAGTACGAACGTTAAGGTCATCAAAATAAACGGCAACTTTTTAAACATGTTTTGTTTTCCTCCCCCAATGTAGTGATGGCGTTTTGTGAATTTGTTTGTTCACCATCAACTCTTTTATCATTGTAGTTTCGGTATGTCATCTCAAAATCAATGTTTTGTAAACGCAATGTTAAAATTATGGGCAGTGTTTTGAAATATATGGAAGTTAATTCAACTATCGAGCGACCGTTACGGTCCCGGATCGTTCTTCCGATCGCTGTTGTCTCCAAATTTTCTTGATCATATATTTTATATGTTAAAAATCGGAGACAAAGGCGAGCGCTTCGCTTCTTCAGAATCGATCCCGTCCCCTTCACCTGCTTCGGTGTTGTTTGGTCGCTTCCAGACGTTTCAATCCACCGTCTGAGAGAGGTAAGAAAACAAAATAGACCAGCCCCAAAAAGACCGGTCTATTTTGTAATGGTTGATTACTGTATTTAAACCTCATATATAGAAGAAAATAAAAAGACTGCTTTCCCTCAAGTGCATGGCACCAGAGTGAAAGCAGCCTTTTACGACAGATCAGACATCAATATGATGTGTTAAATAAGATATCCTGGCCTATTTACACGAGAATGACGAAGATTGCAGTACACGTCTGAAAAATAATTTTCTATCCCAAAATCCACAGCCATAGGGCCAGTCCAGCCAGGGTAATTACCAATGTTGGGATCGTCAGGATTACACCTACCTTGAAATAATATCCCCACGTAATCTTCACACCCTTCCGCGACAACACATGCAGCCACAACAATGTAGCAAGCGAACCGATCGGCGTCATTTTCGGACCCAGATCAGACCCAATCACGTTGGCATAGATCAACGCTTCTCGAACAATGCCTTCGGTGTGGGCATCCTGGATCGCCAGTGCGTTAATCAACACGGTCGGCAAATTGTTCATCACCGATGACAATACTGCTGCAATTAATCCCATGCCCATCGATGCAGCTAGCAGGCCATGATCCGCTATGGCATCCAGCCAGCGGCTCAGATGATCCGTTAATCCTGCGTTGCGCAGCCCGTATACAACAAGATACATGCCTACCGAGAAGACCACAATGGACCAAGGCGCTTCCTTGACGACACGTCTCAGGTCAACCGCTTCACTCTTGCGTGCCAATATGGCGAACAGCAGAGCGACGGCTCCCACGATAACCGATACCGGGATCGGCAGAAATTCACTGGAGACGTAAGCAACCAACAAAAGCGCAAGCATATACCAAGCAATGCGAAACATCCTCGGGTCGCGAATGGCCTCCTTGGGATCACGTGCGGCAGAGATATCGTAGCGATGGGGTATACTTTTACGATAAAACAGATACAGCATACCCGTACTCGCTGCAATGGAAAAGAGATTGGGAACAATCATGCGCACAGCATACTCCACAAATGTAATTCCGAAATAATCGGCAGACACGATGTTCACCAGGTTGCTGACAATCAGCGGCAGTGACGTGGTATCGGCTATAAACCCACTTGCCATGACAAATGCAAGTACCATGCGTTCATCGAATTTCAGCGCACGCACCATAGCAAGGACAATCGGAGTCAGGATAAGCGCCGCACCATCGTTGGCAAATAGAGCAGACACTGCTGCTCCAAGCAAAATGGAATAGATGAATAATCTGCGGCCATTTCCTCCAGCGAGTCTCGCCATATGAAGTGCAGCCCATTCGAAGAACCCGGTCTCATCAAGAATCAATGAAATCATGATGATGCCGACAAATGCCAGCGTTGCATTCCATACGATGGATGCCACATCGGAGGCATCATTCAGGCTCACAACCCCACATAGCAAAGCCAGTACGGCCCCGCCTGAGGCAGACCAGCCAATACCCAGTCCACGAGGCTGCCAGATCACCAATGTAACGGTTAACACAAAGATTAGTATAGCTACGTATGTCATAAATCCTCCTGTACCTTCACCCTATTACTACTATTATAAATACACCGCGATGTAAGTGAAAAACCAACGTTATAGTTATACAGGGCAACAGGAGGATTGTCTATCTTTATTTTATTCTATGAACAAGTATTATTACCGGGTTATGCCTGGTCCTTGTTCTTCGGTGTATCTTCCACCATTTTGAACATGCCCAGCAGGCCTTGCAATTGCTCTGCCATACTGTTCAGATGAGCGGATGACGAGGCAATCTCTTCTACAGAGGCCAGCTGTTCTTCCGAGGAGGCCGATACGGATTCCGTATTCGCAGCGCTCTCCTGGGTTACAACGGAAATATCATTCATGGCTTGGGCAACACGAGCCGCCCCATCCTCTAACTGCTTCGTTGTTTGTGACAGATCATCAAGCGTATGTGCTGCATCTTCAACGGCCTCACGGATCTGTGCGAATGACTGTCCCGAAGTATTTACTGCCTGAATGCCATCCTCCACTCGGGTCTGAGCAGCCGTCATGGCACTCATAGCGGCATCCATATCCAGACGGATATTATGGACGAGCTCACCAATCTGTGCTGCAGAGCTGCCGGATTCTTCTGCCAGTTTCCGAACCTCACCCGCTACCACTGCGAATCCGCGACCAGCGTCCCCCGCTCTCGCCGCTTCGATGGACGCGTTCAGCGCAAGAAGGTTAGTCTGTTTGGATATGGTCGCAATAACATCAACCATATTCCCAATTTCTGTGGATCGGGCATTCAAGGACTGAACCACCACTGCCAGTTGCTCCACGGTTTCCTGAATGCTGCTCATCTGATCCACGGCCTGTCCTGCCGCTTCATTACCGGAATACGCAGCACCGGATGTATTCCGCATGTTCTGTGTAATGGATTGCACACGTTCAGACATTACGCGAACATCTTCGGCCATACGGCTCATCTGGCCCGATCCGTCCGTCACGCTTTTCACTTGCTGCTCCGCACCTTCCGCAAGTTCCTGAATGGAAAGTGTGGAATGTTCAATGGCCTTGGTCGTTTGCTCCGCACTTGCGGACAATTCCTGAGCGGAAGCCGATACCTGCTCCGTTGTCTCCTGGACACCCAGAATCATCATCCGGAGGTTGTCTACCATCCGCTCGAAATATTTGGCAAGATCGCCCACTTCATCCTTTCGTCCAGTTTCCATCTTAACCGTCAGATCACCTTTGCTTACTGCCCGGGCAGACTCTTGCAGACGCCGAATTGGACGCAGCATGGAACGTGTAAACCAGAGGATGAATACCAGCGTCAGGAAAGTTGCAGCCAGAATGACGATTAACGTCGCCATACGGATGTCTTTACTGGCATGGGACAATTCACTTTGTAACATCGTACCGCCTATCTTCCAGCCCGTTGCTTCATTGGTGGAGAAGGTCATCATTTTGGAATCACCATTGTAGGTGTAGTCGAACATTCCTTCTTTGCCTGCGAACATCGGATCAAGTGCTGCAGACGTTTCTTTTGTACCCGATTCCATTATAGGTGAGGAGATATAGTTTTTCTCCCCATCCAAGATAATGACATATCCTTCCTTGCCCACCTTAATGGAAGCCTGCTCGCTTAGTTCCGTCAGATCCAGAGACAGCCCTACCACACCCGACTGATCTTCCAGTGTTTTGGAGATAAACACGACCGTTACTCCGTCCGTATTCTTAGACACGGCTGAGACAGCGGGATTGCCCGGATTGGCCATCGCAAGCTTGTACCATTCCCGCTCCCTCGGATCATAGTTGGACCCTTGTGCGCTGCCGGCTGTTTCTTTTCCCCGAACCATGGTGCCATCTTCTGTTCCTACAAATATATTCATAGCATCGGGGTGCAGCCCGACATATTGCTGTAATTTCACTTCTATCTCGGAAACGCCACTTTCCCCACTGAGCATGTCTGTTCGAATGGAATCAGCAAAATAATTGATATCATGAATCTTCGCATTTACATGGGTCTCAATAATTGAATTCGTTGTGCTTACACTTTGTTTGGCACTATCCATCAGCTGACCTTCTACCGTACGATCAGCAATTAATAGTGTGATCATCCCAATGATTAAACTGGGCACCAGTAATACGGCCAGAAAGGATACCAGCAGTTTATTGCGTATACTCCAGACAAAGCCCTTTTTCTTGTTTTTCTTTTTTGCTTTATTTTCTTTCTGTTTGCCTGGTTTGGCAGCATTCTTCACTTGCCCTTGATCCAGATGTTCCCCCATCCTGCTTCTCCCCCTCTAAAAAATTCAATCTTTGTTCGTATGTAGGACCCTCTCCATGTCGACTTCAACCCTTATCTATCAAATCAAATCTATCTATAGGGTTATCATATATATCGGCTCAAGTTCATATTTATTTGATTACAAAAATTGACATGGCATGACAAACAAGCCACTCCGGTAACCCGAAGTGACTCGTATATGTATACATAGTAAGGAGGCATTTATTTAGGCGGATGTTTGACGATATGGACCCTGCGGCGGCTTAGCCGATGGTTTACCAAAGTAATATCCCTGAGCCAGTTCGATGCCTATGGAACGGCAAAAATCAAATTCCTCCATGCGTTCGATGCCTTCAGCAAGCACACGTCCCCCGAATCGGCGTGACATCTCAACAATATCGATAATTTGCTGTTGTTTAACCGGATCACGATCACAATGATCAATCAGACTACGATCAATTTTGACAAAATCGGGCTCCAGCCGATTCATCAATTCAATGGTTGAATACCCTGCCCCGACATCATCCAGTGCAACCGACATTCCACGGGAACGATACACCGAAAAAATATGTTGAAGGATGGACATATGCTGAATCTGTTCCGTTTCCACAACTTCAAACACAAAATCCTTCGGGTCCAGTGCCAAGCGTTCAATCGCCTCAAACGTATGGGTCAGGCAAAATTCAGGATTGTATATCGAGGAGGGCAGGAAATTCACAAAGCGTTTAACACCATGAGGCAAAAAAGCTGCACTTGTTTCGATTGCAGTAATCCTTGCGGTCCGATCCAAAAAAGTATGTAATCCCGTATCCCGGGCAACCTCAAATAAGTCATACGGGCTAAATGGAGTCCCATTTTCGGAAGGCCGCAGCAGGAACTCGAATCCGATAATCTGTTCATTGGCATCAACAATAGGCTGCATATGACTGCTGAATTGATTGTTCAAAATAATGGATACCAGGTCTGCATGCTTGAATCGAGATTCCAGCATCCGAAGACTAATCCAGCCTGACTGATCCGCTTGTTCATGAATCGGAGTTACCTGTACTGTAATGGACTCTGGCAGGATTGTTTCGAGCTTCTGTATCAATCCAAGCCAGTTCTGTACAGATTCAGCATTCGTATAGGTCATCCATATCGCTTCTTCCGAATGTTCAACATGCACACCCAACGTTCGCAGCGCTTCCAGCAAAACGGGGAAAACGGGACGCAGATACAGAGTACCTTGATCCTCAATTGGATAGATTGGACTGCAGCCACTGCAATTCATGTAGAACCCCCTTGCCGGTTTATGTTTCTATTTCAATTAATGTTTACTGGTATATACCCAAAGTTTGTAAATATTATAGCATGGGTCATAAAATTAATCTCTAGTGTTTTGATGACTTCCGGTATGAACGTTTTGGCTACAGTCTTAAACATTTTTGCAGAAAAAAGACCGTCAGTCTGATGACTGTCGGTCTTCATTATCCGCTACATATTATGAAGCGGGAATTACGATTTTCTGTCCAACTTTCAGTTGATGTACATTTGAAATTTTGTTGGCTGTGGCAAGCTTGCGCCAGTCCACTCCATATTTCAAGCCGATGCGGTACAGGTTGTCCCCTTTTTTCACCACATATACCACTTTGCCGCTTGCTGGTTTCTCAGGTTGCGGTTGCGGTTCAGGTTTTGGCGTTGGGGCTGGCGTTGGCGCTGGAGAAGGCTCCGTTCCCGGTTCAGGAGTCACCGCTGCTTCTCCAGTCAATTTCAAGCCATACTCGGCAAAACCTTCATCATTGGTACCAATGAAAGACATCGCAGGGTTTGCTTCAACCAGTGCCTTGGCATCCGGGGAAGACGCAAACACGACTTCAAGATCGTCCAGCGCTGCTGCAGTTACACTTGCAGAAGGCTTGATTGGTGCCAGTGACCAGTTGCCATCAGCTGCCGGGTTAATCTTTTTGTTATCACGGATATAGTCAATGATAACCTGACGGTTCTCATCCGGTGCTGCCAAAACGATACGTTTACCGTCCGGATTGGCCAATTTGGACGAAGAAGCACGATAGTTATTCGTTGCCACGATAAACTTTTGCTCCGGATCGATCGGCTTGCCATTGAAGCTGAGGTCCTTGATCCGGTTTGCCGAAGCATTCACCACGGTTGCTTTGGAATCGTATTTTGCAGGCTGAGTCACATCGATTTGGTACGTTACGCCATCGATAACATCGAAGTTGTACGTCGGGAAATCCATGTTGATCAGCTGCTGCTGTCCGCCCTTAGCCGGGTCGATCTGATTGAACTGGCCCGCAGACCATTCCAACCATTCCTTGATTTCAGCACCGTTAACCATAACGGCATGTACCGTATTTGGATATACGTATAGATCAGCTACGTTTTTGATCGCAATGGTGCCTGCAGGGATATTCGTGTAGTACGAAGCACCTGAACGGCCGCCCGCTTTAAATGGAGCTCCTGCAGACAATACCGGGATATCTTCATACTCGGTTCCTTGCATGTGTTTCTCCACATACCATTTCTGTGCATTCGTTACGATCTGAATGGATGGATCATCCTGAACCAATGCGAAGAAGCTGTTGATTGGAGCAGTTGTCTCTCCGACCGGACCACGTACATATTCAAGAGTACCCTCGTGCTCGTCATGAACGGCATCGATGATCTCCTGATCCGCATCAACCAATGGCTTTTTGTTCGCAGTGTCATAGATTGGACGCGCTTCCGTCGCGGAATCTACCACGGTCCATTTGCCATCAACCAGTTCCAGATCGAGGTCGATGATTCCAAGATGATCGCCCCAGAATCCTGGTTCCACCGCTGGAACACCATTGATGGTACCTTTTTCAAGATCCACCCCTTTTTTGCCTTCAAAATCAGCACTTGGGAATACCTTGTGGGCATGTCCAAACAAAATGGCATTAATGCCTTCCACTTGGCTCAGATAAAGCACCGAGTTTTCCATCAGATCCGTTTGAGGGATATCTTCAAAACCGGAGTGAGGAATGGCAACGATAATGTCCGCACCTTCAGCCTTCATTTGCGGAATGAATTTCTTGGCCGTAGCGATAATATCCTTGGCAATAACTTTGCCTTCCAGATTAGCGCTGTCCCACTGCATGATTTGCGGCGGTACGAATCCAATGACACCCACCTTGATGGTATGCTCTTTGCCGCTCTCATCCGTTACTTTTTTATCCAAAATCTTATATGGCGTGAAGTAATTCTTATCGTTCGTTTCATCGTCATCGCCGTCATCTGCATAGACATTCGCATTAATATAAGGGAAGTTGGCACCCTCCAGCGTCATGTCCAGGAAATCCAGACCATAGTTAAACTCGTGGTTCCCGATGTTACCGGCATCATAATCGAGCAAATTCATTGCTTTATATACAGGGTGAGTCTCACCCTTTTGAAGTGGATCGATTTTGGCTACATAGTCTCCAAGCGGGTTACCCTGAATCAGGTCGCCATTGTCGAACAAAAGGCTGTTCTTCGCTTCATCACGCGCTTTTTTGATCAGCGTAGCTGTCTTGGCGAGTCCATACTGATCGGTCTCTTTGTCGGAGTAGTAATCATAGTTAATCAGATTGTCATGAATGTCTGTTGTTTCCATGATCCGCAATTTTACTTTGGCAGCATCTGCAGCCGATACAGGTACCGGAAATACGGCAAGCACGTTTAATGCAACCAAAGCGGCAGTTAGGCTCGATAATACTTTTTTGTTCTTTTTCAAAATAACCCCTCCCGGTTATGTACATTGAATCATGCCATAGTGTGCAAACGAATAGGCGCAGAAATAGCCTAGATTTCATGGGTTGTGCGTTCTGAATTTCCGGTCTTAACCAGCCGAATTCAGGTTAGTTTATCTCACATGAACATCTATTCATATCTGTGCGTATCGTTTACATTCCAAATCATAACGCAATGAGACGTGGTTGAAAAGCATTATTTTTTACATTATCCGCACATACAAAGCCAACTTTACATAATCATGCGGAGTTTCGACATATTTCTCGCTTTTTTTGTTAATATATAGTTTACCCAACGTGTTAAATACGTATATTACATAAGACTTACATATGTATCCATTTCATCCTGTCCATTAGCCAGCAAAAAACCGTGAAGCCCTAATGCCTCCACGGTTTATATGTCCTTCATTATTCAGCGCTTCCAAAGAGCGCTATTATTTGACTGCTTTATTGTTCCCACACCTGATGCTCATGGTCCTTGCCTGTATATTCAATGCGTACTGGTGTAATATCCAAAATGACATAATTCGGATCGTTCGGGCCGTCAAACCAGGCCTTCAGTTCATCATTCCACACTTCTTCGCGCAGGTTTTCATTTTTGGTCACTTCACAAGTTCCTTCAATCTCAACCACTTCTTTGGTGCCACCCGCTTCATAGCCAAGCAAAAGACTTACATTGGGGTTGTTCTCAAGCTCCTCCACCTTATGTGTGCGGCGGTTCGTCGCCAAATGAATATTCATGCCATCATTGAAAAGCGCCATATAGCGGGATTTCGGTTTACCATTCTCGACAGTTGAGAAGCTGCAAAAGGGGTTGTTTTCCAATGCTTTTACAATGTTTTGTTCTAGTTCAGTCTTATTCATGGGACATGCTCCTTCCGGTTGGGGGTAGTTTTGAAGATATATGGGCAGCCGTTACGGTTACGGATCGTTCTTCCGATCACTGTTGTCTACAAATATTCTTGATTTGATTGTTGTAAGGTTATAATTCAGAGACAAACGTGACCGCTGACGCTTCTTCAGAATCGATTCCGTTCCCTTCACTGCTCCCACAGTTCTTCAAATCAGGGATAGTTAAGCCAAAGGATTACAGGACACCTCATTAAATGCCCGTCTTGAAGGCTTCTTCTGATGTTATCGAGTAAACAGCAGCTTGTTTATATATAAGTTGCGTGACATAAAAGCCTGTACTTATAGTGTACCCACCCCACCTATGGTGAATCCATGAATCCGTTCGTAAACGTGACCATATTGGAAAGGTTATTAGTTCATATCCCCAAGATAAATTCGCGATGGCTCACGTTTTAACAGCAATTGGCCAATGGTTTGGGGATACAACCGGACGGAAGGCAGATCCTCAAGGGCGATCCATTCCACCGCGACCTGATGATCATCCGGGTTGGAGCCTTCAAATACTGTGGCATTCACATCCTTCAGACTGCATTCGAAATAAAACTCAACCTGGTGAATGTCCGCATCCCATTCGGCAAACTCATGATTTTTACCGATGTATTCCCGGATATGCAGCAATTCTCCCACGGTCACCGCCTGTCCGATCTCCTCCAGACACTCGCGGGCAACCGCATCCTTCAGTTCTTCCCCCTTTTCCTGTCCCCCACCCGGGAAAACATGAGCTGCACCGTATTGATCCTCCAAACGGATGACGAGCAGCCTTCCATTCTGTACGATGACCGCCTTCGCGGAATTTCGTATCGGTTTCATCTGTTCATCGACTCCAATTCATTCATATGTAACTATCTCGAACGTTTCCGGTTCTGATCCTATCTCAAGCATGACCTGGAGCCGACAGGATTACTCCTTCAGCTTCAAGTAACATGTGGATTTCTCTGGCAAAAGAAAGGGCATGTTCCCCGTCGCCATGTATGCATATGGTCTCCGCTTTGAGGGAAATCGGTACGCCTTCCGTGGACACAACGATACCTTCATTCACCATACGCAGCACCTGAGCCAGTGCCTGTTCAGGCTGCTGAATGACTGCTCCCGCTTGACTGCGGGGCGTCAGTTTTCCATCTGCCCCATAAGTCCGATCGGCAAACACTTCACTCACGCTGCGCAAACCGATCCGATCCGCTGCCTGAATGAGCTCGCTGCCTGCGAGACCATACAGGTATAGTTCAGGTCTCACGTTGTAAACCGCCTGAGCAATAGCTTCAGCAAGCAGCCTATTCTCCGCGGCCATATTGTATAACGCGCCGTGCGGTTTCACATGATGCATGCAGCCGCCGTAAGATCGGACGAAGGCATCGAGTGCCCCGATCTGGTAGACCACCATGTCATAGGCTTCCTGTGGCGTTATATCCATACGTCTCCTGCCAAAACCCTGCATATCCGGCAAGCCGGGATGCGCTCCAATTGCAATCTGATGCTCCATGGCCTTTTCCACCGTTGATCGCATGGTGGCCGGATCCCCCGCATGAAATCCGCAAGCAATGTTGGCGGAAGTGATCAGCGGCAAAACCGCTTCATCCCAGGGCATTCGATATATACCATAACTTTCGCCCAGATCACAATTGATATCCACCTTCTTCATTAACGTTCCCCCGTTTCGGCCAATCTTCTGCGGATGAATGCAGCGCTCAGCTGCAATCCCCGTTCCTGCTCAAAGAATAACCGCTGCGCTTCTTCACGTGTAATTGGCTGAAAAGCAACCCGAGTCCCTGGCCTAGCCTGGGCCAATACCGGCAAATCCACGCTGGCTACCTGTGCAATCACAGGATATCCTCCAATGGTCTGATGATCTGCCATCAGTATGATGGGCTGACCATCTGCTGGCACCTGAACAGTGCCATAGGTAACTGCTTCCGATAGCCGGCTCATGGGTCGTTCAAGCTCCAGCCTTGAGCCCTCCAATCGATAACCCATCCGATCCGACTGAGGAGCAATCACGTACCGCTCACTATACCATCGTTCCAGGCTGCCCTTGGTAAACTTGGAAATATCCGCGCCTGGCATTACACGTATCACCGGCTCAAGCTGATATAAAGGCCATTCTCTACTTGATAGATGCCATATCGGTGCCTTCATTCGTGTCTTCTCAAGCTTCACTTGTTCCAGTAATGGATGGAGCATGGCTTGCGCTTCGCAAGATGCCTCCCCAGCAGATAAAATATCTCCTGTCCGCAGAGCTCTGCCTTCCAAGCCACCAATACCCGTTTTTAGGTCCGTACTTCGGCTCCCCATGACCTCATTCACCACGATCCCGCCGGCAATGGACAGGTATGCTCTCAATCCGGATCGACATCTCCCAAATTTCAATACACTTCCCGCTAATAGCCCGACTGGACGCCACAGGGGAACGGGATGGTCATCCACGGTCGCCGACAGATCTGCACCACATACAGCAATAAGGCTATTTTCATGAAATCGAAGTTCGGGACCTGTCATGGTCATCTCCAATACAGCTGCATTACGGGAATTATTCACCAGCATATTGGCTGCTCTTGCTGCAAATGTATCCATGACCCCACCAGGATGCACCCCATGCCGTCGATATCCGTACCTTCCCTCATCCTGAACCGTTGACAACAAGCCTGGGCGAATGACCTCCATTCTCATCCTTCGCCCTCCTTCCATTCCATGTAATCCTGCTCAGTTATCGCTTCAAACCGAACCCGATCCCCTGCCTGCAGTAGACTCGGCTGATCATGCTCAGGACGAAACAGCTTCAGGGGTGTTCGTCCGATGCATTGCCAGCCCCCGGGCGTGGCTACCGGGTAAATTCCGGTTTGCTCGCCGCCGATTCCCACGGTTCCGGCTTCTACCTTAAGCCGGGGAGTTGCTCTTCGGGGTGTAGCGATCCGTTCCGATAACCCGCCAAGATAGGGAAATCCCGGTGCGAATCCAATCATGTGAACCAGATAATCGCCAGATGTGTGAATCGCAACGACTTCAACTGGCGTCAGTCCGTTTTCTCTCGCAACATACTCCAGGTCAGGCCCGAATGGACCCCCGTAGCAGACTGGAATCACAACGGTTCTGGATTGGTTATGTACGGAATCCTCCAGCATCTCTAACCGGGCCAGTATCATTCTGCACACATGTTGATATGGAGAAATTCCACTTTCTCCTTTTTCTGCAGCGGATCGAGTAGAAACTGCAATAACCATTGGATCATAAAACAATGCAACGGACGCGTACGACGGTACCAACTCCACCATGCCCGGAAAGGGACGTTCCTCCAGCCAAGTACAGATTGAGATCACTCTGCGGTGAACTTCATCCGATATCGCATCTCCTAAACGGATCATCACCCCAGCCTCACCCAGTGGAGACAGCATCTCTTCCGTCCATACATACTTGATTCTGCTCACGCCATCTCCTCCCTTACCTGCAAGTTTAGGATAGATAATGTTCTATTTCGAGCTCAGGTGCACGCTACAATTGTACAATTCACACGCCCAGGATCCGGCTTTCTTTTCTATCCGGGTAATCGAGGTATTGGACAACTTGTTGCTAATATCAAGCGCAGGTACCAATCCTCTGAGGGTATTACGCAGAATCGCGCCATGACTGACCACAATGACTCTGCCATCGGGGAACTCTTTGCAAATATCCTCAATCGCAGCACTACCTCGCAATGTCCCGGCGTCTGCAGCTTCCTGTCCCAGCTCAAAGCTGCTCCATTCCGGGCCCCATTTGGCTACACGCTCTGCTTCTGTTGTTCCTTCCACTTGTCCGCCGCCCATCTCACGCAGCCTCGGGTCCAGACGAATCTCATCAATCCCAAGCCGTTCACTGATGATCTTCGCCGTCTCACTTGCACGCTCCAGGTCACTCGCATAGATGGCATCCCACGATTCCGTACTGAGCCTTTCCGCAAGCAAAACGGCCTGTTCTCTCCCCTCCTGATCCAGCGGATTGTCCGTTTGTCCCTGGGACCGTTTTTCCTTATTCCATTCAGTGCTTCCGTGACGTATTAATGCAAACTGTGTCATAGTGTCCCTCACTTTCTTCTATAGTAGGCGTTTAATATATTGCCGATCATTTAATCCGTGTCTAACTCATCCTTGGTAAAATGCCTGCGTTCTTTTGGTTTGGCAAATTTGTTGCCGTTGTATACTGCGGACCCGTTCCTTGGAATGGAAAGGCTGTTCCATGGTGTTTCTTTCAGCATTTTGGCCGCGTAAATGATCTGTCCCACATGGTATGGATAATGCGCCAATTGCCGCGTAATGGCCTCCATGACGGTATGACCTTCATTGCGAATGTATATGATCTGTGAGAGCTGTTCCGGTGTAAAGGAACGAATGGCACTCAGCAAACAATTCCAGCCTTCTTCCCACTTACCCAACAGTTCTTCGCGTGTAGAGATGTCATTTACGAATTCGGCATCCCGCGCTCGCCAAGGCTTTTCTCCATCGGATGTGAGCACGTCCGTCCATCGGGATAACATATTGCCCCACAAATGCTTCACAATCACCGCAATGCTGTTGGCATCTTCATGCCACGCCTGAAATAATTGCTCGGTCTCAAGCTGTTCCATAGCCTTCTCTCCGAGCTGCTTATAGTACAGAAATTGCTTCTCGGCTGTCTCCAGAAATGCCTGATTCATATTCATATCCAATAGGCCAACACCTTTCTGTCCATATTGAAGTACAGGGTTTGCTTTACTCGGGAAATACAAGTGTCCCCTCTTCGTTCGGCGGAAAAGGGATCACTTTCTTCACCGCATCCAGATTGAGCTCGCCATAAATATGGGGGAACAGTTCATTTAACTCATACAGATCTTCATATACAAGTTCCGGCTTCAATGTTTTTTCATCAATAGCCAGCAACAGCAGATCCGTACGCCCTGCGTAATATTGTGCTGCTACCCATGGAATCTGCTCCTTGGTAGAACAATGAATGAATCCATCCGTCTCCAGGCTATCCGGTGCGTACACGTTCTCCTTGGATACCTGTTCCCACACTGATTGGGAAATAATGCTGTAGATCATTGTTCCGCCTCCTTGTCATTTCTTCCTTATATGTATCCTATACATCATTGCAAGTATTATAGATCATCCCGGATACGGGAGTACAATTTTTGATCGGTGAACACGCCTTTGATCTTCAATTGTTTGCGAAGCAAACCTTCATATGACATGCCCAATTTCTCCATGACCCGCGCAGAGCCAACGTTGCCTGCGTTGCATTTACCTTCCAGCCGGTTGCAGTCCAATTCCCGAAAGCAGTAATTGACGATGGGCTGCATCGCTTCAGCAGCAATCCCTTTATTCCACTCGGTGCTTGCAATGGCATATCCCAAAGAAGCGCTCTGCATAAGTTCATTAAAATGAAAAATCCCCCCGCGGCCAATCAGGCGCCCCGTGTCTTTGCGAACAAATCCCCATAGATACACCAATTTCTTCTCATAATTGTCCAAGGCCCGTTGGATGTATTGAACGGAGTCATCCACCGTCTCATGGCGGTTCCACAGACTCTGCTCGCTCACTCTTGGGTCAGAGGCAAATGCATAGTAATCCTCCGTATCATCTAATGTAAGACGTCTGAGCAGCAGCCGTTCCGTTTCAAATTCTGGCGACTCCGCAAATAACTTTTCAATGTGCATACAAACTCCTCCTATTGCTTAGGAAATAACGGTCTATCACGAACGTGCACAGAATCCCTGCTGTATATCTGACGAGATCTATGACAAGAAAACCGTGTCCCAAAATCAGGGCACCCAACATGGTTGAACGCACCTCATTGAGCCAAGGCATCTGAATCATTTGCGAGAATTCTATGACCCAGCTAAACAAGAAGCTCAATAGAAATGCCCAAGCCTTACTTCTCCTGATCCAAACCATACGAAATCCGAAATAAATCATGCCTGCCCACAAGGCATCTCCAGCATGGTCATGTAAGAAAACAGGCAGCATATCCCCATAGCGACGGGATGCCAGCCCGGCTGCCATCACCATTATTGCGGCAATAAAATAAATTCGTCTTCCTCTGATCGACATCACCTTCTCCAATACTTACGATCCATCGGACCTAACCCGAAGTTGCTATTTAAACAGCAATTCTCTGCCTCAAGTAAGCCCAATCTTTCAGATCCCCATTTGAACTTATAATTGTTGCTTTTATGTGGATCACATCCTCTCCGTTTTTGTTTCTGGCCGCACGGCAGGTATCCCACTCATTGCGGTGACTTTGTATTTTTGTATCTAAAAAGGGACGTATATTCTACGTCCCCTTCGCTGTCTATCCCTATGATGTAAAAATGCTATGTCACTCGCTGTATTGAAATTAAGCTTTATTTTACCGTTACCGGTATCGTCACTTTCTTGTTGTTCCACTTGGCGATTATGCTCGTTTTTCCTTTGCCCACAGCCACCACTTTGCCATTGGTTACGGTAGCTACGCTCGGTTTTGTACTGCTCCAGGCTGCATTGTTTGTAACAACCGTCGTTTTGCCTGTATCATACTGCGCCATAATGGTTAACATTGCGCTTCCCTGCGGAGATAACACAAGCTTTTTCTGGCCTGTAATCAACTTTTTGAGCAATGGAACAACCGTAACTTCTGTCTTTATTGTCTGATCCTGATAGGTTCCTGTCAAGGTTGCCTTTCCTTCGGTCAGCGTTTTGACCGTCCCGTTTTTAACGGTTGCCACTGCATTGTCCGAGGAAGTCCATGTTACCTGCTTCGACAGATTAATTGTTTTTCCGTTGGCATATGTACCAATGACCTTCAGTGCTTTGGATTTCTTGATGTTCAACTGCATTGCAGTAGGGGTAACTTCCACTTTGGTAATGATGTCGGTAATGGCGACAGGCACTTTAACCGTTTCCGAGCCATATTTGCCTTGCAGCAGCACCCGGCCTGGCGTATTGCCTTTAATCTTGCCGTTTTCCACGACAGCCGCTGCATTCGAAACGGTCCACACGATCTCTGATGTTACATCTTCTTCCTTGCCGCTCGCACGCACAATGCTGACCTTGGGCAGGGCACTTTCACTGCCTTTGACAAAACTGTAGGATTTGGGCGATGCTTTGATGCTTTTGATTTTCTCGGAAACCTGGACAACGAGCTGCGCCTTGGCCCCATCGACTTCAGCATGGATTGTTGCCTCACCCGCTGATACCGCCTTTACTTTACCCTTCACAATGGTTGCCACTGCTGCATTACTCGTAGACCACGTAACCCCTGCAGTCACATCCTGCTTGTTATCAAATCCTTCAACAACAGCCATCACCTTAAGCGCAACTGTCTGTGATACACTCAACTTCTGCGGGCTGCTATTGGTAATCTCGATGGAGGTTACGTCACCTGTAGCCGCCAGAATGTGTGAGGGGGCCATGATGGTACATATCAGGATGAGTGCAAGCATTCCTCGAAGTGTTAATTTGATTCTGTTCATTTCAATTCCCATCTCCTATAACCCAATATTTTACTTCTATTATATTATATCGGAGATGCGATGCATAATAATGAATATTATAGGAATAGAATGGTCAAAAGAAGTGAGATTCGACAATTTTTCGATAGACATTTCAACAATTTAAGCTCTATGTCATTTAGATTGAAAAGACAAAAACAGAACCCTTTTTAAGGGTTCCGTTTTTATCTTTCTGTCAGCTTATAATTAACTGTTACTCTTCACTCTGAAGCGGCAAAGTCAAATATTCAGCACCGCCCATATAGGGCTGCAGAGCTGCCGGAATACGAATGCTTCCATCCTCTTGCTGATGATTCTCCAATAGTGGAATGAGGATCCGCGGCGATGCCACGGCTGTATTGTTCAGCGTATGGCAGTACGCCAGCTGACCATCGGCATTACGGCAGCGAATGTTCGAACGGCGCGCCTGAAAATCATGCAGATTTGACGACGAATGGGTTTCCCCATAAGCACCCCTGCTTGGCATCCATGTCTCAATATCATATTGTTTATACGTTTTCTGCGACATGTCGCCCGTACACACCGCAACCACCCGATAAGGCAGTTCAAGCAGCTGCAGCAATTCTTCTGCATGTCCGGTAATTTCCTGCAGCATGCGCTCCGATTCCTCCGCATCCGGTGCACAGAGAATGACCTGTTCAACTTTGGCAAACTGATGCACCCGGTACAACCCTCGTACATCCCGTCCGCCTGACCCGACCTCACTGCGGAAACATGTTGATACGGCAGCCAGCTTAATCGGCTTCTGTACATCCACAATCTCATCCGCATAATACGATACGAGCGGTACCTCGGAGGTTCCGACCAGCCACTTGCCCTCCCCTTCCAACGCATAGACCTGATCGCGTCCTGTCGGGAAAAATCCCGTATTCACAAGTGCATCCTCCCTGACCATTAGAGGCACTTCCATCGGGGTGAATCCATGCCGCAGCAGCAGATCAAGCGCAAGCTGCTGTACAGCCCGGTGCAGGAGCAGCCCTGCTCCTTTCAGCACATAGCTTCGTGTCCCGCCGATCTTCACCCCGCGCGGAATATCAATCAGATCGTGGAGCTCCCCGAGTTCCACATGGTCCTTGGCCGTGTAAGCGAAGGTTGGTGTCTCTCCGACACGTCGCAGCTCCACATTATCCTCGTCCGATGCTCCAATCGGCGTATCCGGTGATACCACATTCGGCACCAGCCATTGCAGCCTGGTCACTTCCTCCTGTACGCCCGCAAGCTCCGCTTCGATCTCTTCCAGCTTCTCATTCAATTGTATCACCTGAGCCCTCAGTCCTTCGGCCTGTTCCCGATCCCCGGATTGCATCCATTTTCCGATATCCGCTGATAAGGTATTCCGCGTCCTGCGTCCTTCTTCCACTTCCTGCAAAAGCGCCCTGTGCTCCTCATCCCGCTCCAGCAATTCACCAATGCTAATATTAATTTTCTTCCCGTCTGCCGCCGCCTGCACTTCATCTGCATGGGCCCGAATCCACTTCATGTCCAACATGGTCACCGTCTCCTTTGGCTGTAAAAATGCAAAGAGCGCCCTCATCCCTTGGGACGAGGAGCGCTCTGCTCGCGGTGCCACCCAACTTGCCGAATCAGGATACCCTGTTCCAGCCTCTTGGTCCGCGATAACGGGCGGTTCCGGTTAACTTGGGGATGAATTCGCTCCCCTGGCGATAACGCCTCCGAGTTGGATGCTCTTCAACGGCATGGTTCCGATCTGTAATTGTTGTGTCTCAGTATATACGAACCATGAACCACATTGCAAGACCTACCAAATCCTTACATATGCTGTTATGATAGACTTGTTTGCACTCGGACGTATGATCCGAAGCAGCTGACCTCAAATTGTACATAGGTATAGAAGGAGTTTTCCATGAAAAAATTGTTATGGATCGGCTGCCTGTCCTATTTTCTTATCGGACTTGCACACGTGGTCCTCGGATCCATTCTGCCTGTCGCATTAGAACATTACGGCAAAGATTACAGTCAGGGAGGAACGCTAATTTTTGCCCAATTTGCCGGATTCCTGGGTGGTGTACTGTTGTCCCCTCAGTTAAATCGTCGCTTTGGCAAACGCAGCGGGTTACTTATCGCAGCAGCCCTGCTATGCATAGCAGAGTTATCCTATATGCTGCTGCCTCCCTGGGGCCTCATGTTTGTCATTGCACCAGCTGCCGGTTTCGGATTCGGCATGATTGAAGCCGTAATCGGTACGATCATCATTGCCGCCATCAAAGAAAATACCGCAGTTGCGATGAGCAGGCTTGAAGTACTATTCGGCATCGGGGCCATGGTCATGCCGCTGATTGCCAGTGGTCTGATCTCGGCAGGATACTGGCGCATGTCCTTTCTCGTCGTTGCCGTCTGTTCAGCACTGACTTTCATCTTCTGGGCCCGAATTTCATTCGGGGAGCTGGATCATACACTCAGTAGGCGCAAGCCAGATGCAGTTACTGGACATGTTCATGCTGTGGAGTCATCCGATGGTGTGTCTCCTGCAGGCCATGGCATAACTGGCTCAACCTATCGAGGGCGTAATCTGGCCCTGATGAGCTTATTCGTTGTATTTTTCTTTCTCTATGTTGGTACGGAGATGAGCCTTGCCAACTTCATGCCTGCGATTCTGATTGAAAAAATGAACATGAAGGAGGCAGGAGCAGCACTTAGTGTTACCTGCTTCTGGATCGCAATGTCTGTTGGAAGGCTCTTCGCCGGATATATAGCGGAAAAGTTCCAGTATCGGGTTTACGTTTTATACAGCTGTCTGGCAGCTGTGCTGCTCATGGCCATTTTTCCGTTCACCAACCAGATCTGGTCTGCTTTTCTAAT
Source organism: Paenibacillus pabuli (assembly GCF_039831995.1). Taxonomy (NCBI): domain Bacteria; kingdom Bacillati; phylum Bacillota; class Bacilli; order Caryophanales; family Paenibacillaceae; genus Paenibacillus; species Paenibacillus pabuli. The sequence goes on from NZ_JBDOIO010000003.1 coordinate 3,798,419, forward strand.
TATTCTGCTGCTCGGACTGGCGTTTTCAGGCGTCTTCTCCATTGCACTCGTTTTTGCCAGCAAAATGCTGCCGGGAACAGAAGAATCTACACCCAGTATCCTAATTGCATCCGGCGGAGTCGGCGGCGCCATTCTGCCTCTGCTCACTGGCTGGAGTCTGGATCATCTGGACGTCAATCAATCCACATGGATGCTTGCGATATTTACCTTAGGCCTGCTTATCATCAGCTTGGTTACTTATCAGTGGCAGAGCAAACACCGTACAGCTTCGGTTTAATCCCCGACTTGCGCAATATGCTGAATTCTCCAATTCGCTATAATGTAAAGCGGCTCCGCAGCATATGCTTCGGAGCTCATTTTGCTTCGTTAATCGCTCTGTAGTCCAGATCTGATGTACTTCTATTGCCTCCGTCATGATTGCCCAGGAAATAGTTTGCAGCGGGAGTATTTCATAATCTTAAAAAAAACTATGCATTTAATTTAAGATTCCAGCGTTAACTAAACTTCATTGTTGATCAAAGGAAATACCACTTCTTTCCCTTTAATAAACGTGCGGCGTAGTTGGCAACTCTCTCTCATCCTCTCTGCTTACTCTGCCAATTATAGAGATCACGAATATCTCCACATAAGTGAACATTCTGTGAATTTAAATTAAATCATATTTGACAACTTGGAATTCAAAATCTATCATATCCCTTATTATGTAAGAAATTAGTTTTTCAACTTAGGAGGTTAACAAGATGGGTTTTCATAAGCGTATTGACCACATCGGCATTGTTGTGCGTGATCTGGAGACAACCCTGCGTTTCTATACGGAGATTGTAGGACTTGAATTGAAAGACCGGGTAACCCACACGAACGGTGTCATTCAGCTGGCTTTCCTCGGCTTCAACGGAAGTGACGAGACTGAGATTGAGTTGATACAGGGATACAGCGACAAGCTGCCTTCCGAAGGAACGGTGCACCATTTTGCTATCCATGTGGATGACCTTGATGCGGAATATAAGCGGATTCAGGCTACGAAGGCCGAGTTTATTGACGGAGAGATCATTACGTTGCCCAACGGCTATCGCTACTTCTTCATCTATGGACCGGAAAAGGAATGGATCGAGTTTTTTCAACGCTAAAACCAAGTACTGCTTTAGGAATATTCAATTCCATGGACCAGCGGGGATGATGTGACCTGTTACGCATTTTCCCACCCCATTTTCAAGGAGTTCGACATGAAAAAATGGTTCCAGATTATCTCCGTTATTGCTGTCATATGGGCATTATGCTATACCGTTTGGATCTCAATTTTACTAGGAGAGTCTTTACTTGTTGCGATAAGCAACAAACCTCTTCCCCAATCCTCAGTCCAGGTTCAAGATCAAGGTACGACCCTTGTAATTCCTGCTGAATATTTTGAGTATACGTGGAAAAACAATACGAAATATAACGAATTTTCAGCAATCGATATGCCAGCCTCCCCTGTGAATGTACCTGCCGGTTCTGAGCTTCTCATTTCCTTCGATCAAACTCCCAAGGAAATTAAATCTATCCAACAGGCGAATGAGCTACACAGTTGGACGAATCTGAATTCCCCTCGGCATACAATCACAGCACCTGATATTCCTGGAATATATACATATTTGTACAGCGCAAGTTGGTTGGAAGGCAGCGTTAGTTACGTGATCAAAATCAAAGTACAGTAAACAGCGTCTCACCGCCTGCCTTGTATGAAAGACTGCCTCCGGGTTGCTGATCCGTACGAATATTCGTCACATTCCCCACAAACAAATCACCCTTGGCTGTTCCATCCAGTTCCTGACTGGACACATTCCGGCCTCTGGCCTATAATTACACTAGTAATGCCCGTAACTTCATAGTTTCCCAGGGGAGTCGGAATTGGCCGGCTGAGAGTGTATCCCATCAAGATACTAACCCTTAGACCTGATCTGGATCATGCCAGCGTAGGAATCGGAGTATATCGAATTGGCCCAGCCATGTGCTGTCGCCACCTCTCTAACGCCTGCATGCGTCCCGGATTACGGGGCGCTTTTTTTGATGGTATCTTTTTGACACAAAAAGTACGCCATCCGGATCACAGCTGGTATAAATCGAAGGATTTATGCACCATGCTTGGATATGAAGCCAAGGAGTACCCCGCGCCACTGGCCGGACCATATGAAGGAGAGAATTCAAGATGAGATGGCGTAAAATGATCGGACTCCTGCTCTTGTGTGTGACCATGATCACCGTTGCTGCATGCGGCGGCCAAGAAGCAGCACCTGCAGGACAGAACGGCAGCAGCAACACCGAAAACAGCAGCGAAGGTGACAGCACAGCCTTGAAGGATGTTAAAGTCGTGCTCGACTGGACACCTAATACAAACCACACTGGCCTTTACGCCGCCGTGGATCAAGGATTTTACCAAGCGGAAGGCTTGAATGTCGAGATTGTGCAGCCGGGTGCCGGCGGTGCAGATACAATGGTGGCATCGAATGAGGTGCCTTTTGGCGTAAGTTATCAGGAGAGCGTAACACAGGCCCGTACACAGGATGTCCCGCTTGTCTCCATTGCAGCCGTCATTCAGCATAATACGTCGGGATTCGCTGCTCCGGTGGACAGAAATATTAAATCACCTAAGGATTTCGAAGGCAAATCCTATGGCGGCTGGGGTTCTCCCGTTGAAGAAGCGGTTATGCAATCCATTATGGAAGGCGAAGGCGCCGATGTGTCCAAAGTGAAGAATATCAACATGGGCGACGCCGACTTTTTTACCGCAGTGAAACGGGACATTGATTTTGCCTGGATTTTCTACGCCTGGACCGGCATTGAAGCCGAGCTGCGCGGAGAACCCATCGACATGCTGTATGTGAAGGATTATTCCGATGCGCTGGACTATTACACGCCTGTTCTCGTCACGAACGAGCAGACCATCAAGAACGACCCCGAGCTGGTAAAGGCGTTTATGAAGGCGACTTCCGAAGGCTATCAATACGCGATTGATCATCCCGAAGAAGCTGCAGACATTTTAATCAAGGCTGTGCCGGATCTGGATAAGGACCTTGTGGTGGCAAGCCAAAAATGGCTGAGCCCGAAATACAAGGATGACGCCCCGCGCTGGGGTGAGCAAAAACAGGAAGTATGGCAGAACTACACGGACTGGATGTTCAACAAAAAATTGCTTGATGAGCAGGTTGACGTATCCAAAGCCTATACGAACGAGTTTTTACCCCAATAAAGTTGAATCGAAAGGAGCCGTGATTTCTCATGGCAAGCACACTGCTTAGCATTCAAGTGATTCCCAAAACGCAGAATGGCGAAAATTCATATCCTTACGTAGATCGTGCCATCGAAGTGATTCAGCAATCCGGCTTGAAATATCAGGTTAATCCGCTTGACACCACGATGGAGGGTGAGCTGGAGGAACTGCTGGAAGTTGTCCGCAAAATGCATGAGGTGCTCGTGGAGGCTGGAAGTCCAAGCATCATCTCCCAGATCAAAATTGCCCATAGCCCGAACGGCTTCAGCATGGATACCCTGACGGAGAAATATCGCTAATGCATACGTACTTCAAAAGTGTATGGCCGCCCATAGTGGCGGTTATTCTCTTTATTGCGGTATGGCAGGGAGCCGTGTCCCTGTTTCATATTGAAAAATGGATGCTGCCTGCACCTTCGGACATCGCGCATGAAGCAGCTTCCCAAGCAGACCGGCTGGGCATGCATGCATGGGCAACCATTCAACTCACGTTAGTCGGCTTCGCGGCCGGCACGCTGGTTGGACTGCTGATCGCTATGGTGCTGCACCTGATTCCATTTCTGAAATCTGCACTGTATCCTTTACTTATCCTTAGTCAAAATATTCCGACCATTGCGCTCGCTCCGCTCCTGCTGATCTGGTTCGGATTCGGGCTGCTGCCCAAACTGATTACCATCATTCTGGTCTGCTTCTTCCCGGTCGCCGTCGCCGCCATGGATGGCCTGACGCGAACGGATGCCGCCATGATGAATTACATGCGCATGGCAGGAGCAAGACGCGGTCCAATTTTCTGGAAGCTGGAACTCCCGCACGCACTGCCTTCCATTTTCTCCGGCGTCAAGATTGCCGCCACGTACAGTGTTATGGGTGCCATTATTGCCGAATGGATCGGAGCCGATAAAGGAATCGGATATTACATGATGCTTCAAAAGTCCGCTTACCGAACAGATCGTCTATTCGTTGCGATTATGATTATTGTCGCGCTCAGCCTGTTGCTCTTCCTGTTCATTGCCCTGCTGGAGAAGCTGCTCGTTCGCTGGCGCCCACAGAAACGCTGATTCGCAGCATAAGCACTATACAAGGTTAGGAAGTGAATGCCGAGATGACACTCAAATATAACGAACAGGCACCAGCTACACCGGATGGAAGCGACGCTATTCCAGCCAATGACGAATCACTCCGCTCTGGTTCCACTACTACCTCCGATCCCGGTACGCGGAATCTGCCTGCACTGGAAGTGCAGGACGTTCATGCTTCCTTCCGGGAACGGCGCAATACGTTATCTGTCCTGAACGGGTTATCCCTGACTGTAGAGCAGGGCGAATTCGTAGCCATCGTGGGGCCTTCCGGATGCGGCAAGAGTACGTTGTTCCATATCATTGGCGGTTTGTTGAAACCCCAAACAGGCCAGGTTCTCATGAACGGACAAAACGTTACCGGGCAGCGGGGCAAAATCAGCTACATGCCGCAGCAGCCTGCCCTCTTTCCCTGGCGTACCATTGAAGACAACGTGCTGCTTGCAGGTGAAGTGTCAGCAAATACGCCTCCCAAGGCAGAAGCGCTCGCGGAAGCAAGGAAGTGGCTTTCCAGCGTGGGTCTTGGCGGATTCGAACAGGCTTATCCGCATATGTTATCCGGCGGTATGCAGCAGCGAGCTGCATTCCTGCGTGCCCTGCTCAGTCCACAGGAACTGATGCTGCTGGATGAGCCCTTCAGCGCCCTCGATGCCTTAACACGCAGTGACATGCAGCGCTGGCTGCTCGATATCTGGGAACAAAACCGCCGCTCGGTGCTGTTCATTACCCATAATATCGAAGAAGCACTGCTGCTTGCCGATCGAATCTATGTGTTGTCCAACCGACCTGCGACCGTGCTGCATGAGGTGCATGTTCCTTTTGATCGTCCAAGACGTGAAGAAATGACGGAAGAAACGGCTTTCCTCGAACGCAAACGGCAGATTTCGGAGTGGATGAAAGAAGAACAGAAAAAAGCCCGGCTAACTCCATAGCACGGGTTTTTCGTTATACTTTTCCAAACTAGTGATCCGCATCCTTGTGATCTGCGTATCAACCTTCAAAAGATAAAAGATGACTAGGAGGGGCTACTTTATGCATTCCCAAGCTTTTGCACCACTGATTGATGCTCATATCCATTTCGATAAATATACCGCCGAGGAACAGCGAAATATGCTGCAATCCTTCCCAGAACAGCAGGTTGAGGGTGTTATCGCCGTTTCCATGAATATAACCTCAGCCCAGGACAATCTCGAGCTGGCCAGACAGAATCCCCGATTTATATACCCGGCCTTCGGCTTCCATCCCGAACAGCCCTTGCCTTCGGTTCAGGATCAGAACCTGTTCTTCGACTGGATTGAAAAGCATATTGGACAAGCTGTGGCCATTGGGGAAGTTGGACTTCCCTATTACAATCGCCAGGAAGCAGAACAGGCAGGGCATGCTTTTGATCAGGGTGGATATATCGAGCTGCTCGAACGATTTATTCAGCTCGCCAAGCGTCACAACAAACCCATCGTGCTTCATGCCGTATACGAGGATGCGGAGATCGCCTGTGATCTGCTGGAGCAATACCAGCTCAGACACGCACACTTCCACTGGTTCAAGGGTTCCCGCCAAACGGTGCGGCGAATGGCAGATAACGGGTACTTTATCTCCTTCACGCCTGACATTCAGTATGAAGAGGAGATTCGTGAACTGGCAAGACAATATCCTGCTGAACAGGTCATGGCAGAGACGGATGGTCCTTGGCCTTTCGAGGGACCATTTCAGGGACGGATGACACATCCCGCCATGACGAGGCAGGTTGTTCAAGCCTGGAGCGAACTTACGGGCATGGGAACCGAGCGGGCAGCGCGTCTTTTTTACCAGAACACGAAGCGGTTCTACCGTTTACCCTAATACAGAGCACAGATAGACGGCAAAAAGGTCAGCCGGACTTCCCGGCTGACCTTCTTCCGTTGTTCTAAATTATCGTTTCATAAACCCTCTGCCTTCGAGATACGATTTCATCTGCAGACGTGCCGGTTCGGTAAGGCGTTTCGCCATCAATTCAGACCACGGTGTCGTACGTTCCCCATTGGTGCGTGCTTTCATATAGGCAGCAGTGGTTTCGTCATAGCTTTCCACGCCACGGAGCGTCTCTTCAGCATTATAGCGATTGCGGTGAAGAACGGCATTCAGCGGCAGACGCGGACGGATTCCGGTTTCCTGATCGGCTACACCGACACACATGCCGTACACAGGGTACACCCCTTCTGGCAATCCCAGTAATTCAGTCACTTCCTCAATCCGGTTACGCAGCCCGCCGATATATACAATCCCGAAACCGAGTGACTCTGCCGCCAAAGCGGCATTCTGGGAGGCAAGTGCCACATCGATGGTTGCTACCATAAAATTCTCTGTGGAATCAGCATAGGATTCCTTCTCTGGCTGGTGCCGCTTCGCCGCATCACTCAAGCGGTAGAGATCTGCGCACCATACGAGGAAAACAGGGCATTGCTCCACATAAGCCTGGTTGCCTGCGAGTGCAGCAAGCTTCGATTTTAGTTCCGTATCCGTCACGGCCACAACGCTATAGGCCTGTACGCTGCTGGAGGAGGAAGCCATCTGACCGGCAGCCACGATTGCCGCAAGCTGCTTCTCGCTTACCGGATCCGGCTTGAATTTCCGCACCGAGCGGTGTCTCATCATCAATTCAATGGTTTCATTCATGTCTGTTCACTCCCAATCCTCGTAGTACGAATTCAATCGTCTGTTCAGCCAGCTTATCTGTATCCATATCCTGATAGTTAAACGTAAACCTTGAGTTCTTGGCACGTTTGTGTGCCAGAGCCACACCCATGACCTGAAGCATTGCATAAGATACGGAATCGATCTGGAATACACCCTGTTCCTTGCCTTCCTGCAATAAATCATTCACTTTGGTCCAGACAGGGTTCAGGAACCGAAATACCGTAGCCGTGCGATGAGTGTTCAGTGTAATTTCGAGCTGTACAATATCACTCATCTCCCAGTCATTCATCGTGAACTTCACGACTTCACCTACAATTTTGCTGATACCTTCAACAGGGGACATGGACTCTGCAGCCAAATCATTCAGCATGTGACCCGGAAAGAAGTGCTCAAATATGGCTTCAAACACCTTTTCTTTTCCGCCAAAATGGTACGAGACCAGCGACACATTGGCACCTGCCTCATCACAGATTTGACGAACACTTGTCCCGTCATACCCCTGCTGTGCAAAAAGTTTCTTGGCTGCAAGCAAAATCCTCGTTTTGATATCCAACTCCGGTTCCGTCATTCCGTTCGCTCCTCTTGTCCGTTCTTATCATTGCTCCAGCTTTCCCGGGCTGCAGCCAGACTGTTTCATCTGTTTATTATGAAAGTTTATATTTCAAAGCGCAAGGCATGATACAAGTCCATGTCCATGGCATAGCTCTGACTGTACGTCTGATAAACAGCAGGCACCCCGGTTATAGTCCACCGGGGCGCCTGTTCCAATTCCTATGAAGTCAAGTACGTGAGTAATATTAGCTGTTCACTTGAGCAGGGCTTGGTACACCCGCTGGCATGCGTCGTTTTTTGAGCAAAGTCACCACCAGGGAGAGGGCAACCGCGATGACCAGAACAATGGCAACCGAACCGGCTGCGGACTGAACACCAGGTCCACCCAGTTGAGCGCTCAGTATGCCCTGAACCGCATACGTTGCAGGCAGGTATTGTCCGATACCGCTGTAGAAGCCGTTAAGCAGCTCACGTGGTACCATTGCACCGGAAGATACCAGCTGCAGGGACAGTGAGATGATGTTGAACAGGCTTCCTGCAGGTCCGAAGCAGATAAGGAAGAACTGGGAGAAGAACATAAACGTGCAGAGGAACAACGCCTGGAACAACCAGAAGGCGATGAATCCTTGCTCGATCTGTCCTCCCAGCGCAACAATCAGCGATGAACCAAGAAGCGATACGACTAGAGCGGATGCGATGTTAATCACAATTCTCGCACCGAACAGCGTCAATCGGGAGTGGGTAGCTGACAGCATTCCCATGGCCGTCTGCAGATTCATACCCATGATCATGGCGCCGACATAAGAAGCCAGTACCATCATCATCGGTACCATCTGATTATTCATACCATTCACCGGATTAATCGAAGTTGTTGTGCCTTCAACACGGGTAGCCAGGTTGGCAGCAGCATTGGCAGCCTGATCCGCAGGTGCTCCTGCAGCCGTCAATACAGTCTGTACGCCTTGCGCTGTCGCTTGCTTGTTGATCGTGTTCGTCACACTTTGTGAGACGCCCTGCATCATGCTTTTAATCGTAACCGGATTAGCTTCGTTAATGGTATACTTAATCTCCGCTGTGGAGCCTGCGGTCTGAAGCAGCTCGTTAAAGCCTGCCGGAATATTCAGCACCATGTGCACTTTGTGATAATTCAATTGATCCAATGCTTCAGCAGAGCTGAGATCAGATACAGTGTGGAAAGGCAGCGTCTTAGCCATGCTATCCGCAATGCCTTGGGACATTTCTCCGTCCTCGTTCACAATCGCCACCGTTAATTCATTCATACGGTCGTTCACGCCGGAGTATGCAGTCATCCAGATGACGCTGAAGATCACTTGGAACATAAGTGCCGTAACGATCCCCACAATCACTGGCGGTTTTTTCAATAAAATGCGTAATGCCTGTAACATGAATAAGGTCCCCCATTACAAAATAGTTCTAATTTGATTTAAACGATCGTTTGAATCAAACAATTGTTTAAATTTTAATGGCATATGTCATTATTGTCAACTGATTTCTGAAATGTTCAGAAAAATCATTTGTATTTCATAAAAAACTTTGTCTATTTTCATAAAAAGACAAGAAAAAGCACGGTTCACCGCAGCGAACCGCGCTCATTTCAGGTCAAGCTGAAAAATAATAGCAACCTATTTCCTACATCCTATTTTGGGTTGCGTTCCAACTTCAACCGTTGCAAACGCAGCGAGTTCAATACAACCGATACGGAACTGAAAGCCATGGCCGCACCAGCCAGCCAAGGAGCCAGGAAACCTACTGCTGCGATTGGAATACCAATGACGTTATAGCCAAGTGCCCAGAATAAGTTTTGCTTAATATTGCCCATGGTGCGCCGGCTCATCTCGATCGCATCCGCTATACTGTTCAGATCACCACGCATCAGCGTGATATCTGCCGCTTCCATCGCTACATCTGTTCCAGTCCCGATGGCCATACCGATATCTGCTGTAGCCAGGGCAGGTGCGTCATTGATGCCGTCACCAACCATTGCTACTTTCAGCCCGCTATCCTGCAGCTTCTTCACTTCGGCTGCTTTACCCTCGGGCAGGACTTCTGCTAGGACATGATGGATCCCTGCTTGCTCCGCCACGGCACGTGCCGTACGCTCATTGTCTCCCGTAATCATGATGACATCGATGTTCATCGCCTGCAGCCGCTGAATGGCTTCGCGTGATGTATCCTTGATTGTATCTGCCACAGCAACAATACCTGCCCAGCGGCCATCGACTGCTATCAGCATCGCTGTGCGGCCGAGCTCCTCGAGTTCATTCATCTGGCGAGCGGTTGCCTCTGATACCTCCACATGAGCATCTGCAAGCAGACGGCGTGTTCCAACCAGAATTTCCTGTCCTTGTACTCTGGCCCGAACGCCATATCCTGGTATGTTCTCAAACTGCTCTGATTGGGACAATACTATCCCTTTGTCGCGGATTCCTGCTACGATAGCTTCCGCTAGCGGATGTTCAGAGCTTTGTTCTGCCGATCCAACCCATTTCAACAGTTCTGCTTCTGTCCAATCTTGTGCTGCGATCACATCCGTCAGCACCGGTTTTCCTTGAGTGACTGTCCCTGTTTTGTCCAGAACAACCGTCTGAATCTGCTGTGCCGATTCCAGATGTTCTCCGCCTTTGAACAGGATGCCATATTCTGCCGCCCGCCCTGACCCAGCCATGACAGAGGTTGGTGTTGCCAAACCCAAGGCACATGGACAGGCAATGACCAGTACAGCAATCGCTTTTTCCAGAGATCCTGCGAAGTCACCGGGACTTGCAAACAGATACCAGATCAAAAATGTCAGCACAGCAATACCAACCACAATCGGGACAAAGATGCCCGAAATGACATCCGCAATTCGCTGAATGGGCGCTTTGGAACCCTGTGCCTGTTCAACCACTTTAATGATTTGAGATAATGCGGTGTCCGAACCTACTCGGGTCGCGCGCAGCCTCAATGCACCGTTTTTATTCAGTGTAGCACCCGTAACGGCGTCGCCTGGCTTTTTATCGACAGGCAAACTTTCTCCGCTGAGCATGGATTCATCGACCGAGGATTGCCCTTCTTCTACAACACCATCCACTGGAATGCTGTCCCCCGGTTTCACCAGCACGATGTCACCTACGTTTACATACGCTGCGGGTACAACCACTTCCTGCCCGTCGCGGATGACACGAGCTTCACGAGGGGCCAGTTCGATCAGGCTTTTGATGGCCTGGGACGAGCGGCCTTTTGCTACGGCTTCAAACCATTTTCCAAGCAAAATTAACGTAATCAGTACGGCACTGGTCTCATAATACAGTTCGACCGAAGGCATAGTGGCGGCTGTACTCGTCCCCATCCCACTATGATCCATCGTTGTCGTAGAAGGTATCATTCCACTTGTGAGTGTTAGGTACAGACTGTAGAAAAATGCCGCGCTTGTTCCCAGTGCGACCAGAACATCCATATTGGCACTGCCATTACGCAGCGCTTTATAAGCTCCGACATAAAATTGCCACCCAATGACGAATTGCACCGGTGCTGCCAATACCAGCTGGAACCAGGGATTCATGAATAGCTCGGGTACCCAAATCCATGATGTAAATGAGAAGTGGCCTACCATCGCCCACAGTAGTGGTATTGATAATAAGGCGGATATCATCCACTTCCATTTTTTGCGCTGCAGCTCCCGTTCGCGAACGGATGAGGTTTCTTCCTGTGTCTGCTGCAATTCAGCACCATACCCCAGCTGTTTGATTTTGGCTGTAATATCAGAAGGTTTCAATGCTCCTGCCGCAAATTCAACGTGTCCAGTCTCCAGTGCCAGGTTCACATTCGCACGCGATACACCCGGCAGTCTGGAAAGCCCCTTCTCGATTCGGGTAGAGCACGCAGCGCACGTCATCCCCGTGATGTCGAGATCAATCGATTCCGTCACTGTACCGTAGCCGAGCGCCTCCACCTTATCCCGCAACGCGTTGACATTTACAGTCTTTGGGTCATACGTAACGCTCGCTTGTTCTATGGCAAGATTAACGCTGGCCTGCTGGACCCCTTCCATACGGGATAATCCCTTCTCGATCCTTGTGGAACACGCGGCACAGGTCATGCCTGTAATCTGCAGCGTTGTCTGCGCTCCATCCGGTTGCAATCCAGTCGCAGGCGTGTGACCGGTTGTTGATGATTTATCCATGATGGTGTCTCCTTTCATATCTATGATCTTTCCATATACCCCTATAGGGTATAAACCAGTCAAAAAATCAGGCTTAAACGATGATCTCTCGTGTCTGATGTCTATCGGCACCTCTGTACAACTATAGACAATGAGAAAGTCGTTTAAGCCAACATGAGTTAGACTACATCGTACCCTTGATCTTCAATGGCAGCCTTGATCTGCTCCACATTGACCTGCTGCTCATCATATTCCACCGCAACGGTTCCCGCTGCCAGATCAACCTGCCCTTTGGCACCGGCGTTCTTCACCGCTTCTTCAACCGATTTTACACAGTGGTTGCACGACATTCCAGTAACATTCAGCGTAACGTTAGACATGATCCAATTCCTCCTTGGGATATATAAAATGATTGCTTTATTCCTTCAAAACAAATTACTTCATCAACTTTCTTACCGTAACCAACAGTTCATCCACGACCTCATGTTCCCCTGCCTGAATCCGTTCAACAATACAACTCTTCATGTGGCCTTCAAGCAACAGCTTGCCCACTGAATTCAGTGCAGACTGCGCAGCTGCAATCTGGGTAAGCACATCATCACAATAGGTGTCCTTCTCGATCAGTCCCTTGATCCCGCGAATCTGGCCTTCGACCCGGTTCAAACGGGATATCAGGTTGCTCTTCATCTCCTGCGAGTGATGGCTCTTGCGCACATGCTTCCCGTCACTGCCCTCGGCATGACATGCACTTGCTTGCTGATCGGGTACAGCATCTTGAGGCTGCTTCGTTATGGATGGTTCCATGGGTTCCTTGGGATCGCTCTGATGATCCATCATGAACACCCCTTTTCTTCGTTCTTTTCACAGTGTAACATACCCCGTGGGGGTATTCAAGCGCAAAATAACATCTTCACTTTTCAGCCATAAGATCTCTTTAAATCCTATATATTATAAATTGTGCAAGTCATCGTTACAGTATGTATTCCATCCTGCTGCTACGGACGGTTAGACCCATTTGTTCATAAAAGGCCTGCGCGCCCGTGTTAAATGTGGATACTGTTAATTCTACGCTATCTGCCTGAAGTTCCCTGCCCAGTTCAATTAGAGCATGCATTAATTTCTTACCTGTTCCTTGACCCCGCCCATCACTGCCGACGACCAATTCATTAATATACAGCATTTTGCGATCCAACAGCAGGTCAACCCCCTGAATCAAACTGAACTGAGCACTACCGTACCCCAGAATCTCCCCCGTGCTTACCGATTCAGCAACATACAAATAACGCTTGTCCGTCTCTAGCAACTCCACAAACTCCTGCTTCTCCATTCTGGGTTGCAATGCTCTATACACATCGGGCCGAGCCTCTACATGCATCTGATGCAGCTCATCCATCAGCAGGGAAACACCTTGATAGTCCTGAACCTCTGCCTTTCTGATTTGGATTGAATCCACTTTCATCACGCCTTCCCTTGCTTTAATTTACATTATTATACAACAAAATATAATAAAAGCAGATACCTTAGATGGTATCTGCTTCGTCATTCGTTTCTTCTTATTCTTTGGAGGATTTACCCTCATTAAATGCAACCGGTGATGGCTTAGCTGCCCAATCGTCCGCTTGTGGCTCGATGTCCACACCGTTCATGATTTTTTTCTTCTCCATCAAGGAATCCCCGTCTTCGTCCAGCTTGTTGCGAATTTCCGCCTCGTCTTGAGGTTGATTATTCTGTGTCATCTTAGAGTCCTCCTTTAGATTTCATCACCATAATGATGTTCCTTTATATAACTTACCCAATTTCTGCAATATCATTCTCGATGTGGCTACTCGAAGTCCACCTGCTTATCCAAAATGACTTCTTCCACCTTATGTTCCAGCTCTGGGATCGAAGGGATCAGTGAGAATTGAATATTTTCCAGAGAGGAAGGCAGGGCGGGAACCACGCGAAAGCTCATTTGTGTCTCGCCACCTCCTCCACGACTGCTATGTCTCATCGACATATGACCCTGTTCACTAATCACTTCTAGAGCCAAATGAGGCACCACATGTATACGATCTGTTTCAATTCCTTTATATTGAATCTCCAGATGAACGATACTCTCCGTCTCATATTGCATCGAGTGGGTGATAAGATATTCGCAGGAATCTTGGATCGTTCTCTTCATAATCGGAACAACACCAATCAATTGGAGCACTTCCGGCGGGAAAAAGTGTCTTTGGGGCATAGGTTGAACATTACGAAGAACATAACGGATGTCTTCTTCCTTCATATCAAGTGATGCTACCCATTCATCAATGATCTCTTGAGACGGATGGTATTGAACCGCTCCCGTTATATTCTTCCGCGCAGCGACCAGCCTAAGCAGCTGTTCATCGATCTGCCGCACCTCATCATTGTATTCAAAAGGAATTGCACGAAATTCAGTCCAGCCCATATTCTATTCGCCTCCTGTTTAAAGAAGTTCCATGATTGACTTATGTATCCGGTAAAAGTCTGCGTCCAAGTTCGTGCCCCAACATTACAATGGGCAGAACCACAAGTCCCACTGGTATGCTTACCAATACTTCGGCCCAAGTTACAATTCCCTCGTTCAGGAGCCGGTAGAACAGATAAATGCCGTACGGTAACGTAATACAAACGGCGCTGACTACCCCAGGTGTGTACATTCTCAAATATAGGCTCTGTCCAATATGTGTGAACACATGCAGCAAAAACAGAGTATTAAACGCCAGAAACATAAAATATTGTCCGTATTCTGCAGCGATATATACAAATGGAATAAATACGACAAATTCCAGCAATACCGCTACACCGAACTGGCTGCTGTTGATACGCAGCATGGATTCCAGCCGCCTGGAGACCGTCAGTGGAACCTGCTGCAGAACTTTGGATTTATTTTGCCGTATCCAGGGCCCGATCCAGATAATTTCTTCGAGATCATGCAAAAGAAAAGCAACTAGAAATAACCAAATAAGCGTTGTGAGCGACATTGGCTAAGCAAGACACCTCCTCTTTAACCATGATATTCTGTACTCCAATAAAACAATTCGCTAGTTCATGCCCGCTCCCTCTTCATTCCCTGAAATTCCAATCCACCATCTAACAAAAAAGGCGAACCTCCCGCCCGGCTATAACAGCCGATTGCAAGAAAGTTCACCGTTGCTTTATATTTTCGCCACTTTGCTGCCCTTCATCTTCAAGTTCACGAGCAGGATGCTGGCTATGATCATGACCAAACCTGCAATCAGATTGATCGTCACCGACTCCCCAAGGAACAGCACACTGCACAACAGGGCGATCAGTGGAATAAGGAACGTAAATGATCCCACCTTGCTGGCTTCGCCAGAGCTGACCAGTTTGAAGAACGCGAGCCATCCCAGCGCAATGACAAACACCGAAATGAACAGCATATCCAATATAAATGGAAGCACCCATTGTACTTCAGCCCAGTTCTCTGTGGCTGTACCCGTCAATGTCAGGACAATCCCGCCAATCAGAATCGGTATTGCCGTCATCCAGATTCCGTCCACCTTCGTCGATGTTTTCTTCATATATACGGTTCCGATTGCCCAACTGATGGCACTAAACAGTCCGAGCATAACCCCTTCAGGTGATACTTTGCCTGTCATGCCGCCGATACTAATCGTGGCCACACCTGCAAAACCGAGGACCAACCCGGCAATTTTCAGTCCATACATCGACTCGCCCAGCCACAGCCAAGCCCCGATACCGAGCAGTACAGGCTGCAGGAATACAATGGAGGAAAATAATCCTGCGGGTACTTCTGTCAGTCCAACGGTCTGAAAGCCATAGAAGAAAATGATATTCAGCACCGCAGAGATCGCATAAATATGCCAGGTTTCCCGGAGCCGCAGCGTTTTGTACCGTGGAAAAGCATAGATACCGAGCACCAGTCCGCCAATTAACAGACGCATGCCTGCAAATAAAAGCGGTGGTGCATAATTCAATGCATATTTGGTCAGGGGCCAGTTTACTCCCCACATGAGTACTAGAAAAGCCAGGACCCAGCCTGCTTTTTTACGTGATAAAACCATCAATTAACCTCTCCTATCCGGCACAGCTTCAGGACCAATCCATAACCAAGCACCTGATTCATGCCAAGTGTCTCAACCAACTACATTCAGATCCGGCAGCCCAGTATCCTCCGTTGATCGTTCTGTGTCTCCATGATACAATAACGATCTTAATAATTGAAATGCATGTTAATCATAAGGAGCATAGCATATTTGTTATGAACAATTCTCAATTACAGTTATTCGTTAAAATTGCCGAGACTGGAAGTTTCACCCGTGCCGGACAGGAACTGAATATGACACAGCCGGCGGTCAGCCGCGCCATTTCCTCGCTGGAAAATGAATTGGATGTCACCCTGATTATACGGGACCGGCGGAACGGCATTGTGCTTACCGATGTGGGACAGCGAATTCTGGTCATTTTCCGCCGGATTTTACAGCAATATGATAAAGTACAGCAGGTCGTTGCTGCCGAAAAGGGACTGGAAATCGGAACGATCCGCGTCGGCTCTTTTCCCATGTCATCGGCTCATCTGCTGCCCAAAATTATTCGATCCATCCGTGACCGCTACCCTAACATCGAATTCGAGCTGCATGAGGGAAACATTCATGAGATTCAGGAATGGCTTCATTCGCGCGCGATTGATGTCGCTCTCATTATCGTTACGGAGCAGGAACCGCTGGAAACAGCTTATGAAACACTGCCGCTCTATAACGAAGAAATGCTGGCTGTCTTCCGGGACGATGAGCCGTTTGCCGATCAGGAGATCCTGCCTGTGAAGATGCTGAATCAGCATCCCATGATTGTATGCAACGGTGGATATGAAGTGCCCATCGTGGATTTGTTTAAACGTGCGGAAACGGAACTCAAATTCGGATTTATCGTGCATAACGTGAACACATGTCTAAACATGATTGAACAGGGACTTGGAACTGCCCTGCTGCCTGCCATTTCTCTTTCCTGGCTCCCTCCTGGTGTAAAAGCACTCCCTACCGAACCGAAGGCTTATCGCCATATCGAGATCGCGGTCCCTTCCCTGGCGGAAGCTTCTCCGGCATCCCGTTTATTTATTGAGACGGCTCAGCAATTGTTCGGACAGCAGAACTAAACAAAAAAAGACGTTCACTATCACATTTACCGTGACCAAGTGAACGTCTTTTTTATACCATTACGGGTTATGGCCCTATCGTTGCATTCCATTAAACGCTGCTTACGCCTGATCCTGACGAGCGAGCGCAGCGAGTGCACGCAGAGCCGCGTTAATCTCGCGCTCAACCGCATGTGCTACCGCATCCGTATGCGGATCATATTCGGCCGCCAGATCGCTGTCCGCGAAGCCGTCAATGGCAACAATTGCACCGGCACGCGCACCACGCAATGTGCTAACGATATACAGTGCCGCAATTTCCATCTCGGCCGCTAGTGCGCCAGCCTGTTTATATTTGCGGTGAGGGATCTCCTCCACCCCTGCGAAGAATGCATCCAGCGTAACGGTAATGCCTACACCGACTTTGCCTGCATCCGCTGCCGCGTCCGCATTGTTCCCTTTCTCCTGTGCAGATTCAATCAGTGCTTGGGTAACTGCAATGTCTGCTACTGCAGGGAAACCATCTGGCACCAGCTGGCGGGTCAATCCGTCCGAACGGACCGCTGCCGTACTGACAATGACGCTGCCTGCAGGGTAATCCGCCGTATAGGAGCCGGCTGTACCAACGCGAATCAAAGTCGTCACTCCTGCCCGAATCAGTTCCTCGAAGCAAACAGCTGCCCCCGGTGAACCTACGCCATGGCTGACAACAGCCATCTGCACGCCTTCATATTGTCCAACGAATGTGCGATATTCCCGGCTGAACGCCAGTTCTCTCGCCTGCTCCAACTTGCGGGAAATCTTCTCCGCACGAGCGGGATCACCACAGACAATGGCATAAGCAGGCATGTCTTCCGAATGAATCTGCAAAATAGGCATCAACATCTTAATCAAACTCCTTCTTCGTCCATTCGTCTTCGGGGATTGGCAGATCTTCGCCCGAGAAGCGCTGTTCCTTGAACGGATCGGCAAAGTGGTGAAACCCGTTGCTCTCCCAGAATCCGTTGCGATCTTCAGTCATAAACTCCAGACCTCGTATCCACTTGGCACTTTTCCAGAAGTACAACTGCGGCACCACCAGGCGCAGCGGGTAGCCATGCTTCGGCGTAAGCGGCTCGCCGTTATATTTGAATGCAAGCAGTACGTCGTCATGCATCAATTCTTCGAGCGGTACATTGGTCTCATAATCATGATCGGCATGGATCATGACATATTTGGCTTCCGGTTTGACGCCCAGAAGCTTGATGAAATCCGAGAAGCGAATGCCTTCCCATGGGGTATCGAACTTGGACCAGCGGGTAACGCAGTGAATATCACTCACCGTATTGACCTGCGGCATGGCCTGAAGCTCTGCGAACGAGAATACTTTCTCTTCTTCTACCTCCCCGAACACTTTCAGATCCCAGGTGGACAGGTCGTATTCAGGCACTTCACCTTCATGCAAAATCGGGAATTTCTCGGTTAGCATCTGTCCCGGCGGCAGCCGATCTCCATGCTCGGCACCCGCTTTGGGCGCAGGAGTTTTGGTTTTTTTCAGACGTTCAGCCTTGTTATGCAATGTTAACCCTCCTTCTTTTTACATTAACGTGAGCTTCCGCCCGCTTTCAGTGCATCTTGTGCATACGTACGGTCTTTGAAAAAGAACATCGCCACCAGCGTCACAATATATGGCAGCATCAACGTAAAGTGAGTTGGCAGGGAGAAGCCCTGCAGACGAATGCTGAGTGCTTCCATGAAGCCGAACAGCACACTGGAACCCATTACACCCAGCGGATTCGCTTGGCCAAGCATGGTTGCTACCAATGCGATGAAGCCGCGACCTGCGGTCATGCCCTCCGTGAACATCGTCACCTGACCGAGCGACAACTGAGCGCCAGCCAAGGCACACAGAATACCACACATCAGAACCGCACCATATTGAATGCCGCGTACCTTGATCCCGATGCTCTGTGCTGCAATAGGGTTCTCGCCGACGGAACGCAGACGGAAACCTGATACACTTTTGAACAAATAAAATTGTAATGCAATAACGAGTATGATTCCGAGGTAAACGAGCGGGCTGTGCCCCGAAACTACATCGCCAACCCACGGAATGTCCTTAATCAGTGGAATATCCCATTTGGGAAGCCCCACCATGTCCTTGTCGTAGTATGCACCCTTCACATCAAAAATCGCTCGCAGTGCAAAGGTTGTCAGACCTGTGGCCAGGAAATTCAGTGATATCCCGACCACGATGGCGTTCGCCTTGAGATTAATACTAATAAAAGCAAACAGAGCCGAGAACAGCATCACAATAATAATAGAGAAGATAACGGCGAGCAGTACATTGCCAAATAAATAGTTACCGACGATCGCGGAGAAAGCGCCGATCAGCACGAGTCCCTCGAGACCCACGTTGAAGAGGCCGACACGGGAGCATAATGCCCCGCCGAGCGCTGCAAGCAGGATCGGAGTCATAATCCGTAAAGTAGAGCCAAACATGGCTGCATCAAACAGTTGCTGCATTGGACTTTTTCTCCTTTCTCCGCTTCAGGAATGAATACCCGATCTGGGCTGATACAAATAAGGTCAGCACGGCCTGGATCACACTGCCGACTTCAAGCGGTACATCCGTATTCCGTTCCATACCCATCGCGCCTGTCTGTAGAGCCGCAAGCAAAATTGCCGCTACAGCGGTACCGAGTGGGTGCGAGCGGGCGAGCAATGTCGCCATGATGCCGCTCCATGCGTAGCTTGCCGATGACAATGATCCATCCAGGAAACGGTACTGTGTTCCCAGCACTTCGCCAGCACCCGCCAGACCCGCCAGTCCGCCGCTGATCACCATGGACAGCATCATCATCCGTATCCGGCGTACCCCGCCGTACGTCGCGAACGACGGATTGCTTCCGAGCATGCGGATCTCATAACCAGTTACCGTTTTGTGCGTAAACCAGTAGATCACGATCGCAGCTACGATCGCAATAATAAATCCGGCGTGCAGTCCCATACCCTGGAAAAGCTTAGGCAGCCAGACCCCCTGATCAATCATCGGAGTCTGAGCCATCGCTGCTGATCCGGTACGATCCTTGAACGGGTAGGATACCATGTATCCGCCAAAGTATATGGCAATATAGTTAAGGAGCAGCGTAGTAATCAACAGATTCATGCCAAACCGGGCATCCAGCCAGCCGGCAAACACCGACCAGATTCCTCCGGCCAAAATTCCTGCCACAATGGCTGCAATGCAGACAAACCATCCGGGTCCTGGCAGATAGAGCGCCGTCAGCGCAGCACTGAGCCCCCCGAGAATCATCTGTCCTTCGGCTCCCATGTTGAAAAATCCCGCACGAAATGCCAGCGCTACACCCAGTCCAGCAAGTATAATGGGTGTCGAACGAGCCAGTGTATTCGTGAAGAAGTAGAAGTTCCCGAAGGCTCCCTTCCACATCTCTGCATACGTCTCGAAGACATTCCCGCCAACAATCAGAATTGCCACAGCTCCTGCAAGCAAGCCGATTACTATGGCAAGCAGCGGCTGTACGAGTCCGCGAAGTGTTTCTTTTACCCGATTCATATCCGCTCTTTCCCTCCTGCCATCAACAGGCTAATCTGTTCTTCCGTGGCTTCGTCTGCCTTCAGTTCCCCGGCAATCTCGCCTTCATACATCACAATGATTCGATCAGACAATTGCAAAATCTCGGATAACTCCGAAGAAACGAGCAGCACACCGGCACCTTCATTACGTTTACGGAGCAGCTCGGCATGAATCGTCTCCATGGCTCCGATGTCCACACCCCGTGTAGGTTCCGCTGCAATCAGAAACGGAGCATCCTGCGCAAATTCACGCGCGGCAATCAGCTTTTGCAGATTACCTCCTGACAGGAACTGTGCCTTCGTTTCTGCTGAACCGGTTTTGATGCTGAACTGTTTAATCCAGCCCTCCACCATGGCCCGTGCAGCCTTGGCCTTAATAACGCCTCGTGTCTGAAGCCGGTGATGATGTCCCATGAGTCCATTCTCACGCACACTTGCATCCTTGGCTGCTCCCCACATATAGCGATCCTCGGGAATGTGAGCAAGTCCATGCTCGCGGATGCGGCGGACAGGCCAATTTGTTGTATCCTGCCCAGAGAGCAGGACACGGCCGCTGTCTGCATTGCGCAGTCCGGCAATAACCTGGATCAGTTCGGACTGACCGTTACCAGAGATGCCTGCGATGCCAACGACCTCTCCTTTTCGAACCTCCATATGGATATCCTTCAGCGCCGACCGATCCTTCGCTCCGGACAAGTTTACGCCCTCCACCTGGAGTACAGCTTCTGCCGGAACGGATGGCTGCTTGTCGAGACGTACCAATTCACGCCCAACCATTAAACGGGATAATTCCTCCACATTGGTGTCCTTCGCTTCCAACGTGCCTGTTACCTGACCATCACGGAGAACCGTAATCCGGTCAGCCACGTCCATGACTTCCTGCAGTTTGTGTGTAATCAAAACGAAGGTCTTCCCCAGCGCGGCAAGAGATTTCATATTTGCCAGCAATTCCTTGACTTCCAGTGGTGTCAGTACTGCTGAAGGCTCGTCCAGGATGATAATATCCGCACCCTGATGCAGCACCTTGAGAATCTCTACACGCTGCTGCATGCCGAGAGGACATTCGGATACTTTTTTCCACGGGTCAACGGGCATGCCGTATTTTTGGCCCAGATCGTTCACTTGAGCGGCTGCCTGTTTGCGGTCGAATACGCCCGCTGCAGCCGGCTCGCGCCCAATGACAATATTCTCGGCTACCGTAAAGGAAGGAAACAGCATGAAATGCTGATGCACCATGCCAATGCCGCTTGCCATGGCTTGAGACGGAGTGGCGAAGCTCACCTCGCGCCCCCGGACTTTGATCGTACCTGACGTTGGCTGCTCCATTCCGTACAGCATACGCATCAGGGTTGTTTTGCCCGCTCCATTCTCACCAACGAGGGCATGAATCTCTCCCTCACGCAAATTAAAACGGATGTCCCGATTGGCGGTGAAGCCGCCGTATTTCTTCGTAATCTGATCCATCTCCAACAGCATATCTCGCGTTCGCTCCTTTCGGTCTCGGGCATTTAATAGCAGCAAAACCGGCTGCCTGATCGGGCAGCCGGCTGATCAATACATTTCCATGAAACAATCAATGCTATTGCTGCAATGGATCTTTCACAACGATTTTGCCGGATACGATATCTTCATTAATTGCTTTAACCTTGTCGATAACCTCTTGTCCAACAAAATCACTCAGTGCGGATTCGCTATCACGTGTAACGAAAGTCAGACCGACGCCGTCCTCTTTCAGGCCGTAGTTTACAGCACCTGCTTTGAAGTTTCCTTCTACGAAATCCTTCACTGTTTCATAAGCAACCGTATCTGTGGATTTCAATTGGGACAATACAATGTGCTCCGGATCTTCAACCGTGCGGTCCGTATCCTGACCGGAAGTATAGAAGCCTTTTTCCTTCGCCGCTTCGAATACGCCCAGATCACCTACTGCAGATGCACCAGCAATGAAGTCAGCGCCTTTGCCGAATTGTACCAGTGCCAGTTCTTTCGCCTTGGCAGGGTCATTGAAGCCACCAACGTAGTTCACGAGGAATTCTGCATCCGGGTTAACGGATTCCAGTCCTGCTTTGAAACCTTCGGTATATTTCTTGATCAATGGAACGTCCATCGCTGCGATCATGCCGACTTTATCCGTTTTGGTGGACAGTCCGGCAGCCGCACCAAGCAGGTACGCCCCCTCATATTCACGGAAACCAACGCTGCGTACGTTAGGCAGGTCAACCGTTGTATCCACGATGGCAAACGACTTGTCCGGATTCTCGGCAGCCACCTTTTTCAGTGCATCTTCTGCCTGGAATGTCGCCGTAATAATCAGATCATAGTTCTCCGCAACCGCAGCACGCAGATTTTGCTCGAAAGCTGCCGGGTCTGTGGATTCGATTGTTTTGGTATCTACTTTAAACTCTTCGCCTGCTTTTTTGAAACCTTCATCCATTTGTACAAAGAACGGGTTTACCCCGATTTTTTCAGGAAGTACGAGTGCCATGCGCAGTGATTTCTCACTGTCGCCGCCTTGGGCCGATTGTTCGTCTTTGGAAGCCGAAGTTCCACAAGCCGCAAGCAAAATTGCCAACATGATGATCGATAAGACGAACGATAAGCCTCTTTTCATTTTGAAGATTCCCCTTTTCCACATTCTTTTTTTATAATCCTAGCGGATACTGTCGATCCTTGTCAATAAATCTTTGTGCATAAACATTCAAATTAAATATAATTATTTCATCGCCTGCTAAGACACTTTGGGAAGCGCTTCAGGATGACTTTTTTCCGTTGACATGGATGGCTTCTCCGTGCTAAAGTCAATCCAATTATTAAATTCACATCGGTTTTGTCAGAATTATAGCGCAAACGGTTCCATTTTCCAACCATATCTTAAGGAGGCTATTCATATGAAAAAAATCACCCAGTTCACGCTGGCGGCCCTGCTCGCCGCTCCGGTCACCATCGGCAGCCTCAGCTTGCCTGCTTCGGTTTCCGCTGCATCTGCTTCGCCCGTCGTACCATCCGCATCTCAAACTGCAAAAGCAACCACATCTCAAACTCCATCTATATATACGGAGAGTGCAGCCGGTTATGCTCAGTTCCTGCAGGCCAAGTACGGCATTCAATTGCCACAGCAGCTGACCAAAGGTGACTTCATTCAAGCGATAGCAGCTATCATTGAAGCGAATCAAGCGGCGGTCTCCACGGAAGAAGCCAGCGATAGTCAGACCCAGACTCCCGCTTTTACCGATCTGAGCTCGGGAGATTCAACTTATGATGCAGCCATTACCCTACATAACAATGGTATCCTGTCTGGTACGGAAGTCCGTGCCGATGAAACCCTCAGCACGTATGCTGCCGTATTCATTGCCGTCAAGGCAGCTGGATTCAAGGAACTTGCATATACATATCCAGAAGAGAAAACGAAGCAAACGCTCACCAAGCTCGGCATCAACCCTAATCGCGTTCAAGGTCAGGCGGCTCAGGAACTCGCTGCTGCCATCGATACCGGACTGGTTCCGGAAAGCCTCTATCCTGCTCTGCGTAAGGGCGGAGCGGCGAGTGCTGATTTTGCCAACATCTTGCTTGGACGGGTATTGACCAGTCAGGGAAAATACAAGCATGAGATCGGACGCTCTGGCGATGCCGACATCTATTCCAAACTGTATGCCGCTTATCGCACCGCCGATCTGATCGAAGCACCCGAATTAAGAGAGATTGTGGATCAGGCACTCCGGGACGACCTCGTTACAGGGTACAACCTCAAGGATAGCCGTTTCGATTCCAATTTTATCGATGAACTGACCCTGACCTACGGACATGACGATATTAAACACGCCGTACAGCTGATTGGTCTGCTTCGCAGCGAGGGCATTGATGCCGATGTGCAATTTCAGCCGAAAACTTCTGCCTTCATCTATTTGAAGGAATGGGGCGAGCCCAAGGAAACGCCGGATTACAAGGTGACCCAAATCGAGAATGGTAACTATATTGCTTATGCCAAGGAATATGACATTCAATTTGAATTCAACAACACGGCCGACAAGACCCGTTTCAATGACATTATTCTGCAATACGCCAAAAAGAACAGTGATGATGCTTCTGCCCTCATTTATGCTTCCTGGTGGCAACCGCTATATTATTCACCGACAGCAGTGCAGGACTACCCCGTCATTGCCAACAACAAAATTTCAGTGGGCAATTATTACTACGCTCAATCCTTCTCATTGAAGGAGAACGCCAAAGGGATTCAGGAAGGCTTCCGGAAGCTTGCTCCTGATGCGGACATTACCAGCTACAATTTCTGGGTGGATCAACCTTTCTTCAATTATCTGAACGGGGAATCAGAGTAAACAAAATAAACGTTACCTTTTAAAATTAATCCCGTATTTTGTCACACAAACAGCCGTTTTTCACGAACCGAGCGATGGACTGATTCCACGGTTCCGCAAAGACGGCTTTTTGTTTATATTTTTTGCAAAATTCTTCTTTAAAATCATTTTCTCTTTGAAGGATTTACCAGTAAAAGGTCGAATAACATATGTACACAAAAAGCAACCGCAATCACACATATCTGAATGACAGGAGTTAATCATGGTATATGACGGCATTCTGCTCGGTTTGATCGTTGGACTGTTCCGGGGCGGGTACCGGTATGGTCTCCACCAGTTTGCAACACTTCAACTTCGCGGCGGGTGGATATTCCCACTGTTGCTGCTCGCCCAATTCCTTATCTTTTTCTTGCAGGAAAGACTGGATTGGGTTGCATCCATCAATGGGTATCTCTTTGCGGCTGTTTACGTCACAGGTCTTGCATTTCTGTGGCTGAACCGGCATCACCGGGGATTTACACTGATCTGGATTGGCGTGTTCCTCAATTTCATCGTTATGGCGGTGAATGGTGGACGCATGCCTGTCTCGGTGGAGGCTTCCGCTGTACTTGGACCTTACTATGTGGATATGCTTCGTGAAGGTGGAGCCGTATCGAAACATTATATGATGGATGCATCTACCCACCTGTCCTTCCTGGGTGATATCATCCCGCTCTCCAGCCCTTATCCGCGGACCCAGGTGATCAGCATCGGCGATGTGGTCATGAACATTGGTATATTCCTGTTTATCAAGTACATGATGGTGAATCGTTCCGGCAAGGCAGTAGCGCCAGCGACATCCATCCGGCCTGAAGAGATTAGGACAGACTCCAAGGAAGGGAGGTCTTTTCCATGAAAAAATTCGAAGGCATTAAATATTCCCGCATCGTCATCAATGCAATCATCGTAGCTTCTGTCGTTGTCGCGTTGACTTCGGGATACAAGCTGGGCGGCTAGTACATACTCGCCAACCAAGACAAACAGGCTGCCAGCGGCCTGTTTTTTCTTTCTGGATTTTTGTCAGGTAACTTGTTATGTTATACATCTATATAGTACGAACCGAAATCTATACATCAAGAGCCGACTAAACCAAGCAGGAGAAATTGTATGAACTTCATTCGTAATCTTATCCATAAAGCAGACCGAAGCAGCATGTACGTTGTTTTGCTGAGCTGCGCGGGCATCGGTATTTTTCTGTATATGAACAAGTTGTCTTATCTGCACCTTTCCACCGAGGAATGGGTTATGGTCTATACGATGCTGGGTGCCGCGCTGATCCTGGATTACTTCACGTTCCAGATCCCTCCCAAGGGCAATCAGCAGTCTATGGACTCTTCCGTGTATCTTGCCTGTATCTTCATGTTCGGCGGTGCGTTCAGCCTGTCTGTGCTCCTGCCTGTTTCCCTCATTTTATTAATCAAGGATCGCCAGCTCGCCTGGTGGAAACATATCGTTAATTTCAGCATTTATAGCCTTATGATTGCGGGAGCGGCTTCCGTTTTTACATGGACCGGCGGTGTTCCAGGTGCCCTGGACGGGTATAACCTGCTTCCCTATTTCGCAGCACTTGCCGCATACTTTGTCATTAATACACTCACGCTGGGCTTGTTCTTTCATTTCTCCACCAAGGACGCTCTGCAGCAGATGAAACGTGCGTTCGTGACCGAATCACTGCTCGTCTATCTATGTACGCTGATCCTGGCGCTGGTACTGACCATACTCGTCATCCATAACGGCGTTCTGGGCTTGCTGCTCTATCTGAGTCTCAGCATTCTGTTATCCCACGCGTTCAAACAGCTGTTCCTGATGTACCAGAGTATTGAAGAAAAGGCGAATACGGATCAACGAACCGGTCTGTTTAACCACAGCTACTTCGAAAACATGCTGGAAAATGAACTGGCTGCTGCCCGTGCGGAAGGAACCCCACTCTCTTTGGGGCTGATCGATATTGATGACTTCAAAAAATACAATGACCGCTTCGGTCATCTGCAGGGTGACAGTCTGCTTGCTCTGCTGGGAGACTTTCTAAACCGCAAAACGGAAGGCACACCAGTGACGGCGTTTCGTTATGGCGGGGAAGAGTTCACGCTACTCATGCCAGGCATGGAGCTGGACGAAGCCTTTACATTTATGAACAAACTGCGCAAGCAGCTGAACGATACCCCTTTTGAAGGAGTCGAGGTGTTTCCACACGGCTGCCTCTCCTTCTCCGCCGGCGTAGCACGATACCAGGTGGATATGTACAACAAATCACAGCTTGTGGACCAAGCTGACAAAGCGCTCTATTATGCCAAAAAGCAGGGCAAAAACAATGTGCACCGTCATGGCAGCAATGACGGCATGGAACATGAGATTGACCTGGTACAGGATGTACGGGATATCGAGCAGCAGCTGAACCTGTTCAGGTACAAGGATATCGATACATTCAAACACTCCAAAAGAGTATATAAATATGCCCTTGATCTTAGCGAGCTGCTGGAACTCGAAAATGCGGAGAAACGTCAGTTTGTACTGGGTGCACTGATTCATGATATCGGTAAACTTGAGATTCCGTGGTCTATCCTGAACAAAAAGGAAAAGCTGACTGCAGAAGAATGGGAAACGATTAAGGGACATGTCACCTGGGGCAAAAAAATGGTGCTGACCAACGAACGTTTCAACGATCTGATCCCGTATATTGAATTGCATCATGAGCGGTTTGACGGCAAAGGATATCCCTACGGTTTAAGAGACCGTGAAATTCCCCGCTTGTGCCGTATGCTGACTGTCATTGATTCATTCGACGCGATGACCACCGAACGACCGTATCAGAAAACCAAAACGGTGGATGAAGCGATCAACGAATTACGTGCATGTGCTGGCTCCCAATTCGACCCTGAGCTGGCGGAGATTTTTATCCGTTACATCCAAAAGAAGACGGCTCACCAGCTGTTATCCTAACGCACGCCATCGTACGGCTGTCCACAAAATCCCGATATAAAGCCAAAGCGCTACCCCCGGTCCATTGGGGATAGCGCCATTTTCATTTTCATCATTGGGTCAATCCTGGAATTCAGGACAGTTCTTAACGAGCCAATTCCAATTAACGGGTGGTGTTCAGTTCATGTGAAGTTTGATGCAGCTCTTTGATCATCTGCTGCAAAAACATGTTATCCTGGCGACTGATTCCGTGCTGATTGTCTTGAAGAAGCATTTGATGAATATTCTTCTTGAGCAACTCACTACGACGTTCCAATACCTCTTGATTCATGTTGTTGCGTTCACTCCTTAACATGGTTTGTCATGAATTCACGTTCTATATAAGTATAAAGAACCTTCCGCCATAGGGAAAACAGACTCAGCCTCCCTCTCCCTCATGCATCCAGCCTCACACTCCGTGACATTCTTTCACGACATGTCGTTCTTAGATATCCTTCTATATACTCCCGTATCCACCAATACATCCTCCGAGACCAACAGACTAGGTGCCAGAGACAGCTTGGGTTATAATGGGGCATAGATTCAGACAAAGAGTCGATATTAAAGGAGTTCTGCAAGCATGTCCTACAAACAAATCAAATGGATGATTCTGCTGATCCCCACATTAACCGTTGGCCTCTGGGAATACATACGTCATCAATTTTTAATGCCCTATCTCTCCATGGATGCGGGGAATTGGCTGACTCCCGTTATCGTATACCTTGTTAGCGTTACTTTGCTAAGCCGACTGTTCAAGATGCTGGAAGGTGCCAGAGCGGCGCTGGAGCAGGAACGAGCCTCGAAGGCCGCTCTTGAGGCACGCGACCAGCTGGCTCGTGAGCTTCATGACGGCATTGCGCAATCCCTCTTTCTCTTGTCTGTCAAAACAGATAAAGCCGAGCGTGGTATGGCTGGTACCGGCCACGAACATGAAATCCAGGAAATCCGCAAAACCGTGCATGAAGTAAACGCTTATGTCCGGCAAGCCATTGCCCAGCTGCGATATGTGCCCGGCCATCCTGCCGTGCCTACAGGGGTTTCCCTTCAGGGACAAGTCGAATTGTTAACGCAGGAAACCATACCGGGAGCCCGAATCCAGTGGAAGCTGGATAGCACTTTTTTTACACCCAAAGAACAAGTGGAGCTCCTTGCCTGTATTCGGGAAGCTCTGATTAACGTACGCAAACATGCTCAGGCTACGGACATACATGTGGAAGCGGAGGGCAGTCCCCTTTCCTGGTCTGTTCGCATTCGGGATAACGGAGTAGGCGTTAGTGGTGATCCGCTGCATCTTAAGGACCGATACGGATTGCGGATAACGAAGGAACGAGCCATTCAGATGGGCTGGTCCTTTTCCCTGGATTCCAAACCTGGTTTAACACAAATGACGATAGGTAAGGGGGACACTTAACATGGAGCATGTACGTGTATTGGTTGTCGATGACCACGCCCATGCGCGTGAAGCGATATGCAGCATATTATCGGAAGACCACCTGTTTGAAGTCATCGGGACGGCATCAAGCGGACAGGAAGCGCTGGAACTGACCGAACAGTGGATGCCGGACCTTATTCTGATGGACGTGCAGATGCCCGATATGGATGGGCTCGAGGCTACCCGGCTTATCAAGCTGCGCTTCCCTTACGTGATCATCGTCATGGTGACGGTCTCGGACGATGTAACGTATCTGTTCGAAGCACTAAAGCAGGGTGCTCAAGGTTATTTGCTCAAAAACTTAGCTCCCTCCACCTGGCTTGAATATCTGCGCGCCATCGTCTCGGACGATGCACCGCTCAGCAAGGAATTGGCGTACCGGATTTTGCAGGAGTTCCCTGCGCCACGCAGTGAAGATGTGCCGGATAACCCGCTTACCTCGCGGGAACTCGAGATTCTGCAGTGGGTATCCGCAGGGTATACGAACCGCGAAATTGCCGACCAGCTTGGCATTTCCGATCAAACGGTGAAAAATCACCTCAAAAATATTTTGCAGAAGCTGCAGCTCGAAAACCGTGTTCAATTAACCCGCTATGCACTTGAAAGCGGCCTTGCCGGACGAAAACTGCGCAAGTAGCAAGCATTCATGCTTTTGTCACAATTCTTGGAATATAATCGTTTTTTTATAGCCCGATGTAGTCATACGCCGTTATTTTGGACAAAGTTATAATGGTATAGATTGTTATCGGCATCCGAAGAATAACTACAATTCTATAACCCGAGGGTGATGTTTTTTTGAGTTTAGGACGTTTTACGATGAGATGGGACAAACGGCACTGGGCCGTTATGGTTTCCCTGCTGCTCATGTGTTGTCTGGTTATGCCGCAATGGGCTTCAGCCCATGCATATATTGTTAAGGCTTCGCCAGGGGAGAACGAGCTGGTAGCCACCGCTCCAGAACGTTTGACCCTGGAATTCAATGAATCGCTGCAAACGGCCTTCTATGATATTAAAATTACTGCACCTGACGGTACACAGGCGGATGACGGCAACGTACAGATAGACGCCGAGCGTCCACACGTTCTTGAAACGGGACTGCGCAGCGGACTCGGCAACGGTACATATGCCGTCAGCTGGAAAGCCGTATCGGCCGATGGCCACCCCATTCAAGGAGCCTATGTCTTCCATATTGGGGAACCTTCAGGTGCCCCTGCGGGTTTGGCGGATCTGACATCCGGCTCAGGACAATCGGGCGGGCCGATCAAATGGATCCTTTCCCTGACCGATTGGATTCAATATCTTGGATTATCTGTTATCCTGGGCACACTCGCCTTCCTGCTTTTCCGGATCGCTCCGGCGTCCATGGCGAGAGAACCACTGGAGGTGCCAGGCAGCTATAAGCTGTTATGGATTAGCTATGCCGCAGCTTCTGTTGCCGCAATCATCAGTTTGCCGCTGAACACCATTTACGAGTCAGGGGTGGCTATCCATGAATTCAGCTGGGCACTCATGGGCAGTGCCTTGAAGCTAACGTCGTTTGGCCTTATCTGGATGGCGCAAATGCTCATTCTGATGCTGCTTGCAGTCACGATCCTGTCAGGGTATGACCGGGATCGCTCTTTGAAGGTCCGCATCTGGTCATCTTACGGTTCACTGATCCTTGTGCTTGGGTGGCTGCTCACGCATGCCATGACAGGCCACCCTGCCGCAGCCGAGCAGCGCGCACTCGCCATAACCATGGACTACGTTCACCTGATTGCAGCAGCATTCTGGATCGGTGCCCTGACAGCCATGGCGGTTTGTCTGCCTCCACTGGCAGACAAGCTCCCCCCCAAGGTACGAGGAGAAGTGTACTGGGGAGCCATCCGCCGTTTTGCAGCTTGGGGCATTGGCGCTGTAGCCGCTCTAGTTGCTACAGGGATCTATAGCAGTTTGGTCATTTTACCCGAACCTGTGCTGACGTCCCTGCTCACCACCACTTACGGTTACGTGCTGATCGCGAAGATCATTCTGCTGCTGGTGATGATCGCATTCGCATGGCGCCATGCCCGAACGGCCAGACATGGAAAAGATAACCGACTGGCGGGCAGTCTCAAGGTAGAGCTGGCTACAGGTGCCATTGTGCTTGCTCTGGCCGCCGTACTCACCCATCTGTCTCCCGGACAGCCTGAAGCCGCTGGCCCTTATAAGGAAGTACAAACAACAGAGGATGGCTCAACGATCACGCTTCAGGTCAGCCCAAATGTAACCGGAGAGAATCAGTTCGAGGTGAGCGTGAAAGCACCTGACGGCAGCGTAGTGAAAGATCTGGAGCAGATCACATTAACGCTGACCCATCTGGATATGGACATGGGTATCTATGAAGTCACCATTCCGAAAAACGATACCGGAGTATACCAGGCGGAAGAATACATCTCCATGCCTGGACGATGGAGCATCAAGGTTCACCTGTTGACCCGATCACTGGATTCACTGGACACCGAGTTCGAGATCGACACAGCCAATCCATAGTTTTAACCAAAAGAGAGGGGTAATTTATTTTGAAAAGAACATCCTGGACTTCCAAACTTACATCCACTATCGCGGCAGGTGCTGCAGCACTCATGCTGTTCGCCGGCTTCGCAAGTGCTCACGTCACAGTCAGCCCAGCGGCTGCACAAACTGGCGCATGGCAGACGTATACGATCAAAATTCCTTCTGAGAAGGAGCTGCCAACAACCAAGATTACGATGAAGGTTCCGGAAGGTGTAGCATTCAAGCAGTACCAGCCACTAGCTGGATGGAAAATCACCACAGAGAAAAACAGCTCCAATGAAGTGACATCGATTACCTGGGAAGTGGATGGCGACAACGAAGGTATCCTCGCCGGACAATTCCAACAATTTAACTTTGTTGCACAAAATCCGGATACAGCAACGGAAGTAGCTTGGGACGCATTCCAATACTATAGCGATGGCAGCATCGTAGAATGGACAGGACAGCCAAGTGACAGCACGCCTCACAGTATTACGGCTATTAGCGAAGATCCTGCAGCTGCAGGCAATCAAGCTGCAACGGGTGGTCATGACAGCGCAGGTACAGCCGGCAATGCAAGCGATGACGAAGCAGCCACTGGAGACAACAATGCTGCGGACGATACCAAAGCTGACGATGATACCACACTCGGTGATGCATTGAACGATACGGTTACAGGCGAGCCGAATAATACCGATACCGATCCAGGGACATTGAAGCTGCAGCAGGCAACGCTGATCGTATCGATTCTGGCACTGATTATGTCCTTCCTGGGCATTGCACTCGCAACACGCCGCAAAAAGAGATAACACGCAGTCTTTATATATTGTTGAATGTAACAAAGGAGCCTCGGCATATCTGCCAAGGCTCCTTTTTGTAAGATCAGATATCTAGGTTCAACGTTTACATTTAACGTTCCTGATCCGTTTGAATCATGATCTCAATATATTGCAGCAAGCTCTGCTTCTGCTGTTCAATCGAATGAATTCGACTGGACAGCCCTGCGAAGAATCCTTCAATCTGTTGTCTGGTGTAGTCGGCCGACTGACCCTTCCAGTCATTCAGCCGCGCATACAGGGCTCTGGCTTCCTGCTCATCTGCCTGCAGGCGGGCCAGCAGCCGTGTAAGCTCCTTCTCCGCAATTCGAAGGTCATTCAGTTCCACCAGCAATTGTCCGCTCATGCCTATCCCCTCCCCTTATGTACATATCATTATCGATCTGCTGGCAGCCCGGGTGTTTAATTAAAATGAACCGGACTCTCATCCGCCTGGCGGAAGGCATCTGCCTTCTGATCAATGAAGTCGAGGAATTGACTCGTATGCTTCATATGCCATGTACTTAGTTCGTTAATGGACGCATCAAGCTGGGTTACAATGGGCTCCAGTCTGCGACTGCGGCTGGTATGCAGATATTGAGCCATACGGCTGCGCACCTGATTGAGCTCAGCGTTGCACTGCTGTGCATTTTGCTTCCAGCGGGAAGCGACGCTCTTCAGTTCTTCCGGCGTTACCTGAATCAGCCCGGAAGCAGCTCCTGCAGCTCCCCCGCCTACACCTGTTTTCGATAGGCGTGGCCCCATGTTTTTGCTGTAGCCAGTCAAGTAGTCCATCAGACGAGGTGAATAACCAATTCGCTCTCCAGTAATCGGATCGTACAGTTCATTGGAAATATAGCCATTCTTGAAGTTATATTGATCAAGGCTGTGATAGTTTTCGCCACCAAAAGAGTTTTTCGCTTTGTCTATGATGCTGACACCGTCGTTCGCTGTCGCGTAATCAGAATTGATGTAATAGGTTGTTCCGACATGCCGATCATATCCGCCAAGCGTACCGCTCGCTACCAGATCACCAGGATGCGCATAGTTCGTAATCTGTCCATCGAATTTACCCGCTTCCGCCTGACGGCGCACCTCCGGGGTCAAGTTACCCATAACGGATGGGGCACTAAATGTCACTGCAGGTATGCCTGTGTATGCGGATGCATACTGTGCATTCCCCCCACCAAGAGAATGTCCTGTCATTGAGAAATTCAGATCCTTATGTTTATTCTGCATATGATTCGCGTAATTCTCGGCCTGATACATCTGATTAGCCCAACCTGTTGGTGACACGGTTTTCTCAATATCTTTCACCCGGTCGCCAGCCCAGTTCTCCACATCTCGTACTCTGTCCCCGGCCCAATTTTCAACTTTTGAAACACCTGTAAAGTCCTTGACGTTCTCAACACCTTTATCGAGCCATTCCGGTGTAAGACTATCCACAAATTTGCTGGTCTCTTGCTGGCCTTTGCGGATTAATTCCCCGCCACCAATTCGTCCATCCATAACAAAATCGGGAACGGATCTGTCCAGAGAGGCACTCCCCTCCGTACCGCGGTATGAAATGACTGCTTGCTTGGTCTCCGGGTTGTAGAATGTTACGGCATCAAAGCCGGACAGTTTGTTGCCTTCAGTCCCTTCAAGCACTTCCCATCCGGGAAGTTCGGTTAATTTATCACCCGTTTTTTGGTCCTGGTAGGCTAGGTCGGATAATGTTTTATATGTCTCGTCATCAATATTCGGCGGTTTGCTCAACAATTACACCTCCTGAATTTATTTGGCGTATGGGTCATAGCCTTTCGCTTTGATTGCTTCCTCAATTTCCGGGCTTATGACCAGATTTTTGGTCGTTTTCTTTTTGTAATCGTATGATATGCCGAAACTTTGATCCTCATGGTCCTTCACATGCCCTTTCAGACCAATCTGGGAAACCGCCATTTCAGGTAAAAGTTCTTTGCTAGTAATGACGACATCCAGTTCAAATTTCTGCTTGAAGTGCTGAATCACACTGGCTTCCGCCTCCTGGAACAAGGCTTGTTTCTCACTTTCTTTCATATTCCCGCAGCCTCCCAAAATTAAAGTAACCATGATGATGAGTGCAATGAAACCTTTAAACCCTCCCGTACGTCGAATACCAATCCCCCCTTGGTCATCAGCAGCCTTTCAAAATCCGCCCTATTCATTTGTTAACTGCATCATAGTACAAAATCAACATGCCCACATCGGCTCACGGCATCGTTTTTATATAACTTTCTTCCTAAATGGTTCCAGCAAAGGATTCGGGTTACATTACCCAATTTCCTGATTTTTGCAACAATTTTGCAGCTTTTGCGCAGACACGCAAAAGAGAGCCTGCTCATCTATAAGCGGCCCTCCAACTTGCTATGCATATATTTTTATTCCAGAACCATCCTTAGGGCAGTCAGCGCAATACCGATCACGAATCCGGTCACGGCACCGTTGATCCGAATCCATTGGAGATCCTGGCCTACCTTGTCCTCAATCAACGAGATTAATGAGGCATTATCCATTTTATCAACATTTTCACGGACCAGATTACCGATCTTGGAATGGTTTTTCTCCAGCAGCGTTGTCACGCCTTCGACAATTTTGGCATTCAGGCCATCCAGTAATGCACTGTCTGAGCGCAGATCGGACAATACCCGCTCAATTGCAGGAAGAGCATACGTCTCCACATACTTTCCATCCTCCATGGCGGCGAGGGCTTTTCCCCTCAGTTCGGAAAGCTTGTTCAGCACGGTTTCTTCGGCGTTCCAGCTCTCCAGTATACTGTCTTTCCAGCCGTTTATTCCGTCACGCACACTCTCGCTCAAGGCAAGACGCACCGCTTGGGTTCGAACCAGACCTAACACTTTATACCGGAGGGCACTTCCCTCACGCTTCATATCCTCAACCTGGTCAAACAAATATCCCTGCAGGATGCTGCCAAGTTTCTCCTCATTCATATAACCAAGGAAGGCATTCATGGCAAATTGCATGAGACCATTCATCTGAATGCCGCTAATCGCCTTCATGCCGCTCTCACCCAGAAACGTAATCGTCTCCGGCTTCACCAGCCACTCTTCCGCCTGCTTCAACCCGTAGTCCAGTGCCTTCGCGTCATATCCGCGTTCACTCAATTGAACAGACGCCCGTTCCAGAATCGGTCCAAGGTCGAAAGCCCCGGCCTGTGACTTAATCCCACTCGCAACCAGCGGCGCAATCTGTTCCAGTGGCAGCCCTGCCAGTATACGTTTGCACAGCGTGTCGATCATCGTTTTGACGCCATCATTGTGAAGTTCCCGCGACATAATATCCAGTACCGTTTCCGCTGCCTTGAAACCGGCAATCTTCTCGGTAATGCTGTCTTTGTTCAGCAGATTGTTCTCCACCGCAGAGACAAGGCCCTCCGTCATCTTATCCCGGTTCTTCGGCAGCAATGCCGTATGCGGAATCGGAATGCCAAGCGGATGACGGAACAATGCCGTTACAGCAAACCAGTCGGCAAGCCCCCCTACCAATCCCGCTTCAAATGAACCCACCAGCAGCTTGCCTACAACACTGCCCTGAAACGGCAATGAGGCGGCAAAACCCGCTCCCATCACAACGAGAGACCAGGCTGCTGCTTTTTTGGTTTGTTTAGGTTTAGCCATTATTCTTGCTCCTTTATCATTAATCACACGTCTTAGACCTCCTGGACCTACCCGTGCATATTCCGTTCTTTTTCGAATGTGATTATTCAAAGCCGTTAATCAGCATTTTACATTATTTCGCTTCCACATCCCGTATACTTCATCTTATCACCCGCAAGCACCAAAACCAAACCTCTAGTTGCCAAAAAAGAGCAAAAGGGATTCATTTCCCGTAAAATTGCTGCCTAACTTTTTCCATTCCCCAAAAGCTTTTAGTATAATCAGGAAAGATGGCCTTTCATATACGATTGGCTGCCTGGCAGCAGGGTAATTACATATTGGGACAATTGAAGGAACAGGGGAGGAAATTCGGATCATGAAAAACGTGCAGGACACAACGACACTCTATAACGGAGTCAAAATGCCTTGGCTGGGTTTTGGCGTATTCAAAGTGAAAGATGGAGAAGAAGTGGTTGAAGCCGTCAAAACGGCCATTCAGGCGGGTTATCGCAGCATCGATACAGCCAAAGCATACAACAACGAAACCGGTGTAGCCCAAGGTATTCGTGAATCCGGAGTTGCCCGCGAGGATCTGTTCATTACTACCAAAGTATGGAACAGCGACCAAGGCTATGAATCGACACTGGCCGCCTTCGAAGCCAGCATGGAACGTCTCGAACTTGAATATCTTGATCTCTATCTGATTCATTGGCCAGTCAAAGGCAAGTACAAGGATACATGGAGAGCACTGGAGAAGCTGCACAAGGAAGGGCGTATTCGCGCGATAGGCGTGAGCAACTTCCAGATTCACCATCTGGAGGATCTCATGATGGATGCCACCATTAAACCTGCTGTGAATCAGGTCGAGCTTCACCCGCTGCTGATCCAATCGGAGCTTCGTGAATACTGCAGCAAACACCAGATCCAAATTGAGGCCTGGTCTCCACTCGGTCAAGGGAACCTGCTGGAGCATCCGCTTCTTCAGGATATTGCAGCGAAGCACCGCAAATCTCCCGCACAGGTCATTCTGCGCTGGGATCTTCAAAATGGCATCGTGACCATACCAAAATCCGTTACCCCACAGCGTATTCAAGACAATGCCTCTCTATATGATTTTGAACTGACTGCGGAAGAGATTGAACAAATCAATGGACTGAACGAAAACAAACGATTCGGGTCAGATCCGGATAACTTTAACTTTTAGGCTCTGTCTTTAGGCAAACCTCGTGAAATATAGGGAAACCAAAAAAATCCCGGTTCGAATGCACCTGCATCCGAATCGGGATTTTGCCGTTCATTCATTGGAACCGATCAGCCTTTGGAGACCAGCTTGAAATCATCATAGTGGAAACCTGGCGCAACCACACACGTTACCAACACAGGTTCGTCTCCCAGCGGACGTGCCGTTTGCCATACACCGGCTGGAACAAGCACCTGCGGCGATTGTCCTGCAGCAAGATCCATGCCGAGCACGAGTACTTCCTCATTCTCAGGGTTTTCCCCTTTGCCGCCCAGTTTCAATTCAATTGGACTTCCGCTGTGCCACAACCACAGCTCATCAGACAGGACCGTGTGCCACTCGGAAATTTCATGCGGGTGCAGCAGGAAGTAAGTCGAACTTGCAGAGAATCTTGGACCCGAATAAGCTTCCGGCAGAACGGATTGCGGAATTTGATAAGAAGCCTTCCATACTTCCTTATACCAACCGCCTTCAACGTGGGGCTGCATATCCAGCGCAGCAACCAGAGGCGATAATTCATGTGTCGTCATAACCTGTTTCCTTCCTTCCAAATCATATTGGAGACCCTTCATCCAGCGTTTAGCCTCACTCTCCCTACTGTAAAACATCACTGGTCGTTTGTCACCCTTCGGACCCGTTCATTCACTTTGAGCGAAAATTTTGATAGCGTTTACAACAAACTGGATTTTCCGTTATGATATGGATATAAACGTAAATCAGCTGAAGTAGGGGGGAGCCTGATTATGAGTATGATCGAGGATCGAATCGGACCCAAATATCGCATTGGGGAAAATTCATTCACCATTGAATACATGCGCAGACATGAAGGTAACGCCATGCCACAGCCTCACGCTCATCCATTTTACGAGCTGTATTACCTGCTTGAGGGAGAACGGGTGTATTCCATGAACGGTCAGCTCCTGACCGCCAGCAAAGGTGATCTGATCCTCATTAATCCACATGATGTACATACAACGTCCAAAGGAAACAGACCCGGATTCGAACGAATCCTTATCGGTTTCTCACCTTCGTTTGCCACGGGGATGGAGCTCGGGGTGTGCGGTCTGCTCCCATTCGAACGATCCAGGCTGCTTCACTTTCCCGAATCAGAACAGCAAGAGATGGAACGCATGCTCTGGCAGATGCTGCGCGAATGTAAGGAGCGCCGACCGCATTATGAGATGGTCGTAAGAAGCCTGCTCGCCCAGCTCCTGATTCATATTCACCGAGTAGAAGAGAATAGCCGCCTGATGTCACCCGGCACCATTCACCCGATGCAGGACAAGATCGGCGAGATTGCAGCTTACGTGAACAGGCATTATAACGAACCACTTACCCTTGAGGATGCAGCAGCCCGTTTCTATATCAGTCCATCCTATCTGAGCCGGATGTTCAGTCGGTTTACAGGATTTCGCTTCAGCGAATATTTGAGGGTGGTGCGCGTTCGGGAAGCGCAGCGGCGCCTGTTGTCCACCCAGGAGCGGGTGCAGTTGATCGCGGAGAAGGTCGGGTTTGAGCACACGGCTCATTTTAACAAAACTTTTAAACAGGTGACTGGAACCACCCCCCTGCGCTATCGAAAAGAGCATCGCT
This sequence comes from Paenibacillus pabuli, assembly GCF_039831995.1. Taxonomy (NCBI): domain Bacteria; kingdom Bacillati; phylum Bacillota; class Bacilli; order Caryophanales; family Paenibacillaceae; genus Paenibacillus; species Paenibacillus pabuli. The sequence goes on from NZ_JBDOIO010000003.1 coordinate 3,837,365, forward strand.
AGTACGGGGAATCTCAAGAGGTTGAATATAGAAGCCGAGTGGGTAGCCCTACCCAGATGAATGTGTATCCCCGATATTACAAACAGAAAGATATATGGAGATATACGCTACACCACTGCGGCTGAATCTGAATCACGAACGACTTCTATTCATCCGTATTAAGGACTCTTATCTGCGAATGAGCACACCGCTCCTTACCTCAGGTCCCATGGAAATCTGGCGTCCTTCCTCATCGGCATCGTTCTCACGGCACACAATCCCGGCAGACTCATGTCCTGTTACAATCAGAAGTCGGCCATCAGCCCCCTTGCCCTGGATGCCCTCTATTTCAGCTCCCTTGCACTGGTGCAAATGGATCAATGATCCTTCGGTAACTTGGGCATTCAGATTGGCAATTCTCAAGTGCTTCGCATGAGCACACTGTACACCATTTCGTGCAAATACGTTATACCCTTCAATGACCAAGCCGTCCAAAGGCATCTCGGGCAGCCCACTTACCAATAAAGCTGTCTCTGCACCTGCACAAACGACATCCGATATTCGAATATCCCGGAACACCGGGGTCTTTTCGCTAATCTCCTGAAACAGATCGCTGCCGCGGGCTGATCCCTCCATATTCGCATAGAAAAAGGAAAACGAGATGGCTTCCATAATGATATTTTTCATATAGATACGCTGTATTTCAACATCTTCAACGACTCCACCGCGCCCGCGGGCGCTTTTGAACCTTAGCCCAATATCCGTCCCAATAAACGTACAATCCGAAACCCGCACATGCCGTACACCACCCGACATCTCGCTGCCAATAACGAATCCGCCATGACCATGATATACGGTGCAGTCCCGAATTGTAATATATTCAGATGGCAAACCGAGCTCTCGGCCTTCAGCATCCTTGCCGGATTTCAGGCAGATCGCATCATCCCCCACATCGAACACGCTGTGCTCCACGACAACATGTCGGCATGATTCGATATCCAGCCCATCCCCATTCTGAGAAAACCACGGGTTTCGTACACTCACATTACGTATGGTAACATGCTCCGATGCCCATGGATGCAAATTCCAAGCAGGTGAGTTCTGAAACGTTGGACCATCCAGCAGCACCCGTTTGCATCGGCGCAAACTGACCATGTTCGGACGTAAAAAGTCCCTGATCCCCTCATAAGCTGACAGGTCGCGCTCCTGCTCCATATGAAGCCGGTTGGCTACAGCGCCACCTTCGAGAGCCGAGGCAGAAGGCCACCAGATTTCTTCATTTTCACCGGAATGCTCCACCACTCCACCGGAAGCAACCAGTCGACTCCATTGTGAAGCGGTCATCTTGGACCGTTTGACCGGGCGCCATGCTTCTCCGCTACCATCCCATATTCCCTCACCTGTAATCGCGATATCCTCCAACAATTCTCCGTCAATTGGAGATTGGCATCTCACCACCTGCCACCCCTCGAAGCTCGAAGCAATCAGAGGATAATGATCAAACTGACGACTGAACGTAACCAATGCTCCAGCCTCTGCATGCAGCTCAATTCGGCTGCGCAGCACAATCGGACCTGTCAGCCAGACTCCTGCCGGAATAACAATTCGTCCGCCGCCCGCTTCAGCACACGCCGCTATAGCCAGCCTGAACACCTCCGTGTTGTCATACACGCCGTCTCCTTGGGCTCCATAGTCCGTAATTCGGAAATCCTGAGCAGGAATGTCAGGTAGAGCAACCTCATAGGCTTTCATATTAGCTTGGATACCTTCTCCGGTACCTAATGGGGAGTAGTATGTATTCATCGTTCAGAACATCCTCTCTTCTCTGTATTGGGATTGGACTGTGATCGATATGGCATAACTTCAAGAAATGAGTATTATCACCCATCATATCAACGGGATTTGGACCAAGGTTGTGCTTTTTTGCCATGTAGCGTTAGAATTTGAGGTTATTTGTTCCATTACCTTGGACATATGATAGGTATCAACATCAGTATACTCTATACATCTATTCCAAAGGTTGTAAAACTTCTAGGAGAATCGATTCATTTTTCTGTCAGGATTCGTCACAAACAAATTACCAACTTAACAAATAGTTAACACAAATCCTGGCCTCAGCCCTATTCAACCCCATACTTATGTCACGTTTTATTACAAACCAATTGCCAGAAGAAGGATGACTATGTATGATTAAATAACTAGTTTCAATTTATTCCTTATTATTCCTTTTTCAAACCAACGTTGCAGAAAGGATGGGTTACTCTTGATTGAATTTAGGGGTGTGCAGAAGCACTTTGGTCATTTTCATGTCCTCAAAGATATTCATCTTCACATTGAAGAAGGAGAGGTCGTTGTCATCATTGGCCCTTCCGGCTCCGGTAAAAGTACACTGCTCCGCTGCATCAATCGTCTCGAGACCATTACGGAAGGCGAACTCGTCGTCAGCGGTGTCCCTTTACATCAGAAAAAGGTGGACATCAACCTCTTTCGCCGTGACATTGGCATGGTTTTTCAACACTTCAATCTCTATCCTCACAAAAAAGTCATCGATAACATTACGCTTGCCCCTGTCAAGGTGCGCAAACAGCCCAAAGAACAGGCAGCCGCTACGGCAATGAAGTATCTGACCCGGGTGGGCATTGCCGACAAGGCAGACAGCTATCCCTCCCAGTTGTCCGGTGGACAGCAGCAGCGGGTCGCCATCGCACGTGGGCTCGCCATGGAGCCCAAAATCATGCTTTTTGACGAACCTACCTCTGCCCTCGACCCCGAAATGATCGGGGAAGTGCTGGACGTCATGCGCTCTCTCGCTCATAACGGGATGACCATGGTTGTCGTTACCCACGAGATGGGATTCGCCCGTGAAGTGGCAGACCGTGTCATCTTCATGGACGAAGGCCGAATCGTGGAAGAGGCTCCTGCCGCAGAATTTTTCGATAACCCGCGGGAAGAGCGGGCACAGCAGTTCCTAAGCCGCCTAATTCATCATTGAGAATCTTAGAATAATCCATTTTGAAAGGGGTCTTTATTTATGAAAAATGTATTGAAGTGGCCGTCGTTTGTCCTTGTTTTGATTCTTTCGTTGGTTTTGGCCGGCTGTAGTACGGGAGAAGAATCAACCAACAGCAGCGGTGGTGGTGATGGTGAGAATGCTGCCGCCAAAGGAACGATTGAACAGATTAGGGAGCGGGGCAAACTGATTGCCGGGGTAAAATACGATACGAAGCTCTTTGGCTTGAAAGACCCGGCAAGCGGCGAAGTGGAGGGATTCGATATTGATATCGCCAAGGCGCTCGCCAAACAGATTCTTGGAGACGAGACCAAGGTCGAGCTGAAGGAAGTCACATCCAAAACCCGGATTCCCATGCTGCAGAATGGCGACATTGATATCATCATCGCTACCATGACCATCACGGATGAGCGGAAGGAGCAAGTGGATTTCAGTGACGTTTACTTCGAGGCCGGACAGTCCCTACTTGTAAAAAACGATAGTGCCATCACTGGTTTGGAGAGCCTGGGAGGCGTGAAGGTACTTGCCGTTAAGGGTTCAACCTCTGCGCAAAATATTCGTGAAAAAGCACCGGATGCCGAAGTACTGGAATTCGACAACTATCAGGATGCCTTCACTGCGCTCAAAGCAGGCAAAGGCGAGGCACTGACGACGGACAATATCATCCTGATCGGCATGCAGCAAACGGACAACAACTACAAGCTGGTTGGTGGCAACTTCACAAGTGAGCCATATGGAATGGCCATCCGCAAAGGCGACACTGCTTTTGTAGAAGAAGTAAACAGCCTGCTCAAGAGCATGAAGGATAGTGGTGAATACGATACGTTACATGAGAAATGGCTTGGCAGCAAGCCCGAGTAACCTCGATTAACGATGAGGGAGCGGCGGTTTCCATCTGTAGGGACTAAACCACCCATACGGCATGAGGCGCCGCTTCACATCTGGAGAACGGAGGCTTCGCCTACATGGGCAAATTGGATTTTGATGTATTGTTCAAGCATTCCGATCGTTTCCTGGAGGGATTCCTCAATACGATTCAAGTAAGCATCATGGCTTTGATCGGCAGCTTTATCCTTGGAGCAATCATGGCAATCTTCCGGATATCCCCCATCAAGCCGCTCAATTGGATTGGTACGGCTTTTGTGGAATTCATTCGAAATATTCCGCTTCTGCTGGTCGTGTTCTTCTTTTACCTTGGACTGCCCTCCCTTGGCATTTCACTGGACGGGTTTGTCTCCGGTACGCTAGGTCTTACCATCTACACGGCAGCTTTTATTGCAGAAGCCATCCGGGCAGGCATTCAGACCGTCCCCCGGGGACAGCTGGAGGCCGCTAGATCTTCAGGTTTGTCCTACGTACAGGCCATGAACCTGATCATTCTGCCGCAGGCAATCAAGATCGTACTGCCATCCATCGGCAATCAATTTATTAATCTGGTCAAAAACTCCTCCATTCTTGCAGTTGTTGCCGGCATGGATCTGATGTATTTTGCCGATCTGGTCAATTCGGATACATTCCAGCCCCTGAGCGTGTATACAATTGTTGCACTCTTCTACCTCGTACTGACGCTGCCACTCAGCTTCCTTGTTCATTATATGGAGCGCAGGTTTGGACAGAGTGACGCCGAAGCACGGAGCAGTAAGGGCAAACCGAAGAAAAACAAGCCGGCAGGTCAGGTTACGATGTGATTTAGTCAAACCACGATTCAGCCTTAGTTCCACTCACAGAAGGAGGTCGATGTACAATGGACTTTAGCGGGGCCTATGCCTGGCCCAACCTTCGTTTCCTGCTGCATGGATTCCTGATTACCCTGCAAGTGGCAGGGCTGTCAATTGTCTTCAGTTTTGTTCTCGGCACCGTGCTGGGTACCGTCCGATATACGCGTATTCCGGTCCTGTCACAGATCGTTGCGGTTATCGTGGATACGATTCGAAACCTGCCGCTGCTGCTGATCATATTTTTCATTCATATTGTCCTGCCCCAGCTGGGGATCAAAATGTCTGTCTTCTGGTCTACCGTCGTTGGACTCAGCCTGTTTGAAGGCGCTATGATTGCAGAAATTGTCCGTAGCGGGCTCAAATCGGTTGAGCGCGGACAGGTGGAAGCCGCCCGTTCCTCTGGTCTCAGCTATATGCAGACCCTGAGCGGCATCATTATGCCACAGGCACTGCGCCGCATGTCGCCGCCGATGGTCAGTCAGTTCATCTCCCTCCTGAAGGATACATCCCTGGCCATTATCATCTCCTTGCCGGAGTTGATGCACAACGTGCAGATCCTTGGCGGCCAGAGCTTCGATTATGTTATCCCTGCTCTTCTGCTCGCAGCGGTATTGTATTTTGTCATCAACTACGCACTTTCCATCTTGGCCCGGCGTCTTGAGGCAAAAATGAATTGATTCGGTTAGAGCTATGGAAAGGCATAGTGGTTGCACATAAGAGTCCAGATAGACACATCTCTGTGTCTATCTGGACTCTTTATTATTCTCGTAGATTTTGGATCTCAAATCGCTGCTCCATTTCGCCGTAGTTCCTCCTGCAGCAACGCAACCGGGAGTGACAGCGGATCAAGCTGCAGTTGCACTGCCAAAGCAGCGGATGTTCCGGCTGCCTCTCCCGTAGCCATGCAGCTGGGGGTCAACCTTGTTGTAGCATGGGCCTCATGCGTGGTAGAGATGCAGCGTCCTGCTGCCAGCAAGTTTTGAATATTGCTGGAGATCAGACAGCGGTATGGAATGTCGTATGCTCCATCCCCTTTAATAAATGCAGCCGCTACACCTTGACCGGAAGGATCATGTATATCAATGGGATAACCACTTCTGGCGATGACATCATCAAACTTCCGCCCCGTAACCACATCCTCCTGCGTCAAAGAATAATGCCCAATGATCCGTCTGGATTCACGTATGCCAATCTGGGAGGCTACTGCGGATATCGAAGCACGCTCGAATCCAGGCACGTCGCGCTGCAAGAACTCAGCAATCATGAGTACCTGCTTCCTGCCTTCCTGCTCAGCAGAAGTCAGATCTTCTGCATCGGTAGCATCCAACCCCTGAACCCTGGTACAGTTAATCAACACTTCATCTTCAGCCGGCCCGGTAAAAAACAACACCTGATCGCGGTTAATCGGCACACCTGCCTTCTGCCATTGCGAATAAAAGCCGCTTACACCTGTTAGCGGAATACGCTCCAGCTCTGCAACAGGTGTTTTGGCGTAGAAATCTTCCGGGTGCTCCAGGATATACTGCTTTACTCGCTCAAGATTTACACCACGCATTCGAAATTTCATGGTCATAGGCTGGGACTGATGATCTCCATCCCGTCCCTTTGCGATAGCAGCGCCAGCTAGATAAGCTGCATCTGCATCGCCACTGGTATCGACAAATACTTTTGCCCTAAGCTCCATTCGGCCCGATTTGTTTGTTATTCTAACCGCTTCCACCCGATTATTCAGAGCAACCACCTCATCCACGAAGCTGTGTAACAGCAGCCGAACACCAGCCTCTTGCAGCATATCCGCAGCAACCACCTGATAAATAGCCGGATGGTATGGTGTAACGCTATGCACAAACCCTACTGTATCGCGCAGATGTCCTGGTGATCCCCCTCGCTCCTTCAGTCGGTCAACGATCTCCTGCGCAATGCCTCTAATGACCTGTTCGCCGCTCTCCGTGTGAAAAGTCATCCAAGGATAGACCATGGCGGCGGTCGACATTCCACCAACGAACCCATAACGCTCTACCAGCACCGTACGAACACCCTGTCGTCCGGCAGCAAGGGCCGCCGTAATGCCCGCAGGGCCGCCCCCTACAATAACAACATCGGCCTGTTCTGTCTTCATGCTCATCCGTTCACTCATTGTTCTCTCCTCCTTCCATGGATTAGCCGACTATTCTTTCAATCCTGTCATTGCAACGCCCTCAATGAATCGCCGTTGAGCCATGAAAAAGACAATCAGCAGAGGTATGGTTGCCATGACTGTAGCGCTCATCAGATATTGCCAGGCCGTACCCACTTCATCCGTAAACAGGGACAGCCCTAGCGGCAGCGTCATCAACTCGCGAGAGTTAATGAAAATCAGCGGATCGAAAAACTCATTCCAGTTGGTCACAAAGGTAAAGATCGTCAGTGTCGCCATGCCGGGCTTGGCAATGGGCAGCATAATCTGGGCATAGATCCGGAATCGGTTGCATCCATCAACCATCGCTGCTTCCTCCAGCTCGGTAGGAACCGTAATGAAGAACTGCCGCATCACAAAGATGCCGAATACGCCACCTGCCCCAAAGATCGGAAGTAAAATCAGCGGGAGATGTGTATCAATCCATCCCAGCTGCCTCATAAACAAAAACATCGGAATTGCCGTTACCTCGTGGGGAATCATCATGGCACTCAGCAGGATAAGGAACACCACATTACGGCCCTTGAATGGTATCTTCGCAAATGCATATCCGGCAAGAGAAGCAAAGAACACCGTACCCAGCACGACGACAACAGCAATATACACACTGTTAAAATAGAAACGATGAAACGGAATCAATCGAAAAACATCGATGTAGTTCTGAAATCGGAACGGTTCGGGTATCCACTGTGGTGGATACGTGAATATGCTCTGGGGCTCCTTAAAAGATGTAGATATCATCCAGATAAACGGTACAATCATAATGATTGAAATCAGGGTCAGCAACAAATACGTACCGACTGCCCCACCTGCTGTACGAAAAGACGGCTTAGCCATCGCCTTCATTGAATACCCACCTCTTTCGAAGCTGCCATTGCAGCAGCGTCAAGATCAGTACGATAGCAAACAGCACGTACGCCAATGCGGATGCGTAGCCAAACTGAAACAGCTTGAATGCCTTTTCCCATATATAATAGACCAACACCTTGGTGCTATTGCTCGGCCCTCCCTGTGTCATGACATAAATCTGTCCGAACACTTTGAGCGAGCCGATGACCGTCATTACCACGGTCAAAAAAACGGTGGGCGTAATCATTGGAAGCGTCACGTGAAAAAAAGTCTTCTGCCTGCCTGCACCGTCCAGTTTGGCCGCTTCGTACAGTGATCTTGGCACCTGCTGAATTGCGGCTATGAACAATACCATATTTAGGCCCACATTTTTTAGCACACTGGTCACAATTACTGCGGGCATCGCCAGATCCTGATTATAGAGCCAGGCTGGTCCTTTGATGCCCATCATCAACAGAAGCTGATTGATCAGTCCCGACTCTGTCGCATACATAAGCTTCCATACAATTGCCCATACAATAAGTGAAGTCATGACCGGAACGAAGATGGCTGTACGGAATATCCCGATGCCACGCAGACTTTTGGATAGCAGCAAAGCGAGTAGCAGCGCGAGCACAATATTCAGCGGAACAAGTCCGGCTGTGAAATATACCGTGTTTCCCAGTACCCTCCAGAACATCTTGTCGATCATGATCTCGCGGTAGTTATCTAGCCCGATAAAGTGATGCTCTCCGAGCAATGGCCAATCGGTCAAACTCATGTATAACGCAAGGCCCATGGGAAAGAGCAGCAGCAGAGTAAAACCAAGAACCATCGGAGATACGAAAAGCCATCCTGCAATCTGGGCCTCTCTTGCGAGCGGTCCTCTTCCTGAATATTTGCGTGAATGGGTCAACCCTGCCCCTCCTCTTCTCATCTGTCTTCCTTCTACTTCAGTTTGTCCATGGCATTGCGAAACCCGTTAACGGCTTTTCGCAGCTGCTCCTCCGTTTTACCTGTAACGACTGCTCCCAGCATAATCGCCTTAATTCCGGTATCATGCAGGACCGGTACATCCTCCTGTACCAGCCTCCGCTGGGAAGGAACCAACACCGGAAGCTGTGCTTGCATCACTAACCGGCGATACTGGAGGACATCTGAGAAGCTTAGCGATGTCCCATACTCCTCTCCGGGGATAATGGATGCTTCCAGCGCGGCAAAACCATAATGTGCTGCCTCCCTAACCAGGGAAGGGTCGTAGTGTTCATTGATGGCGAATGTTTTATCCAGACCGAGCTCACCCAACATGAAGGAGGGTAAATGGTGAGCGTATATGGAATAGAAATCAAAACCCAGACCGGAAAGCCTTACCACATCTTCCCGTTGTGTCCCATCGAGGGTACCCGACGGAACCACCCCAAGTGGACCGTTAAATTGGGCTCGGATTGCACGGAAATGATCCATGTATTCATCCAGCGGACCAAAATGGTTCCCACTGGCGCGGTGTCCGACATTGTAATGTACTTTTAGGGCGTCAGCCCCTTCTTCAATGGCTGCCCGGGCCAGTGCTGTATCGTTAGCGGGCAGACTGACCACAAGCAGCATGCGTTGTCTCTTCAGCGCATCCTCCAATTGCCCCATACCCTTACCTCCTGTAAATATGCCATTATTTATTATTCCAGCAGACCTTGAATCTCTCCCTGCATCTGCTTCAGATTATCCTGAGGTGTGGCTAAACGGGCGAACAATCGATCGAAACCCTGCAGCACTGCATTGTCGATATCCTGCCAGCGAATATGGCCCGGAATCAAGCGTGCTTTGGGCATTTCATCAATTACTGCCTGAACAATATGTTCCTTGCTTGGATTATTCGGCTGATTAATGAAAACATCCGAATTCAGTACAGAGGTACGCGGCGGGACAAAGTAAGTTGCCGTGGCCTGTATTCCCTGTTCACTAGCGAAAAACTTCAGCAGTTTCTTCGCTTCTTCGGGATGCTTGCTGTCATTGAACATGGCATATCCCGCCTGACCCAGCATGGGCACACTGCCCTGAGATCCTGCAGGCATCGGGGCGATACTCCATTCGAAGTCCGTAATCTCTCTTGCTTTGGACACATAGCTGTAGTTGTCGAAAAACATACCCACATTACCGGCATCGAAGCTGACCTGCTCACCCGCCTTCGGGTGGGACTCATCGGTAAACATCATCCGTTCAAGCAATTCCAAGGTTTGCACACCATAAGGATCATTCCAGGTGAACTGCTTCATGCTCTCATCGAAAGGACCGCTGCCATAAGACCAGGAATAGGAGGAAAGAACAGCCCAAGTCTTCCAATCACGAAAAAAGTTGGCACCGTAGATTCGGTTTGTCGCATCCTTGCTGGCAATCGTTTTTGCTGTCTCTTCAAATCGTTCCCACGTCCATTGCCCTTGAGCGGCGAGCGTGTTGGGATCTGTAAGGCCAGCCTTGTCGAAGAGCGATTTGTTGTAGAACATAACGACTGGAGGGGTAGAGAACGGCAAGCCAAGCAGTTGATCACCATCCCGAAACAGATCCAGCGTACTTGGAATATAGTCACCCAGCTTGAACTCTGCATCATCCTTGAATTCGGATACGTCTGCCAGAATGTGATTGGATTTGAATTGCGGAATCATCCGCTCGGAGACCCAGGCGATATCCGGTAGCGAGCCGCCGGCTGCAAGCACAGAGATTTTTTGCTGGTATTCCGCAAAGGGTACAGATTCCATTGTCACCTTGATGCCGGGATTTTCCTGTGTGAAGCTATCAATCAACTTGTTATATACGTCCATGTGCGCCTGATTCCCCCACATCATGAACTTCAGTTCAACCTCTTCTTCTCCTGCGGATGCATTCTCAGGATCACTGCCGGAATCGGAGCCTGCACAGCCAATTAATGCAACAATGATGAATACGAGCATAAACATCAGTCCTGCTTTCTTCATGGAAATCCCCCTTGTGGCTTAGTGATGTACATGTGCAACCCAAGTATAGCGAAGGAATCAATGGTTCATAAATCACGCCAGCTATAGAAATGGTACGGTTTTTCAAGGACTTAAGATGAAGGGCACCTGCTACAGCTGCTCATCCGTACTGAATCGGTTCCGATATTCCCCTGCCGTCCAACCCACCTGCTGTTTGAATACCAGCATGAAGTGTTTGGGACTCTGATGCCCAGATAATCTTGCTACATCATAGATTTTTAGTTGGGTGTTAACCAACAGCCACTTGGCTCGCTCCATGCGTGCCTCAGCGATGTATTCCGAATAGGTTGTCCCCGTTTCATTTTTGAAAAGCTGGCTTAGATAGGTTGGGTTCAGATGAACAAGTGCCGCTATGGTCTGCAGGCGCAGATCTCCATCAGGGTGGAGCCTGATATATTCCTTTACATCACGAATGATCTTTCGCGTATCTCCACTGTTACACTGTGCTTCCCCCGTTGTATCTAGCGTCTGACTGGACGAAACGCCGTACCTGCGGTCCAGCAGCAGCTGAACTTTCTGAATGGCTGTAATCCACTCTTGGAGTTCCACCGGCTTCAGCAGGTAATTCAGTACGCCATATTCCATCGCTCTGCGTGCATACTCAAACTCGCCATAGCCGCTAATGATGATCATCAGCAGTTCGGGGTACATTTCCCTAGCTTTGGATACCAGGGTCAGTCCATCCATTTCTCGCATGCGAATATCCGTAATCAGCACATCAGGCACATCACTTCTCAAAAAATCCAGAGCCTCAGTTCCTCCAGAAGCTTCACCCATAACGCGAAACTCGGGAGCTGTCTGAATAATCAGCTCCCGCAACCCGTCGAGGATGACCCTCTCATCTTCCACAAGCAAAACTTTATACATGCACGTCATCCCCTTTCTCCTGCAGCGGTATAGTAATCGTGGCAGCTAAACCCTGCCCGAGACTTCCGTCAACGCTTAGACTGGCGCCTTGACCATAAATAAGGTGAAGACGCTGTGCTATATTGGAGAGCCCTAAACTACCTTCCGCGTTACAACGCAGGAATTCACTTGAGGGAAGCTGGGAAAATGACTCGTTCCATTCGTTAATCTCTTCTTGGCATAGACCTTTACCATTATCTCGAACGGTAAGCAGCAACTCTTGATCAAACTTCAAGGCCGATATCCATATCATTCCCCCATCCTCCTGCCCTTCAATTCCATGGTATACTGCGTTCTCCACGAGCGGCTGCAAAATCAGCTTGGGAATCAAGCAGTCCATGACCCCTTCTTCAATTTCAAAAATCACCTGCAGCCTTCCGTCATAACGCACCTGTTGAATGCACACATACGATTGTACAAAAGCCAACTCCTCCTGAAGGAGTACGATCCGATCCACCTTATCAATGGTGTAACGCAGTAGCTTGCCCAGGGCCGTCACCATATGGGACACTTCTACATGTTTCCTGCGGATGGCCATCATATTAATGGACTCCAGCGTATTGTATATAAAATGAGGATGGATCTGACTTTGCAATGCTGACAGCTCTGCTTCCCGCTCTCGAATACCGAGTAGAAACACCTCGTTAAACAAGCGGTGAATCTCTTCCATCATTCGGTTAAACCCCCGGCCGATCTGACCGAATTCATCACTGCCGAAGCTTGCCACACGCTGGGTAAAGTCACCCTGCTCCACGCGAATCATATTTTGCTTCAGGCTGATTAACGGCCTCGTTACGCGATAGGATATAAGAGCCGCCAGAATGGCTACGCCCGCCATACACAAAACGGCGAACCCAAACGTGAACGTAAGCATTTCACCTGATTCCTTTTGAATGACAGAAATGGGTGTAAGACTAATGACCGATAGCCCGGAATAATTCGAGTGGTGCCTTACATAGAGATAAGGGCTCCCGTCCAGTACCACCTTTTGATTTCCTGCATAGTCTTGAAGCTGCTCATGCTGTAACAGTTGATTGTATGCGGATCGTCCACCAAGTGAAGTTCGCTCGAACACAAGGCGCTGCTTGCTGTCCACAATCATGAGACTCGCATTTTCCTCGAAATCCAGATTGGATAGCAGCTGGCGGAAGGCGTCCAGCCGAATATCAATCAGAATATATCCCAGCCGTTTGAGAGTGCCTGGATCACGGATCTCTCGGGCAACAGAGATATAGGCTTGTTCATTCTTGTCGGTGTAATAGCTTGGATTATGCGGGGGGAGTAATCGCCACTCTCCCTCCGATCCGCCGAGCTCTGCAAACCAATTATCCCGCCTACTGTCCCATACCGGATTCACCGCCAATGAATCCAGGTTGGAGAAAAGGATGCCACTGTTCGAGATCAGGTGGATGCCGCGAATCTCCGGGCGATCGTAGGCTTGACCCGAAGTATAGAGCTTCATCTTCAAGTAATCGTCGGACCTTGCCCAACTGGCTGTCCCCATTGGGGCATTGTATTTTCCCAGAATACCCAGCACCGTCTGATCATAGAGCGGCAGGAGCGATATACGCTCGAAATCCTTCAGCAGCCGATTCAGATTGGTGTTGATCTGCCGGATCATTTCAATAGTGAACTGCTCGGTTTTGCGATCAATCGTCTGTGAAAAATGGTAATAGTTAACCAATCCCTGCAAACTCAGGGGAAGCAAAGTGAGAACCAAAAACAACACCAGCAGCTTGGTACGCAGGTTCATGTTTCTTTTTGAACAACCTAAGACTTTGTCCATTCAATGGATCCCTCCCACTCCTGTCATTCAAGAATCACCTTCGAAAGTTACTGGATTTAGTTGGCGTTTATCATAGCGAGTTTCAATGATGGTTGGCTATCCTGCCAACATTGGGATTGGTATGGAATTTCAAGATAAAACCATCCTCACCTCAAAAGAAAACAAAAAAAGCCGACTGTATCGCTCTACAGTCGACTATTTCTATGAACGAATCCATTCAATAAGACGAGAAGTCTTTTCCAGTGGATGGTATAGCCCTACGTCGTTTTCTTCAAACTAAAAAACCGACTGCATTATGCAATCGGCTGTCTGTTCATATATTGTTGTTTTCTATATTTGAATCGGTTATATTCGTTGATCAATTCGTCCAGTACCATCGATTGTTGAAGGACTTTGTAGTCTTGCATGCCATGATGCTCCGCCAAACGACTTAATTCTTGCCTGTTCCGTTCAATCTGGTCTACAACTTGACTTGGTCCTTTCATAGCATGCACCCCCTTCTTTATAGACCATTTTAGGATAGTTTGCCAAAAAATTCATATTTTTTTCCTTTGCAAATCGAAAAGTTTGTTTGCAGAGGTATTCATTCAATATCAAGCATTTTATGAAAGTTCTTTACGCACTCAAATTCCACAAGATGTGGAAAGGATCACTTTCTTTCAACCCACATATCGTGTTGAGATGGACGACCATCTGGAAGATCAAAGTAAACATGTGCACCATTATAACGCTGTGTGTCAATATTTCGTTTATGCCCTTAGTTCAGACGAGTTTAATATCCGCCCTCTTGCTCAATTATCCACAGACCTTACTTTCTTGTAAATCCATGTCAGTATAACGATTCAATTTTATTGAAATCAATAATCGGAGGTTAGATACATACATACAAGCGCCCTGTTCCCAAATCCGGAAAAGAGCGCTTGTTAACAATAAGATATTTATTCATTTCCTAGTATCCGCCTACACCGTGGTTAAAAATAGTACTATTGGTTTGATTCACACCACTTATCACACCAGAATAAAAGAAGAAGGAACTAAAGAGCATTAACACTAACATTGCTTTTTTTACCATAGCGATAATAAACCTCCTTGATGAGATTCTTATAGTTTTGTTTCACTGACTCGGACGCTTGCATACTGTATTCTTCATATAAACCTACACAATAAATTATTGTAGAATCATCTTTAATTTTGTGTGCAGATGCTAAACAAGTTAACAGATGATTAAACCCTTCTGTATACCTACCCTTAGATAATTGATAAAAAGTCAATTCAGCCCAAAATTTGGTGTACCTATCATCTTTTATTTGATTATTATAGCTTGGCATATAATTGTGATCTTCAAGTAACAACAAATGAATATATGCATCAAATCTTCCTAATGCATGATCTACATCCAAATTGTATAAATTAGCAGCTTCCATAATCTTAACCAATCCAAGAAGCGTTTCATTTTCATTCTTCTCAATGAAGTCTAGATACGAATTGAGAGCTTCGTAATCGCCCATCATCAATTTGTATAGATAATTATTAACTTCAGCCCAGCCCTTGAATCGTTCAATGAATACAAGATCCTCGGGGGCAGGTTCTTCGATAGAAAGATTTGAGTAAAGGGAAGTGTACTGAAGAGCCTTTTCATAATCCTGACGCTCTCCCCATACTGTGGCCATCAATAAATATGCATATGCTCTATAAGTGAAAAACGGATGTTTAAACGTTCGCTTGTAACCTATTTCCTTATTCTTATATCGTTCCAGAAATTCAACACGTTGTTCCAGTTCCCCAGCTAGCTGATAAACTTTATCCCAATAGCGTAATCCACTATATGTATTCGCCAGATCCTTGATCGCATCCAGCTGTCGCTCTTCGTCCAATCGGTTAATATATGGCTCGAAGTGAACAGCGGCTCGAAGATTCTCATGCTGGTCCTGGCCAAGAGACAAGGTGAAGATACGATAATGGCATAGTGCCAGACGTTCGGAGTGCTGGTACTTCTCACACTCGGCGACACATTCGTACAGCATTCGCGCAGCCTTCTTCTGACCACGTTCAAGCATATACTCGGCCAGCTCGAACAATTCGGACACATAGGAGCGGTCATCCGTCACTTGCTGAATTACCCTCTGTATGCAGTCCAGCTTGTCCAACTCAGCGCAGCGTTGCAGGAACGGCTCCAGCCTTCTCCAGTGCGGTGCGGATTCCACAAAACATTCAGCACCATATATTTCGTAGAAGTGGCCCTCTTCCAGCTTCATCCCCTGGGTAATGAGGTCCAATTGAGCCATGGCGATCGGCCGTGTACCTTTGATAATTGCACTTAACGTCCCGGCGTTAACCCCCGATATATCAGCAAAGTATTGAAGGGTATACCCCTGTTTCCTGATGTAATCCTCAATATTTGAGCGTATCGTAGTTGTAGGTTCCATGTCTCCCACCTCCACAATGAAAATCCAGAAATTTGAATTTCTATGATAAGTACAATTTTAATCCTAAATTTTACAGCGGTCAATAAAAATCGTGGCAATTTCCTGCACATTTAGACATTTATATTGAATATATTTCGTCTTATAGAAAAAATCCATTAGAAGAATCGAAAAGGACATGTTACAGTAAGTTTAATTCATAATATCCTACTATTTCCATAGGATTAAACAACACAGACTGCCCAATCCAGTTCAAGGAGAAGTTCAGATGAAATTTGCCTTGTTTAGCCTCATGATGAACCTGCCTAATGCGGTCACTGGCGAAACTCTCACGACACAGCAGAAGTTCCACAACATTCTGGAGCAAGCCAAACTGGCCGAGCGTTTGGGCTTCGATGCTTACGGGATTGGCGAGCGGCACGGTGCACCTTTTCTGTCCTCTTCACCGCCGGTCGTATTGACTGCGATTGCTGCAGCTACTTCACGGATCCGGTTACTAACCACAGTCACGGTTCTTAGCGTACTGGATCCGGTGCGGGTTGCCGAGGATTATGCAACGCTGGATCAGATATCTGGCGGACGGCTGGAGATGATTATCGGGAAAGGCAATGACCCTCGGCACTATCCGCTGTTTGGCATTCGCGAAGAGGAACAGTGGGCTTCCCTTGGTGAACGCTATGAGCTGCTGAAACGCCTGTGGTCGGAGGGAAATGTAACCTGGCAGGGAACGTATCGCCCTCCTCTTCATGAGGTTACCACTTGGCCGAGACCACTCCAGCAATCCATTCCAATCTGGCATGGCAGTGCGTCGAGCACCCTCTCCACTGAGCTGGCAGCGAAATATGGTGAGCCACTCTTCACCTCGAATTCTTTTCACCCACAGGCAAAATACAAAGCATTGATTGACCACTATCGGGAACGTCTCGATTATTATGGTCATGATGCAAGCCGCGCGGTAATTGGTTCCGGAGCAGGCAGCCTGTATCTGGCAGATACTCGTGAGGAAGCGATTCGTCGCTATACGCCTTACTATAACGCTTTTCACGCTACGGCAGCCGCACAGCATAACCAGTCACCCTTCGTTGATCTGGAAGATAACATTGCACGTGGACCCGTGCTTATTGGTAGTCCAGAACAGGTCATTGAGAAAATCATGGATTACCATGCCGCGTTCGGACATCAGGTCCTGAGCATTAGTGTGGATGGACTTAGTCACAACGAGCAGCTGGAGCAGTTGGAGCGCTTTGCCCAGGACGTAGCACCTGTATTGCAACGAGAATTGCCGAGTGTGGTATGGAACGATCCCCCGGTTTTAGACCAGCAATCTGCTTCCTCTGCCTCTGACACTTCTACTTCATGGCCCTCAGCCATCTCTCCCCTGTTTCAGGTATGACACAGCCTCGCCAGTTACGCCTTCATACAGGGTGATTCGTGAGAATCGCCCTGTTCCTCTTTGTTCGACACGTTCAGTGAATTCTTTCCATTTAATTAGACTTGATCCCTGCAAACAGCGAATCCAATAGTCGCTGTACAAAGTCATGATCCATTGGTTCCCCCGTCACTAACATGCGATAGAACACCGGCCCATAGATGAGGTCGATACACAAACCGATATCCAGGTCACTCTTTAATTCGCCCCGAGTTACACCCTTTTCAATAATCCCCCAAGCTTCACGCCGGCGAGGCTGAATGTATCTGGTCCGGTATTCAACCGCAAGACCCGGATCTGACTGTCCTTCTCCAATAATCTCTGTAATGGCCTTGCCGTCCAGGCTAGTCAGAAATTGCATCATATTGCTCGCATGAATACGCACATCCTCAAATACGGATCCTGTATCCGGGACGGGCAATCTTGCTGTCATAGCCGACATGTATCCATCCATAATGACAGCCCCCTTATTGGGCCACCATTTGTATATTGTTGCTTTGCTCACTTGCGCTCGCTCAGCTATCTTTTCAACCGTAATCGCTGCAAAGCCATGTTCAAGCAATAACTCATAGGCAGCTGCCAGAATGGCATTTTGGGTTTCCATGTTGCGGGGACGTCCTCGTTTGGCTGTCATTTGAACCCCTCCTTGTTTCTAATCATTACATCACTGTCCCTTTCTCTTAAAAACGATACGTTCATTATACTAAATAGCCTACAACATAAACAATTTTGTCCATCTGCAATGCTTATGATTTCAAAAAAGATATCGATGCCTATTTACAATACTAAACGTTTAGTTTATTATATGTTTGTAATTAGTGAACGAACTGTTTAGAAATTAATGATTCAAGCTGTATTAATCATACTGAATACTATGTGGAGGATGATAATCATGAACACGAAACACGATGTGAAGGCAAAACAGATTCCAAAATGGCTGGTTTTCCTTTTGGCTGCGGCGTGCGGACTTATTGTCGCTAATCTGTACTATGCACAGACTGTAATCGGGCCGATTAGCGCTACGACAGGATTGTCATCTGCTGCGGCAGGATTAATCGTAACGTTAACCCAAATTGGTTATGTCATCGGATTGCTGTTTATCGTACCGCTTAGTGACATTATGGAGAATCGGCGGCTCGTAACTTCCTTTCTGGTATTACTAGTCATTGCCTTGACCGCAGCGGCTTTCTCCACTCATGCTTTACTATTTCTTACGGCCTCATTGGTGATCGGTGTAGGTTCCGTCGTTGCGCAGATTCTCGTGCCCTACGCGACTTACCTCACTTCAGAAGAGCAACGCGGGCAGGTGGTAGGCAATGTCATGAGCGGGCTTCTTCTTGGCATCATGCTGGCTCGTCCAGTGGCAAGCTTCATTACGGATGCTTTCGGCTGGCAGGCAGTCTTCATTTTCTCCGCTATTGTCATTGCACTGCTCGCGCTGCTGCTATCACGTGCTCTTCCTGTACGTCAGCCTCAGCCTGCAATGAAATATGGTCAGCTCATTGCTTCACTGGGAACGCTGTTGAAAACTCTGCCCATGCTGCGCCGCCGGGCACTGTATCAAGCCAGCTTGTTTGGCGCCTTTAGTCTCTTCTGGACCACCGTACCCTTGCGGCTGGCTAATGACTTTGGCATGACCCAGCAGGGCATTGCCTGGTTTGCACTGGCCGGTGTAGGTGGAGCCATTGCCGCGCCTATCGCAGGCAGATGGGCAGACAAAGGCCTGACCCGGATATTGACCGGTCTCGCCATGGTGATTGCCGTTCTATCCTTGGGCCTTGCGTACATGTTCCAAGGGCACTCTATCGCTTCTCTTGTGCTGCTGGTCATTGTCGCCATAACTCTCGATATGGCAGTCTCGGGCAATCTCGTTCTGGGACAGCGCATCATCTACTCCCTCGCAGGTGAAGCAAGAGGACGGGTGAACGGAATTTTTATGTCGATCTTCTTCATTGGAGGTGCCGTTGGTTCCTCTATTGGAAGCTGGTCTTACGCATCAGGAGGCTGGAGTCTGACGACACTGATCGGCCTGATCATGCCGCTGCTGGCGCTCGGCTACTATTTCACTGAAAAGAAAGCCAGCGTTGTCAGCAACTCATAACTGCAACACTCAAGCGACAAGAAGAGCAGCCTAATCCCCAGGATTAGTGCTGCCCTTTCACTACTTTTTCATATCAGAGTAGGTAAATGCTTGTTCCCATCATACTCCACCAGCGGCTCACCTGCATGCAATCTGTGGACCAGATCGGAATTGGCAATAAAGGGTCGGCCAAACGCAGCGAGATGAATGATTCCCTCATTCAGGGCTTCCTCTGCCGTTTGAGCATCCAGATTCCCCACCCCAATAATCGTATGCTCCCACTGTTGCCTGATCATTTCATGAAAGGTCCTCTCCCCTGCCCAAGCTGTTGTAAAGCGGTCGGTTGAAGGATGCAGAATCGTAATGCCCGTCTCACGGAACAGGTTAAGATAAGCATCAATCATGGCCACCTTGTCTCTCCAAGCATAGGATGGATCATCATCTTTTTTCTCGGAAAATCGGATTGAAATGCGATCCACGCTGATTTCTTTTTTTACCGCCAGAATGATCTCTTTCAAAAAACGTAATCTCCCCTGGATCCCGCCTCCATATTCGTCTGTTCGATGATTCGTCTTCTCGTTGATAAACTGATCCATCAGATATCCATGCGCTGCATGTAGCTCAATCCCGTCAAATCCGGCCAGCACCGCATTGCGGGCAGCTTTCTGAAAATGCTGGATCGTATCCTGAATATCCTGTATGCACATCGCTTCGGGAACCTGATATGGCTTGTGCAATTTATGCACCTTGCCCACGGCCTGAATGCTTGAAGGTGCCTGCGGCGTTCCTCCGATGAGATCGGAGTGGGACAATCTGCCGACATGCCACAGCTGCGCTATGATGGTACCTCCATGTCTATGGACGACTTCCGTAACCTTTTTCCATGAAACGGTCTGGTCTTCCGTATACAGTCCAGGTATGCCATAGGTTCCTTTACCCGCCAGGTTGGGGTTAACTCCCTCCGTAATGATCAATCCCACACCATCCCGGGCACGCTGCTCATAGTATGCCACCATCTCTTCTGTTACTGTACCATCCTCATCATTCGCAAACCCTCTCGTTAACGGAGCCATCACAATTCGGTTTCTAAGGTTCCATTGGTTGATCGTAACCGGGTTGAGTAATTTTATAAGATTGTTCATGCTATCCCTTCTCTCATCGTAATTAAGGATATTGTAGAACGGCTCAGGCATATCGTAAAATGATTAGAATATATGGAAGTATCTCTCTGAGAGATATCACAAGGACTTCAATTTGGCTTTTCGGAGAAATCCCGCAATCAGGAGGAATACGTATGGAGTTATCAGATATCGATATCATTCTCGCAGTCGGACGGTCAGGCAAAATCTCGCAAGCCGCCAAAGAATTAAACTATGCCCAGTCCAATGTCACCACCCGCATCAAAAAGCTGGAGCAGGAATACCAGGTGCAGCTTTTCAATCGGTTCCCCAAGGGTGTGGTTCCCACTGCCAAAGGAGAGCAGTTTATTGCATATGCCGCTCGGATTCGTAACCTGCTGCATGATCTGGAACAGGATATGATGGATCCCGGAGAGCCTTCCGGCACACTGAAAATCGGGATTGTGGAGACGGCTGCATCAAGCCGTTTCATGGAGATACTGAACGAATATCAGGTCACGTATCCGAAGGTTTCCATCTCACTGGTGAACGCCACTTCGCCCAAAGTGCTGCGTCACAAAATACAGGCGTATGAGATTGATGGTGCGTTCATCAGTGGTGCTTGTGTCAAAGAAGGGTTGAAAGTGGAATACGAAATGCAGGATACAGTACACATTATTTCTAAACGTATGGAAACCCCCGCAGAGAGCCTATGCCAGGTCTCATGGGTGGTTTTCCCTCAGGGCTGTCCCTATCGTGAAATTACGGAAATGTTTTTGGAGGAAGAAGGGTTGTCTGCCCGCAATATGATTGAGGTCAGTACCATGGAGAACCTGCTCAGCTGTGTGGAGTCCGGGATTGCTTATACGATTATGCCTTGCAGTGTGATTCACAAGAAGCCGGAAGTGTACTCGGTACACGATCTGGCCGAACAGTTCACCCACACTACAACCACCTTTGTTCGCGGGGAGGATCGGTATGTCAGCAGTGCTTTGGATCAATTCGTGAAGCTGCTAAATCAGAAATGCATTACATTTTAGTTCCACGTTATACTTTCGTTAGAATTAGCCACTATCCTTGGGTTATGGATTTCAACACATCATTCATACGGAGGATAATCACCATGAACCTGAAACGTCGTCTTATTCAAAAAACAGCCGTACTCGGCATGGCCATCGCCATGATCGCTGGCTCCGCTTCGGCAGCAGCCTCACCTATTGCCAAGGAGCAATGGGTGCAGGACCATGCCCATGAAATTACATCCCTGACCTCGGACAACTATAGTGACCTCGCCTTTCTGAAGCCGCTGCTTCAGGACAAGAAAGTCGTCAGCCTAGGGGAGAATTTTCACCGGGTTGCCGAATACAGTGCAATCAAAACGCGCATGATCAAATTTTTGCATGAAGAACTCGGCTATGACGTCATTGCCTTCGAATCCGGCATGGGGGATGCAGCGGTTGCCTATGAACAAGGAGCGGACCTGACGCCTGCTCAGATGATGGAGCTCTCCATTTTCCCGATCTGGCACTCGCAGGAAACGCTCGGCCTCTATGAATATATACAGGAGCAGAGCAAGACGGATCACCCGCTGATTCTGGCGGGATATGATATGCAGTTTACAACCGGGTACTTAACACAATTTATCAGTGACTGGATTGGCAACCTGGATCCCGATAGAGGTAAGCAGTTCTATGCTTTCGAGATGCAGGGCATCACGGATTTGTATGCTGTCCTTAACAAATATGGTATCGACAGCGACAACAATCCCGAATTCAAGGCGGCCATCCATCAAGTGAAGGATGCCTATGTCCCGCAGTACGAGGAATTGGTTCAATGGATTACCGAGCACAAGCAGGAGCTTGTGAAGTCATTCCCGGACAACTCGAAACTGGCTGACATGATGATCCGCGTGCTGAATGACCGGAGCAAATTTATCGAGATGGCGGCCTACGATACCCGGGAAAGTTACGAGTTCCGCGACCGTGCGATGGCTGATAATCTGGAGTGGTTGATGGACGTAATGTATCCAGGCAAAAAATTCATCCTTTGGGCACACAATGACCATCTCGCCAAGAGCACATCGACCATTCTCAATCCCCCAATCGGAGAAAGAGATGGGAACTCAGGCTTGTGGCAATCCAGCTTCAAAAGTATGGGCGAAATGTTGCATGAGAAGCTGCAGGATGACATGTATGTGATCGGGCTCTATATGAACGAAGGACAGGCGAGCGAGATTTCCACAGGCCAAACCTTTGACATCTCTCCCATGCCTCGGGGCAGTCTCGAATATACCTTAATGAAATCCGGTTACCGGAATACATACATCGATCTCTCCGAAGTCAAAGACGCTACAAGTGCTGCAGCCTGGTTGTTCCGCCCGGTCTTTGCTGCTGAGGATGGCATGGTGGATGAAGTCATTCATCCCATGTCGATGAACTTCATTCCGGCAGAACAATACGACGGCATTCTGTTAATTGACAAAGTCAAAGCACCGACGACCACCTATAAAGGCGGATTCAAGGACCAAATGCAGCAGCAAAAGTAAAGCCTAAAGCTGTAACCAATATCAAAGAGGCAGGCATCCGTTTTGGGATACCTGCCTGTTTCGGTTCCTTTTAAGCCCATTCAGCTTCCTTGAATCTCATGGATATCCTTTTTGGACTTACCCGCGCAATCTCCGGGCACTCAGTGCGTGATGACCTTGTTGGAGGAAAGTGCTGCGTGTATTCTTCATCAGCTCAATTCGGCGTTCAGCCAAACGGTCTGCGGCAATATACGTTGCGATGCCTTCCGTACGGGAGGTTTCGAAGATTTTCTCCAAACTGGTGTAGATCTCACCGATCTTGCTCCACGCGCGTTCCGAGTTATAACCATTTAATTCGTCCGCGATGTTGATGACTCCCCCGGCATTAATGACATAATCCGGAGCATAAACGATACCTCTTTCATGCAAAATGTCTCCATGACGTGTCTCCAGCAGCTGGTTGTTGGCGCAGCCTGCGACCACTTTGGCTTTAAGCGTTTTAAGCGTATCGTCATTAATCGTTCCGCCAAGAGCACAAGGTGCATAGATGTCACAGTCGACGCCCGTAATATCCGCCGGATCGACAGCCGCTGCACCGAAGCGGTCCACTGCCTGCTTCACGGAATCCTTGTGAAGATCCGTCACAATCAACCGGGCACCTTCCTCGTACAAATAGTTGCACAGACTCATGGCCACATTGCCGATACCTTGGACGGCAACGGTTTTGCCTTCCAACAGATCCGTGCCGAAGGCTTCTTTGGCTGCTGCCTTCATACCCTGGTATACTCCCCAAGCCGTTGCAGGAGATGGATTCCCGGATGATCCGTAGCTTGGCGATATGCCTGTTACATAGTCGGTTTCCTGATAGATCAGGTTCATGTCCTCTTCCGAGGTACCCACGTCTTCTGCGGTTACATAGCGCCCATTCAGGCCCTGGATGTATCTGCCGAAAGCACGGAACATGGCTTCGTTCTTGTCACGGCGCGGATCACCGATAATGACGGCTTTACCGCCGCCAAGATTCAAACCGGATACGGCATTCTTATATGTCATTCCCCGCGAAAGGCGCAGTGCATCTTGGATGGCCGCCTCTTCCGAAGCGTACGTCCACATCCGCGTACCGCCCAGTGCAGGGCCAAGTGTTGTATCGTGAATGGCGATGATCGCCTTTAACCCAGAAGCTTTGTCCTGACACAGGATCAATTCTTCATAATCATGCTGCTCCATTACTTCAAACCAACTCATGTTTAACCGTCTCCTCCAACCATTTTTGCGAGTAGTTCGCAAGGCTTCTGTATCTTTGCCATCCTCTATTGTACCTAGATAAGCTGAGAATGTGCAAAATCACATCACTATGTAAGACGAAAATGGGAACATGAGGTCTTCCTCCGTTAATGAATGGTCTCAACGACATTAATGGGATGCAAATCCCCATCCACAGCAAAAGAAGCCTGTCCCGTTTCCTCGGAAACAACCAGCACAACCGCATCTGTCAGTTCACTTAGCCCCAGTGCGGCACGGTGGCGCGTTCCCATTTTACGTTCTCCTGCTGCGGCCTGGGATAGTGGCAGGACATTGCCTGCGGAGACGATCTGGTTGCCGCGGATCAGAACGGCCCCGTCATGCAGCGGTGCACCGGGAATAAACAGGGATTCAAGCAGTGCATGGGTCACTCGCGCATCCACAGCAACACCCGAATGAATAATAGGTTCCAGTGGCACCTCCCGTTCAATGACGATGAGGGCACCATACCTGCGATCGGACAGATGCTGCACGCTTGCCGTTAGTTCAGCGAATTTCTCGGTGAAGGGAGACAGATAACAATCCAGATAAAAGGAAGAGGCAAGCACCTCAATCTGCTTGATCTCGGTTCGAATTTCAGCGAATTGTCCGAGCAGACAGACACTGTCATTGTCAAAACGGGATAACGTCAGATTCATCCGATCCGCTACACGATGCAAATCTTCCTTCAGCCTCTGTCTCATGGACGAACTGTCACAGTCTGCTTGCCGGTTCATTATTTGCCGCCTCTCCTTCTGGTATGGATGCCAACATAGTTAACCTATACGTTACCCGTGGCACTATGTATTTATACAAATTGTACCTTGCCTTGCACTGTCCCCTTGCATACGAAAAACCTGTTTGCAACGGTAGCGTTACAAACAGGCTTCCTCCATACATTTATGCTACTCGCAAAGGTTGCACATTATGGGGTAACTGCCCCATAAGAACCTTTCTTGTATGTCGTTGGATCATACCATTTGTATCCTGCAGACGGTGCAGACCATGGCTCAAGCTGCGGTTCCGTGGATGCAGCCGGGGCTTCCATGGCAAGCAGGCTGGTTGGTGTGTCCAATGTCAGGCCTGATACCTGTGACAGGCTCGTATAGCTTTCTTTTACCGCGAGCCATTTTACGGTGTTGACCAGGAACGTGGCATCGTCCACTTCTTTGAATCCATCGTAGGTTTTCTTGGAGGCTCCCGTCTCCTCACGCAAATATTTTGGAGTCGCATCTTCTACCGGCGAGGAATCGCCGATAAACGCAGCCTTTCCTGCGCCTACCTTGGCAATGGCTGCATACGCACCTTCAGCACGTCCGCCGCCATTGTACACGCCCTGATCAACTGCGTTGCCCCATTTGGACACACCGCTTGGCACGTATACCAATCCCTTGGCTTTGTTTGGATCGATAATAGCGACGGTAGATCCTGCATGCATCGCCACGGAATTCACGCCGCTTGTAATGCCGAATGACTGTGCTGGAGCCACGATATCTGTGGCATTTACATCTCCAAGAGCATTGTAGCGAAAACGAATACCGAAGTTGCTTGCCAGCCAGTCGGAGCTAATAACCCCCTGCATGGCTGGAGATTCAGCTTCTGCCGAAGACATGCCTTTAGCTGGGTTCAGGAACGCTCCACGGCGGTATCCGTTGAATACTTCGGAGGAGTCCCAGCGGTTTTTGTTTCGGTCTGCGTTATAGTGATCGGAGATGAAGAAGACACTGCCGCCGCTCTGTACGTATTGCAGCAGCGCTGCCTGCTCTGTCGCTTTGAACGGCACGTTGGCTTCGCCAATGACGAAGACATCATAATCTTTCAATGTATTATAGGTGATCGCCTGCTCACCGAACGTATACGGGATGCTGCGTTCCAGCTGATCCACGGCAAAGCCTGCGTTTCTCAGCCCGTTCGCAAAGTCCGAAAATGCACCATCAATGATCCAGTCTGCAGCTCCGGCTGTTTGGGCATGGGTATTATCGAACAATACTTTTTTGCCTGTGCCATCTGGCAGTGTTGTCCCTGGGCCCGGTTCAGGGTCAGGATTGGTTGTTCCGGAAGAGAGTGTGATTGAAGTTGGGTTCTTGAGTCCTGCATAGCTGTTGTATGCACCAAGTGTTCCGGTTACGATGACCTTTTTGCCTACAAGACCCGGGTTGGAAGCGAGTCCATATTGCGAGCGGAATGACGAGGAAACTTGCACGTCCAACAATTTCGCGTTGGCCTTCTCTGATGGAGAATCCGCAATCAGGAAGTTAAAATCATTGGCGTAAGGAGATGTAAACTTGGCTGTAAGTGAACCGGTGGCATGTCCAACAATATAACCTTCGACAGTCGCTGTCCCTCCACCACTCTGGGCAGCAATAGCCTGGGATACGGTTAGTGGTGCTGCTGCAGCCTGTACCGGTCCCTGTGACCCCGGGCCAAGCAATGCCGTTGCCATCATCATGAAAACCAGGAATGCTCCGATCCAGTGCTGCCATAACGCCTTCTTCATGTTCTCCTTCTCCTCCTCAGATTTACCTTTTAATGGGTTGTCCCCTTTAATTTAATCCTTCACATGATGAATTCCTCTTTGTTTATGTAAAATTTTTGAAAAAAGTTTGGTCTTTTGAAGGCCTGCCCATACTGTTTACCAAAAGCATGATAAAGGAGAACACCTTTTCTATGAGAATCCTATTTTTGCTGCTTCTAATCATTGTCCCGCTGGTGATGGTATTTCTGGCTCTTCGTTCCCGGATGGTCGAAAAGGTATTTCATGCCCTGGCTCTCCTGTGTTTCTATAGTGCTGCCACGGTCATTGCCGGAGATGTGTATGCCATAAATGCACATATGACTACATTTACGACTGAAATTCACCATTTTCTGTTGAATGGCTGGTTCCTCTATCCGTCGGCTTATTTGGGCGTATACATTCCGTATCTGTTATGGATGGGCCTTTTCCGAAAAAAATAATGGTTAATCTGTGACTCAGCATTGATTTTTTTCTGCATTCATAGCATAATAAATGTAGACGTGATAATGATTATCATTCTTGAGGTTGTCTCTTATTTTTAATTGAACTTTACATGAATTATCGATCATATAGCTAAAGGGGTACGAACATCAAATGAATACTACTCTGCAAAAGGCTTCACTGCAGCTTGACGATTATCTGGATCTTCTGAACCTGGCCATCACCTTGGGTGATACGAAGTGGCAAAAGGAAATCATCCGTAAACTGGCTTATACTTATCCAGCAGTTCCATGCAAACAACCACAATAACATTCACATATTGAGCATTCTGCATAAATTCAATAAGCTACTTCCACCCGGAGGATTAAATCGGAAAGATTCTACGATTCGTCTGCATTTTGTACGGGGAGCGATTTGAATCGAATGATGCAAAAATGCTGATTTTGAATAACTCATGAGCGGATTCATATCTGAATCTGCTCATGAGTTATTTTTTTGTTTCAATGGTGGACTTGATACAGGTAGAATGAACTTAATCATATCCTAAGGGGAGTGAATAGCATGTTAGCGGAGACAGAACGACTGATTTTACGAGAGATTGGCTTAGACGACTGGGATAGTATACATACATACACCATATCACCTGAAGTCACCAGGTATACGGCTTGGGGACCCAACACGGAAGAAGATACAACTGCGTACATCGAACAGGTTTTGCAATCGCAGCAGGAACAACCCAGATCCCAATTCGACCTGGCTGTCTGCCTGAAAACAGATGGAACATTGGTTGGCAGCGTTGGCATATACACAGAAGGCACCAATGCAGAGATGGGCTATGTGATGAATCCACAGTATCAGGGGAGAGGCTATGCAGCCGAGGCTAGTCAGGCGCTGCTTGGTTTGGGCTTCAACTCTCTCGGTGTACATCGGATCTACGCCAAATGTCGGCCGAACAACAAAGCATCGGAGAGAGTCATGCAGAAGATCGGCATGGAATACGAAGGCATGATGCGGGAGCACTGGTTTTACAAAGGAGAATTTCACGATTCATTGGTCTACTCGATCCTGGCGAAGGAATTTGCCCAACTCAAAAAAGCGGATATCGGTTAATACCGACATCCGCTTTTTTATCTCCGTAACGACCCCAATCGCCAGTGAAGATTGATCTGTAATCCATGACTGTGGTGAGACTAGAGCCGACACAACTCTACCGGGCAGCTCGGAAATGTAGGACAACCACACATGCAGCGCAAGGCCGCCAGATCGCGAATCATCAGTTTGCCATCCAGTGTGTCCAGCGTACCCTGTTCCTTCCAGGCTCCCAGCATCCGTGTGACGCTCTCCCGAGTTGCTCCAATCATCTCCGCAAGCTCCGTATGGTTCAGCTTCATCTCAAGTACTATTCCTTCAGGAGTGATTTTGCCATACGAGTTGCTGGCACGGATTAATGTCGAAGCCAAAGCCCCAGCCTTGCCATAGAGCAGCAGATCCCGGAAACGCGATTGGGTAATCCGCTGTGAAAGTGCCATCCATTGCAGGAATTTCAGGGCAAGGTCCCCATGTTTGCTAAGCACGCTTTCCAGATCACTGAGCGAGATGATCGCGAGTTCGCCTTTCTCCGTCATCTCTGCACTATAGCTGTGATTCTGGCCGCCAATGCCGCCAAATTCCCCGATCAGATCCCCTTTTTGCTGAAACGACAAAATGATTTCCTTGCCATCCTCCGTCGATTTGGTCATTTTCACGCGTCCCGAACGAATGTAGTACAGATATCCGGCTTCATCGCCTTCCAGAAAGAGACTATACCCCGACTTCACCCGTTTGGGCTGCATTTTAACCTCGATCCAGGCCCACTGCTCAGCTGTTACGAAAGAAAGTATTCCACCTGTCTCTCGTGTCATCCTGCTTCCCTCCGTCTCACGTTCTGTCGCTTGGGTTGTTCTTTCTGTAAATACCGTACCCATCACTTTCGTCCCCCTCGTGTTTCCTTATGAATCTATCTTATCGCGAAACCGGCCTGAACGTTATCGGGGGATTACCTGAACCTGGCTGAGAAATTCCCTGAATTTGCTGTGAGAAAAGTCACATCCTATGAAGGCATACGCATGTTGTCATAGGCTAGACATCTTGCTGCTTAAGGATTGAGGGCAGCACGTTAACCAAGATCAGTAAATTGCAGAACCGAAATCGGGGAATTCCCTGAATTACAACGCAGGCGAATGGGACTACAATAGAACTATCGTATAACTCATATTTCAGGACACCTTGGTCAAAGGTTAAACATATCCATGTCACCAAGTTTAATTTAATGGTGTAATTCCAAAAAGGAAGTGTCTCTCATGCACGATGAACTGCCATCCGGCATTCAGGAGATGATCAATAATCTGCGCCTGAACACCTCCACCGATTTTGGCGGACTGGCCTGTCTCTCCGGGTCCATGCTGCGCTGGAAGTACACCTCCGGCGCAACCAATGATCGCGTAACACGGATGGCAATGCGTCCTGGACAAGATCTTGTGGGCACAGCGCTTCGGACGGGCCGCACGTGCCTGTCAGATGCAAGGTCCACAAAAGCCAGTACGCCCGGCCGTTGTCCGCTGATGATCGCTGAGCGGCTCTTATGTGCCATAGCGGTGCCTGTGTTCCTGGAGAGCAGCGTCCCTGGTGCCGTGCTGCTTGTTGGCAGCAGGCAGCCATGCACGTTCTCACCGGACACGGTCAGGGAAGCAGAGCTGGCGGCCCGAGCCGTTGCAGCCAGCCATGCACGGATAAGCCACCCCGGTGTAAGCCATGAAGAAAAGCTATTCAGAGATTAAACCTCTGGGTGGCTTTTTTTGGTATCATGAAGACAGAACCAAGAAGCGGACAGGGGGAAAATATAGTGATTCAACTATTGGTTGTGGACGATCATGTCGTTGTGCGTTCCGGGCTGATTGCCCTACTGGACGGCAAGAATGATATCCGGATCGTGGGGGATGCAGCAGATGGCGACGAAGCCATTGCCAAGGCACAGGAATTGAAACCGGATGTCGTATTGATGGATTTCAGCATGCCGCCAGGAAAGGACGGGCTAACCGCTACCGCAGAATTGAAAAAATTGATGCCTGACGTGGCCATTTTGATTTTGACCATGCATGACGATGAAGAGTATCTGTTCCGTGCAATCCATGCCGGAGCTTCAGGGTATATTCTCAAAAGCGCCCCGCATGAGGAGCTGCTGGCAGCTATCCGCTCCGTAGCGGATGGCAGTGCCTATCTGTACCCCAGTGCCACCAAACGGCTGATGAGTGAATACCTGGACAAATCCAAACAGGAAAATGTCGGGCCATACGACACCCTCTCCGAGCGGGAGAAAGAAATCTTGTCCTGGATTGCCAAGGGTTACGCCAACAAGGAAATTGCCGAGCACCTGGTTATCAGTGTCAAAACGGTCGAATCCCACAAAAGCAACCTGATGGAAAAGCTGGGGCTGCGGACCCGACCTGAACTCGTCAAGTTTGCCATGAAAAAGGGGTTGCTGAACTTTGAGTAGCGCACGTGAAAACAGACTTAGCGGGCTTGCCGAGCAGCCTGTACTGCAGCTCCTGGATGAGCTGGACAACCATATCACCGATGACGAATTCCGCAGCAGGCTGAAAGGCTCTCTGCATCAGCTGAGTGATCTGAAGTTTGCACTGGATGAATCCTCTATCGTTGCCCTCACAGATCGTAAAGGGAAAATCCAGTACGTGAACGATAAATTCTGTGAGATTTCACAATACGAACGACAGGAATTGATCGGTCAGGATCATCGGATCATCAATTCGGGATACCACGGCAAAACGTTTATGAAAAACCTGTGGGAAACCATCTCCTCAGGACGAGTATGGAACGGAGAGATTCGTAACCGGGCGAAGGATGGCAGCCACTATTGGGTGAATACAACGATTGTGCCTTTTCTCGACAATGACGGAGAACCATATCAATACTTGGCTGTACGCAGCGAAGTGACGAAGCTGAAACAGGTCGAAGCCGAATTGCAGACGATGATGACCCAGGTCATGAATATCCAGGAAGAGGAACGCCGCCGAATCTCCCGTGAGCTGCATGACGGAATCGGACAGAGTCTCTTCTCGCTTGTTATTCAGATGGATCAGCTGCTAGCCGATAAGCCTCATTCCGGCGTGGAATCGCTGCGTAAGCAAGTTACGGGTATTATGGAAGAAGTCCGGGGCATGGCCTGGGAACTCAGACCTTCCGTGCTGGATGATCTGGGCGTCGTTCCGGCCATCCGGACTTACATTGAGAACTATACCCGTCATTACGGCATTGAAGTCGATCTGGAATGCAACCTGCGCAGACGGCTGGAGATGAACCGGGAGATCGCCATGTACCGGATTATCCAGGAGGCACTTACCAATGTCGCCAAGTACGCTGATGTAGCCGAAGCACAGGTAACGGTGGAAGATTCGCAGGAAGGCACGGTTGTAACCATCGCGGATCAAGGTGCCGGATTCAATGTACAAACTGCAGGTCATGGCGTCGGACTGTTCAGTATGGAAGAACGTGCTCGTGGTGCAGGAGGAACGCTGACGTTATCATCCGAACCGGGTGAAGGTACAAGCATTACGCTTCACCTTCCAAGAGGTATATAGAACGGAACGAATATGGTTTGTATGCACAATCCACAGCTGAAAGAAGAGAGCTGCTCGCGGATTTATTCCAAGAGCGGCCTCTTTGCGTTCAGATTTTGGTGCAAATGACAAAATGAAAGTCTAAAATCAGATAAATTCAATATGATGGATAAATATATTGACTCGAATTACGATTCGTCATTAAACTATGAATGCTGCATGCAAAATGCATTTTTGAAGGTTTACATTTTATATTCCATATATAGAACGAAAAGGATGATCAATGATGTCAGAAAAACGCTCCTCTAAAGGAGGAGAAATCCCGCAAATGTACAATCTGGACGCGATCGATCGGAAAATTATAGCTGCCCTGCACCAGAACAGCCGTATATCCTATACGGATCTGGGTGCACAGATTGGACTGTCACGTGTAGCTGTTCAGGCTCGCATCAATGCGTTATCCGAAAAAGGAATCATTGAACGATTCACGGTTGTCATCAATCCGGGTAAGGTTGGGCTTCAGGTCTCCGCCTTTTTTAATGTGGATGTGGAGCCGCCCTTCCTTGATGAAGTCGCTGAGAAACTGGACGAGGAACCAGCGGTAACCAGCCTCTATCATATGACGGGTCCAAGCACACTGCACATGCACGGCATTTTTGCCGACATGGAAGAGATGGAGCAGTTTCTGCTGGAGAAGCTCTATAAGATGCCTGGCATTGTGAAGGTCGAATCACAGTTGTTGTTAAAACGATATAAAAGCCGAATGGGCATGAGACTGTAGGAGGAAAACAGCATGAGTTGGAAAGATTACACCGGTCTCGTTACAGGTATGGTGCGAACCGGAATATTGGGTTATGGCGGCGGTCCTTCGGTTATTCCGTTGATCCGTTATGAAGCCGTCACCCGCTACAAATGGGTCAGTGATGAGGAATTTGGCGAAATTTTGGCCATTGCCAATGCCCTGCCTGGCCCGATTGCAACCAAAATGGCCGCCTACCTCGGTTACAAAACCAAAGGTGTGCTTGGTGCCATCGTGTCCGTGCTGGCACACATTTTGCCCACGAGTATTGCCATCATCGCCCTGCTTGGCTCCATGTACGCACTCCGTGAGTCGAAGATCGTAGCAGGCATGGTAGCGGCTGTGCGTCCCGTGATCTTTGTGATGCTGGGAATGATGGCTTATGAATTCGCCAAAAAAGCATGGTCCGGACTCGGCAAAACCTTTGCCGCCCTGTTTGGCGTCATTGCGTTTGTGCTGTTACAGCTGCTGAATATTCATCCCGGCATTGTCATTGCAGTCTTTCTTGGTTATGGGGTATTCCATCTGGATCTGGTTCAGCGCTACAGGTCCAAGCGCAGCTCGGACAAGGAGGTGTCCTAACCGATGCTTCAGACATGGTGGGAATTGTTTTGGGGATTTTTCGTAGCAAATATTTTGGGGTACGGGGGCGGTCCTGCCTCCATCCCGCTCATGCAGGAAGAAGTGGTCAACCATTATCAGTGGATGACGACGGAGCAATTCGGTGATGTGCTCGCCATCGGGAATGCACTGCCTGGTCCAATTGCCACCAAGATTGCCGCATTTGTCGGTTATCAGGTGGCCGGTTGGTTCGGAGCGTTTATCGCCAGTTTTGCCACGATTGTACCTTCGGCCACCGCGCTGATCCTGCTGCTCCGTTTGCTCAACAAGTATCGTACATCACCCAAAGTCAAAGGGATGACGCTGCTTGTGCAGCCGGTCATTGCGGTGCTTATGATCCTGCTCACGTGGGAATTCGGCCAAGTATCCACCGATTCCATTGGGATCTGGCAGACGTTGATCATTGCGGGAATCTCTTTATGGGTCATGACCAAGACCAAACTGCATCCGGCTATTTTAATTGTTATTGCTTTTGCTTATGGTGCCTTGGTTCTGTCTCATACGATGTAATCAGCTGATCAGAAATATCTTATTGTGTTCATACCAAAAAACGGTGATACCAGCATCTGAGCTGGCATCACCGTTTTTGAGTTTATATCTCACCTTTAAGGCAAGTCTTATTTCGCTTCAACAACGACGGTTACTTTTGTTTTCACACCAGCATAACTAACCGTAATGGTCGCTTTACCTTTACCGTTAGCCTGGATGATGCCATCCTTCACCGATGCTGTTGCAATACGGGAGGACTTCCAGAGTGCCGGTTTGGAGACATTCGCTTCACTGCCATCCGTATACGTTGCAGTTGCTACCACGGTAACCTTATCCCCTGGTTTCATGGTCAGGGTTACCTTATCCGTTTGCAGATATTTCAGTGTATCTACTTCGATAGCCACAGTTACGGACTTGCTGCCGTATTTTGCTGTTACTTTCGCTTTACCTGAACCAATGGCTTTTACTTTACCTTTGGTTACCTGAGCTACTTTGTAGCTGTTGGTTTTCCATTCAGCTTTGTCTGTTACATCGCGTTCGCTACCGTCGTTAAAATACGCCACAACGGTAATATCAGCTGTCTCGCCAGATTTCAGGGATACGGCTGGTTCTGATGCTTCAATGCGGACAATAACGTCCACTTCGATCGCGATCGTAACCTTTTGGGAACCATATTCTGCAGTGATGTTTACTTTACCGCTCCCATTTGCCGTAACCAAACCTTTTTTAACATCTGCTACACGAGCATTGCTCGTTTTCCAGGTTGCTTCTGAGGTTACATCCAGTGTATTACCATCTTCATCTGTACCGGTTAGAGTAATTTGCTGCGTTTCTTTGGAAGCCAGTGCAATAAAGTTTACATCTGCTTCAAGCCCGCTTGCCATACCAACCTCAACAGACATGGTCAGTGTTTTTCCATCCACTTTAGCTGTAATGGTTGCCTTGCCGACAGCCATACCCTTTACTTCGCCATCCTTGGACACTTCGGCAACCTTATCACTGCTGCTGCTCCATTCTACATCTTCAGTAACAGCTTTGGATGTGTTGCCATATACAGCAAGAACCTCTGCAGTAAAGCTATCACCCACACCGATGGATTTTTTCTTGTTTTGCATTTCGTATTTGTCCGGCACATCTACACTTACAGTGATTTTGACCGTTTTGCCGCCATAAGCCACTGTAATGGTTGCCTGTCCCGATTTGTAAGCAGTAAGTTTTCCTTCAGATACATAAACGATATCTTCATCGCTTGAGGTCCACGTTGCTTTGGATGTTACGTTTTCCGTACTTCCATCCACATACTCAGCGTTGACCGTAAGTTCTTTTTCCTTTGTTCCAGTCAAACTCATAGCCAGTTTATCTTCAACGTCAACAACGTCCAGATAACGAGCGGTGTCAACATCTACAGTAATTTCAACGGTTTTACCACTGTAGCTAGCTTTAACTGTAGTTGTACCTTGGCCAATGGCTGTAATTTGCCCTTTATATACAGTAGCAACCTTCTCATTGCTTGAAGTCCATACTGCTGTATTGGTTACATCCGAATCTGAACTATCCGGGTAGATCGCCGTCAGTGTCAGTTGCTTGGAACGATCCGTATTGCTTAACTTGAAGAATAATTTTTGCTCGTCGATCTTCAGATTGCTTGTCCGGTCCACATCTACATCAATCGAAACGGTTTTAGTACCGTATTTAGCTGTGATTACAGCTGAACCCGCAGCATAACCTGTGATGGTGCCCTTAAGTACATCAGCGATTTTCTCATCACTAGAGCTCCAATCTGCAAGAGAAGTTACATCTCTGGTCGTTCCATCGGGATAAGTTGCCGTCAAAACAACCTTGTCACTCTTGTTCAACAACAGGTTCACTTGCTTTTTGTCTGTATCGATTCGTTTCACGACTTCGACGTTGACTTCAACAGTAACAGACTGTTTCCCCACCTTACCTGTAATTAAGGCAGTACCCGCGCTCTGTCCGGTAACCTTACCGTTAACTACTGTCGCTACCTGTTCGTCATCAGAAGACCATTCTGCGATATCGGACACCGATTCAGAAGTGTTGTCACTGTAAGTTGCTGTCAATGTGATCTGATCGGATTCGCCTGTACGAATATCAATCGTTTGCTTGTCTTTCGTCAATGCCTTAACCTTCTTGGTTACATTCACCTGAATGGATTGGGGCTTATTTTCATAGGAGACGATGACAGTTGCCTGTCCCTCACCTTTGGCTGTAATTGTTCCGTTATATACCGTAGCCACTGCAGTGTCATCACTGCTCCAGCTTGCATTCACTGTAATATTGCTTGTCGAAGCATCCGTGTAGACTCCTGTCGCTGTTACAGAACTGGATTCTCCTACTTCAAGTGCCACTTCATTTTTGGAAACCACTATTTTGGACAGTTCCTTATCTGCCGCAGCGGCCAAGCCTACGTTGGAAATACTCAGCACGAGCACCAGCATCATCACCATGTACTTGGTCAATCTTGGCTTTAACATCATTTCCCCCCGATTATCATCATTTTTTTCCTTAAATTTAATGTCGGCAAGTTCTTTCCAGATGTTTAGGCTTTCAGTGATTTTTCAGGAAAAAGATTGGAATACAATTCCGAGATCTGATCTCTCTTCAAGGAATCATACCCGCCAGCATTCCGCATAACCTATCTATATTGCTACTTTATAGGCGCCAAGCAAATGAAGTTTACATGATAGGAGGAGAAACATGCGGCAGCCCTTTGATTACATCGGATATTGGGAGCAAACATACCGTTCCGGAGAAACTTCAGGACGTGGATCTTACGGGGTTCTGGCTGAATTCAAGGCCGAGATTGTGAACGGATTGATCCAGCAGGAGGGCATTACCAGCGTAATCGAGTTTGGATGTGGGGACGGCAACCAGCTGCAATATATGAATTATAAAGAGTACCTGGGTGTCGATGTCGCTGCCTCTTCGATACGCCTGTGTGCCTCAAAATTTGCCACGGACGCCTCCAAAAGTTTCATGCGGTATACACCTGGCCTTTGGATCAACCGGGGCTTTCTGACGGCTGACCTTACGGTGTGTCTGGATGTGCTGTATCACATCACGGATGAGACCGATTTCCGCAATACACTATATGACATCTTGCATTCATCGAAGGAATGGGTTGTACTGTACACCCGATTGAAGGAAAACGGCAATCCGGGCGTGGACACGATTCAGGATCGCAACCTGTTCCACTATTTATTTGATTATCCCGACTTCAAGGTTCAGGAGATCATCCCGCAGCGATATCCCGATCTATCTTCAGCGGACTTCGTGATCCTTAGACGCGTTCCTTCAAGCAACAAAACTAAATCGAGCAACTCATAGCGGGAAAACCACCCAACAACAGTCCAATGGAAGATGGGCTGCGTCAGGTGGTTTTTTATTTAAACTCACTTATTTTCTTTCCGAAATGTTGACGTTAAAACAAACCCGAACGCCCGCGCAGCTTCGCCAGCGCTTCCATATAGAAATAGTCGCCGTAGATGATCGGCACATTCAATCCCCGTCCTTCCGGGTAATGCACGGTTCCCTGCATGATCAGCCCCTCTTCCGCTGCTGACTCGCCTGAGCTGTAGCGCTCATGCAGGCCGCGAACGATGCGCTCTCCCGCTGCGGCATACTCTTCTCCGCGTGGCGACAGCTTCGCCAGCTCAAGCAGACCGCTCGCCGCAATCGCAGCGGCGGACGAATCCCACGCCACCTGATGCTCCGCAGGTGCGCGGAAATCCCAAAACGGCACGATATCTTCGGCAAGCATGGCGAGGAAGAAATCGGCCGCGCGTTCCGCTGTCTCCAGATAGCGGGCTTCGCCCGTATACCGGTAAGACAGCGCAAAACCATGCAGCGCCCAGGCGGTGCCCCGCGCCCAGGCGGAACCCGGAGCATGGCCCTGTCCGCCATGCTCTCGCAGCTTCTGCCCCGTGTGTGGATCGAACTCCACCACGTGGCAGATGGACCCGTCTGCGCGGATGAACTCGCGCGCTACAGTGTCCGCATGTGCTTCCGCCAGCAAGCGGAAGCGGGGGTCGCCGCTCTGCTCGGATGCCCAGTAAAGCAGCGGCAGGTTCATCATGCTGTCGATGATGGCTACGCCGCGTGTATCCATCGTGGACGAGTTGAAGTTCCAGGCACGAATGAACTGACCGCGTACATTGAAGCGAGCAGCAAATAGATTGGCAGCAAGCATCCCCCGCCGCCGGCTGTCCATGCTGCTAGTCTGGCGGTAAGATGCTACGCCGCTAAGCAGCCAGATGAACCCCAGATCGTGATCCACTGAATCCGGATTGCGGAGGCACCCCTCCAGCTGCCGTTCACAGCTATCTGCAATACGAGACAATGGAGCAGCATCTACATTTTCCGGGGACTCACCATACACAAGCCATAACAGTCCTGGCCAGAAGCCGGCTGTCCACCATTCCGGATCATTCTGGTCATACGTTCCCTGCGGAGAGATGTGTGGAAAGGAATCCTTGATTCGCTGTGCGTTGCGAATTGTTTTGTCCGCTCCCTGCCGCCATGCTTCTTCAACCCATGTTATCGATGTGGATGTACTCACGAGCATTGCCTCCTCTATTCGTATCCTTATTTATTTGCTCATACACATACGCAACTTAAAATTACTATATTGGCACGCCGCCTTCACAAGTCCTCATTGCATCGGTCCAGTCCGGTTTGACTTCTATTCTAATTCTCCGACTTACCTGGGCTGGATGGTGAATTTTAGTCTGCACCGTGTCTCCTTAGAGGTATGATCCCGAGAATTTCCGCTTTCATCGGGGGTTCGCCTTAAGAATAACGCCGTGCGGTAAAACTTCTGTGGCAGGTGATCATGATCCACCGTCTCGATCACTTCGATCTGTGCATCCCAGAGTTCAGCATCGTAATGCAGGATCACCACAGCGTTGTTCCCTTCCCACTGTACCCCTGCTTCGTGCATGACAGGTCTAATTCGACTGATAAAATGCTCAATGACTCGCATTTTTTCATTCATGTACTCTCCTCTTTGAATACCAGAAGGTTGGCGCCACTGATAATGATCTTCAAGGAGAAGCACGGCTTCCGAAGCCCCAGGTGGACAGTTCCAGCATAGATGCCTGATATATCTTGTCAGTGTGGGAGCCTCCGGGTACGCTGACGTCAGGTCGAATTCAGCCTCTACCCCCAGTGGAGACAAGTGCTTGATATGTAGCATTTTCGCTTCGGCTTGTCGTCCGGATTGCTGATGAGTCCCCTCAATGACAGGAACGCTATGCCCCTGAGAGCCAATTTGCCAAATGCGTTCCCGTCCAGGCGCGAAGTAGGCTTGAGTATACTCGCCTGAACCTGGGTCACAGAGAATGTTTTCACCGCCGCCATGAAGGATAAAATGTCCCAGATCATTATGATTATGGGGCTCTGCGTTATGACCTCCTTTTACCGAAAAGGCCACCCTCACTTCCTTGTGCTCACCAGCTGCCAGTGTCCCTCTGGCTATCACCCACGATAAATCCTCCAAGTAGATGGGAGCTCCCGGATCGCCTGATTCAATCGCTCTCTCGAACTTAGCTGGATTAGTCCAGAGTACATTACGCAAGGCATGAGCCCACCTGTGGCAAGGATCCTGAGAGAGAAGCGGGATATGAAGCCCCAAGTTGATTCGAATGTCCTGCCGTTCGGACAAAAGGGAAAGCAGTCCAGACGGAATCGTCTCCCGCTCACGACTGTCCGAATAGTTGATAAACACCCCGTCCGATAAATGAATATTTCCCGGGAAAGAAGCGATCGCTCCCGTAATGGATTCAGACAACATATCCAGCTCACCTGCACTGCACAATCTCAGCATCTCTGCAAAATAGGTATAGAATCCGAACCCATAAACCCAGTAGCCCACACCTTCAGCACATCCCCCATCCAGCCCGTACCCACTCAAAAAGGCACTCATGGATCGAATAGTGTGCTGCACAGCCATGGCTCTAAGCTGCTCATCTTCCAATAAAAGAAGAGCCGCAACCCCGCACCCACCGCTGCATACTGCTGACCAGTTATGATTCGCATCTTCCCAACCGTAAGTCCGCTGCTCACGGTACAACGGAGTAAATATCCTGTCTTCGATCTCCGCCTTGACCATCCGGATTATGCGCTTATCCAGCATATCATTCAGCATCATGATCATCTCTGCCAGCATTTGTGCGGTCTCTGCAGCGAAGAGATCAATATGTTTTCTCGCGCCAGCTTCTTCTCCTTCGGGTATATGGGCGGACAGGCACCAGGTTTGTTCGGTACAGATACGCCAAATCAGGTCCTCCAGCAAATGCACACGATCGGCAGATGGCGATGCCGCGACCAATAGGCCCAGAGAAACAAGCCTGCCGCGCCGTTCAAAATAGGCCTGCTCATATGCCTGACGCTCACCTGTATCCCTGAACTCACGAAATAGGGAAAAAGATAGTTCAGGCAGGTTCTCCGTACGCGCCTTCTGTTCATAACCTTCTAAATCCAACCAAAAGCCGGCATAAACAGGATCATTCCACGTGTCCGTGAGCCTGTCTTTCCAACGATGGATAAGTTCCAAGCCATCGGACATTCCATGTCTCATAGCCGCTGTGATGTGATCCACCGTCCAATGTAGTCCAGGGTGAACCGTCATAAGAATTCCTCCCCACTGTTGTAACCGATTTCATTTTAGCCTATCAGATAGTAAAAATGAAGGGAATTCGGCTAATCTTATGTAAAAAAACAAATAATATGAAAATAACTGAAACTTTTCAGATTGTTTTCTCGTAAAAGAGTTGTCGGTACTCATTGCATATGTACTTTATTCCATTATGAGGACAGGTGAACCATACTGAATACTGAATTATTTGATCAGGCTGTAACGGAACTGCTGCATCGCTCGGATAGTCGTGTGCTTGTTCAGGTCGAACCCCATTTTCCGGACAATCGCCTCGTCGGTGGTAAATACCACATGGGAAGTCACACCGTGTATCTATATAAGAAAGAGATTATGGAGCAATGCCGGATGCTCTTCGGTACGCTAGCTCCATTGAAAGCCTATATTTATGTCATTTTGGCTCATGAACTGGGTCACGCGGAGGATACAGAATTATCGGATCTGTCCGATCTTCTCGATGGGCCCCTTTCGGCTCCTGAGCAGGCAGAGATTCGACTGCGTATTGAAGAAAACGCCTGGCGTTATGCAGAATCACTGCTACAGGGCATGGATCCCGTTTTCTTGCGCACCATCATTGATGAATCCCTGCTCAGCTATCGCCAAGCCATTGAACCACATATTGCCTAAAGTCGCTATTGCACAACGTTAATCTAACAATCAAGGCCAGACTCACCCTTTTCCACAGGTGAGATCTGGCCTTGTTTGCTTGAATTACGTTTCATTCATGCTTGCTTCTATATAAACGATTAATTTTTCCGATTACGCGACCGGGCTTGTCCGCCCTTACGCCCTGCTTCTTCACGGCTCATTTTGCCATCCTGATCGTCGTTTCCATCACTGTTGCCACGGGCAATGCCGCCCTCCCGGCCAATCTCTTGATAGAACTCACGGTCGTGGGATTTTGAGGTTGCTTCCCCACCTTTACTGCCAATCTCCTGATAGAAATCCTTGTCATGGTTCTTCGAAGTTGCCTCTCCGCCCTTGCTGCCGATTTCTTGATAAAACTCATGATCATGATTCTTGGAGGTTGCTTCTCCACCCTTACGTCCTGCTTCTTCACGGCTCATTTTTCCGTTTTGGTTATTCTGTGCCATTTTGAATTCACTCCTTATCGGGTATTGAGTATAGTATGCTACGCTTCTTAATTACCCTCTCATTTGGTATTAAAACATGATATTTCTAAATATGTTATTTTTATATATAAAATTTTAGGTGTGTGTTATATGTAAAAAAGAGCAGAGGATCTGCACAGACCCTCTGCTCCTTATTTATTGAATTTTAAGCGGACTTTCCTGTACGACAGACAACCATTGACGTGCAATCAGTTCATGACCTGCTGCCGTTGGATGTACGCCATCCCACAACCAGTAGGATGCGTCCACCTTTTCAGTGGCTTCATTAAGCATATCCTGCAATGGAACAAACACAGCACCGAACTCATCCGCGAGCTCGCGGACAAGGCGTTGGTACTCACCTATGGTCTGCTGCCATACATCCCATTTGTCCACCGTAGCTCCGGTTTTCAGAATGAAGGGTTCCATCAAAACGAGCCCCGTATGCGGCATGACTTCCCGAGTCTCTTCCAGCAAATGCCGATACGCTCGTCCAAGACGATCCGTCACCCCGCTGGGCTCATTATTCATCGTACGCCAGGCGTCATTCACACCGATCAGAATGCTGATCAGATCAGGCTTCAGACTAAAGGTATCTTCATTCCAACGTGCATACAGATCGGATGCGCGATCCCCACTGATCCCCCTGTTGTAGAAGGTTGGCTGCTTCTCAGCCAGCTCTGCACCCAATCTGCTGGAGATCAAATAAGCGTAGCCATGTCCCAAAAAGTGATTCGGATCATCGTTCCGCGATCTTCCTCCGTCTGTAATGGAGTCTCCCTGAAACAATATTACGGATGGACTTGTACTCATGATTTTGAACCGTTCCTTCCTCTTATGTAAAATGGAAACCGTGATCCTACAGTCTCCATTTTATCCCTTTCCGGTTCAATAGAAAATAGCGTTTTCAAATGTTCAACTAAACGCCCTTCTGGTCTTTTGCCACATATCCTCCGCCTTGATATTTTGTCTCATCCTGCTTGTCCGGCGCACCTCTGCGCTTCGCTTCTTCCCATAGCTCGGCAGCATTGTCTTCCGGACGGTATCCAATCTTCTCCGCCAAATAACCGATATCATAATAATTGTCGCTATTCGCGGAGGTTCCGTATAGATTGAGATACTTCGTCTCGGGATCAGCTTCAATACAGCACACGGCGAGCTGCACCATATCCCTTGGGGAAATCCAGATATGGGCAGAGCGCTCGGAATGCGGATGATCATCCCCGGAGAAGTTGCCGATCCGAATGTTGAATGAAGAGAGGTCGTACTTGTCCACATAATATCGGCCGAGCAGTTCTATATAACATTTGCTGAGACCATAGAAGCTGTCGGGGCGATACGGATCATCGACTTCAATCTCTTCACCTGTACGGTAAAAACCGGTAGCATGGTTGGAGCTTGCAAAAATGATGCGCTGAACACCATTCATTCGTGCTGCTTCATATACATGGTAAGCTCCCGTTACGTTGATCGGCAGAACTTTGCCCAAGAAGTCCTCTCCATCCTTGGCCCACGCAATGTGCAACACGGTATGCACTCCTTGCATCAGCTCCTGCAGCCTTTCCGCGTCCGTAACATCCATCGGGACAATACCTGCTCCAGGATCATCTTGAAGGTCAGCTGCAACAATATCATACTTGTCCATTTCCCTCAGACCGTCCAGCAGACTCCGACCGATTACGCCTGCAGCTCCTGTGATCAACAACCTTTTCCTCGTATTACCCATCCACCTTCGCTCCCTTCATTCTTTACGGATACTTCTGTTCTACCTACATAGGTCTATAGAACATTATTAACCGTTAGTCTGAAGGAATTACCTGTGCCTCTTGAGTCCTCTACCCGAGCAAATAACGTAAAATCATCATGGATACAATTCCAACAAGAACCGTACCGAGAAGACTTCGGGTCCAGATCGCTACCACAAAGGTAGGCAAGGCCGCCCACAGTGCAGCATTTTGGGTGAGCGGCACCAGCTGGTTGCCGGACATAAACAGTTCCTGTCCAATCAGGGCTGCCATCACGGCTACAGGCACATATTCCAGCCAGCGAAGCAGCCATACCGGAATCTGTATTTTGCTAAACAGCATTAGCGGCAGCACCCGGGGAATAAAGGTCAGCAATGCAGACCCGATAATAATCCAAAATACATCCCATCTTACTTCCATCGTTCCATTACAACTCCCATCGTTGCTGCAACGACTGCAGCCACTATAATGCTCATGCTGCCCAAAGAGGCCATGCTCGCGAAT
This sequence comes from Paenibacillus pabuli, assembly GCF_039831995.1. NCBI lineage: Bacteria > Bacillati > Bacillota > Bacilli > Caryophanales > Paenibacillaceae > Paenibacillus > Paenibacillus pabuli. The sequence continues at coordinate 3,881,140 of NZ_JBDOIO010000003.1, forward strand.
ACAACACATACAACGGCGATAATCGCTACGTTGATGTGCAGCTTTCTATTTTTCCGCTGAATTAACTGAAGTACGATTAGGCCGATAAACATGGCTGGCAGGGCAAAATCCAGACCAAACTGCTCCGGATTCGTAATCCAGCGCCCGAAATAGGCCCCTGCCATGTTGGCTGCGAACCAATTCAGATATGCTGTAATATTCAATCCATGCATCCACCGTTCACTCAGTGTTTTACGGCCAATTGCGCGAGTCATCGCTACTCCGAACGATTCATCCGTGAGCAGGGAGCCAATCCACATGTTTTTGAGCGGAGTCAGATGCCGGAAATACGGGGACACCGCTGCACTGAGTAACAGATGTCGCAGATTGACGAAGAAAATGGTGAATATGATCGCAGTTGCCGATCCATTCGATGCCAGCATGCCTGCGGCAATAAACTGGGCCGAACCTGCATATAAGATCAGACTCAGCAGAGCTGTTTCTGCAAGACTGAGTCCTGCTGTCATTTCGATTACGCCTGCTGCAAACCCAATACTCAGATAACCAAGCAGGGTTGGAATGCAATCTTTTACCCCCTGCATAAACGTGGCATTATCCGGAGTTTCTGCGATGTCTTGTGTTTTCGTTAACATGGGCATTGATTTATCCAATTCTGCTGCAACTCCTTCTCATCCCTTCAGAGATGTATATACGTTTCCTTTATAATAATTTAGAAATATACCACAAGATGAGATATTGAGGGGGAGACAGATTTCTCCTTTACAGAACAGATGTAATAAAGCTCTCATGCAAAAGGCCCATTACCTATTAAGGTAATGGACCTGATAAGGACGCAAAAGAATGGGCTGTAGAGTTACTCACCAGTAACCTTTTTGTCCCCGTGATACCCTTGTTCGCCGTATGGCTCAAGCTGATCCATCCAACGATTCAAACATTTGGCGAGTGCATCCTTGGTGTCGAAATAGGGGTTATCCTCTTTTTTCAATACTTCCAACACTTCAATCGTAAACGCGTCATCACCGTATTCATTCCATTCCGCCTGCAGCTGCCTGTTCAGATGGCTGCCCATTTGCAGCATGAATCTCTGTCCATTGATCGTCTTCAGATTCAATGTGCTATCGAGGTAGACTTTGCCGTTGCGTTCATTGCGAATTTGGTATATTCCCGCCTCCGTCTTGATCTCCTTGGCCTGCTCCTGAAGCTCTTTGCGCCGATTCATTTCTTCATTCTCTCCTTTCCCGCTTCCCGTTTCCGTTTGCTTATTATTCTTCTTCTCTTCTTGCTCAGCCGAGAGGTTTAACCAGTACTGACTGCCGTCCTCTTCACGATTCAAGAAGCCGTAGTCGATCAGATACCTTCTCAGTTCCACGTAGTCGTCATAAATTTGTTTTAACACCTCGTTAACCTGTTTCTCGGTATAATGGCGATCAGGCTCAAACCGTTTGGCAATTTCAGTGAGAACGATAAATTTATGCTTCTGCTGCATGTGGAAACTCGACAGCGGGCCATCCGTCCCTTCTGGAAAATACTTGGCCAGCACTTTTTCGCGGTCCTGTTCCGAGATATCAAACTGTTTATAATTGATCGTATGCACATGTCTTGTGACAGGCAATACGAGCTCAGCAGGAGCGTAGTCGTCCTTGCTTTTAAGCAGTTCCATCAACGCCAGAAAAATTTTGGCCTGCCGCTCCTTCTCCTTCAGCACAAACCGATGATTCCGAATCGTGGACGCACTTCCGATCCCAAGTGCCTTCTGCACTTCGGTATCCTTCTTCCCTTCATAAAACTGGCCAAGCAGCCCCCGCTGCACGTCGGACAGACCCGTTACACTTTTATCCAGCTCCAGCAGATATTCAAATACAGACCCATGGGCCTTCTCGATATGAAGACGCATATACCGCTCTGCCTCATAGAGAACACCTTCCTCGGGATAGATGATTCCTGGTTCCGTTTTATAGCCACAGCAGATACATGTAAATGTGGGTCCTTCAGCAAGATATCCCCGCTTGATCTCTTCGAGCGTGGCCGTTTGCAACAATGGTTCCGATGATTTCATTGAACGAACTCCTTTTTTGCTTTTTATTTAGATATCCCGACCGATATAAATCAATTATCAAATTTTTGTTTGTATATTTATAGATATAATATAATTTTGTTTATTAAAAGTCAACTTATATTCCTTATATGCATTCTTTCCAAGGAGTTAAGCTATCTGGGGAGTTAAACGGTATTCTTATGTCTTATGTCCCAATAAAAAAAGACTGCAGGGAGTTGACCCTGCAGTCTGGTTGTAATCGGCCGGCTGCCGCTAGCACTCTACGGTTCTTCCCCTTTCTAACCAAGAGGGGCCGTTTAGTTTAATTTAATTCTTTGATTTAATTCAATCGGTTATAGCTTGAAACGTTCGATCATGCTCTGCAGATCTTCAGCCATGCGAGACAATGCAGCAGAGGAAGCTGCAACCTCTTCCATCGTGGCAAGCTGCTCCTGTGCTGCAGCAGAGCCATCTTCCGTACCGGAAGCGATCTGATCGGATAAAACAATGGTATCATTGACCGCTTTAGTTACATGGTTCATTCCACCATCAATTTGACGAGATGCCGCAGACACTTCTCCGGCCTGAGCAGCAACGAGCTGCACAGCGTCCCGAATCGTACGGAACGCATCTCCCGCTTCGGTAATAAGCTCTGAACCTTTCACCATGCCTTCACCTGTACGTGCAAAGGTGGACTGCACCGCGTACGTTTTCTCCTGCATTTCACGCATTAATTCATTAATCCGCTCAGCAGAGCTGCCCGAATTGTGCGCCAAAGCTTTGACCTCATTTGCAACAACAGCAAATCCGCGTCCTTGCTCTCCCGCTCTGGCAGCCTCAATGGTCGCATTCAACGCGAGAATATTGGTCTGTTTCGCAATGGAGGTAATTTCGGTAACAATCTGAATAATCTCTTCATTTTTCGCTCGGAGATCCTCAATGACTGCCGCCATAGCTTCACTCTCTTCATTGACCTGCTGAATATGAGCGACGGCCTCTTCCACGGTTACCATTCCGGCTTCGGACTTGTTCGAAGCTTCCCCTGCAATGCGGGCCGTCTCTTCAGCACTGGAAGAGATTTCTTTGACCCCAATGGACATCTCTCCGACAAGCTGACCTGTTGCCGCAAGACTATCATTTTGTTTGGTCGTTCCTTCCGCTGCATTCTGCATCAGCTCGGCGACCTGTTCTGTTGCCTTGGACGTCTGTTCCGAACTGGCCATCAATTCTTCGGAAGATGCTGCGAGCTGGCTCGACGTATCGTGCACTTCTCCAAGAACATTGCGCAGTGATGAAGTCATGGAATCGAAGCTGTCTCCAAGCTGTCCAAATTCATCCCGCCGCTTCAGCCCTACGTGAACCGTAAGGTCCCCGGCGCTTACCTTGGATGCGGCCTGGGTGAGCTGCTGCAATGGGCGAATAATACCCCGGATGATGAAAATGAGCAGGATCATTCCGATGACCAATGAACCCCCCACAAGCGTATAGGTTCGAATCATGATCGGTCTAACTGCTTCATCTGCTTCGGAAGGCAGCATCTCACCAACGATTTTCCACCCGGTCGCCGGGTTGGTGAAATATACAGCTTCCACTTCTTGCCCTTCATACGTGTACTTCACGGTTCCCTTGTCACTAGCGTACATTTCATTAATATAGTCCTGGTCTGACTGCACACCTGATTCGATATTGTAATGGAACAGGAACTTTCCGCCATTGTCCAGCATGTACAGCTTTCCCTTTTCACCAATATGAATCTGATCTACGTTTTCTTTCAAATGGTTAAGACTAACATTGGCTCCAAATACACCTTTGCCATCAGCAAGCTTGGCAGAGGCAGTCACGACCCACTCTCCTGTTGTTGCTGACTGGAATGTGTCTGAAATAATAGGTTCATTTGATGCCATGCCCATCGTATACCAGCTGCGTTCCCGCGGATCATAGATCTGCTGTCCAGGATCAGGAGACTTCATCCAGCTTCCATCTTCGGCACCGATCGTCAGAACACCCAGTTCTTTATGGTTTTCCGACATATGGTCCATTTGTTTTTGTAGCGCAGGCGATTTATTAATAACATCCTCAGAAGTAAAACCCGCGGCAAGCTGTGCAGCGTTATCCTTCTCCATGTTGAGCATCTGATCAATCTGTAAACTGAGCATCTCTGTTTTGGCCTGTGCAGAATGCAGGAGTTCTTCCCTGACCCGTTCTGCAGCTTTATCGTAAGATAACCAACCAACGGTGATGCTTGGTACAATCAAAAATAGAAGCAGCGCTGCGACCAGACGTTTTTTTACGGTTGGCGCAAACCATTGTTGAAACCTTTTCTTCATTTAACTATCCCCCATCATCATCTTCACCTTCTTTTTATCGGACGAACATCGTGAAAACATTATGTATAAATACTAAATATCGTCGAAATTCTATTATTTCTGTTAGGCTCTTATGTTTGCTGGTTCTCCATCCATTTTGACCCCCTCCACGAGATCGTTTACAATATTTCGTAAGCTGGTTATCCATGAAAAGTCTGGAAGGAGAGGATTCAAATCACACGTAGATCGCCTCACGTGCATCAATCGGTTTCTAAGGCATATTTATCCCTATTTCGTATTCTGCTCGCGTTCATTCTGGTTGCAGGGCCGATGCTGGGACAATTCAGCACATCCATATCGGCTGCACAGAACACGCAAGCAGTTCTTATTGAAGTGAATGGCGAACCACAATCTTGGAAGAATGCACCTCAGATCTACAAAGGATCAACGTACGTACCCCTTAGGGATGTCGTCCAGTCGGTAAAAGGTTCCTTGAAATGGGATAATCGTACCAAAACGGCTACCATCACCGTCGGAAGAGATACTTTGGTTCACCAGTCCGGCAGCGACTCGATCAAGGTCAACCACGTTCGCCTGGATGCAGGCGTGAAATCCCGTACGGTTAAAGGTACGCTTATGGTACCTGTCCGTCCTATGGCGAATGCCCTGAAAGCCGATATTAAAGTCGGCCGCACCTCATCTGGTCAGATGAGCGTGAACATCCAAACCGACAAAGTCAGTTTGCTGGAGGACGAAGTGACCAGCGTGGATGCTTATTTGCGTGAAATCCAATTCCCGGGCATGGCCCTAATTGCACGCAATGGTGATGTACTACTTCGTCAAGGATATGGACTGGCCGATGAGAAAACGATGAACCGACCGGACCAGAAGACAAGAATTGCTTCACTGAGCAAATCCTTCACGGCAGCTTCCATTCTCAGCCTCGCGGAAGATGGCAAGCTGAATGTAGAAGATCCCATCTCCAAATACATCTCTGGTATTCCGAAGGGTGACGAGATGACTCTGCATATGCTGTTATCTCAAACTTCCGGCCTTCCGTCCGCATTTGGCCGGGGTGAAGGAACCTCACTGGAAGAAACGGTAGAGGAGATCCGGCACAAAACGCTGAAGTTCGAACCGGGCACTGCCTATCTCTACAGCAACAGCGGCTATGTGCTGCTCGCCTACGTGATTGAACAAGTATCCGGCATGAGTTATGCCGACTATGTTCAACAAACGATTCTGAAGCCGCTCGGCATGAAAAACTCGGGTGAGGCATCACGGAAGGTCAAAACCATCAGTGGCTTCGTCGCAGAAGATAACAAGTGGGTGCCTGCTCCTTATTACGTATCACAATCGGGATCAGGGACGATCTATTCGACGGTTGACGATATGCTTAAATGGGACCGCGCATTGTACACCGATCAGATCCTGAGTCAGGAGACGATTGAACAGATGTACAAGCCCTACTCGGACAAAAATTATGGCTACGCCTGGATCCTTAAGGAGAACGGCAATAATCGTACGGTCTTCCATAATGGCAGCGGCGGCGGTTTTGCCACAGCCTTCTCTCGCAATCTGTCAGACGACGTAACCATTATTCTACTTGGTAATCATGCGGGCATGGATATGACTTCTCTGATGGATGAAGTAGAGGCACGGACCGCCAAAGCATTGAAATTGCAATAATTGGTTTATACGCAACAAAAGAGACGGCCCTCCTTAGGGTCGTCTCTTTCGTCTATATGATACTTCACCACCGTTGAAAGATGAACTTAGCTATTGTACAGGATCCATCTGATGAACAACCGAATAATGGAGCTATATCAGATTCACCGGGAGCTTTCCGTTAAAGGGGGGATGCCCTCAAGTAAAAATTAAATAAATCAATAAAAGAAACATTTTTACATTTTTGTTGTTTATATATTGCAGTAAATTTATGGGAGGGAATTTGTTATTTACCGATTCAGGAACTTAGAATTTCCATGTCGGTGAGTTACAAGCTCTAAAATTGTTGAGGTGTATTCATGAAGAAAACCATTGTACTTATGTTTATAAGCCTATTCTTTCTTTTTCTGTTTCCTGTTCAGGGAAATGCCGCTGCGAACACGTCTAAAATCTTCTTGAATGGAGAGGAATTGTCTCTCCCGAGTGATGTCCAGGTGACCATCGTCAATAAAAATGTCATGATCCCGATCCGAGTCGTTGCGGAAAATTTGAAGTTCGATGTCGATTGGAATCAACAAGCCCGTCAGGTGAAGATACAGCAAAATGAAAAAATGATTTCTCTCACCGTTGACCAAAAGCAAGCCATGGTTGCTGACAAACAGGTTACCCTGAATACAGCTCCGCAAATTTTAAACAAAACGCTGGTGGTGCCCATTCGATTTGTCAGTGAACAGATGGGACTTAGCGTAATGTGGGACAACCGAGAGAAGATCGTGTACTTAACGGGTACCCATAATGAGTCCGCCGAAGCATCTGGGGATGATTCAGGAGATAGCGACACCATCTCGTTAACCCATGTAACCGATATCGTTTTTGCCGACAATCAGCTTGTCGTGTCCCTGGATGGGGAAAAAGTGCAGCCGGTCATATCCACCTTGAAGAACCCGGATCGACTGGTTGTGGACTTGCCTGGAACGGTCTTTGGTGACCTGGCACAGCCGCTTAATCAGGGGTTTAATGGCAAGTTGGATGTAAACGGATATCCCAATGTATCCGAAGTGAGATATTCCCTATTTAAACGGGATCCCGGACAAGTTCGGATTGTGGTTGAGTTGAACAATGTAAAAGACGTGCAGTTCGATCAAAACATTATTGCCGACAAGCTGCTTATCGATCTTAACGTTTCGGGAGACAATGTCACGCCCGTGCCGGTGACTCCTGCCCTCGATACAGGACGTAAAGTTGTGGTTATTGATCCAGGTCATGGGGGCAGTGACCCAGGGGCAATAAGTATCACCAATAAACCTGAGAAGGAATACGTTCTGGCATTGGCTCTAAAGGTACAAGCTCTCCTGCTCAACGAGCCGGATATTGATTTGGTCATGACACGTGACAGTGATATCTATCCCACACGTTCCGAGCGCGTTGAACTAGCGAATCAGTTAAATGCGGATGTCTTTGTCTCTATACACGGCAACAGTGTAACGTCCTCACCTCAGGCATCAGGAACAGAAACATATTATTATCAGCGCAGCAGCAGCAAGGACCTGGCCAATATCATTCATCAACACTTGGTGAAGGCTCTGGGATTCAAGGATAGGGGTGTCAAGAATGGCAGCTTGCAGGTGATTCGGGAAACGACCATGCCTGCAGTGCTCTTGGAAATTGGTTTCCTGAGCAATGCTGCCGAAGAAAAGGCCATGTCCTCCGAGGAAGTTCAAGAGAAAGCTGCACAAGCAATAGTTGATGGAATCAAGGAATATCTAGGGATATAAAATATAACGTTATACCAAACGGAGGATGTGATTTGTTGAAACGAAAGATGGGATACGGACTACTATTTTTGTTCATTCTTATCATTGCCGCGGGGTGTGCCCAGAAGCCAGTGAGTGAATCCGGAACGAATGAACCCAACCATTCCGGAAGCGTACAGCCTGCCAACAATGGTGGGACCCAGGTTGAGCCAAACAAGGAACAGAAGCAAACTGTTGAAGTATACTTCGCCGATACACAGGTGCTGGAACTTGAAAAAAGAGAAGTTGAGTTGGAGTTTATAGAGGACGACGAGAAGTACAAAAAAACATTTGAAGCCTTACAAAACAATGACGATACCGCGCTGGTCTCTTTATAGGAAAAGGTTGAACTGCTCTCTGTCCAATCTGCCGAGGATACATTGACTTTGGATGTTCATATCCCCGATGAAGCCAAGCTTGGTACCAGTGGGGAATTGCTGGCCTTGGAAGCTTTGACCACAACGATGTTTCAGTTTGATGAAATAAACCGTTTGGAAGTGCTTGTGGACGGAGAAGCGCTCGATAGTCTAATGGGTCATTCGGAACTCGAGCACCCCATTCAACGTGAACCATAGTCCTCAAAAAATAAAATGGAAAGAACGTCCCCAAGGACGCTCTCAACTGATACATTATGGCATTATGATGCATTGATCTCATTTTAATTTCATGTTTAGACATAGAGCTCATCCCCGGGAGACAATGAATATACCTCTGCTTCCGGAGATGGGCTATTTCTGAGCAAGTTCTCTCTCAACCTGTCCGTTTCTGCCTTGTCTGCGTGTACCAGCACAGTATGCCGCGCAGGCACCCGCTGCAGCATTCTCTCGACATCCAGCCAGCCCTGATGCACTTTATAACGGACTTTCTGCACCTCGCACACGCCATACTCAGCCGGATTCTGTGCTAGCTTCTGTGCAAAAGTGCCAACAGCCGCATGTCCGGTGAGCAAGATCAAGTTCTCGCAGCTCTCCGCCAGCTGGCTATAGTACCAACGGGCAAGCGAAGACTGCATCATGCCGTCTGGAATGAACCATAGGGAAGCTGCATGTTGGTTCAGCAGTCGCTCCCGATCTTCCCAATTCTTGGGCAGATGCCAGGATTGACCATCCAAAAATTGTCCAATGGTATACGTTAATGGACCCTTGAGATACGTTTCCTTTTCTCTCAGCCAGTATGGGACACGCAGCAGCTGCTTCATGCCATCTACGAGTCCCTGTTCAACGATCATCGGAACGCCCGGGTACCGCTCTTGTGCCCATAATATGATCTCCTGACCACGGCCAACCGAGGGCATCGGCAGCAATACTTTGCCCCCACGGGCAATGGTCTGGCGAATGGCGTGGTCCAGCTGTTCCAATTTTTCTGCTTGTGTATCCCGGTCGGTACCATATGCAGCATCCACAATCGCCAGATCCATCACTTGATCCATGCACCGTTTTGTTAACGAAGAAGTCAAGGATATCTCGGAAATCCTAGAGTTCCCGGTTGCCATCGCTAGTTCCGTCAGTGACTCTCCAGCTAATTGTATCCCATCACTGACAGCCATACCCTGAGACAATTGCGAATTATTTATACGGCTGCTTCTACGCTCTCTGCCTCGAAACAGGCTCGCCAATTTCAGTGCCTCTGCCGCACAATCTTCCTGCAGAAGCATGGACTCGGACGTATAGTCCCCGGAATAGAAGATCCGTTTACCCTCCATCTCAAGTGCAAACCATACCGATCCGGCAAGATGGCCACTGCGTCCCCATAACACGTGCAGACCAGGAACCATCTCGAACCAGATCCCGGACTTGGCCTCATCCTCCAAATACCTGTAACGTATGGACTTCTCGTCTGTTTCCTCATAGGGAAGATCATATCCTGCACGCTCCATATTGCTGCGCCACGCCCGGAAATAGGTGTCCAGCTGCTCCCTTGTCTCGCGTGTCGTCCATACTTCACCCTGATAGCCCATCTTATACAACAAGGGAATGGCAACGGAATGATCCTCATGCGCGTGGGACAGCAGAACAGCATCCAGGGTTGATACAAGTTCGGGCTCGATCAGCGGGTACTCTCCTGCTCCTTCTTTTTTCACGCCACAATCCATTAAAATATGAGTCCTGTCTCCGCTCAAGAGATAGGCGGAGCGGCCATGCTCGCCTGCCCCGCCCCATACGTTCAGTTTCATCATGATGCATTCCACTTTCTCTTCGAATTCAATAGTTCAATGCCGAGCAGCATCAGTACCGTCATGCCGACCGTTACAACAGCCATGGCCATTCCGAGCGACACCTGACCTTGTTCAAACTGTGCAAAAATGTACGTTGCCGACGTCTGCATGGACGGCGGGAGAATTAACAATGAGCCTACGAGCTCACGTGTGGCAATAGTGAATGTCATCATCCAACCGGCCAGCATGCCGGGAATGATCAGCGGCACAAGAATGCGCCGAAGAATATACAGCGGCTTTCCGCCAAACACCTGACCTGCCTGGAACAAGGTTCCGTCGATCTGGGTGAAGCTCGATTTCACGTACTGCACCGTATATGGCAGAAACAGAACGACATACGTCAGCACCACCATCCCGTACGTGTTGTACAGGGTGACAGGCATCCATGGCGAATTCCAGAACAGGATCAGACCTACAACCATAACAATGCCTGGTACGGTGTTGGGCAGCAGGCTGAACAGATCAATCACACGCTGCATGAATGAGGATGACTTGCCAATCGCCAGCGCAAATCCTGTACCGATCACCACCGCAACGGTGGAAGCGGCAAGGGACAATCCCAGACTATTCCCGATGGCTTTCATGCTAACCGAGCCCCAGGAGAGCAGATCCCGAAAGTGATCCAGCGTTACATTGTCCAGAGACAATCCGGCCCCGCGCAGCTTCATTGTCGAAGCCGCAATGATGGAGAAGTACGGAATACCCACAGATAGAATGAGAAGCACTGCAAGATAGATACCGCACAGCCATCCCGCTCCTCCGCGAAGAGAATATCGTTTAGACCGCTGTCCCTTGCCTCCCACCAGACGGTACGTGAATTTACGACTCATGGCAGACTGCATGTACCACATGACAAGACATACGGACAACAGCACCGATGCAAGTGAGGTGGCCTTGCCGAAGTCAATCGGCCAACTGGAAATATATTTGTGGATCTCCGAGGTCATGACGTAGTACCCGATACGGCGGCCGAAGGTGGCCGGAGTTCCGAATTCCGCAATCGTTTTGACAAAAACAAGCATGATCCCCATCCCATAGGAAGATAACAGTAAGGGTAAAATAATGCGTCTGAACCGGTATCCCGCAGGTGCCCCGTGAACCGATCCTGCCTCTTCCAGATTGCCGCCGATGCGAATCAGCGCATCCCGCAGCAGCAAGTACAGAAATGGGAATAGATGCAGGCTCATGATCAGCACCATGCCCCAGAAACTGAAAAAGAGCTCGCTCCATTTCTCAGCTGATGACACCCACTGCTGCAGGTATCCCCCTTTTTGCATAAACAAAATCCAGCCCATCGAACCGATATACGGAGGTGTCATGAACGGAATCATCAGGATCACGTCCACCCAGCGGTGCTGTCCCATACGGGTCTTGGCCATCATCCAGGCCAGCGGCAGGGCCAGCAAGGTGGTGACGGCAACAACACAGATGCCCAGCCAGACGGAATTAAGCAGTACACCGGATAAATGGTGACCGGTAATCGTCCGGATCGGAGCCATCCAGTCCCATTGTCCATCCGGATACACGCTCTGCCAGAAAATCAGCAGCAATGGTACGCCAATACTTATAGTCAGCAGAAAGAGGGCCAGAATCACGCCCACTCTCCGAAAAATACGGTTGTTGTCCAGTACAACAGGTTTCACTGATTTCACCTCACATGACTTCCACCAAGACACTCGTTACACTTGTTGCCGAATGTTCTTCAGTATTGTTTCAACGATTTTATTTGAAAATCTCGGAGAAACGAGCCGCTGTCTCATCACCGTGTTCACTCATCCAGTTCCAGTCCACTTTCAGCTGCGGGATATCTTTCAGATTGGCCCGGTTGCTCGCTTCAATATCTTCGCGGCCCGGAATCAGGTACGCATCAGCAACCAGCTTCTGTGCTTCATCGGACAACAGATAGTCGATAAACGCCTTGGCGTTTTCTACATTTTGGCTTGATTTCAGGATTGCAGCCGGTCTTGGGCTGATAACAGTCCCTTCCTCTGGATATACGATGTCCAGTGGTTCGCCTTTATCCTTAGAGGAATATGCCATGTAATCGACACCTGCCGCAACGATGCTTTTGGCTCCCGTAATTACCGGATCAAGGGCTTCCTGGTTCGCACCCGCCATGGCCACACCATTCGCTTTGTAGCTGTCCAGCAAATCCCACCCTTGATCACCGTTCACACTCAGGTACCCTGTAATGAAGTCCAGTGCAGAACCGGACAACGTTGGATCCGGAATATTTACAGCGTCTTTCCAGGCTGGTGTAGCGAGTTCAGCCCAGCTTGTCGGTGGCGTAGACACCAGCTTGGTGTTGTACACAATTCCGAGTGCCGAAGCACTTGAACTGAAATAGTTGCCTTCTGTATCTGACCAGTCCTTATTCAGCTTGTCAGCATTGGCTGCTTCAGGGTATGGAAGCGTCAAACCGTCCGCTTTGAGCGCCTGTGCTGAAGGCAAAGAGGCAAGAATGACGACATCGGCCACAGGATTGGATTTTTCAGCCTCCATACGGGCGAGAATTTTACCAGTTGTTCCCTGGAACATCTCTACTTCAATACCTGTTTTGGCCGTAAATCCGCTCACGATATTATCTGCCAGCTTTTGTGGCCCTGCACTATACAACACCAGTTTGCCGCCTGCTGTTTCGGTTGGTTGAGCTGCTGCTGCGGTACTTCCCTCTCCCGCAGATTGTCCTGCGTTTCCAGCGGTTGAGTTCGTACTGCATCCAAACAAGCTAATGCTCATCACCGCTGTTAACAGCAGCATTGCACTTTTTTTCCGTGTTTTCATTCCTAACATCACATTCCATCTCCCTTGGTTTATATATTTTTTCTGCTATATTTTTTTCTGATTTCCGCTTCAAGCTTCCTAGTTCGCTGCAGCTATAGCTTCCCGCTTCGCATCCCGGCTCTCATGTCCGTTCATACGGCAGATACGCTCTGGCGATATATACAGCTGAACCTGCTCTCCTACGCGAACCCTTCGGTCCAGATAAGCCGTCCATACGCCAAGCCCTTCCATTTGAACCCGGATTTCATAACGCTCCCCTACATAGCTGACACTCAGTACCGCTGCCTGATATCGCAGGTCGTCATGACTTGTCCTATTCCAGGTCACATGTTCCGGTCGTACCATGGACTGATTCGGTGTGAGCCAGTTGGATTTTCCGATAAACGAAGCAACGAAGGGATCACTTGGCGATGCGTAGATCGTCTCGGGGCTTCCTTTTTGCAAAATCCGCCCCTTCTCCATGACTACAATCTCATCCGACATCGACATTGCCTCAACCTGATCATGAGTGACGTACAGGGCGGTTAGCCCCATATCCCGAACGAGGGACATCATCTCAATCCTCATTTCTTCCCGCAGTACAGCATCGAGTGCACTAAGCGGTTCATCAAACAGAATCACACCAGGTCTCACGGCTACCGCTCTGGCAAAAGCAACCCGCTGCTGCTGTCCACCGGACAGCTGATGAGGATAACGATCTTCCATGCCTTGCAGGCGAACCATGCCGAGTGCCTCGGTTACTTTCTGCCGTAAATTTGATTTCTGCTTTCCGGCTCTCAAGCCAAATGCCACATTCTCATATACCGTCATATGCGGCCATAATGCAAAATCCTGAAACACCATGCCCAGATTACGCTTATGTGTGGGTACATCGATCCGCTTGGCTGCTGAGAAAATGCACTGATCACCCGCAATAATCTCTCCCGCATCCGGCTGTTCTAATCCGGCAAGCATGCGCAGCAATGTTGTTTTGCCGCAGCCTGATGGACCAAGCAGCGTCGTAAACTGACCATGCTGAAGCGTCAAATCCGTGGGCAATAGTGCAGGTGTGCGATTGAATGATTTTTGAACTCCTGAAATCTCCATTTTCATAAGCATCCCTGCCTGTCTTCTTGTACTGTACTCAGTCTAACGCCCGCTCTCGCGAGTTGTATGTTAGGAATGTAAAAATGAAATTAACTTTTTAGATGAATTCTGTTGATGTTCATAGATTAAATCTATATAAGGTGAGCCAAATCAATTTTTCATTTTGTTACTCCGATTACAGCACCATCTTCCGATCGCTGTTATCCCCGGATTTCCTTGATTCCCTTTTCAAAAGGAGAAATCAGGGAATAAAGGCGCAGCAGATCCTTTCGAAGCAGCTTTCTTTCAGAAAGCTTTTAGCTTCGCTTCTTCAGATTGGTCCTGTACTCCCCGTCTTTATGAAAACAAGCATTAAATCATCTTATATTATGGAGGCCCTGTATAAGGGAGAGGAGTGTGAGTTCGTTGAATCTGATTAAACTGCAAATTGTAGAGTTAATTGACAAGCATCATCACATGACCAGTGTCGCGGAGATTCTGGGCATCAAGCAACCCACGGTTACGTTTCATATGAAGTCACTGGAGGAAGAGATGGGGGTGCGATTATTCGAATCGCGCAGTGGGAAGACGTTTCTAACGGAGGCTGGACAGGCCCTACTTCATTATTCCGTGAAGATTAATGCCCTGACCCAAGAGGCCCGCCGGGTAGTCAAAGAATACGACAGCCTCTACAGGGGCACGCTTCACATTGGGGCAAGCTATGTACCTGCAACTTATCTTCTGCCATCAATGCTAAATACATTTTCACAGGAGTTTCCCGGTATTCGTATTGTGTTATCGGTCAAACCGTCTCCTGTCATCCGCGAGATGTTAATGCGGCACCAGATTGATCTGGGGGTAATCTCTTCCGAACCATTTGTCAGTCCGAATCTTCAAGCCGATCCGCTATGCGCAGATGATCTGGTGTTAATCTGTGCTCCGCAGCACGCTTTGACTAGAAGAGAAGTTTTGGAGCCAGATCATATCTCTCAGGTTCCTTTCGCTCTGCATGGGAACGAATCCAGCACACGGCGTTTGACGAACCAATGGCTGGAACAACATGCTGTGCGGCTCCGCAGTACGGTGGAGATGGACTCACTTGAGGCGATCAAACAGCTGGTTCTGCTCGGAGGTCATATTTCATTCATGTCGCGCATGGCTGTACAGTGGGAGGAGCAGCACGGCTTGATTCAGGTCCTTCCTATTCCGGGAGAACAGGCTCCAAGGCATATATACACGGTACATAATAAGGATCGACATCCTTCCGTTCAAATGAATCGGTTCAAGGAAGTTCTTCACGAAGGAGTCCCTGACTCCCCTCCATTTCTTGGCTTCGCCCCATAAAAACTCTCGTTCGCCATTCATCAAATCTATGCAGGGTTAACGCAATGCTCGTCCAATGTTAATCACGTTCATATACTCGGACGATAAAGTGGGTCTGTACATTAATCCAGCCTAGGGAGTGATTGGTTTTGAAAAAGTGGAAAAAGGTAACGACCTCATTGATGCTGAGTATCGTCACATTGGGGAGCAGTCTGGCGTTCCAGGCACCTCAAGCTTCAGCGGCGGCCAATGCCGTACCTGCCTACGAAGTGAAGTTTCTGGCTAAACCGGAACTGGTACTGAACTCGGATGGAACACCTCGGAGTGAAGTTATTCAAACGTTGTCCCTGGATTCTACACCAAGAAACATCAGCGCAGAGTACTTTGATACCAATGCTCTGAATCTGAACCAAGCGGGATGGGATGTCCGTTTCCGGAAGAAAGATGACAAAAACAACTATGAATTGACCTACAAAAAGCGCTATCCCGTAATTAACGGTGACATTAATGCAGCATTAACTCTGGCAAACCAAGAGGGATTTGATGCATCAGATGATAATTATGAGGCTGAGATCGATTGGGGTTATGGCAAACAAACCCTAAGCTTCTCTAATACCAAAAAAGTAGATACCAAAGCTACTGGCGTACAGCTTCCTTCCGAGAAGGACGCGCTTGATATGCTGCTGGACAAGCTGCCAGGCAAACTGAAAAACTGGTCTTCTTCCAACTGGGGTAAACAAACGCTCTCGCAAGCCCGTGCTCATGGCCCTATAACGTTCCAACGCTATGAAGGCACATGGAATGGACAAGATCTGACGCTTGAAGTATGGCCTATTCGTAACGCAGATGGTACAGGGGTAGAGAACCTTGTAGAGGTTTCTTTCAAAACCGAAGATGCTGCAGCCGTATCCGGCCTGCGTACCGAGCTGCTGCAAGTGTTGGAAAGCAACAACTGGCTTATTCCTGCCGATGGCTTGAAAACTCAAACGATTTTGGAAAGATACTAAATGTCTAAATTGAATTGCAGAGCTCCTCTCCTTAAATATAACCAAAAGGACATTAGCAGGTTCATCCTGTTAATGTCCTTAGTTATTTTTACTTTGGGCGTATCCAGAGCTATAATCGGTTTTGGCAAGCTCAATTCTCATGAAGATCATATGTTGCCCACAGTAAGCTTTCTGAGGCTCAACGATAAGTTGATTAGCCTTCTTTGTTATTCAATATACTTTAAAGGTTTGTGCCGTTTCGATGCCCAGTGCACTTTGAATAAACGTATTAGCCACACGTTCCACAGGTACCGGGTTAAAACCAATGAAAAAGTCCCTATATTTCTCAGCCGACTCTTCAAACAAATTAGGGCTGACCGAATTCAAACGAATACCTCTGGGCAACTCATAGGCTGCCGCTTTAGCAAACGCATCTATTGCCCCATTGGCCATGGCACTTGAAGCACCTTGTGCAATAGGATGATCCTTAATAATGCCACTTACCAGCGTGAAACTTCCATTGTCATTGATATAGTGTTGACCGATTAACACGATATTGACCTGGCCCAACAATTTGCTCTGTACACTGATCATGTTGTTCTCAGGGGTCAGCTCTTCCAGTTTGGCATAATGTGTCTGACCAGCCGCGACAATGACATAATCAATGTTTTGCACAGCTTCAAAAAGAGCCTTGATGCTATCAGTAGAGGTTATATCGACTTGATAATCACCGGAGCTTCTGCCTGCTGTAACCACTTCTACAGACAGCTCATTCAACCTGGCAACAATCGCCTTTCCTAACGTTCCCTTTCCTCCAATAACAAGAGCTCTTTTCACACGATTCCTCCTCTTTAGATCTGAACCCATTTTTATTGAACGTCTGTATCTATTTAAACAAAATCATTCGATGAGAGCAAATTACAAAAGTCTGCCTTACTCATAAAAGATGAAGTATCACATGAGATTTGTTGATAAATAAAAAAACCTCTTGCATAAGGCAAGAGGTTTAC